>CAWEHK010000030.1:0-104061 GCA_963808625.1 uncultured delta proteobacterium
CGCGTAAATAAATAACTCATTGTTTTTGGATATTCTTGTTGACTCGCATCAGTTTATTTTTCATAATTATTTTATGATAACTGAGGCGGTAGTAAAAACAATTGAGCACAAGTACAAACTGTTGCACCAAGAATTCGATGAACGAACTCGTCGTTTGTGGGCTGCAACGGAAGCTAAAGCTTTGGGACATGGAGGCGTCGCTGCCGTTGCTAAGGCAACAGGATTGGCGGAGAGTACTATCCGGATTGGCCGTAGCCAATTGCAGCAACTCCCAAAGGTCCGGAGTGATGAGCTTCCACGGCGTATCCGGCAAGTTGGCGGTGGGCGTAAGCAACTCACGGGTGAAGATGCGAACTTGCTTTTGGCGTTGGATAGGCTGGTTGAGCCCACGGCACGCGGTGACCCAATGTCGCCTCTTCGTTGGACAAATAAGAGCACTCGTAGATTGGCCAGAGAGTTGGTTAAGGAAGGACACCGTGTCAGTCATACGAAGGTTTATCAATTCCTGGATAAGCTCGGCTATAGTCTTCAATCGACGCGAAAGACAAAGGAGGGATCGTCTCATCCTGATCGGAATGCTCAGTTTGAGTACATCTACGAACGGGTGAAATTCTTTCAAGAACGGGGACAGCCTATTGTCTCCGTTGATGCAAAGAAAGAACTGATAGGTGATTTTGCTCAGAAAGGATGTGAGTATCAGCCCAAGGGTAGACCTGAGAAAGTGCGCACCTATGACTTCCAAGACAAGGAGTTGGGCAAAGGTCTCCCGTATGGGATTTACGACCAGACAGCCAACTGCGGATGGGTGAGTGTGGGAGTAGACCATGACACAGCGGAGTTTGCCGTTGAGACACTCCGACGTTGGTGGTTGAATATGGGCTCCAGAGTATATTTGCACGCTACCGATCTTCTCGTTACGGCAGACGGAGGGGGAAGCAATGGAAGTCGGTGCCGGTTGTGGAAAGTCGAACTTCAGCGACTTGCCGATGAAATTGGACTGAACATCAGTGTATGTCATTTTCCACCCGGAACGAGTAAATGGAACAAAATCGAGCATCGTATGTTCTCTCATATTACCGAGAATTGGCGGGGTAGACCACTCGTCAGCCATGAAGTGATTGTTAACCTTATTGCCAATACCACAACCCAAGCGGGGATGTATATCCAGGCTCAGCTCGATCAAGGAAGATATGATACCGGCATCAAAGTCCCTCCAAAGGCGATGAAAGAGCTCAACATCCATCGGGCAACATTCCATGGCGAAGATTGGAACTACACCATTAAGCCCAGAGAATTTATAAACCGATGAGTTATTTATTTACAGTTACTTATTGAGAAAGTGCAAAGGAATGACCGATGCCTCCAGATGATCTCGAAAATGCGGTGGTTGTGCCGATCGAGGATACCCTCGATTTGCACACCTTCCAGCCACGCGAGGTGAAAGAACTTCTCGATGATTACCTCGAGGCGGCCTGTGAGAAGGGATTTCGCGAAGTCCTGATCATTCACGGCAAAGGACAGGGAGTGCTCCGCCAGAGAGTCCATGCCATTCTGCAAAAACATCCCCGGGTCCTCTCCTTGCGCCAGGCGGATGCGGGCGGCGGCGGGTGGGGGGCTACGGTTGCGGTGTTGGTGAGTGAGCGAGTGATGAGTGACGAGTGATGAGTGATGAGTGATGAGTGACGAGTGACGAGTGATGAGTGCTGAGTGATGAGTGATGAGTGATGAGTAGCGAGTGATGAGTGATGAGTGATGAGTGAAGGGTGAAGAGGGTGGAGAGTGAAAAAAGGTGAGTCATGAGTTGGGAGTAAAGAGTGGTGAGTGGGGGCTGAAGGAAATGTGACGGGGAGTTTGCGCTAGGGTCCTGACGCTTCGGGACACAGTATGATTTGCGTGGAGTCCACGAAAACCGCAACCAAACACAACCAACCATCAACCATCAACCATCAACCATCAACCATCAACCATCAACCATCAACCAATCAACCAACAACCATCAACCATCAACCACTACCTCGGCGAGCCGCGACGATCTCAAACCGTTTAATCTTAGGGTCCGGCTTGATGGCAGCGGTGACCGAGAAGAGGTGACCGGGGACTTCAAGTTTTTTTTGGGTCTTGCGATCAAGCAGTGATCTCGTTTATTTCGCACGCCTTCGCTGCAGCACGTTTCCTTCGCCGTCGTAGGCGACCAGGGTGAATGCCCGGTTTCGCAGGTCTGCCCGGCTGCTCAGAATATTTCGCATGACCAGCAGGACGCCATCTCCCCGGACGCGAACAAGCTCCGCAGAATCGTTCTCGAGATTGAAACTCGGTCCGAATAAGGCTTCATTTGAAGCGCCGCACCCCTTTTGGTGAGGTTCTCGGACTGGAGTATTTGCAGCGATCTGCTCCAAGTCTAATTTCTCATGGGCAAACAGTGAGGGAAGGTGGCCGGCAACAAGGTCCTGAACCTTCTTTGCATGTTCCATATTGGCGGTGTCTCTGGGCGTATCCAGCAGTACTTCCGGGTCGAACTCCTTGGCGGTGAGGATTTCCTGGATCGAACTCACCTGCCCTTTGGGAATGCCTGCAACGCCGTCGGCGAATTCGAATTTTACTTCCCCGCTTTCTTCCCAGAAGTAAGGGACTTCGACGGAATTACCGTCATTCATGTTGATTCTCAAGAGCCCACACCAGACGGTTGAAGGAATGAGCAGCAGAGAGAAAAAAACAAACACCATCAGCGAATTCACTGTCACCGGGACATGCCGAAGCTTCATCTTTTCCATCCTCTTTTTGGCTTTGCTCCTGCTGAGGCTTTCTAGTATAGAGGACTACGTTATAAGAGTCTAGTAATCCTTAAGGACAAATTCGACCAGATTGCGGTCTGGTACGAAGAACATTTCCCCTGCGAAGGAAGAGAGCGAAAGGAAGATGCGCATTTTCATTTCGGGATCTTTGGCTTACGACCGAATCATGGATTTTCCCGGGCGTTTTGCGGACCACATTCTGCCGGATAAAATCCATGTTCTCAACGTTTGTTTCAACATCAACGGGCTCGTCGAAAAATTTGGCGGAACGGCCGGCAACATTGCCTACACCCTGGCCTTGCTGGAAGAAAAGCCGTACATCGTAGCGGCGGCGGGTGAGGACTTTGCGCGCTATGGCCAGTGGCTTGCTCAAAATCAGTTATCCACGCGCTGGATCAAGGAGGTCCCTGAGGTCCTCACCGCCGGGGCCTATATTACGACGGACCAGGATGACAACCAGATCACCGCGTTCAATCCCGGAGCGATGGCTTTCGATGCCGACCTGCCGCCGCTCGACGGCATCAAAACGGGAACGCTGGTCTTTATTGGTCCGGGCAACAAACGAGACATGATGACTTTCGCCCAAAAAGCCCGCGAGGCTCAGGTGCCGTATTTCTTCGATCCGGGCCAAAGCCTCAACACCTGGGAACGGGAGGAGTTGCGGGAAGCTGCCGGCGGCGCCCAGTGCTTCATTTCCAATGACTACGAACTGTCCCAGTTTCTCCAGTTGACGAAATGGTCGATGCCGACGCTCTACCAGCACGTGCAGGTGGTCATTACCACCCTTGGGCCCGACGGGGTGACGCTCGATATCCAGGGTGAAAGAGTGCTCATCCCCGCAATCCCCGTGCCGGAGGTGCTCGACCCGACGGGAGCGGGCGATGCCTTCAGGGCGGGACTGCTCAAAGGCCGGAGCATGGACCTGGAGTGGGATATTTGCTGCCAGATGGGCACCGTTGCGGCAACTTATGCCATCGAACAGTACGGGACTCAGGAACACTACATGGACTGGAGGACCTTTCGCCGCCGCTATCAGACTCACTTCGGGCCCTTGCTGAGCTCGCTTACCTGAGGATGGTGGTGGGCTCCATAGCACCGCTCTTTTTGGCATCAACGAGATCTTGAAAGAGGTTAGGAATTCAAATGGATGAGCACAACGAAAGAATGGATGAAATAACGGATGAAATAACGGAAGAAGAAAGCTTCGCCGAACTGTTGCAGGAGACTACGATAAAACCTGTCCGATTCCATGCGGGAGAGAAAGTCAAGGCAACGATCGTCAAGATTTCGGCGGAATGGATCTTCCTTGATTTGGGCGGGAAGAGCGAAGGCTATCTCGAGCGGAAGGAATTGCTGGATGAGGAAGGAAACATCTCGGTAAAAGAAGGTGACCTCCTCGAGGCCTACTTCCTGTCGATGAACAACAATGACCTGCGTTTTACCACCAGGATCACCGGGGGCGAGGCCGGACGGCACTACCTGGAAGAGGCATGGGAAAGTGGAATACCGGTGGAAGGGCTGGTTGAAAAAGAAATCAAGGGTGGCTATGAAATCAAAATAGCGGGGGAACTCCGCGGCTTTTGCCCCTTCTCCCAGATGGGCCTGCAACGGGTGGAGAAACCGGGCGATCTCATCGGCCAGCACCTTGTCCTTCCGCATTACGCAGTACGGGGAGAAAGGACGAAACCTCGTTCTGTCCCATCGGTCGATCCTGGAAGAAGAACGCCAGCGGCAGAAAGAGGTGCTGAAAGAATCGCTGCAGGAGGGAATGAAGGTTAGCGGAACCATCAGCTCCATTCGAAGTTTTGGCGCTTTCGTCAGAATCGGCAGCATCGAAGGCCTTATACCCATCTCCGAAATCGGCTGGGACCGGGTGGAGGACATCCAGGAACGGCTGGCAGTCGGCCAGGAGGTCGAGGTCGTGGCCATGAAACTGGATTGGGAAAAGGATCGCTTCTCTTTCAGTCTGAAACAAGCCTTGCCCGATCCCTGGGAAAACGTAGCCAAAGACTTTCCGGAAGGCTCACGCCTCCCCGGTACGGTGGTCCGGCTGACCGATTTCGGCGCGTTCGTCATGCTCGCACCCGGCGTGGACGGTCTGCTCCACATTTCCAAACTGGGGGCGGGGAAGAGAATCAATCATCCGCGCGAGGTGGTGTCGAAAGGCCAGGTTGTGGAAGTCAAGGTCGATAATATTGACCGGGATAATAAGCGGATTTCCCTGTCATTGGCCGGGTCCGAGCAGGCAGCGGCGGAGCAGAAAGAAGGAGAGGAGGATTACAAACAATACGTAAAAGAGAAATCCGACTCCATGGGAACGTTGGCCGATCTCCTGAAAAGCAAATTCGCGACGAAGCCCGGTACATCCCGGCGGAAGTAACCATCCCGTTTTGGTGGGCACGATAAAACTGTGCCCACCCTACTTCTTCAGCAGCGTTGGACGCCAAAAAATCGTAGGGTGGGCGCGTCCTTTTGTGCCCACCGAAACAGCCCGGCAAATGGGTGAAAATGTGCGCCACTTTTTACTGCCCAAATTAAGCGATTCTTCTCACCAAGCTGGTGCGGACCAGCGCTCGAAGCGGGCTTACCACCTGATGAGTTTCCTTGGCAAGGCTATCCCCACGATCCTCCCAAGGTCGGTGAAATCGCCGCTGAGTCTATTCGTATAAACGCTCCAGCGCTTTTTCCTGCCGCTGAAGCGACTATTACAAACCTTGCTTATATGCAAAGTCCTGTTGGATGCTGTGCGGAAGGTTCGATGGAGCTCGACTATTCACGCAACCATACGTTCCATGGCAAGGCAAGGGTGTTTTCGTCCACCCGGTAGCAATCACCTCCCGCATAGACGATGAGGCCGGTCATGATTTTTGCGTTCCGGTAGGTTTCGCGAAACGCTCGAAGGCCTCGCGCATCGTGCTTCGTAAGATTGCTCCTGCACTTGACTTCTATGGGATAGAGCGTGCCGTCTCGCTCGAGAAGGAGGTCCACCTCGGCGCCCGCTCCCGTGCGCCAGTGATAAGCCTGGGGCGGCACATTGAGAGTGATGGCCTGGCGCAGGATGTCGTTCACGACCCATGTCTCAAACATCGAGCCCAGCATCGGGCTGACCGCCAGCGCCTCGGGCGAGGAGATACGCTGCAGATGGCAGGCCATTCCGGTGTCTCGCAGAAACCCCTTTCGCTTACCGCTCAGCCGCTTTATGGTGTTTCCCTGGTAGGGAAAGAGCTCCAGCCATTGGTATGTATTGACCAGGAGATCGAGCCACTTGCGTGCCGTGGCCGGCGTTACGCCAACGTCTCGCCCGCATTGCGACGCATTCACCTCCTGGCCGGTCAACGCTCCGGCCAATCCCAAAAAACGGCCAAAGGCGGCAAGTTCCCTAATGTCCCCCATGAGCCTGACATCCCGCTCGACATAGGTTTGCACATAGGCTCGAAAATAATCCGGAACGATCTCATCGGGAGCGTCCAGCAGTCCAGGCAGGGCGCCACGCCAGAGGGTTCGCGCAAGGTTCTGGAACTGGTCTATCTTTCCGGTCGCCAACCCGGGCAAGGAATCCGGATCATTGAGATATACCGGCAGCCAGCCGTCTCGTTTCCCCCACCCGGAGAGTTCGTGGGTGGTCATGCCCTCGAGCGGGAGGATGCCGACGCGGCCCGCCATGCTTTCCGCGACAGAGCGCAGCATGCCGAGATTTTGCGAACCGGTCAGGAAATACTGGCCGGGAGATTCGCTCAGGTCAACTCTTCGTTTAAGCGCCGGCAAGAGTTCCGGTACAAACTGGATTTCATCGAGAATGAGAGGCGGAGGGAAATTGTTCAGAAAGAGATCGGGGTCCTGGCGTGCTCCATAAAGATCTTGAACCGGATCGAAGACGACCATTCTCAGCTCGGGAAAGAGGTGTGCCAGCAAGGTGCTCTTGCCGACCTGGCGGGCGCCCGTGATCAGGACGACCTTGAAAAAATCTTTCAGGTAAAGCAATCTCTTTTCGGCATGGCGGTTTCGGTAGTTCATCAAGCGACCTCTTTTCAAAAGAACTTTGTCGCCGGTGCTGTTTGACCGGCCCGCGCATTAAGCCGCATTTTTATAGATTATCTTGCATTTTAGAAATATAAATATCAAAAAGCAAGGTAATTTGTACGCGGCACGTAGGAACTATTATTTCCTTTGCTGAATCATGATGGTCTCGCAAAAAGGCCCACAAGGTGTTTCCTCGTCATTCCGGCGAAAGCCGGAATGCAGTGTTTTCAGTAAGTTAGAAGATACCTGGACCCCGGTTTTCACCGGGGTGACGACTTTTTGCGAATCTATCAATCAGGAATGATCGAAAAAGGAACGTTGGCGCTGTGTGAGATTCGGATGGGTCTGTGGCTTGACAAGGGCCGCCTGGCGGGTTGGAAAACCCGCCCTCCTTTTGCTGTGATTCCGATGCGCCTTGGCACGGATAAAGATTGCCCGGATGCATCAGACGATTGGCGTTTTGGGACCGATATATTTTGAAATGTCTGGCAAGTTGGGAATTTGTCTTGTATCATCTGATGGGCAAAAGCGCCTCTGAGACGGTCGGAACTGATCGCGCCACCGGCTTCGCCGGGGTGTTTCACTTTTGTTTGTCGTGATTGCATAGCGGTTACTGATTGCTGGAACTGTCCACTGATGAGGGCTATCAAGAGATGAGCGGAATTTTCATAAGCTACGCCAGGGAAGACCGGGAGAAGGTTGATGCATTGGCAAAAGCATTGGCAGATCGGGGCTGGCCGGTCTGGTGGGATTGGACTATCCCGGTGGGAAAAACCTGGCGGCAGGTCATTGATGAGGCACTGGAGGCGGCCGCCTGCGTGGTGGTCGCGTGGTCAAATAAATCAGTCAAGTCACATTGGGTGATATGACGTGGAGGCGGAGGAAGGCCGCGAAAGAAATATCCTGGCTCCTGTGCTTATCGAGGAGGTGAGGCCTCCTATGGGCTTCCGGCAATTTCAGGCCGCCGACCTCGTCGATTGGCGGGGCGAGCTGGACCACCCGGAGTTCAAGAGACTGCTTGCTGCCATCGAAGCTATTCTTGGCCCTCCGAAGAGTGATGTAAAAGGCGAAGCTGTGGTTTCTCGAGAAGCCGAGCCTAATGGATTTCATGTATCTTCGGAAGGCCGTACTGATGCAGTTCCCTCTCCGCAAGCGATCGCGCCGGCGTCTGAAGCCGTGCTGACAAACAGCATCGGCATGCAGTTTGTCCTGATACCGGCAGGATCGTTCATGATGGGCAGTCGCATGAGTACGAAGGAACTCATGGATCGGTTTGGCGGGAAAGAAGAATGGTACGAATGGGAGAAACCCTACCATGAAGTGAAGATCGTGCGGCCTTTTTATCTCCAGACCACACCCGTCACCCAGGGCCAGTGGCAGCGGGTCATGGCGAATAATCCCTCGCGTTTCAAAGAGTGCGGAGACGACTGCCCGGTGGAGCAGGTATCCTGGGATGATGTCCAACAATTCATAAACAAACTCAACCAGATCGAAAAGACAAAAGATTACCGTCTCCCCAGCGAGGCGGAGTGGGAGTATGGCTGCCGGGCCGGCAGCGATGCGGAATTCTCTTTCGGCGACGATGCCAACCGGCTTGGTGAGTTTGCCTGGTACTCCGGAAATTCAGAAGGCAGGACACATCCTGTAGGGAGAAGAAGCCCAACGCCTGGGGCCTGTACGACATGCACGGCAACGTCTGGGAGTGGGTGGAGGACGACTGGCACGGCAGCTATGATGGGGCGCCGGCTGACGGCCGAGCCTGGGTGGACAGCCCCAGGGGCTCCCCCCGGGTGATCCGCGGCGGCGGCTGGTACGGCGGTGCGCGGGGCTGCCGGTCGGCGGTTCGCGGCGGCGGCCCGCCCGACGACCGCGGCGACGTCTTGGGCTTTCGCCTCTCCAGGGATGTTGCCCTTGGCCCTTGAGCCCTTGTACCCTTGGCACCCGCTGCTCTTTCCGAGCGTCGCTGGGTCGTGATCAGGCCGCCGTCGCGTCAGCAGGCGGCCTGATCACGACCCAGCGACGCTCGGAGCGTGTGACGCAGGGCCATGGAGGGCACTTGTAACTTCTTGCAGGCGCATTTTCCAACCGCGGCAGATCTGTGGGGCAGGCTTTCCAGCCTGCCGAAACGCGCATCCCTTTGGGAAACATAGGCGGGCCTCCTTTTTTAGCCGCTAACCACTGGTCACAACCACCAGCCACTATCCACTAATCACTAAAAACAGTGTTCGGGATCGATGTCGAGGATGAGAGCGATCGCCCTTTTCATCTGATCTATCTCCGCATCCGAAGTGGCGCCGATACGTTCCAGGAAACCGTTCATGGCTGATCGCCCTGATCTGAAAACAATCCACTGCGGACTTCTTCGAAGTCCATTGTTCTCTGAGGGCTCCACCGGGACGAAGAAGGCGTGATCTTTCCACTCGGGCCGCCAGTGGGTTATGGGCAAAACAATGGCGAGCCTAAGATGGCGGTGATGACCGGGGTTAAGAATCACGACCGGCCGTTTCTTCTTGATCTCATCACCGATGGTCGGTTCAAGATTGACCCAGTAAATATCACCGGTCTTCAAAATCATCCCCCTCGATTGACTCGAACAGGTTTCCAGGCGATGTTTCAGCGAGCATTTTCATGGCTGCTACCCTCTCCTGTTCGCGCAGCCTTTTCCGATCTTGCGTGATCTTTGCCCGTACTGCCTCTCGAACATATTCACTCAAACTTTTATATTTCAGCTTCTTCACGAACCTCTTAATGAAATCGTAGCTTTCCTTATCGATCTGAACTTTCGTTTGGATCAACATGTCGTTCCTCCCGCCACCGTTCCAATCTCCTCTCTGGAAAAGAGAGCTCATTTCCAGTTCATTTAATGAAATAGTATACTCAAAATAAAGCCCCACATTCAAGGGACATAATTTGGGCCAATATAGATAAGCCACCCCACCTTCCAATTTGGGTCGGATCATCTCAGAGCGTGTCTAAAAAGGTCCTCCGGTCGTCACCCCCCGCATGCTTCTGGCGGGGGCCAGGGAACAAACAGTACGTGGATTTCCGCCAGAAGCATGGGGGAATGACGGTTTAGGATTTTTGCATGCGTCCACAAAGGGACTCTTTGAGGGTTTTTAGAAACCCTCTCAGATAGCCTCGTATCGGTTGGGTTTCGTTCCTCATCATGATGGCGGTTCCCAATGCCAGGATCGATCGAGGAACGAAACCCAACATTCCGCTTCAATTGGTCGGCTCTTGTTGGGTTTCGTTCCCCGGACATGTCATAATTGTATGCGCGTGTCGTAACGGAACGAAACCCAACCTACGCTGCTGCGCATCTGTGCATCCAGGCATCGAATTTGGACACGCTTTTGCGCGGCACTAAATCCCTACTTTCCAATCTTCTCTTCCCGCGCTTCTGCCCACTTCAATTCCCTTTCCCTAATCGAAAAAAAGGACTTGCTGTACCAAGCAGTCGATGACATTCTTTGGGCTGTTGACAAGTTCACCGAGATGGATGACACTCCCTAATAGTTTTACCAAAAGGGAGGAATATCCATGATACAGACGATGACCCGGTTACTGAAGATCAAGCTGCCGCAAGGACAGTCCGCCTTCTTGTGGGGACCGAGGAAGACCGGTAAGACCACGTTCCTGAAGGCGACCTTCCCGGGCAGCCTGAGCTACGACCTGCTGCAGACGGATCTGTTCCTTGATCTCGTCAAGCGACCCTTTCTGCTGCGGGAGCAGCTCCTTGCGGCGCCCCCGCAGCAGCTCAAGGAGCCGATCATCATCGACGAAGTGCAGAAGGTGCCGCAGTTGCTTGATGAAGTCCACCGGCTTATCGAAAACGAGGGCCTGCGATTTATTCTGTGCGGCTCGAGCGCCAGGAAGCTGAAACGGGGGAAGGCAAATCTGCTCGGAGGCCGCGCCTGGCGCTATGCGATGCACCCCCTTGTCTCCGCAGAGGTGGCTGACTTCGATCTGCTCAGAGCGCTCAACCGGGGTATGATACCCGTGCACTACTTGCAGGAGGAATACCGAAAGTCGCTGCAGGCTTATATTGGGGATTATCTCAAGGAGGAGGTTTTCGCTGAGGGTTTGAGCCGAAACATTCCCGCCTTTTCACGGTTCTTCGAGGCCATGGGGTACTCTCACGGAGAACTTACGAATTATGCCAATATTGCCCGGGACTGCGGCGTGGATGCGAAGACCGTTAAAGAGTATTATCAGATCCTTATCGACACCCTGCTCGGGACGATGATCGAGCCTTATAAGAAGCGTCAAGATCGTCACGTGATCATAAGAGCCGGCAAGTTCTATTTGTTCGATGTCGGTGTTGCCGGGGCCATCACCCATCGCCGGATTCCTCAGCAGAAAGGCGAACAGTTCGGAAAGGCTATCGAGCATTTCATCCTCATGGAAATTCTTGCCCATCGTGCGTACTGTGAGCTGGACTATGAGGTAAATTTCTGGCGAACGAAGTCGGGATTGGAAGTGGATTTTATTTTAGGTCAGGGAGAAGTGGCCATAGAGGTAAAGGGGACGAGTCGGGTCGATACCACAGAGCTGCGGCCACTCATGACGTTTAGCAGGAGTACCGTCCCGCAAAAGCATTTGTCGTCTGTAATGAACGCGCTCCGCGGGTGCATGAGGGTATTCGTATTCTCCCGTGGCGCGATTTTCTGAACAGGTTGTGGAACGGGGAAGTGATAGCATGAGGGGAAAGAAAGCAAGCATGCGGCAGTGTGAGCAATAGCAATCAGTGGTCAGTGACCAGTGACCAGTGATCAGTGACCAGTGATCAGTGGATAGTGGCGAGAGGCATTGGAGAAGGACCAGGGACGGGGAATACAGGAAGCCTGCCCTGGGTGCGGTCGGCCGCGGTGGACCCGAGCCCAGCGTTATCCCTGGGTCAGCAGTTGCTGTTCGCGCAGGCGTTTGATTTGATCACGCAACACTGCCGCCTTTTCGAATTCGAGCTGGGCGGCGGCTTCTTTCATGGCCTTTTCGAAGGCCCGAATCTGGTCGTCGGGGCTCATTCCGGAGGCCTTCGCGCCGAGCAGTCCTGGGGCTCCATGATGAAATCGAGCGGCGGCAGTTCTTCGCGCGGCTTGTATGCGGCCAGGATGTCGGTGATTTCTTTGTAGACGGTTTGGGGGGTGATGTCGTGTTCGGCATTGTAGGCCAATTGAATCTCGCGGCGGCGCTCGGTTTCGTCGATCGCGCGGCGCATCGATTCGGTGACGCGGTTGGCATAGAGGATGACCAGCCCCTCGACATTGCGGGCAGCCCGTCCGGCGGTCTGGATGAGGGAGCGGTCGGAGCGCAGGAAGCCTTCGTTGTCGGCATCGAGCACGGCCACCAGCGACACTTCGGGAATATCCAGCCCCTCCCGGAGCAGGTTGATCCCCACCAGCACGTCGTATTCACCGAGCCGGAGGTCCCTCACGAGTTCGATCCGCTCGAGGGTTTCAACAAAGGAAATCGGTCAGTAAATGCCCTGTCGTCGTTGACTTCTGCCGAAAATGTTCTGTCGAGAATTTTGTTGACCGCATCGAAACCAACTGCTATCTAAAACCGCCGAAAAAACAATTTCTTGTAGACTCATATCGCTTTATCAACCTGTCAGCCAAGCGTGAGGGCGCCCGGTATGTTGCGTGATCTTGCATTGGTTATTGTTGTATTCTCTGTTGTTGCCTGCACTCCCAAGCATGCGGTGATCACACCCGATTTGCATGGGCAAATGATGGAAGATCTAAAACTTGGAAAACCCAGTCTCACTTGCCAGATCAGCTGCCTCTATAGTTGGCTGGGCAACTCTCAGAAAATGATCACCTTGCACAATTCTTCTCAGTGGGAAGCGCTGGCAGATTTGGTGATGCAAGTCGGCCACGAGAAAGACCTTTCCTACTATTATCTCGGGAAGGCGGCAGAAGGGTTGGGGTACTATGATGCTGCCGCAAAATACTATCGGTACAGCCTGGAGTTATGCAACAATCCGAACAAGTTCCATCACTGCCGCGATGTGCAACCGAGGAATTATTGTGGAGAGCTGAGCCTTGCCGCGGTCCTCCCAAAATTTGGTTTGCTTCGGTTCAAGCGTCGGGAAAAACCCAAGGCCAGGCCAGGCCACAATCTGGCACCCAACCACGGGGGACCGCCTACGTCGGCAATGGGAGCAGCAGTGGTTTTCAGTTTTCTGTCCAAAAAGGCTTGGACGAAGCCAGGCCGGGAGATCTTTGAATTAGACGTTCGCTATGGAGGAAAGGTAGTCCATGGAGAACAGTCCTTTCTTCTTGAACCCGCTCCTGGACTTCTGGAGAACACACCCACAACCGGTTGCCAGACTACTATCGCTGAGGTTTATTCCGGTGGTGCGCACTGCTGCTTCAGTGATGTCATGGCGATAACCTGCGGTTCTGCGAATTATCTCTACAGTCTGTACATTGGCAATGGCGGAGGAGGTCCTGGGATACTGGAAGATGTAGATGGCGATGGTGTTAAAGAGTTGGCTTTATCCGATCAGCGATTCGTTTATTATGATGCCGATGCAAAACACTCCCTTGCTTATTCTGGGTCAACATCAATAGTTCGCTATGCAGTCTGGACTCCTCAGGGATGGCGGGTTACCGCGTCCGGCGATCTGGCCAAAGTCTATGCAAAGCTTAAGAATCAAACGCTGAACGCCAAGGCAGATGAAGACCGTCGGGTGGCCAGGGCCATTGAAGCGACCTATTATGCATTGATGAGCGGTGAAGACGGCGCTAAGGCCAAGAAACTCCTGGAAACTCAACTGCCTCAGGACTGGAAAGCAATCAGCAACAAAGTGTTTACCGATATCCAATTAAGCGTCTCTCACACTCCGAAAGAGATGGATACTGGGAGAGACGTCCTAACCACGATAATGAAAACTTCTGCGCTCAACAGAAGAGGCGAACAGAGTCTCATGGCTTTTCGTGATAGTCACGGAGATTAAGTTTAGAAGCGGTATCCGTTGGGTAACTCAAGGAAAGGAGTTCGGTATGTTCAACGTGCTGTCGAAGAAGCTCATTCTGTCTCTCTCGGTTCTCTTCGTCTCTCTGGGTGTCTTTTTGGTGCCCGCGGTCGCCTTGGCTACTGAAGATTTCAAACTTACCGCCACCACCCCTGAGGCTTTTCTCGAAAATTCCGATATTATCGGGCTCGGAAATAAGATTAGAGTATTGCGTATGCCTGCACTGAATAACAAAGGAAAAACCATCTACTACGACTTGGATATTGTGCTGACTATTATTGATAGTGGTGCTCCAAAGACCGCACAGGTGACTGCCAAGAGGTCGCCCAATCTGCTAGCGCTTGGCTTTATTCCTGGCACCTACAGTGACGGTAAGGGTGGAAGTTGTAACATGGGGGTTAGCGCGGCAGCAGGCGGCAGAACAGCGGGGGCACTGGCCTGTAAGGATAAAGACGGCGGTGCCACTTTCAGTGCGAACTGGTTTACTGGCCCCGTTGCTGGCCATCCGTTTGAATCCCATTTGGTCGCCGCCGGTATCGATAAACTCACGGGTGCCGAAAATGTGGCTTGGGGGAATGGGACTTCCGCGACTGGTGGTTGGGCCTATGGTTGTTTCTATTTCAGCGGCGGCAGCGTAATCAGTGTACATCAGGCTGGCGGCGTCCTGGCGATCAATAATTTCAGAAACGATAACGAAATTGACTGCAGCTACAGCTTTTCTCTCGAACAGTAGCAGGTTTAAGAAAAGAGCGTTCACTTTTTCGGCGAGTTTGCCAACAAATGCCATGAGGATGAATCACCCACATCGAATTAGAATTTACTATCGACACTTTCTTCTGAGCATCGCAAAAGGGACATGCGGCAAAGATTATGATAGATTATGAGTAAAGCTGCACAAAAAGGAGTCCGCCCAATGTTCACAAAAAACCCTTTGAGCGGTAAATTCTGTGCTTAAAAAGTTCATACCTGGTGTGAGATGCCGTCAGGCCGCAAGCTAAAGAAGGCGTTTGTTCAGGGGGTACGGGCCTGGCAGGAATTCGGCTCCACCATCCCCGTGAACGTTGTTTTTTTTCTGAACATCACGATAGTGATCTGGTATAAGTGACTCGTTCGTAGACGAACGACCATCTTTCTTGAAGCAAGAATTCCACAAAGGACTTCCGGGAAACCCGACACTTTCAGCACACACGCAAGTGTGGTTTCCCTTCGATCAAACATGCACTGCCCTCCAGTCGGTTTACGGGATTGGTGGACAAGGGCGCACTTATGATCGAGTTTCCATGCGAGGCAGAGACTCAGGGGCAGAGGAAGATCCTTGCGCTAAACCATGAAGGCTTATCGGGGACTTGAGGAGACCACTATGGGGAGCCGGATTCACGCATTCCTGATCTTTCTGCTTTCGGTGTTGGTGACGACTTCGTGTGCGCGCCCGCCATCCGTTCCCAGCGCCGGTGACGGTGTCCCCTTATCCCAGCGCAATAAATGGGGGTGCATCGACAAGACCGGAAGAATACCTCGTGTCTCCCGCCTTCGAGCGCATTTTCCCCTATTCCGAGAGCCTGGCTGCGGTCGTTGTGGATGGTAAGTACGGGTATATCGACCGGAACGGCAACCTGGTGGTGAAACTGCAATTCCATGACGCGTCGCCTTTCTCCGAAGGTCGGGCGGCCGTGCGCATCGGAAGTGCTATGGGATTCATCGATAAACAGGGGCGCTACGTCATCAATCCTCAGTTTAAGGATGCCTTCAACTTCACCGAAGGTCTTGCGGCGGTCCAGGCCGGTCAGCGCTGGGGGTTCGTGGGTGGGGACGGGACTTTCGTTATGGCCCCCCAATTTGAGGAGGTTTTCAACTTTTCGGAGGGCCGAGCGGCGGTGAAGGTCAATGGGCGCTGGGGGTTTGTCGACAAAAAAGGCAACTTCCCGATCACCCCCTCTTACGATCAGGTTTTTACCTTCTCCGAAGGTTTGGCAGCCGTTAAGACCGCGAGTGGCTGGGGTTTTGTCGACCTTGAGGGGCAGCCTGTCGTGCATCCTCAATACACGGAAGTCTATAGCTTTTCGGAAGGATTCGCGGCGGTAAGAAAGGGCAATAAATGGGGATTTATCAACAACAAGGGGGAAATGGTCATCGAACCTCATTTCGACGGCGCCTATAGCTTTCGCGAAAAATATGCCCAGGTGCATCTTAATGGGAAGTGGGGCTTCATCGATCGTAAGGGAGAACCCATTGTCAGCCTTCGCTTCCGAAGGGCCCTGCCGTTTTCCGAGGGGTTGGGGGCGGTGGAAAACGCTGAGAAGCAGTGGGGCTTCATTGACAAGAATGGCGAGTTCACCATTAAACCTCAGTTTACCAAGGCGTTGGGCTTTGCTGATGGTCTGGCTCTGGTGGAAGTCTATGGCCAGTGGGGTTATGTTGACAAGAATGGGAACTTCGCTGTCAATCCCCAGTTTTCGGAAGCATTGAACTTTGTGGAAGGAATCGCTCCGGTGAAGATCGGACCCTAGCTGCGCTCGGTAACTCTCTGCCTCAGGAGGTGCTCATGGTTCCTTATTTTCCCTTGGCCAATCGGTGCTGCAGGGTCTCACTGTTGGAAAGATGCCGCCATCGATGGATCGTTTTCCTCATCGTGCAATCCTTTGTGATGCTTCAGCTCATCCTCCCCGTCGGAGCTGCGGAACCTTCTGAGGAGGGGCGGGGAGCGCCTGCCACCGCGGTCGCCTTTGACCCCAGCGGTGAAACCATCGTCACGGGAGCTAAGGACGGTCTCCTTGACGCTTTGGGATCGGCGGACGGGTAAGATCAGCCAGGCAATATAAGATCGAACAAGTGGGGATCGGTATAATCGTCTCCTCGCCTGCTGCCGAGTCCATGGCGCTCGGCGCCTCAGACGGCACGATTGAGATATGGGATGTGGGACAAGGCAAGTTCAGGAAGTCGCTCAGAGGACACGACGCGGCCATCACCGCCCTGGCATTTTCGGAAGATGGCGAACTGCTGGCCTCAGGAAGCGAGGACTCGGACCATCAGGCTTTGGCAAACCAGATCGGGGAAGTTGCTCAAAAGCACCAAAGAAGGGAAAGGTTTGATTCGCACCCTGGCTTTCTCCCCTGACGGACAGGTGTTGGCTTCCGACGGCGATGGCCAGAACGTTCGACTCTGGAAAGTGCAAGCGGGAGATCTTCAGGCTACGCTCAAAGGACATGATGCGCCGGTAGTCAGCGTAGCCTTTTCCGCCGATGGGGAATTGCTTGCCTCGGCGAGCGGAGAGGGTCTCTCTGATCTGGAACATGAGAAGAAGGCAAAATCCGTCCATAGGCGTTGACTCTGGAGCCAGAGCGCTCGCCTTTTCGCCGAAGCCTCACGATTCGTTCCTTGCTGCGGCAACCGATGATGAGATCTGGCTTTGGAATGTGGAGCAGGAAAGGCGGGCAGGAGTCCTGAAGGGGCATGTAGGAAAAATCAAATCTATTGCCTTTTCCCCGGACGGCAAACAGATCGTCTCTCTGGGTTCGGACAATACGGTTAGACTGTGGTCGGTGCGACCAAACGAAGCTCTTCTGGTGATCAACACCCTCACCTCCGAGGCTCATGCGCCATCGGCCTCATCCACCGCCCCCGGAGGTCCCTCAACGCAAGTCGAGTTAGCCACTCCCCTGTCCGGCAGGGGACAGGAAGAGGGAAAACGACCCGTGACATCAGAGGGCCCCGTTGAGAGCCCTCCGGAGGCGTCCATTTTGTCGGCGCCGCCCTCCCAATTGAAGGTTGTTCATGTGGTTCTCGATGAGCTCGACAAGGGCACTCGCACCCAGTCCCGAGATCGTGTGGAGGTTTCCGTTTCCATTGCCAATCCGGGCCCGGGAACGGTCAGAAAAGCAAGGGCGAAATTGAACTTCGGACCAGGAGTCTCGTTTGCCGCAGGGTCTCCCGAAGAATTTGATCTGGGAGAGGTCGCTCCAGGTGCGATGAAGGTCCTGAAATTTTCCTGCGCATTGGGCAGTGCCATCAAGAGCGGTTCCCCTATTCCCATCTCGGTAATCTTCACGACAGAATTCGATGAGTTCTCAAAAGAAGAGCCGTTAAACCTGGTGATGAACGCTCCTGGCACCCGGCCTCAGGCTATGGAGCCCGCTAAACCCATCAAGGCGGCTCCGCCCCCAGAGAAGGCAGTCCTGAGTGATGAGCAGCGCAGGGTTCTGGCAAAGAATTATTACGAAAAGGGAAATGCCTCTTTCGAGGCCAGGGACTATGAAGATGCCGCCTCCAGTTACACCAAAGCGATTGAACTGGAAGACAGCTTTGCCCCTTTGTTCTATAACCTCGGTATGACCCAACGGGCGCTCAACCAGAACAAAGAAGCCATCAGAAACTTCAAACGGTATCTGGTGCTGCGTCCCGATGCACCGAATGCGTCGGAAGTACTGCAGACGATTGAGGTGCTTGGAGAATAAAGGAACAGTCCAGGGCCTTTTCCCACATGTAAACAGGTAGGCAGGGCACCGATGTCATTGGCTTTTTGACGCGAACAGGACAGACTTCCATGAAGGGCTCATTGAATGGATAAAACCGTCATATCTGCCTAAGGAAATCAGGATATGAGGGATGGGTTGGCATGGGCATCCAGATAGAATTTCGTACCCGACGTTCGGAAAGACGGGGACCCGTCTGTCTGGCTTCAGATGAAGAGCGCTTTCTGGGCGCCAATGGGGATATTGTCCTTTCGGGCAATGACGTGCGTGCCAAACATGCCCGTATTTTTGTCCCAGGGCAGGGACGTGCATACTGAGCCCATTGATGGGGCGCCTATGGCTGTCAATGGAAAACCGATAACCAGCGCCACCCTCATCGAAAATGGTGACTGGCTGGCTTTGGGTTCGGCTTTCGTGCGTATCGCAATCGCTGCCGCCACGCCTGGGCCGCAGCCCATGGACATTGCCGCCGGCTTTTCCGAAGGTCGAGTCATCCGCATCGGGCGTCTGGAAACGGGTGACCTGGTCATTCCCTCGCCACTGGTCTCCAGGTATCATGCCAATATCCGTTGTGCGGGAGGCAGAGTGCTTCTCCAGGATCTCAACAGCACCAATGGGACTTTTGTCAACGGACAACGGGTGTTGGGGACGGTTGCTCTGAAGCCGGGGGACAAAGTGGCCGTTGCGGCGTTTTCTTTTCTGTTCACCGGGGCAGCCCTGGAACCTGCGGATACGGGAGGTCTCGTCCAGGTGGAAGCCCGCGGGCTGACCAAGACTGTACGGGACCGGGCCACAGGAAAGCCCAGGCGGCTCTTGGACGACATTGATCTCGTCTTCAAGCCCGGCGAATTCACTGCCGTCTTCGGGAGCAGTGGGTCGGGGAAATCGACCCTTCTTGACGCTTTAAACGGTCGGCGGCCGGCCAGTTCCGGCCAGGTGCTCTATAATGGCGCCGATTTTTATGGGGCATTCGATGCGTTTCGCAGCACCATTGGCTATGTTCCGCAACAAGACATCGTACACCGCAGAATCCTCCTGCAGCGGGCTCTCCAATATACCGCGCGCCTGCGCTTGCCGCGGGACACCACGGCCCGGGAAATCGACGGCCACATCCAACGGGTGCTTGCTCAGGTGGGGTTGAGCGACAAGGCTGACAGCCCCATTGATACACCATCTCCTTTGAGCGGTGGACAGTTCAAGCGTGTCAGTTTGGCCGTGGAACTCATCGCCAATCCCACAATCCTGTTCTTGGATGAAGTAACCAGCGGTCTTGACGCAGGGACCGACAAGAAAATGATGCAGCTCTTTACCAGGTTGGCTTCCGATCAGAAGACGGTCATCTGCGTCACCCACACTCTGGAGAACATCGATGTCTGCCATCTGGTGGTGCTCCTACAGCATGGAAAACTCGTCTATTTCGGTCCTCCCCGGGAAGCCCTTCACCATTTTAGCGTCTCCCGCCTCTCCGAGGTCTACGAACTTCTCGAGAGCCGCCCCGTGGAGCATTGGGCGGAACGCTATCGGGAGTCGTCCAACTATGATGAATACATAAAAAGACGGTCGTCCAAGGTCCCCTTATTTTCCCCGAAGCATGGGAGTGGAGTGGCCCCTTCACTGACCACTCACCATGGGCATGGCAGCTGGTTTCAGCTCGGCACCCTAATGTGCAGGTATTTGGACCTGTTGCAGGCGGATCGGCGTAATCTTGCGATTCTTCTGCTCCAGGCGCCGTTTGTTGCGACTCTCATTGGCTTGGTCTTTAGCGCCTCCGGTCCCCCTGCAGTGCGTGCCGTCGGAGAAAGCCACATTGCCTTTGTACTGGTGCTGTCCGCGATCTGGTGCGGATGCCTCAACTCAACACCGGGAAGTAGTCAAAGAACTGCCCATCTATCTGCGTGAGCGTGCCGTCAATTTAAGCCTTGGGCCATATCTGCTGAGCAAACTGGTTCCGCTGGCCGCCCTTTGTCTGATCCAGAGTCTTGCCCTGCTTGGTATTGGTACGCTTCTGCTCTCCTGGCTCGGGGATTTCTGGTTGCGCCTGTTGATCCTTTTCCTGTCGGCCATGGCTGCCACCGCGATGGGATTGGCGATCAGCGCCTTTGTGGATTCCAATGACAAAGCCGTAACGCTTGTCCCCGTCCTGCTAATCCCTCAGGTTATTTTTTCCGGCGCCATCGTCACCCTCGGGAAGACTGGGGAAGCGTTTGCAAGGCTTACGATGATTTCTTTTTCGGCCTTCGACGCCATGAAAAGCACAATATCTCGCAGGAAGTAGCGCAGCATCTCAACATACAATGGGCTTTGTCGAGCAATCTGGGAATCATTGGCGCCTTGTTTGTCGGCTTTTTGCTGGCCGCCTTTTGGGGTTTAAAGCTCAAAGACGTAGAGTACGCTGAGGGGAAGGTGGACAATGGACAACAGCCAGACTGAGGGAAATGCGGTGCTGCGTACTTGTCCAAGTTGTCAAAAGGCGACAACTGAGAATGGGTTGGTAGATTTCGCTTATCGCTGCCCGGCGTGTGGCTTTGAGTTGGCATATACCGAGACGGGACCAACCGGCAGTGTCTGCCGAGTGCTAGCCTATTTGAAATGCGCGGGTGAACTGATTCATGAGCGGTATCGAGTGGAGAAGGTGTTGGGTAAGGGAGGATTTTGGAGCTACCTACCTGGTTGAAGATTTAAAAATCAAGGGCAAACGACGAGCGCTCAAAGAAATCCCGGAGGTCTTCTTCGATGAAAAGGAGGTCGACCTGCTGGGACACCTGAGGCATACCGCCATCCCCGATGTTACCGATCAGTTCAGCTATGATGGAATGCGTTACCTGGTGCTGCAATTTGGAGGGAAATTCACGCTTGCCAGTCGGTGCCAGGAACTTGGGGGGAAGGGTTTCCCTGACTATTGCTCTACCCTGGATGCGTCAGCTCTGCGAGGTGCTGGCCTATCTGCATTCTCAACAGCCGCCGGTTATCCACCGTGATCTCAAGCCGGAAAACGTCCTCTTGGACGATAACGACCACATCATGCTCATCGATTTTGGCATCGCCAAGGCCTCCGAACCCGCCACAACCACCCGCCTTCTGGCGCGTGCCTTTACCCACGGGTTCAGTCCGCCCGAGCAGGTGTTGGGGGTGGGAACGGAGGCTCGGTCCGACATCTATTCCTTCGGGGCCACTTTCTATTACCTTCTTACGGGGCAGGTCCCGCCTGCAGCCCATGAGCGTCTGGCGGGGCGGGCGCTCGATATCCCTTCTTTGCTGGTAGCCGATCTGGCGCCTGAACTGGACAAGATCCTGATTAGTACTCTCAGCCTCAATATTGATCAACGACCTGCCAGTGTACGCGATCTGGGAGCGATGCTGCAGGTGCTTGAACGCCGTCTGCCTTCAACTTCATCGCACACAGCCAAGACGTCAAGGCTGGATGAGGAGGCGGGGACGACCCTGGGTGTTTATTCGTGGACTCCCTTTTGCGGCATAAAGCTTCCGGAGGCAGAGTCCGTCCTTTCGCAGCAGGTCACCACGGAGTTGAGGCGAAAGCGCGGTTTTCTCGTGGGTGCGGCCGTAATGATCATTGTAGCGGTTGGTCTGCTTGCCGGCGTCTATTTCTTGGGGGAAAAGAAGAAGGCGCCGGTGGTAACAACCGCAATCATCGTTGAACCTACACGGGCCGCAGCACCTGCCGATATCTCGCCCATGGCAAGCCCGCTTCCTGCTCTTCAGGAATCGCTACCGCCGCGTGATCCCGCGTCGGCCATGGCCAACTCTCACAATCAGCCATCGGGCTCTGCCGATGTGACCTGCCGGCGCACCCCAGACTCCTGTCAGGCCCTCTGCCGAAGGACTCAGCGTCGCCACCCCATCCCCTGCGGGACATGAAGTCCAACCATCCCAGCCTATGGCCGATCGGCTTCGCCGCCCATCGTGGCCTCATCCCCCCAGGGAGTGTCTCCCTCCACAAATCCGCTGCCGAGATTCTCAACGCTAAACGCCCCTTGGCGCCAACACCCGAACCTGCAGCCCCGCCAGTGACAGGAGTGGCTAAAAGACCGGCGCCAATCCAGCAGCGAAAGCAGCCTGAGAAGATGCTTTCGCATCAACAGGCCACACCAACAGCATCCGGAATCTTGAAGGAAGCTTACCCCACATCAACACTGAGTGGCGCCAGTTCATCCGGAAGCTCAGGTGGTCCTGCTAAGAGCCCCCGGACCCCAAACATCATTAAGGAGAAATTTCCGTAGCACGACTACTTCACGATGAGAGAATCCATCGATAGACGAACAGTTTGAACGACATACGCTGTTGAAAGCGTTTTTGTGTGGGTTCGTCAAAGGAAATCGCACAAGCGATTGTGGAAGAGGAAGCCTGTTTGGATTGAATCTAAAAAAAGGAGTAAGAAATGCTCAAAGATCGTAAGTTTGTCACTACCTCTGCGCCTTCCCCGGAAAGGATCATGTTGTTTTTCGCGATGGCGTTCCTGCTGATGTTCAGCGTGAGCGCCGGTTCCGCCTGTGCTCAAAGCGATTCCACCATGCCGGGCACCTACGGCCTGAAGATCTATCACATCAATGAACTCCTATACCCCTATGTTCAAGTGTATTTTCGAACCTTTGACAAGAACATGCAGCCTCTCGTCAACCTGAATGAGATGAACATTGGCTTGATGGTCAAAGGCCGCCCTTACGATCCGATGAAACGACAGTACTTCTATTCAGTCCCTCCGCCAGCGACAGGAAGCCACCCGCACGGTCATTGTAGTTGACGCCAGCAAGTCTATGGCTGGTCTTCCTTTTGAATCGGCTCTGCGGGCCTGCGCTCGTTTTATCGACAGCAAAAGGCCCCAGGACGAGATTTCCATTCTGGCTATAAGGGATACGAAGGAAGGGTTTGAAATCGTCTCTGAAGACGAGCGGGACGCGGGCGCCTTGGCGCGTCGCCTGGCGGATGTCAAGTGCGATGGCAGAAAGACCCGGCTCTATGACACCATAGGTGCGGCGCTGGAGGGATGTGGTATGGCTGCTCAGGGTTCTATCGGCTCCGGGCGGCGCCTATATCTGCTCCTGTTCCGTGGTGGTGTTCTCAGACGGCCAGGATGACGGCAGTGCTATCACGCGGGAAGAACTCAATGCTCGGATTTCGACCATGCGCATTCCTATTCCCATCTACAGTCTTGCTTATTCGCGGGTCGGCCACAAGTATTTCCATAACCTGGAGGCCTTATCCAAGAATTCGGTGGGCAAGTATTATCTCATCGGAGAAACTTTCGACCGGATGCAAAGGGTCGTTGAAGAGATCCAGAACATCATCCAGAGTGATTATGTTGTCACCTTTCGTTCCTTTGTTCCTGTAGATGGTAATGAACACACGTTCAAGCTGGGGGTGGAATTCCCCTCTGGCAGCGGGAAATATACCTATGATACGGGCAAATTCGAAGCCGTTGAGTCCCCACCGCTGCCGCAAATCGAGCAGAAATTGAGCGAGCTAAGCCGTGCCATGCCAGCGCTGCCGGCTGGAATGGAGCCCTATTTCGAGCGACAGGCTGCACCGCAACCGGCGAAGGGAGCTGGGCAATAGCGGTCATCACATGGATGTGGAATGAGCAGTGTCATCTCTTTTGGAAAATCTGATCCGGGATTAAGACGTCCAAAGAATGAGGACGCTTTTCTGGTGAAGGTTGAACTGGGGCTTAACATTCTGGCAGACGGGATGGGGGGAGCTGCGGCAGGGGAGTTGGCCAGTGAGATTTTCGTCGAGACTGTTCTCGAAGTCTTTTCCGGGTCAACTCCTGGTTCAGATGAAGAGCGCCTCCAGTTGCTTAAAGAGTCATATGAACTTGCCAACGTGAGGATTCTTGATCATGTAAAGACCCATCCGCGTCACCGGGGGATGGGTTGTACCTCAGAACTCCTCATCCTCTACGAGAACAGATTTGCACTTGGTCATGTTGGTGATAGTCGTACTTATCTTTACCGAAATGGCAGACTCAAACAACTAACTCGAGATCATTCCCTGGTCCAGGATCAAGTGGACCAGGGCCTCCTTACCCCTCTCGAAGCCCGAAAACATCATTTGCGGCATGTTATTCTGAGGGCGGTTGGTACCACTGAGATTCTGGCAGTGGATTATATTAGAGGAAACACCTTGCGTGGTGACTTGTTTCTGCTCTCTTCCGACGGTCTTACAGATATGGTCGACGACAACGGTATCCTTCAAATTCTTGCGATGCCCATCGATCTTGAGAAAAGGGTCGAAAGACTGATTGATTCAGCCAAAGCCGCTGGTGGGTTTGACAACATTACCGTCATCTTGAGCGAAGTCATCGCATAATGACTAAAGTCTAAGCATCACCAAATCTATGGGATTGGTTCTATGAGATGTGCTCGTCTACCCAGCCGGATAGAGACCCCTCCTTACCCCTGCGCCAGCAGTTGCTGATCGCGCAGGCGCTTGATCTGATCGCGGAGCACGGCGGCCTTTTCGAATTCGAGCTGGGCGGCAGCTTCTTTCATGGCCTTTTCGAAGGCCCGAATCTGGTCGTCGGGGCTCATTCCCGAGGCCTTCATGCCGAGCAGTTCCTGGGGTTCCATCACGAAATCGAGCGGCGGCAGTTCTTCGCGTGGCTTGTATGCGGCCAGGATGTCGGTGATTTCTTTGTAGACGGTTTGGGGGGTGATGTGGTGTTCGCATTGTAGGCCAATTGGATCTCGCGGCGGCGCTCGGTTTCGTCGATGGCCCGGCGCATGGATTCGGTGATGCGGTTGGCGTAGAGGATGACCAGCCCGTCGACATTGCGGGCGGCCCGGCCGGCGGTCTGGATGAGGGAGCGATCGGAGCGCAGGAAGCCTTCGTTGTCGGCGTCCAGGACGGCCACCAGCGAAACTTCCGGAATATCCAGCCCCTCTCGGAGCAGGTTGATCCCCACCAGCACGTCGTATTCACCGAGCCGGAGGTCCCTCACCAGTTCGATCCGTTCGAGGGTCTTGATGTCCGAATGCAGGTAGCGGACGCGGATGTTCAGTTCGTCCAGATACTCGGTGAGGTCTTCGGCCATGCGTTTGGTGAGGGTCGTGACCAGCACCCGGTTGCCGGCCTTGACCTGCTTCCTGATTTCCCCGATGAGGTCGTCCACCTGGAAGTCGGCCGGGCGCACTTCGATGCTTGGGTCGACCAATCCGGTCGGGCGAATGATCTGCTCCACCACGCTGGTCGGCGGATCCGTTCCAGTTCGTAGGGCCCGGCGTGGCGGAAACGTAGATGACCTGGTTGATCTTCTTCTGAATTCTTCAAAGGAGAGCGGACGGTTGTCCAAGGCTGACGGCAGCCGGAAGCCGTAGCGGACGAGGGTTTCCTTGCGCGCCCGGTCGCCCCGGTACATGCCGCGCAGCTGGGGCACCGTGATGTGGCTCTCGTCGATGAAAAGCAGCCAGTCGTCCGGGAAATAGTCGATCAGGGTCGCGGGCGGCTCGCCGGGCCGGCGCCCGTCGAGATGGCTTGAATAGTTTTCGATCCCGTGCAGTAGCCCAGCTCCAGGAGCATCTCGAGGTCCATGCGGGTGCGCTCTTCCAGGCGCTGGGCTTCCACCAGCTTCCCTCGCCGGTAGAACTCCTCGAGCGCCTGCGAGAGCTCGAGCTGGATGGCCTTGACCGCCCGGTCAAGGTTGTCCGGGTCGTCACGTAATGGGTCCCGGGGTAGATGGCGACGTTCTCCAGGGCTTGCAGACCGCTTCCCGGTCAGCGGGTCGATTTCCTTGATGCTGTCGATTTCGTCGCCGAAGAACTCGACCCTGACGGCCCGGTCCTCCTCATGGCTCGGAAAGATCTCCAGAACATCGCCCCGGACCCGAAAGGTCCCCCGATGGAAATCATCGTCATTGCGCTGGTACTGGATTTCCACCAATTTGCGCAGCACGTCTTCGCGGGCGATCTCCATCCCGCTCCTGAGCTGCAGCAGCATTTCCCGGTACGTTTCGGGAGAACCCAGGCCATAGATGCACGAGACGCTGGCGACGATGATGACATCGCGGCGTTCGAGCAGGGAACGGGTTGCGGAATGGCGCATTTTGTCGATGGTTTCGTTGATGGAAGCATCCTTGGCAATGTAGGTGTCGGTCTGAGGGACATAGGCTTCGGGCTGGTAGTAATCATAGTAGGAGACGAAATATTCGACGGCGTGTTCCGGAAAGGACTCTTGAACTCCCCGTAAAGCTGGGCCGCCAGGGTCTTGTTGGGGGCAATCACCAGGGTGGGCTTTTGCACCGTGGCGATGACATGGGCCATGGTGAAGGTTTTGCCGGAACCGGTAACGCCCAGCAGGGTCTGTTCTCGAAAGCCTTCCCGGAGGCCCGCGGCAAGGCTCGCAATGGCCTGCGGCTGGTCTCCCGTCGGGTGCATCTCACTGCGTAACCTGAAGTTCCCCATGGAACGATACTTGTTTATGCTGAGGGCCTTCCTTTTGTTAGACTTAGGAATCAACCGCAGAGACGCAGAGATCGCAGAGAAATCTTATCATTTCAGAACAAAATCACTCTGTGCACTCTGCGTTCTCCGCGGTGAAAAAAAGAAATATTGATCCTTAACGAGCATCAGTGCTTTTTTCGCGAGCCACGCGCCGCAACACGGCACTCACTTCTTCAATTCGGAAGGGTTTGGCAAGGGCGCCTCGAAACCCGTATTCGGCAAAATCGGCCATGACCGGGTCGTCACCATATCCGCTTGCGGCAACAGCTTTTACCGAGGGATCGATTTGGCGCAGGGCCCGCACGGTATCTTTTCCGCCCATCCCGGCACGCACCGTCAGGTCCAGGATAACCATGTCGAAGGGGAGCCCTTTGTCTTTTGCCTCCGCGAAGAGGGCAACGGCCCCGGCGCCGTCGCTTGCCGCGTGGACCTCGTAGCCAAGGTGATGGAGCAACTGCCGACCGATGTTTCTGACCATTTCGTCATCTTCCATGAAGAGGACCTTTCCGACGCCGGAGAAGGCCTTTACCTCAGAGTCTGTTCTTACTTCATCGGGCTTCTCTTCGGAAGCAGGGAGATAAATCTGTACTAACGTCCCGATCGTGGGGCCGGAGTGCATGCTGATGTGTCCCTCATGGCGCTTGACGATCGCATAGGCCACGCTGAGTCCGAGCCCCATTCCCCTCTGCGCACCCCTCTCCTTGGTACTGAAATAGGGGTCGAATACTCTTGGCAAATGCTGCTTCGGGGACCCCGATCCCGGAATCCTTGATCGTGAGTTTGACATACTCGCCCGGTTTCAGTGAAGGGACTTCGACTGGCCCCAGCGTAACGTTCACTGCGGCAATCTCGATGACCCCCCCATCCGGCATGGCTTCCTTGGAGTTCAGGACGAGGTTTACAACCATCTGGTGGATCTGCCCGGGGTCGCATAAGACCGGCCGGAGGTCGTCATCGATCTGGAATGCGCATCTAATGTTGGACCCGCTCAGGGCGAGTTCGACCGCATCGCTTATGGCGTTGCGGATCGAAATGGTGCTCTTGACGGGCACCTCACCCGTGGCAAGGGAAGTCAACTGCCTGGTCAGGTGCCTTGCCTGAAGGGACGCTCGTTCAGCACCACTCAGCAAGTTGGTCGGTTCTTCTTCGGATGCGACGAGATTGCGGGCAAGAGAAATGCTGCCCATGATTGCCGTGAGCAAATTGTTAAAGTCATGGGCAATACCGGCCGCCAGGATGCTGAGGGATTCGAGCTTCTGGGCTTTGAGCAGATCTTCTTCAGTCTTGCTCCGGATATCCATTTCATGTCGAAGCCTCTCGTTCAATTCCTGCAAGTCTTTGGTGCGCTCAGCAATGCGCGCTTCGAGGTCATCATTGGCGCGTTTCAGGGCGTCTTCCGCTAGACGGCCGTGTTCCCTGCTTTCCGCGAGGCTGTTCGACATATGATTGATGGCGTTGACCAGATCTCCCAGTTCATCCCGGTCCCCACGCTCCAACTGCTCACCGAAATCTCCGTCGGCGATAGCCTTGCATCGCGTGATCATCTGAGTGATGGGGGTGGTAACCTGGGAGGCCAGGTAGCGGCTCAGGAAGATTGCCAGCATGAAACCAAACATCAATGAAACGAGTCCGGAAAAATGGAATTTGCGGAACTTGTTTTGGACTTCTGAGGCATCCATATCGATACCGATGAGATAGCGGCCTTCCCCATTTCTTATGGGAGCGTACCCGGACAGGGTCGCACCCCACTCATCGGTGACAATTTCATGGTCCACGGAGGGTTGGTCAAATCCCTCCTTCAACTCGGGTACAGAAGTATGATACTCGCGACCCGGAAGGCCTGCCCATCCGTTTCATCGGAATCAATGACAAAGGTGATGCGGTCCCCCGCCCGGCGCATCACATACATGTAGGAAATGTCCGGATTGGCGCGTCGGGAGGTCCGGAGCAATTCCAGGTACTCCTGATAGATCGGTAAAGCTTGATCGGCTTTTCCCTGAATTTCTTCGAGCCTGGTGGCGTCCAGGATCTGGCTGAGCAGCGCCGCGCTGCTGCTCAACCGGGACTCCAGGCTGACCTCCAAGCTTTCAACGGCGCTCAGGTAAAGGTACACGCCTGCCGTCGCGCCGACCAGCAGCACGATCAGGAGGTGGCTAAGAAACAATTTCCTTTGAAGCGGCAAGTTGAGTCCCATAACTCTTCGGAAACCTTTAACATGAGTTTGTCATCCCCAATCCGTCATCCCACATCCGAAATCCGAAATCTCAAAAAAGCTATCCACGAATTCACACGAAGATCAACGAAGACACACGAATACAGATCAATAACTAACCCAATCGGATATCCCATATCCAGATTCCGAGGTTCGCCGTCACAAGTCCGCTCAACGGCCATACTCGAGTGCACACGAAATTTGCTGAAGACACACGAATCGGCATGCCTGCCTCCAATCCACCATCAACCCATCAACCCATCCACCATCAACCCTCAACCATCCACCATCAACCATCCCCAAGAAATGCCTTCAGGCCGTTCAGGACTTCCGACAGCTTCTCCTTGCTGAAGCGGACACCATAAGCGGCGATCACCGAATGGCGCCGAAAGGGGTCGATTTCAAACTGCCAGGGACGAAGCTCAATGCGTTTGCCTTTCTTCTCGAGAAACGCCTGAAAGGTTTTGACGTCGGCGACGAGCTTTTCGTATTCCTCTTTGCCATAGAACGTTCCGTCAAATTCGCCGAAAGAGCAATTACCGAAAGTTAGAAGAAGGTCTCCGGTGGGGCCTGAGGTGGTGACTTCCCGGGTGATCCGAAATTCGGGATAGAGGGCGAAAAAGGGATCCAACTGATAGAGCTCGAGGTCTTCGCCTTCCGGGATTTTGCTGTGAAGGTCGATGGGACATCCGTGTTTGCACTGGTCCAGGAAGGTCCTGAGGTAGCGGACCAGAAGATCGAAGTCGTGGTGCGGGATGGCCAGTCCGATGCTGATGATCCGCTGGTGGCCGCTGCCCATGAAGGGTTCTCCCTGGAGCATGCGAACCTTCTCGTGCAGGTCGGGATTGACCTGCGAGAGGTAGGCCAGGAACTGCCCGGCCAGAATTTCCTTCTCCGCAAAATCCAGCGCTCCCGGCCCGATTTGGATCTTGTCAAGATCCTGGCCGTATTCAAAGTTGCTGGCGAGAATGAGATGATTGTAATCACCCACCCGGACGACGTGGAACCCTTCTTCTTCAAATTCCCGCACCATACTCATCGTGCGGTTTTTCAGGAAGATGTCACGGATCACGTCATTTTCGGTTTCGCCGCGGGTTTTGGCCTGCTGCACCATGAGCTCGTGGACCCAGTGCGTATTCCAGGTGGTGCAGAGCATGAGTGCGCGGAGGACCTTGCGCACCTCGCGGTCCAACTGATTGCCTTGGTAGCTCAACTCCTGGCCGAAAACAAAATCGTCAATCCGCACATCCTTAAACCAGAGAACACGTTCGCGATCACGTTCCGGAATATAGCGCAAATAGGCGCTGAAGGTCTCCAGGAGCTCTTTCCGGGTAATGCCCGAATCCTGATCTCTGAGCCGTCTTTCCAGGTGCTGATAGTGGTCCAGCTCCAGTTCCCACTGATAATGCAAATCCAGCAGCGCTTCGTAGTCCCACTGGTCATAGGCGGCAGCGTCAAATTGATTGCGGAGGTATTCCCAATCCACATAGAGTTTCTTCCGGTTCTTGCGATCTTCGAGGAAATCCGGGGCTTCCGTATAACCGACAAGGCCGCGCTCGCCATCAACGAAAACCCTCTTCCCCAGGTACCGGGTCAGGGCCGCCTCGGGATTCAGGACCATCTCGTCGCCGTCCGAGAGGACCAGGGGCTTGCCGCCGACATCGACCAGGTTGATGAGATAGGGTTTGCTGTAGGCCACTGCGGAGACCGCTTCATGGCCGGTGGTGTTCCCCTCGTAGCGGACGATCCCCCGCACATGGGGATGATTGACTGCTTCCGTTTCCCCGAAGGGGCGGCGGCCGAGCATAATAACGTCTTCTCCCTGCTCAGCGAGGGCGATGGCGGATTCCGTCCCCAACACCAGCACCCCACTGTCCGCCGTGTCGGTTATCGGTTCCCCCCGGGCAAGAATCTCGTAGTCGGTGAAGTCGCACCTCAGCGTCTTCTCAGTTTGTTCGAGGGCGGTATTGATGATCATTGAAGCGAGCTGGATGCTGGTCTTGCCCTCATCCACGAAATCCCACATGGCGCGCAAGGCGGCATTGGAAGTCATGCGCAAAGGGCGCCGCTGGAGGAGATAGAGCTTCCGATTCTCGACGGTAAATTCCATATCCAGAGGGCGCTTGACGCGGGTTTCGAAGCCCTCTTTCACCAGGAGAAGCCGCTCATAAATATCCGGGAACTGTTCCTGAAGGTCTCTCGTGTGGAAGAGCTGCTTTCGCAGTTTTCCGGAGACGATCTTGTCGCACTGGACTTTGAGGGCCCATTCGACGTTGGGAAAATTGGCACCGGTGCGTTGATCTCTGGTGAACAGAACCCCGCTCAGGCAATTTCGGTCATCCCGATTGCCAAAAACCATCTCCTGAATGACCACCGCCGTTCCCATATCGTCGGACACCCCCCCCTCGCCGGGGAGACGGCTGCGCCGCGCTTCGATCGCGGCAGCAGACATCCATGAATCGAGGACTGCTTCGATGGCGTAGTGGAGCTGTTTTGGAACGTCAGTCTCGAATCCGGACGGGAACTTGGGATGCTGCGCTCGCGCGAGAACTTCCTTGAAGGCAACGATCAATTCCTTGAGAAGAGGGACGGGAAGCGTGCCTTCGTCGCCTGCCCCGAAGCGCTTGATGAGATTATAAAAGTGATCGTAGTGAATCTGGAGCACCACTTCACCGTACATGCGGATGGCGGTGAGATAGGTGGTGAGCACGAAGCTTTCATCTTCACCGCCGGCAATGAGTGCGGCGGCGATTTCGTCGTTCAGACCGACGTTGAGGAGGGTCCCGATGGCGCCGGGCATCGAGATCGGCGCCCCCCCGCGCACGGCTACGATGAGCGGGGCGGTCCCGCAGAACTCTCCCAGGCGGCATCCCTTCCGCTCTTCCAGCGCCCGCAATTCATCCTGAACGGCGGCGAACTGCTCTCCGTCGAGACGGTCGCCCGCCTGGTGATAGGCCTTCCACAAGTCAGTCGTCAGGATGAATCCATCCGGCACGGCCAGTACGTCTTCCATGCCGGGAAAAAACTCCTTGATGTGCTGGAAATCTTCCACCAGCTTGGCGCCCTTGGCGCCGAGCAGTTCGATCTGGGTCGAATCGGCGCGATCAAAAGCAATGACCAAAGGCTCACTTGGCATGGGCTTCCTCCCCGGCTCGAGCTCAGACAGCGCTGCGCTCTGCACCACCGCGTTAAAGTTCGTCATAGGTAATCAGCCTGACCGGGAACGGCAGGTCTTGAGGCCTCCAGGATGACAGGAGCGCGGTTTCCTCGGCAAACTTCTCATTCCCCGGATGAACCATCAATTCCAGTGTAGCATAAGGCAGTTCACCATGCCTGGCAACCTCCAGGAATGTGGCGAAATCGGTAAAACATGCCGTGGTCCTCGTGCGGTAGAGGTTTCTCAGGGCGAAATTCCAAACGGCTTTTCCGTACAGAAGAAGGGGTGAGGGGAAGACTTTGCCGGGCGCATAGAGGTTCTTGGATATGCGCACTTTCCTGATGCCGAAACGGCGCTGCAGGCGCTTCAAGATTCCAAAAAACCGGGGCTGAGTGTGGATGTACTGGTGCGAATCCAGGTGGCTTATGCTGATCCCGTGCTGTTGCAGACGCTCGACCTGGGCACACAGTTCACGAAAGATCCCCTCGAGCACGCTGCAGGGCAAGTGTCCATAGCTTGCCAATTTCCTGAAATTGCCCGCGTCATCCAGCAATGGCTCCAGCATGCGGCTGGGGCAAAGAGGGCGTCCGCCGGTCAGGTTCAGATGGACGCCGAATGAGAGGCTGCTCCTCGCGTGCGCAAGGGCAACCGCTTCCGCCCAGCAGGGACCGTTGGCCATGATCGTTGCCGAGGTAACCAGGCCCGCTTCCATGAGGGCCCGGGCGCCGTCGTTTACCTGACGGCTCCAACCGAGGTCGTCGGCGTTAACAATGATCCGTTTCGTGGGAGCGGCCATTTTTTTATACTTATTTGAGTTTGAGAAGTTACCTTTTTTGATTCACGCGGAGGCGCGGAGATCGCGGAGAAAGACCATTGACATAAGGCTCTGCGTCCTCTGCGCCTCCGCGTGAAAATGAAGCCTTTGACCTTCGCGAGTACAACATCCTCTCGCAAAGCTCCACCGAACAGTGTCAACCGTATCCCCGGTCGTCCATGCAATGCTTCTGGTTGTACTCATTTCAGTCCTTTTTCGAACCACGAAGAACACGAAGACACAGCACGAAGAAATCACTTCGTGTCCTTCGTGTTCTTCGTGGTAAAGACAGGCCCTCTATTTCTGGACGCCCCCTTGGAGACCCTTGCCTGGTTCAGGCAGGAGGTGGTGATCCAGAATGTAGGCGGCTATTATCTCCGCCGCGGCATCGTGCCCTGCCTGGGAAAAATGAGCGTCAGACTCCAGGTAATACTTTGCCATGTCGGCTTCGAAGAACGGGTATAGATCGATAACGTTGGTGATGCCTGTTTCATGGCAAAGGTCCTTAAGGACTCTCCTTCTCTCTCCGTTGTCATAGTTCCCTATGTACTCGGGAATCATGACCAGGATAAGCTCGGCCCCAAGTTCCCGGCACTTATTCTTCATCTTGGTGAGATAGTCTCTTGTCACCTGTTCCTCTTCCTGCGTTACGCGATAGGCGGCAGGGTCAGCGATGCCGAAAGACAAAATCGAATTGATGGATAGTTTGGGCTTTGTCATATCGATGATCGTTCTTACCGTTGGGAAATTGATTCCCAACTGCCTCACGGTTCGCTCGATGAACGTCATGCTGTCACCAAATTTATCGACCCGTATCAATTGAGCCAGGGAATAAGGAGACAGTCTTTTCGTTTCGGCGATGTGAACATATCTATTGAGTTCGCTATCGCTTAATGTAGCTGTCTTACCGGACCAAGTTATCGTATTATAAACCAAATAATTTTTTATCACTCTTACGTTGTTGAACGGAATAAGATTGTCATGAAAATCATTCCCAAGGAAAAAAGCAGTAATGACTATATTGGGATTAACAAGACTGGCATATGTATGCAAAACACCATATTCATTGGATGTTCCATATCCCGGAACCCCCATGTTGAAAACAATTAATGGTCTATCTACTTTATGTTGGAGCGTGGTATCGATCAGTTTGGGATAGGGGACACGGACCCTCCCTCCGAAAGTGAAAGAATCCCCGAGGGCGATAATCCTGTAGGATCTATGATCAAGCTCCACCAGGTCGTAGGCTTGGTCTCTAAACCCCAGGTTGTTGATGGAGACGATGAAACTCCCTGAATCATCGCTTCGCGTGACGTCCTGGTTTGGCAGTAGCGTGTAACCAATCGTGTCGTCTTCTTTATATGAAAACACCGTACCATCGTAGTTTTGCTTTAGAATGATTCCCGTTTTAGCAAAGAATAATATGAAAGCACCAATCATTATAACAGATATGCAAAGGCCGATGCACAGTGCCATTATATTTTTAATAACATTTGTCAAGACCATAAGGTCGTCCTGGTTGCAAGCTTGCCTAGTACAGCGCCACAAAATGGGTATTCATTCATAGAGCCTCGTTATGCCCGCGAAGGCGGGCACCCAGGCTTTTATTCTGGATTCCCGCCAGAAGCATGCGGGAATGACGCCCGGTGATTATGGTCACATAATTCTGTGGCGCTGTACTCATAACCGCTAGGCTGAAAACACTCATTTTGGTTGACTTAAAAATTAACCACAGTCAATCATGTCACTTCGGGACCCCCGAAGACACATGAAAAGAAACTTTTCACAGCAGAGCACGCAGAGATGGCAGAGAAAGCCAATGATTCTCTCTGCAGCCTCTGTGATATTAATGCCGAGTTTCTTGTTTTTTTGCCAAGATTTTCTTTGGAACCTCTTGGGATCGTTAAAATTCCCACCCAATTTTGGTTGCGGCTACGCCGCGCTGTGCACTCTGCCCTGCTAACATTCAGTTTCTTAAAATTCAGACAAGAGTTTTCTTTGGCTCTTTGTTTCTCTGCGTCCTCTGCGCTCTCTGCGGTTAATTCTTTTGGTTGCGGCTACGCCGCGCTGTGTCCTCTGTGGTGGAAAAGCAGACATTTGGACCTTGACGCATGGAGCACGTTAATCCGGTTCAAACTGCTTTTCCCAGTCAGCGTCGTCCTGCCGGTCGGGCTGTTGAGACTTCGTAAACAGAAAATTCTCCATGACGAGATAGTCCATTTCGGTCCTCATGAAACAGCGGTAAGCGTCGTCCGGGGTGCAGACGATGGGTTCCCCCCTGACATTGAAGCTGGTGTTCACCACCAGTCCGCAGCCGGTCTTCTCCTTGAATGCCCGGATCAGTTGCCAGAATCGGTCATTGGTATGTTTGTTCACGGTTTGCACCCGGGCTGAGAAATCCACATGGGTTACCGCCGGGATATCGGATCGCTGCTGATAAAGTCTTCCCCAAACGCCCAGCTGGTCGGTGTTTTCGGGAAGGGGGCAGCGCCTGCTTTGGCGGACGGGGGCAACGAGGAGCATGTAGGGCGAGGGTCGGTCCAGCTCAAAATAATCGCCGCAGTCCTCTTCCAGAACGGCCGGCGCAAAGGGCCGAAAGCCTTCGCGGTACTTGATCTTCAGGTTCAGCTTCTTTTGCATCTCGGGATCGCGGGGGTCACCCAGGATGCTGCGATTGCCCAGGGCCCGAGGTCCAAACTCCATCCGCCCCTGGAACCAACCGACGACGTTTCCCCCCGCCAACAATTCGGCAACATCCCGGCACAGGTCATCGACGGCAGCGTATTGTCGAAACGGCGCCCGGCGCCTTCGTGCCAGCCTCAGAATATCGGCAGGACCGAACTCGGGACCGACATAGGTGCCCCGCATGGCGTCCCGGCCGGAAATGACCTTGCGTTCCCGGCCCTGCCCGACATGCCAGGCGGCGTAGGCCGCTCCCAGGGACCCGCCCGCATCCCCGGCCGCAGGCTGTACCCAAAGGTCCCGGAACAGGCCCGACCGCAAAATCTTTCCATTCGCCACGCAGTTCAGGGCCACGCCTCCCGCCAGCACGAGGTGGTCGGAGCCGGTCAGTTCCCGCGCGGTATGGCTCAGCCGCAGGATGATCTCTTCCGTGACTTGTTGAATGGCAAGGGCCAGATCCATATAGGGTTGGGTCAGCTCATCCCCTGGCATCCTCCTCGGGATGCCAAAAAGCTCCTGCCATCTGGCTTCATGGCACATGGTCAGGCCCGTGGCAAAGTTGAAGTAAGCCATGTTCAGCAGCAGCGAGCCGTCGGGACGGACATCCACCAGTTCGTCCCGGATTTTGCTGCGATAAGCCCTCATCCTTTCGGAGTCGGCGTTGCCGTAGGGTGCCAGCCCCATCAGCTTGTATTCGCCGCTGTTCACCTTGAAGCCGCAATAGAAGGTAAAGGCCGAATAGAGGAGTCCTACGGAGTGAGGGAAGTCGAGCTGGCGCAAGATCTTGATCTGGTTTGCGCGGCCATGCCCCACGGTCGCGGTAGCCCACTCACCGACGCCGTCAATGGTGAGGATGGCCGCTTCCTCGAAAGGCGATGGATAAAAGGCGCTGGCGGCGTGCGAAAGATGATGCTCCGGGAAGAGCAGCCTCGGGGTGCCGGGTGCAATCTTCCCCAGTTCCTCCTTGAGCAGCCGGCGCATAAACAGTTTCTCCTTGATCCAGACGGGGATGGCCGCAAGAAAGCTTGGCAGCCCTCGGGGGGCAAAGGCATGGTAAGTTTCGAGGAGTCGTTCAAACTTGAGGTACGGCTTGTCGTAAAAGGCGACGGCCAGGAGCTCATCGAGGCCGGCAATGCCGGCCTCGTCCAGGACGTATTGCGCAGCGTTCGTGGGGAAGGAGGGGTCATGCTTCCGGCGCGTGAAGCGCTCTTCATGAGCGGCGGCAAGAATCTCACCGTCCCCCAGCAGGGCTGCAGCACTATCGTGGTAATAGGCGGAAATCCCCAGAACGAACTGCGCCATGTTCGCTCCCTAGAACAGCGTATAGATGAAGGGAGCAAGAGCGGAGCCGCCCGCCAAAATTATCAGCGCCCCAAAAAGGAACAGGGTGAGGATTATCGGCAGCAGCCAGTATTTCTTCCTGGCCTTCATGAATCCCCATAAATCATTCAGAAAATCCATGCTCCCCTTCCCAACGGTCAATAAGGCTTATCGAGATCGGCAGGCTCGAATGAGTGGTCACGACGCTTAAAAACGGATGAGTCATCCTTCTTCCACTGATTAAGAGAAAGAGAATCCAGGCCTGCAAGTCTTCGGAAAACTCCAACCGGTACTACCATGCATACAAACAAGATGGATAGAATTATTGCGGAGGTCGCTTTTCCTAACATGTGTGAGAAAGCTATCCATATCTTAGCTATTGGTTTAAAAATAGGGCATGCCAGCAAATTTAGAAACAGAACTGCCGCAGCCAATGGTAATAATGAGGGATTATTTAGATAGTAAGTCAGCAATAAGCATATCAAGGCTATGATCATCCCAGTGTCTTTTGCTTCTTCTCTGGTTACGCCCGAAAAGAACGACACACTCTTTTTCAACTCGTTCATTGGTAATCCCTCAGGTCCCTGACAGCCGTGTTCTTTGTTCCTGGTCTCTTTGTTCCTCTCCTTAACCATTTTTCCAGACCCGTCCGATTCGAGGCATGGAATGATACAATGGTGAACCTACTTTATACCGAAACGAGAGAAAAAAACCCATAGCGAGGAGTCTTAGAAACGGGAGCGGACCATTTTCTTCACCGTTGATTTGAGGCGCAGCTTGGCGAGCAGCGTAACAACAAACCTTGATGCCGTGTGCAGAACCAGGTGCATCACCGCTGCTGCCAGATGCTTTGAACCCGTGCGGAGATAGATGACGTCGCCGCAATCTTTGCAGGCATTGGCGAAGGCCCTTTTGTGCTCCCCTTCGCCAACGCAAAGATCGTACACTTCCAGGCGCCGCTCCTGGAAGAGGCGACGAATGATATAGTATTGCAGGACAATGCCCGGCGACAGCTTTGCGAATGCGGGGTCGTAGCCCACGAAGTCGTAAAGAAAAACGCGGTTGTCCAAAACCGGCCCCAATACATAAGAAACCGGCCTGGTCCCGGCAAAGAGAAGATACCCGCGGACGCCACCAGTCCGTGCCAGGGTCGCGATCGTACTTTGAAATTCTGCGTCACCCGGCAGACCCTGGGCCAGCATGCGCTCCTGAAAGGTCCTGGCGGATATCCGGCGAGCGTAGGGCCAAAATTCCGCGATCTCCTCCGGCGTGGCAAACTCGCGAAAGCTGGTGTCACGACCGTAAAGGCTTTCGAATTTTCGGACCTTGCGCAGGAGCGTCGCTCGTCTCCTGGCGCTGAATGCGGCGAGATAATCGTCAAAGCCGCCCTGCCGCTGAATGTAGTAATGGCGGTACTCCGTGGTAAGGTACCGGACGAACCCCCCAACCCGTGCCAGCCGCGGCAGATTTCCCGGGAGGGGGCAGGAACGGATGAAGGCCGCCTCGAGTCCATGCTGCTCGAGTTCCGTTTCCGGCGCCTGCAAGGAAAGGGCAGGAGAGGCGTCGAGGAAGCTCTCCTGGTGCACCAGGGCCGGGATCGTGTAACGGAACAGAACGAACTCCCCCAGGCGAAACTTCAAAACAATCTCTCCGGGCTCCCATCTGACACCCATTAACCACCGTCTCCAAGTGATTCTTCAAGGTCGTTGACAATAAGAACGCTATTGGCCTTTTTCGCGGCGACTTTGAAACCGTTTCGGGCATTGAAATGGAGCCACTCGAACTTGTCCGCCCGGACGTAGGCTTCTGCCCTGCGGATCCCAAGTTTGCGAAGTTCCCTCAGGTGATGATACTGGAGTCTGCCCCCAAGGCCTGCGCCTCGGAAGGCGGGCAGGATCGTGGTATCGACGAGCCTTGCGGTGTGGCTTCCATCTCTTCCCCAATGATCATAACCCGCCGTCGGCAAACTCTCCAACTCCGGCCCGTTCTGCTCGATACCGGTCGATTTCCCCTTTCTCTCCTTGCGGTTTCGGTATTTCTGCAAGCACAAACCGGCGAGTATTCTGATTCCCGTCGCCGGATGTTCCCTGAGAAAGGAAAGCCAGTAGCCTCGCGAATCGATCACCCCGATCGACCAGCCAACGATCCTGCCGCGTGCTCTAACCAGCATGATGTGAGGTCCCCTCCCATGGAGCGCATCCTCGATGAAGGCCCGGTAGAGGGCCGGGTCCACGCATCCTGCCAGACTGATCCGCTCGTGCAGCAGCAACTGCGCCAGCAAAGCGCCGTCACCTGCGGTCACGGGGCCGTACTGCAACTCCTCATACGGGTCGCCTTTCATCATCCTTGTCTCTTCGGTGAATCCCTTTTGTCAGCCCTGCGAAGGCCGAAATCCTTCTTGTATACCGCAGAGACGCAGAGAATTGCCGTCGCCGGTCCTTCTCCGCGCTCTCCGCGCCTCCGCGTGAGCCACTATCCAAAAGCGGCCAAAAAAGGGAGCATGATTGGAAGTAAAAATAGGAGGATCTCTCCTGATGATCGAGGCAACGGCAGGATGCCTCTTGAATTCCTTGTCCAGGAACTGCCTCACCATGGCCCGATGCCAGCCGCGGGGATGATGGAAATCCGCGTACAGGGCGAGATCGCCGTCATAGTGCATTTTCGTTTCCAACGCTTGTGCCTCTTGCCCATAAATGGGCAGATTGAAGATCGCCAGGTTGAGGAAACCGATTTGATCGGCGTGCCGCACCGTGAATTCAAGCGTCTTGCGCGCCTCCTGCAGGGTCTCGGAAGGCGTCCCGAAAAGCAGGTAAACATAGGTTGCGATGCCCGCCTTTCTGAGGTTTTTCAGGGCCGATGACACGATCTCCAGGTCGATTCCTTTGTGTTCATTGTCGAGTACTCTTTGATCTCCGGATTCAATCCCGAGCTGCAGCATGGTGCATCCCGAACGTTTCAGCGCGCCTGCAGAAATCGGGGTCGGCAAGATCGCGCGTCACCCGGGCAAATCCATACCATGGTGCTCCCGGCGGATGCTCGGAAAGCGCCCTCAGCAGCGGGGGACTCATGGCATTGTCGAGCACATGCAGCAGCACGGGCTTCGTGCTCCTGACCAGCAACCGGAGGTCTTTCACCGCCTGCTCAGCAGGGATCGGCACATAAGGACTGCCTTCCGCCCGCTCCGGACAGAAGGCGCATTTGTTCCAGTAGCAGCCGGTCGCTGAACTGTAAGGCAGGATGAAGCCCGGAGCAAAATAGGGGGAGTGATGAGTGGTGAGTGATGAGTGGTGGGTGCTGAGTGCTGAGTGCTGAGTGCTGAGTGCTGGGTGGTGAGGGGGTGTGGGGGCGATCCGGAGGCGATTCCCAATGTCCGAAGGTGGCGTTTCGGGAGGGCGAAAGGAGGAAACAAAATTGTAGTTGGGGATGAGCCGTGCCGGCGTGAGATTGCCGGCGCCGGCAAGGTTGAGCAGGGCTTCCTCTCCCGGCCCTGCCACCAGGTGATCCACGAGCCCAAGGAAAGGGTCCTTCCAACCCGGCCGTCTCATCCATGAGGTCACCAGCCCTCCCCCCAGAACGATGGCAACTTTCGGGAATTTGCTCCTCAGAAAACCGACTATCGCGAAGGTGCTGAGAGCCTGGCTGAGATAATTCAGGGATATTCCCATCAGGGTTGGTTCTTCAGTTTCGCATGAGCGTGCTGAGCCGCTCTTGAAAGTAGGGGAAGAAGGGGTTCTCCGCAGGGTTCTCTGCAGCCTGGATGAGATCGCTGCTCCTCACCGGGGAGCGTCTTCGATCCTGGTAATTTGCCAGGCTTAGCTGAACGTCATAGGATGGTGCGGACTTCTCAAACACGCGATTCAAGTCTGCCACCGCCCGCTGGTAGCGGTCGAAGCTCTGGTAGGTGTTTAAGTCCCTGAGGCGGCTCAAGTTTTTTGAAAGACCGCGAGCGGCCCGCTGCGTCCACCGGTCCGCGGCGGTCACCTTATCACCCATGAGACTGAGGAGACCCTCGAGATTCATGTCTATAGCGGTGAATGGTATCTCATGGTGGTGGAGCGCGCCACCAAGTCTGGCAATGCCGGCTGGGGGTTCACAAGGTTTTGCCACCGGTGGGTAAACCAGAAGGACAGGGCTCTTCCGATGAGGCATCCGTGGTGTCCTCATACAATCAACAGGGTTGGCAGGAACTTCCCGACGAAGTATCTTGTTTTATGCTAACCTGCTCATTAGAATGCATAACATAAATCATTGTGACTCTCACGGCTCAACATCGAAGATCCCTAGCGCCAGGGGCTGCCATCCGGTCGTCGTTAGCAGCATGCTGTAAGTCCGACGACGTTGGCGCTTGGACACTGAGGTCAAGGCCATGAAATGCATTATCGCAAAAACAAGGGAAGCGTCTGCGATATGAAGAAGATGTGGCTGCGAATCAAGGAGCAATACCAGCGGGATGAGCTGCGGCAACGACTGGCAGAAATCGGCAGGGTTGAAGACGATCCCGCCGATCCCCGCCGGTTGGTGATCACCTTTCACAATCAGTCGGAAAGCGGCTTGCTCATGGCAGGCTTTCGCCTCTCCCAGGAGTTCATCGAGTACCTCGACGATTTTGATATGATCCGGGAGGATGGATAGCCCGCGTTGGCGGGCAGGGGCGTCCCGCGTTGCCGCGCGGCAACTGGCCTGCCGCATTTTGGGAAAGGCACCCGGGACGGCACCCCGCTTCATTCGGCTGTCGTCGGGTCGATCACCTCACGGACCTCGGCTACCTTGTTTGCAGGGAAGCCTCCCTGCTGAGCATGCTCGCGAACCATGGCCTCGTTGGGAGCAATGTAGACACAGTAAATCTTGTCGTCGGTAACAAAGCTCTGTACCCATTGAATCTCCGGCCCCAGCTTCTGCAAGATGCTGCAGGACTTTCCGGAAATGCTCCGGAGCTCCTCTTTGGAAAGCTTGCCGGCTCCTGGGATTTCGCGTTCTATGACATACTTAGGCATGACGGTTCTCCTCTTTCGACTGGTGACATGACCTCGGGGCGGTGCTCCGGCCTTCTGTTTCACGGCATCCATAGAAGACCGCGTTTTCAAGAGTGGGCAAAAAACCTTGCCCATCGCTCCCCTACCGGTATACTTTTTCCCTTACCGTGAAGCGTCGTTGATTATACCGACCGGGATCGTTATCGGCAACGTTTGGCGGAAAAGATCGGCCCCTTGACGGATAACTTTCTTCTCTCTTCGTCTTCGCGGCAATCACTGCAACGGGGCTTTTTCAGACTTTTTGGCCACCCTTATTTAGACACCGAGGTTTCCGCAGGGGGCCTTAATCTGTGGGGCAGGCTTTCCAGCCTGCCTTTTGGCCACTTCGGCATGGCAGGCTGGAAAGCCTGCCCCACACGGATTGGAGTTTCACCAAAGTACCGTTGTGCTACTAAGGTGTGATTACCCCTGCAGGAGCTCCAGGGCACTCTTGATAAGGTTTTCGGGGGTGAACCCGAATTCCTCCATGAGCGTTTCCCCCGGAGCGGAAGCACCGAAGCCGCTCATCCCGATGACCGCGCCGTTTTCTCCCACATAGCGTTCCCACCCGAAGGGCAGTCCCGCTTCGATGGCTACGCGCGCTTTCACGTCCCGCGGCAACACCTGGCGCCGGTATTCCGGCGAGGTCTTTTCAAAAAGCTCCCAACTGGGCATGCTCACCACGCGGACCGCTACGCCTTCCTGCGTCAGACGCCTGCCGGCTTCAAGCGCAACGTGCACCTCCGAGCCCGAGCCGATCAGAATCAGATCAGGCTTTCCCGCTGCGTCCGCCAGGACATAGGCGCCCTGTGAAAGTCCTTCCGCTGGCGGGTACTGGGAACGGTCCAGGACCGGAAGCTTTTGCCGGCTGAGAATCAGCGCCGTCGGGCCGGTGGTTGTCTGCAGGGCCTGGCGCCAGGCCGCGGCGGTTTCGGTGGCATCGGCCGGGCGGATGACCGTAAGGCCCGGGATCGCCCGCAAGCTCGCCAGGTGTTCGATGGGCTGATGGGTGGGGCCGTCTTCGCCGACGGCAATGCTGTCGTGGGTGAAAACATAGATCACGGGGAGTCCCATGAGGCTTGCCAGCCGTATGGATGGCCGCATATAGTCGGCAAACACAAGGAAGGTTGCCCCATAAGGGCGAAGACCTTTATGCAGGGCCATTCCGGAAAGGATCCCTCCCATCGCGTGCTCCCTGACCCCGAAGCGGATATTGCGGCCGTCGTAGTGGTCTTTTTGGAAGTCATGGGAATCGCTGATAAGGGTCTTGGTTGACGGGGCCAGATCGGCGGAACCACCAATGAGGGCGGGAACGTTTTTGGCCAGCGCGTTCAGGACTTTCCCGGAGGCCTCGCGCGTAGCGATCGGCTGGGGTTCCTGCGAAATCCGGCAGATCGGCGTCCCATCCCGCCGGCAGGATGCCGTCCAGGGCATCCGTGCCATCGCTCGCCGGCTCCGGAAAGGCCTTGCTCATAGGCCGCCTTTCGTTCCTGCCACGTCCTTTCCGCCGCTTCTCCCTTTGCCGCGCACTTTCTGAAAACCCCGAGCGCTTCGGCCGGGACGCAGAAAAATGCGTCCTCCGGGCCACCCGAGGTTCTTTTTGGTAAGCCGGGCTTCTTCCGTGCCCAGCGGCTCGCCGTGGGCCGATGCGCATGCCTTGCTTGTTGGGGCTGCCGAAGGCGATCTGGGTGCGCAGGAGGATCAGAGTGGGCTGACGGGATTGGGCTTTGGCCGCGTCGATGGCGCCGTGGATCGCCTCCAGATCGTTGCCGTCAGCGACGGTGAGCACATTCCAGCCATAGGCCTGGAACCGAAGCGCCGACGTCCTCGGTGAAGGCGATGGTCGGTGCTGCCTTCGATGGAGATCCTGTTGTCATCATAGATGCAGATCAGTTTCGCCAGGCCCAGGTGCCCGGCCAGCGATGCGGCTTCGGCGGTGATCCCTTCCATCATATCGCCGTCGCCGCACATCACATACGTGTAGTGGTCGACGATGTCGTGTCCGGGCCGGTTGTAAACGGCCGCCAGGTGCCGTTCGGCCATGGCCATGCCGACGCGCGTTCGCAAAGCCCTGTCCCAGGGGACCGGTGGTCGTTTCCACGCCGGGGGTATGGCCGTACTCGGGGTGGCCCGGCGTTTTGCTGCCCCACTGGCGGAAACGCTTTATCTCATCGAGGCTCAGGTCATAACCGGTCAGGTGGAGGAGGCTGTAGAGCAGCATCGAGGCATGACCGCCCGAGAGGACAAACCGGTCGCGATCGGGCCATTGCGGGTTTTTCGGGTTGTGCTTCAGCGTCCGCGTCCAGAGGATGTAAGCCGCTGACGCCAGGCCCATGGGGGCGCCGGGGTGTCCCGACTTGGCCTGCTCGATGGCGTCGATGGCGAGGGTGCGGATCGTGTTGATGCAAAGGTCGTCGATGGTGCACCGGTTGTCAGATAACTGCTCCCCCCATGATTGCTCTCCTCTATCTAGTCTCATTCGGAAAGTGCGCCTTATCCGTAGGAGGGTTCCACCCGATCTGGAACCCCTCTAAAATGAGGTTTCCGGATGGGGCTATTTAGCTCGTTTCCATCCCGAAATGCACCGAGTTATTGCCAATCTCGGGCGGACATAAAATCCGCCCCTACGATCGTTTGATTCGAGCAATGGGTTTCCGGATGAACGCCAGCTCGAAACATTGCGATCGTCATTGCATCGCTTCGAAGGTGATTGCTTTGCCTTACATCTCTTTGGGCTGGCCGGTTGAAGTCAGCACGCTGGTCCAGAACTTCCCCTGCGGATCGATTTGTTTTCGCCCGGATACGGCCTGGGCGATGGGCAGATGGGTAAACTCGTTTTTCCAGAAGCCCACGACCATGTTCGTGCGGCCGGCCATGCCGGCATGCACGGCGGCATGGCCCAGGAGCAGGCAAAAAGCCGAGTCGCGGGCATTTGCCGGCATGCTCCGAATCGTGTAGCTGGGATCGATATACTTCAAACTCACGTCGGTCGCGATCTTCTTGAAATGCTGTTGGATCTGGTCTCGCAGAAAGATGCCGATGTCTCCCAGGCGTATATTCCCCGACGCATCCCTCGCATCGGTTGCCGCCATCAGGTCCTGCCCGGCCCCCTCTCCGGCGACGATCACGGCGTGGCCTCTCTTCTCGAGCCTCGTCCTCAGCGCTTCGAGGAAGCCCTCGAGGGTGAAACGGACTTCCGGGATCAGGCAAAAATTGACCACACTGTTGGCGAGGGTGGCATACGCGGCAATGAACCCCGATTGGCGGCCCATCAGTTTGACCAGGCCGATGCCGTTCCTGGCCCCGTCGGCCTCGCTCTTGGCCGAGTAAATCGCGGTCCTGGTTTCGGTGACCGCCGTATCAAACCCGAACGACTGTTCGACATAACGGATGTCGTTGTCGATCGTCTTCGGGATGCCGATCACCGCGATCTTGAGATTGCGTCGCGCGATCTCTTCCGCCATGGCCTGGGCGCCGCGCAGAGTGCCGTCGCCACCAATGGTGAACAGGAGACTGACATTCATGCGTTCGAGGGTGTCGACCATCTCCCCGACATCCTGGGGACCGCGTGACGACCCCAGGATCGTCCCCCCTTTTTCATGAATGTCGTGGACCGATGCCGGGGTCAGTTCCAGAGGAGGGTGGCCGTATCTGGGTGCAAGCCCCTCGTAACCGTAGCGGAAACCAAAGACGGTGCGCACCCCATAGTGATGGAAAAGGCTCAGGACAATCGCCCGAATCGCGTCGTTGAGGCCGGGGCAGAGCCCTCCGCAGGTGACGATGCCGGCCTTGAGCTTCGAAGGGTCGAAGTAAATCTGCCGCCGCGGTCCGGCTATCTCGAAGCCGGGCGGCTCCCCCCGGCCTCCAGGCAAGCCTCGATCGACCTCAGGTTCGGGTGATACAGCACGGGCTCGTCGGTGTCCACAAAGTGTACACCGGACATGGGTGATGGGATGCGGCACTCGCCCAGCTTCGCAACTCCGAAGTCAAGATAACACTCTTCCATAGCGAACTCCGTTTGCTCGGGAAAAAACGGTAGCAACTGATGCAACAAGGACACCTATAGCGCAGTGCGCCTGCCGGGGATAGTCTATTTCTCAAAGGGGAGGGAGAATTTTTCGGAGTATTGCATATCTTTCCAATTCCGTTACCTTGTTCAAGCGCCTTCGATAGCGCTCAAGGCCTTTAAAACGGGCATTGAGAAAGATCTGCACCAGGTCCCACGCAAGGGCGAAGGCGGTTACCCGGCCCCCGAGGCAGAGCACGTTCATGTCATCATCCTCGACCCCCTGGTGGGCCGAGTACGCATCGGTGATGAGTGCGGCCCGCACACCCGGTACTTTGTTGGCGGCCACACTCGCTCCCACCCCGCTCCCGCAGACCGCCACTCCGCGGGCAACGTCGCCGCGTGCCACCGCCATGGCCATCGGCACAATGAAATCAGGGTAATCGTCATCCGGGACCAAAGCGTTGGCCCCAAAATCCACGACTTCAAACCCCGCCGCCTTCAGGAGCTCGACCAGTTGCCCCTTGAGCTCAAATCCCCCATGATCCGCCGCGACGCCCACCCGCATCGTTTTTCTCCCCTCAAGCTGGATGGAGATTACCGCGATGTCATCCTACCTATGGGATGTTTGGAGAATATTTCATCCTCTTGAATTCACTACCATGAGTGAGCCTGGAAGACAATGCGTTCCTGTGAGGAGGGTGTGAACAGAAGTGGGAGTTGGAAATTATGAAAGGCAGGGTCTCCTGTCCTGGTGGGCACGGTAAAGCCTGCGCCCACCTGACAATTGGGCCACGGCGTAGGGGTGGGGCGCGTCTTTTTGCGCCCACCGAAACCATGCAGGCTCATTCGCAATCAGGTAATGGTCACATGAGGCCACGGCGAACTCCCACTTCTGACTACACCCCTGTGAGGATGATCACCTGGTGCGGGAAATTTCGGTCTTTTTGCGGTTGCCGGGTCGAAAATTATCCAGTTTTCCTATGCATTTTGTTTACTCAAAAAATACGGTCTTCACCTACTTGCATCGATGCCAATCGTTCAGTAAAGTGGTTTCGATAGGTTGACTTCTCGCTCAACCTTCTTGGCAGGGTGGCTAATCATGAAAGGGAGAGATCTTTATCCAAACCAGGGGAGGTGCAAGATGATGAAGAAGATTGCGTTTTTGAGCCTGTTCACTCTTTTGTTGGTCCTTTCGTTCGTCGTGTTGGCGGAGGCCGCAACCGCCCGCTTCCCGGTAGTGGTCAAGTGGGATACTGCGGGCCACAGCCAGGTGTCTACGGATATCTTTCTCCTCAACCTGACCGGTGATCCGGTCAGTGTCGACCTGGATCTCTATACGAAGGATGGAACCAAGTTGACCTGCGGCGTGATGCCTGTCGTCACCATCCCGGCCAACGGTACTCGCCATATTTCGCCGTCAGGGTGCTTCGCGATTGCAATGGGGGTCGCCCTCGATTTTGAGGGCATCGGACTCATTAAGGAAGGCCCCTCCAAATTCCATTAGCATTTATTGGCGGATTTATGATGAGACCGTGTCCCCTCACGAACTGATCGATCACGGCAAGGAAATCCCTGCGGCGAGTCCCTAAAGTGATGAGAAGGTAATAAGAAATTGCTGTTTCACGTCAGTGGGATAGCACCTGTTGTGGAAGGTTGCCTCCGCCTGGTGCGATATCAGCCTTCCGTATCCACCAATCGGCTTGAGGAAAAAGGAGAAAACATGGCTCGCAGAAGACTAATCCGTGGATTTCAGATTCTTGCAGTGCTGCTGGTGTTTGCCCTTGGGTACCTCTGTGGGACCCTCACCCAACAGAGCGCCAATGCCCAGCTGAAAGAAATTGGAAAGGGGGCCCTGCAACAGGCCGCACCTTCCGGCGGCGCCGTGGGAAAAGCCGTGGAACTGGGTACGGCAATCACCGACATGCAGCAGCACGTCGATGGCCTGCAAAAGAACCTCACCACCCTGAAAAGCATTCAGGCAGCTATTGGGGGATAGACGTTCACGGCACTGCCCGGCGTAGTTCTTCAGGCACTGCCTAATACTACAACGGTACTTTGGTGAAACTCCAATCCGTGTGGGGCAGGCTTTCCAGCCTGCCATGCCGAAGCGGCCAAAAGGCAGGCTGGAAAGCCTGCCCCACAGAGTAAGGCCCCCTGCGGAAACCTCGTTGTAGTACCAGTACACATTGGCGTAAGTCCCTGCTCGGTTCCGGTGGGCACAAAGAGCCGTGCCCACCCTACACTCTCTCTCGGAGCTTCAAACATTGTTCGGGTGGGCACAGCTCTATCGTGCCCACCAACACCCCAGGAATTTTCGCCCAAGTGTACCCGTGTCCATCCGGAAACCCCATTTTGTAGGAGGGGCTTCCAGCCGCGATCGGGGCTGGAAGCCCCTCCTACGGAACAAGGCGCCACTTTCCGGATGAGAACTAGCTCAGGAGGATTTTTCAGGGGCCAAAAACCGGGCAACGAAATTGGGGTGATTTTGGCCCTTTTTAGAGGCCCCAATTCAACACTCCTGGTCGATTGATATTCTCAGAAGCTTGGCCATCGTTATTTTCGCCTCTTCCTTTGTTTCAAAAGACATGGGGGCCAGGACTTCCGCTCCCGGCCCTAAAGTTGCCTTAATTCTCTGGTATTCTTGATCTGCCTTCGCTCTTGTTGGAAACTCTTCAAGCGCAAAAGCTCCTGCCGCCGAACGGAATGCTATATATTCCATATTCTTCTCCTTGTTATCCTTATTAAAGCAAATAATAATCATCACAGTGGGCTGATGCTCCTGACGAAAAGAAGGTTGTCGATCCTTTATAGGGCTGGGCAAAAGCAACCAGCTATGCCGTTGGTTATACCTGTTCAGCTTGAAAAGCTTCTACCTTTAAAGTCACGCAAAGGCGCGGAGATCGCAGAGAAAGGCCTCGGAGAAGGGGTCTCTGCGTTCTCTGCGGCTCTGCGTGAGAATGAAATATCTAAACCTTCACGGTATGACTGATTCAGTCCGCAGGCGGAAAGGGTGTTTTCCAAATTGACACGAGGATTTGAATGAAACAAAGGCTTGTCAGAATCGCTAAGATGGCCACCCCGGGTAGCGTGGTGCTCAAAGCTCCGGTAATCATACCGAGAATCGCGAGGATCGCATATAGAGATAATACGCGGCGAATAGCCGCTGTCTGCTCAACCGGGTTTGTCGCCAGCAGGATCAAACTGAGGGCGACGACACTAATGCCCACCGAGCAGGATAAAACCCAGCCTTCGGTCCCGGGCAAACTCTGCCAGGGGTTCAGGGCGGCCAGATGCTTGACGCCAACGGCGGTGCTGGCAATGCCAAGGACCAGTGGAATATGGGAGTACAGCCACAATTGGTATCTCCGGATGTGACCCGGCGAGAGGAACGTGAGCGTGGCGGCTCCCCCTGGCACCCTCGAAATATCCCCACCAGAGCGAGTATGTCATCAGGAGCCCCATGATCCCCACCATCCCCGACACCAAGTCCAGCCCGTGCTTGCCGATTCCCATCACAACGCTTACGACGGCCTCGCCGATGACAATAATCGTAAACAACCCGAATCTTTCAGGGAGGTGCATGAGGTGAGGAGGAAATCGGGCATGGAGTTCTCCGGCGGTAAGAGGAGCCAGGAAATCAACGATCACGGCAAGGCCCCAAAGCCAGAAACGCCATGGCGCGGCGACGAGCGCCGAAAGGGCCCACAACGATGCGGCCAGACCAAAACCGAGGCAGTAGCGGTTCGTCAGCGCCCGCACGTGAGGAATGTGTTTGGCCGCGCGCAGATACTCGGCAACGAGCATGAATCTCACGGCTGCGTAGGAGAGAGCAAATCCTGCAGAGGTATGGCCGAGAGCTTCCGGGGCATGGACCGCGAGGGAGGCCACCGCGATAATTTGGGTCAGGGTCAGGAACCGGCGTCCCACATCGTCGGAATCGAAACGCGTGAGGTAGAACGTGTGCCCGGCCCAGGCCCACCACACCGGCACAAACAGTGCCGAAAACTTGAGCGCCCCGAGGGGTGAGTAGTCTTCATTCAGACTCGAGGCCAATTGCGAGACCGCACCCACAAACACGAGATCATAAAAAAGCTCAAGCCAGGTCGCATGCCGTTCCTTTTCCTGGTCGTAACCGGAGCGGAGGGTCGGCGGTTTGAAAATTCGCTTATTCAGCAAGGGCCTGACTCCTTCAAGCCGACCATCCCTCAACTTGGATTGGGTGACCGATCAAAGGTTTACGCGCAGGCCTTTGCTTTGGAGGTATTCCTTGACCTGCCGGATACTGAAAGTGCGGTAATGGAAAACCGAAGCGGCGAGCAAAACCTGGGCACCTCCCTGGGTGACGGCTTCGTAGAAATGCTCCAGTTTTCCAGCGCCCCCCGAGGCAATGACCGGTACGCTGACGGCATCGGAAATCGCCCTGGTAAATGCCAGATCATAGCCCGCCTGTGTGCCGTCACCATCCATGCTGGTCGGCAACACGGTCCCCGCCCCGAGGTCCTGGCATTCTTTGGCCCACAACACAGCATCCTTCCGACAGGCTTGGTGCCGCCGGCAATGACCAATTCGAACCCCGAGGGCATCGACGCGTTCCTTTTGCCATCAATGGCCACGGTCACTTTTTCCGACCCGAACGCCTTGGCTGCCTGCCTGACGAGGCCCGGGCTGTTTACGGCGGCACTGTTCATCGAGATTTTTGCGGCGCCGGCATCAAGAACCAATTCGATATCTTCCAGCGTGGCAATGCCTCCTCCGACGGTGAGGGGCATCTTGATCACCGATGACACGTTCTTCACCCATTCCAGCCTGGTTTTTCGGTTCTCCAGCGTGGCTGCGATATCAAGCATGGCCAGTTCGTCGGCCCCCTCCTTTTCATAGAAGGCGGCATTTTCCACCGGGTCGCCGGCATCCCGCAAGTTTACGAAATTGATCCCCTTGACTACCCGTCCGTTTTTCATGTCGAGACACGGCATAACCTTAATCACTTCCATAAAACCTCCCTTTACCGAACATGTTTTTTCACAAAGTGTCTTCGAATCTTCGGGTCTTTCGACGGTGAAAGAAGACGTTCTATTCTTCTTGCCATTCCCGGCTCGATGGCTACGGATTACTACAGCTTTGCTGCCTGCACTGTGCCTGCAGGGTGGCGAAGACTCTCCAGCGCGTTGCGCACCTCTTCGACGGAGGCCTCGTTTTCCAGCGTCGTCAGATCGCCCACATCCAGTCCCGAAGCAACGGCCTTGAGGACGCGGCGCATGATCTTGCCGCTCCTCGTCTTGGGGATCGAGTCCACGAAGTAGATCTCTTCCGGCACCGCCACCGGGCCGATGGACTCGCGCAGGAGGTCGGTAATTTCTTTCTTCAAAGCATCCAAGGGTGAGACGCCTTCCTTCAGGGTGACGAACAAGACAATGGCCTCGCCCTTGAGCTCATCCGGCTTGCCGGTGACACCCGCCTCGGCTACCGCGGGGTGGGCGATGACGCCGTCTTCGATCTCGGCGGTGCCCAGCCGGTGGCCCGCGACTTTAAGAACTTCATCCGCCCTGCCCAGCAGCCAGAAGTAGCCGTCCTCGTCCCGCATGGCGAAATCCCCCGTATAGTAGGCCCCGGGATAACGGGACCAGTAGGACTCGCGGTAGCGCGCCGGATCGCCATAGACGTCAAGCAGCATGCCGGGCCAAGGTTTCCTGATGATCAGATGGCCGGTCTCGCCGGGGCCACATTCGTTGCCCTCGCCATCCACCACGGCGGGGTCGACTCCCGGCAGGGGAAAGGTCGCCGAACCGGGCTTGAGGGCAAGGGGATCAATGCCCGGAGTGGGCGAGATCATGATGCCGCCGGTCTCGGTCTGCCACCATGTGTCAACGATGGGACACCGCTCCTCACCGATATTCCTGTAATACCAGTACCAGGCTTCCGGATTGATGGGCTCCCCGACACTGCCCAGGAGATTCAGGCTGGACAGGTCGTGTCGAGCGGGCCATTTCTCACCATGGCGCATGAACATGCGGATCGCGGTCGGCGAAGTGTAGAAGATACTGACGCCGTATTTTTCGATGATGTCCCACCAGCGATCGACGGCCGGATAGTCGGGGGCACCTTCATAGAGCACGACTGCCGCCCCATGCGCGAGGGGGGCATAGACGATCTGGCTGTGCCCGGTAACCCAGCCCACATCGGCCGTGCACCAGTAAACGGATTCCTCCCTGATGTCGAAGACCCACTGGTAGGCGACGTAGTTGAAGACCATATAGCCGCCCGTGCCGTGAACAATGCCCTTCGGCTTGCCGGTCGTTCCGGAAGTGTAGAGAATATAGAGCGGATGAGAGGACTCTACCTGGACGGGTTCCACATATTGATAGGCGCTCAACGATGGTGGGAGAGAACCAGTGGTCGCGTCCTTCCTGCATGGTGATCGCCTGTCCCGTCCGCTTGACCACGATGACGTTTTCCACGCTGGGACAAAGGGGCAGCGCATGATCGACAATATCCTTGAGGGGAACGATTTTGCCCCGGCGAAGGCCGCCGTCGGCGGTGACAATCAGTTTGGCCTGGGTGTCTTCGATCCTGCTCGCGAATTGCCTGCGCGCTGAAACCCGAGAAGATCACCGTGTGGACCGCTCCGATGCGGGCGCAGGCCAGCATCGCCACGGGAAGTTCAGGGATCATCGGAAGATAGAGCGCAACGCGGTCCCCCGCTCTGATCCCAAGGTTTAGAAGGGTCCGGGCAAAACGGTTGACCTTGCGGAAAAGGGTGGAATAGCTCAGCACGCGGGTCTCGCCATTCTCCCCTTCCCAATAGATGGCCACCTTGCTTCGCCGCCAGGTATGGACATGCCGGTCTACACACTGATAGCAGGCGTTCAGCCGGCCACCGACAAACCACCGTGCGTAGGGTTCCCTCCACTCCAAAACGTGGTCCCACGTTTTGTACCAGTCGAGCTTCCTCGCCTGCTGGTCCCAAAAAGCCTCGGGGTCCTCGAGGGAATGTCGATGCATCGTTGCGTATCGCTTCGAGGGCCAAACTTTAACCCCCGTTGCAATGGAACTTGCCCGACTCGGCCCATTGAAGTCACTCACGTCAACCCTCCCTGGTCACTATCTGGTTTCGTTTGAGCCCTCCCTCCCGGTGGGCTATGATCTATGCGATGCGCAGAAGCAGAATGCCACGAAGAAAGTTCGCAACAGTACGACCGATCCCGACGGCAGCTGTCTATTCACGAATGCAGAAGCAGAAGCCAGAAGAAAGTTCGCAAGAGCCGGTGAAACACAAGAAACCATGGGAGTCTCAGAACGTCATTCCCGCATGTTTTCGGCGGGAACCCAGCACTCCGATCGTCATTCCCGCATGCTTTCGGCGGGAATCCAGAGGTTGCAGAAGAGCTCGTGCGTCCACGTCAATCAAGAAGGTCCGTCATGGATTGGTAACTAGCTGCTTTTCCAAGGTTTTTTATAACAGATATGGTGACGGCTGTCAAGCGCATGTTGCGGCCAGTAAATCTTGCCGGCACCAGTGCTCTCACTTTGCCCGTTTTCGGGATACTGCTATCCAAGGACGCTCTTTACGTCGGTCAAACCGTGTAGGTGAAGTAGCGCCAGTCGCTCCAGGGACAGATTCTGCTGCCCACCTTGGTGCGGACACGCCACCGGCCGCGTTGGGCTTCGATGAACATATGCTCATAGTCGGTATCGCTGAGTGTACCCGAAACGAACCAGGTGAGCCCTGCTTCCGCAGCCCACTGTCCTGCAATGTGGGCACCGAAGGTGTCAAGTTCGATATTATATGTCGCATGTCTTAAGCCGATTGGATCCCAGCGGAAGTTGGTCCGGCGCGGGAAATGGTCGAAGGTTTCACCCTCAAGCGGGTCACGCAGAGTGGGGATGACGCCGCTCCACCAGTTAAGGGTCGGGTCGCCGAGAAGCACCAACCCGTAATACCACCGCCGCTCACTGAGATCATGCGTGCTGCCGAGAGCCTTCCACCAATCGGTGAAAGCCTCGCCAATGGTTTTCCCCGCTCCCATCGGACCGTAAAAGTTTTCGAACAACAGCATCGAACCCGCCTTCGTGCTTCCGACGGCAGCGAGCCCATTGCAGGGTGAGCCACCACGCTTGTTGAAGACATACCAGCCGGCCATGTATTCCGCTTGGGTGAAGCGTGCGTTGCTGCAGGCGAAAAGGTTGTAAAAGTATGCGTTTGGGGGATTTGTGTCACGCAAGTAGGTGTTGGGAACCGACTCCTTCCCGGTCGGGACCTTGAAAGTATGGCTGGCCGGTGACGAGTGCGCGCAAACTTGAGCCCAGGCGCGGCGCTGGTTGATTTCGGCCTTGTAGCGATCGACGTTGGTTGTTGCCGGCTCGGTTATCGTCTCAATATTGGCCGGTGCGAACATCTGATCAAAAGCACAGTCGTCAAAGTGATCCCAATCATCGTCCACATAGGCGAGGGCGCGGTCGGAATAACCGAAGACTCCTTTGCGGAACTTGTGATTGCGGCTGAAATAGTCTTTGAGCAAGGCGGCGTTGTTGCCATTTTTCGACGGTGTCCAGAGGCGGCCGACCCAGATTTCAGGCTCAACACCGGTCGGATGTCCGCTGAACTTGCCGTCGCCATCCGGATCGTCCCACGCGCCGTTGAGGTCCATATAGTAAAGATCACAGGGAAACTCTGCGGCCCCATTGAAGTCATCGGTCATCTCGAACCAGGCGACCGGCAAATTGCCAACCATCAGGACCCCGGCGACGGGCAACTTCTCTTTGATAAAATCGCGCAACTCCGCCGGGGTGCCACCCTTTACCCGGTAGGCCACAGCATAGTAACCCTCGTAGGCGAGGTCCTCGATGTATTGTTCAATCGATGCCTTGATCGAAGGATAGACGTTGTGGTTGACCAATACGAGGATCTTGCCTTTGGGGAACTGCAGTGGTGAGTAAGTCTGGAGGTAGCGCAGGTCCGATGCAAAGGCGGGCCGCGCCTGCTCTGCCGCCACGAGGGCAGCAGGCGGTGCAAGCCGCCGATACTCGGCGAAAGATTGAGGTGGTAAGCCGTCTTTATCGATGTACTCGAGGTTGCGAACTCGGGAATAGTCGATCTTGAACGAACGCAATTGCCGTACTTTGCTGACATCGATGCTTGAAAATTTATCAGCCATTGCGATCCTCCTTTCGGTCTTTTTGCGACCACCCTTGAAGACCATCCAGCGCAAAGCGGTTCATTGCAATGACAGAGCTCAACGGCGGCTCATAACCAGCGGCCGGAGTGACAGGCTGCGCGGAAAATACACAAAGCAATCGACTCATCCGGCTCTGGTGAACTACTCATCTTTAGGGTGCAAGCTTCTGCGCCTGCGAACAGGCTGTGGTCGGGGTCTCTTTCAAACAACTTCGATACTGTCGACACATTTTCCTCTTTGCTCTCTCCCTTCATCCGGAGATGCTTCAGCCAATTGGTTTCAAGTCCCGGCAGACCGATCCCGAACACCTCCGTAAAAGGCCTGTCCTTTTCCTGAGAGAGTCGTTGCAGCCGCTTGATCTTGTCGATGCCGTAGGTCTTAAACAGATAGTTTCCAAAAGACCCCGTTTCGGCATACGCTTTGTGCTGTTTGGTTTTATCAAAAACCGAAAGTTTGCCGCCCCCGGCGTCCTTCATCCCCCATGACTCATGATCGGGCCCCAATTCGTTCAAGGGGATGGTTGATTTTGTTGCCAGAAGAGCCAATACCCATTCGTCACTGCTGAATCCACACATAGGGAAAGTTAACGGATTTCCGATTTGCGCTTCGGTAAGAATGCCCATCATGTTGCGAATCAATTTATCCTTTTGGGGAAAGACCGCACTGGTAAGCTTGTGTGCCATCATTTGCGGCGGTCCTTCAGCTTTGAAGACGCGAACGATGCGAGCCCGTCCACCATCCTTCTGTTCCCAGTAAAAGACGCTGGAATAGATATCCCTCCGCGGGGCATCGAAAACGACCCGTATCTTTCCCCACCGGTCTTTTCCGGAATCGGCGGACCAAAACGCAAGAACACGCTCCAGCATAGCCTGCGCTTGATCGGCGAGGAGTTTAAGCTGCTCATTCGACACTTTGCCGGTGGCATCGCTAACGATGAGGTCACGGGTTTCAATGGTTGTGCTCGCGGCCTGGGATAACCCGGCGATCAAGAGACCGGCTACCAGGATTGATACGGCAATCGCTCTTCTGATCATGGCTTTCTGTCCTTTCCAATTATCCGCGTCCCATCGCGGCCGCACGAACGCCAACAAATGATCCAACCTGTCAGCACCTTCGCCACTGCGAAGTAACGCCCAGCGAATTGGTCCGACTGCCGCTCCGGGATTCTCGAACTCCAGATTGAAAAGGCCCCGAGTGTCGCTTTCATGTTCGTATCTGGCGCTTCAGCAGGAAGATGTCTTCAAGGGGTTCCGGACGCCCCTGATGGGGTTCACTCGAAGTCGTCTTCGGTCTCGAATGTTACGTCAGGCAGGATCTTGACGCCTTGTTTTGTCTTCCAAACCGCAGCCGCGACTCTATGTGACCTGAATGTCCCGCCCCGGACCCACGAGCTGGAATCCGGCCCAGAACATGAGGTCGCGCTGCTTCTCGATCGCACAGAGCCGCCGCAATTTGCAGCGCGCGCGCCGGGTCGGCATCGTTCGAAGCCCGGTGAGAAGTCGAGCATGAAAAATACTTTGCCGGCGCGATCGGGCAGCGGCCATAGCCACCGAGTACGTTACCGGTGCCGGCCGTAATAAATGCCGCGAGGAGACCCAATGGCTGATCGCCCGGTCCGTACGGCGCACACGACACCGTCGCAGCACGTTTAGCGCCACGAGCCGGACCCGCGACAGATCAATCTCGCGGACCTACACGGGCTGTGCAGCGCCCCGTCTTCACGGAAGATGGCGTCAGCCGGACACGATGGCCGTTGCGCGGATCGCGACGGTCGAGTTGACCATGCGCCGCGAAGTGAAGCGCGTCTGCCAGACGGTCAATCGGGCCCCTTGACCCGCTTCTCGGTGGCGTCGTCCCCGGTGAGCACGGTGACTTCCATCGGCCAAGTGAGCTGGTTCGTGATGCGCTCGACCTCGTCCTGCGCATCCACGAGATTTCCCGGTATGCCGGCACCCTGAATTTGCCGGATTGCCGACCGCAAACAGATGCCGCATCGGGGTCCCCCAATGCCGTTGCATGTTGAGCCACACGCTCGCGCTCGGTGCAGTGGTCAGCGGCACCCGCTCAATCAGGTGGCGACCCTCGGCATCCAGCAGTGCACCGAATGGCACCAGGTGCAACGGGCCGTGCGGCACCACGATCCAGCGCCGGTACTGCTCCGGCTCGAAACCAGCTTTCGATCAGCGATTGGAACGGAGCCGACCGCTTAAACAACGTCTGCAGAATTGGCCGCGCTTGGTCGTCATTTCGGATGAGAATGGCCTCGCGCGCCCGTGCGACCAAATCCGAGAGTGGGGCCTGACTCGAGTACCCGTCCTGAGCCGAGCGAAAGCTGCCCACCGGTCCTGATGTCAGCGTACGCACACCGCATCGCCGCCCCTTCTCGGCGCACCGGAATCGTCGACCAGTCCTTGTACTTTCGGGCTATACGGGTCAGCGCGGAATGTAGAACTCAATCAACAGTTCGCCCTCTTTGAGCTAGTTTGCATTGAGGCGAGTACGCTGGCTAGCCGCGTTCCCAGAAAGGCCAGCCTTTGCGCCGCACGGTTTCTGGTTCCGCCTGCCGCAATTTCTCATGCATTTATCTTATATTCATCGGCGTGGAACCCGATCACCGGATTGGGCGAATGAAATCCCGGGACCGATCGGAAGTTGGCTGACCTGTTTCCAGACTCCTTGATGATGTTATCCGAGAAGCTCCTCGATCCCGGAACGAACATGCAGTTGCCGTCCGCGTGCTCATCTTCGGTATCGGCTTCATCCTGCCATGGCGCACACGCGGTGCTATGCGACAACCGCTCAGTTCGTCCAGTAAAACCCGCGCCTGGCAGCGTCAACGCCTCGGCAACCGCGAACATATCTTTCCGGCGTGGTGTGTTGGATCTGAAAGCCTGACGGACGGGTGCGATGCCAGAAGTCGTGGATATAGCTGCTGCATTTCGTGGGAGCCGTCCGTCCACGGATGTGAAAGATGCACGCGCCGTGTCGATGGTCGCCTCGATATGCTCAGCCAGCGTGCGTGCAAATCGGCCCGTTGCTGGTGCCGCGCTGCCGACAGGCCAAGCAGCAACGCGTAGAACCGATCGTCTGTTCGGAAATTTCGCACCCGAGAATTTTCTCAGGCGCTCCAGCGCGGCGGCATGCCTCTCGCCGACGATTTCCAGGTGCGCGAGCGCGCAATGCACCCGCCAGCGGCCGCCCAGGTAATAGTGGGCGATCCCCAGTGGCTTTACATCGGCATCGGGCCGAACGGCACCAGGTTGGCGGCGAGGTTGCGGTGCGGCCCAAAGCCAGGAGGGAGTTTATCAGATCGAGCCCTTTGTGATGGCGACCGTGCACGAAGATGAGATCGGAAGCCAACGCCTCCGCAAGCCGGTCCTGCCAGAACTCGAGGTCGTCGCTGGGCAGTGCGCGAATGGCGCCAAGACCTTCGAAACGCGTGAGGAACTCTGTCTCATGTCAACCACGCTGGGCTCATCAGGCGTGATGATCTCGAACAGTGAATACGCCAGGTGATAAAGCCTCGCCGCGGTCACGAACAAGGCGCCCGCTTCTTCGACATAGCCCCGACGCATCGCGAGTTCCGCTAACATTCTGGCGATTTCCGAGGATTGGATGGCCGACGGAACCTGCTCCTCCATCCTGATTCACGCTCGAGGCTTCTTGATCTTCTGACCTTCGGTGAAGGTACGGGGACAACGGCGGAAAAACCAGCGCATCGGCAACGGAGCCCAGCCGAAAGCCGACGCCAGTTTCATGCCGATCGCATGCACCACCAACTCGCTCATCCTCAGCGCGCGCCCCTTGGCACTCTCGTCAGGCCGTTCGATTTTCACAGCTTGATCTCCGTAATCAACGACCGTCGCAACACCGCAAGGCGCTGCCTTGAACACCAGCCAGTGCCTACGGAACGGCAATACCCCGAGTTGAACGCAGACATTGAGACGCTTCACGTGCTCGGAGACCTTTACCACGACCCAGGACTGGAATTCGCTGGATCCCGTTAGTTCGGACGTGAGGTTGTAACGCCACTGCACCCTCGACTCGTTCAATCCGCTGGCCTCAATACGCGCCCGGCGCAGATCGTACCGAAACGGACCAGCGACGAACAATCCGCCCACATCAACCTCTGCAGACACCTTCGGTAAACCGTTGGCCTGAGCCACGTCATCCGGAACCACGAAACTCAACCCACCGGTTAGGCCGACGGTGCGCCGGGTTTCGACTTTGAGGATGCTTTCCCGAATCTCCGGCGGAGAGAAGTCTGGCACGCGCGCGGCTCACCATCACCGCCTGCTGGTAAGAGCACGCGAACTCAACCGCAAACTCGGCTCTCGTCGGGCGCGAGTCGCTTGCGGCAGACTGAGGAAGAAACACCAATTCTATCAGGTGGAATTCGAAACCCTGAACTTCCTTCGCGACCTTGATCTTCGACGGTACCAGCGTGGCCCGATTCACGGCAGCAGCGCAGAGCAACGGGTAAGCTTCAACTGACGAGGCGATGAGCACCCCTTCCTTGTAAACACCAATGATCTCGCGGCGAGCTTCCGTGTTCGGGTCGGTGGCGCGCGCCAGAGTGAGCGCGTTAGCACCTTTGGCGTTTAAGTTGTGCTCTCCAAGTGGAATGAGTTGCTCTTCAAGCTCATCCAGTTCTTCAGGGGCGAATTGGATGTGATCAATCATGTGGGTAAAGGTCATCCTGGTCTCCTCCTTGTCTTGCATATCCAAGAAGTTGGCTAGAGGAGTGGCGTAAGCGATGGGCTGCAATGCCCTGGTAATCATGGACACCTCCTCCACAGGCAGGTTTACTGTATGGTAACAAAAGGACAGCTGACTGAAGAAAGGGGGAAATCATATGAGATTTCTATACCAGGCAAGACGACATGGTTATCACCTGCTGGCGGCCTTCCGCATTGCCTGAATCCTGGTGACCGGCAATTCAAACAGTCTGCCTCAGAACGTAGATCGCCCAGGGGGCTATCGTCGTTTCACTCACCCACGAGAACGGTTCGGTCTCCTGCGCCAGGGGGCGGTAGGTGTTGAGCGCGACCAAGCCGGCCTGCTTGTAGACCTCCAGGTAGTCCTCATCCTTCCACAGGATGTCTTCCACGGGGCGGCGATCCGCGACGTCGAGCATGACAATACGAACCTTCTCTCCGCTCCGCGCCGTGCGGTTCTCGGGATAGGCCCTGGTTGAAAACGAGGCCCATTCATTGACGTAGATCTCCGGGGTCGATACAACGGTCACAATGCGGCCGTTTTCCTTCAGCAACCGTCTCAAGGACTGAAAGGCGGCAACCTTCTTTTCCATCGTTGGAATATTGTCGAAGGTGAAGGCGGCGAGGACGAGATCATAGGTGTTCGCCGCAAGCCCGGTGAGGCCGTCCTCGGTCACGAGCAGATACTGTCCCTTGGGGTCCCGCTGCCGAGCCCGTGCGAGCATTGCTCCGAAATGTCGACGCCAACAACGTCAAAGCCCAACTCTCGCAAGAACCGGGTCGAGCGCCCGGCCCCGCAGCCGAAGTCAACAGCCGCCTTTCCGTGAATGTGTTCGCGGAGGATCGCCGGCAGGTCTCGGAATGCCAAGTAATATGTCCCCGGGAACTCAAGCTCGGCATAGGCGTCTGCACGGGCTCGGTCCTCGTAGACGTTATGGAATCCGTGCTCATCCTTGCTCCTCCTGGCGGTGCTGACGACGAGCCAACCGGCCGCGCCGAAGTAAAGAAGGCCTCGGAATTTAGTGACTTCTCTTGAATACCTTGCGATACCGCGATCCGGTTGATCGCCAGGTTAGCTCCTTCCTTTCATTTTTAATCCATGCGGGGTTGCGACGCATAGGCAAGACCGCAACAACGTAAGCAATGTCATCCACAATTTCGTAGTAGATGGCATAGGGAAATCGTTTGGCAAGCATTCGGTAGAGACCATACTCTCTCTTATGAATGCCTGCATAGATTACCAGGGATTCGATATCGGCAAGTAGACTATCCCAGAAGTAATCACCAACACCGGATTCTCTTTGATCATAAAAGGCTTTTCCGTCGTTCAGGTCATCAGCGACCTCTTTCAGTATGACGACATCTTTAACTTTCATGATTTACGGCTCGCCCTCAACTTCTCAAGAGAGATGAATTCTGCTTTGCCGGTTTCGATCTTTCTTTTTCTCTCTTCAAGGATGTCCCGATGCCATTCAGGGGATTCTATTTCGGATTCTTCATCAACAAGTGAATCCCAAAGCGCCTCCATGGCTTGAAGACGCTCAATTCTGCTCATTTTCTTGATTTCCAGTGTATTCATCTTGGTTCCTTCCTGTAAGCCCCAATACCGGTCCGCTACGGCAAGGTCGTGGCCCTGAAGAGCTAATTTGGTACGATCCTCAAATTTGTTGGTGCTTCTATTTTGTAACCCTTTTCCTTGAGCATTTCTCGCAGAATTTACTGCGGAATCCCGTGTTTCTTTAATTTCATGAGCTGGGACCCTGTTTTCCTTAAGCCACTGCTCTGTGACTGCACCAACTGTCTTGTCTAATGCAGATTTCTCTTATGCTTTGCCCTGCCATTTCCTGTGAGTTCGCTATACTCAAAAAAGGAAATTTAACTAAAACCAAGGAACATATGCAAGGAATACAGAACTTAAAGTCTTAATAACAAAGCTACCCTCTTGCCAATATTCATAGGTTCCATGTTAATAACCCCTTGTTCTATTAATTTGCATCTTTACATTCTGAGCGGTTTGTTTCATAACAGTAACATAAAATTAAATAAATAAACTTTTGCTCGAAGTTTAGTTCATTGTTAAGTCATGACAATTTTTAGGCTTTCGAGCTCTTTATAAATATACTTATCTTTAAGGTTTTCTGAATTTTCCAAATCCTACTTGTTGAATGCATAAACGTTCTGTTAGAACTGCCCCATCAACACATAATTTAATAATTTCGCGTAGGCTCAATAATACCTCTTCACCTTCTATTGTGCCAGGTTTCCCACCGATGTCTTCATGGCTTCAATAAGCTTGACCAAAAAGCACTTTCTCGCACTTATTATGCCCCTAATTCTACTGTGTTCCACGATATCCTTACATATTCTTCTTTCATAAGCATCGAGAATCGTTGGCATATAAATCACCATAAATATCAGAAGACCTAAGTTAACATTTTGACAACCACACATGACAAGGATTAAGATAAATACACCAATTATATATTTGTAGTATAATTCGTATTGTATTTTAAAGGACCGCGCATATGAGGCTGCTCAATACAGTTGATAACCCCATTATAAAGGATAAAATAATGTACCATGGATATGCTTCAAAAGGAGTCCACGGTTTCTGATGGCATTTGCTATAGCATATGTAAAAATGCCTGGAAATATTGACATAAATGTAAGTGAACCGGTGAAAATTTTATCTATGCTTTTAGGCATTTCATCATTACTAATATTAGTAGTCTTCTTGTTTTGTATCATATTGTTTATGCCTGTCATATATGTTTAATACAGTTTATCCTATTTTATACACATTCTTTGTTTTAGTACAGAGTAGGAATGGGCAGGTACTATAAAAACCCTAATATTTGCTTAGCTGCGATATTTCTGTGTCAATGTAATCATGGCAAAATGATTAATTGTAAGCCTATTGAGTGTTCAATATCCCACAGCAGGCTATAGCCTAATTACACTATCACAAAAACGAATAGGTCTCACTCCTATGAAAGTGCAACATCGAGTAACGTATAAGATGCGCAAAAAAGACTATGCCGTTCACGGTGAGGAGACTTAAGTGGACTGAAAGTGATTCCTTCTTTAAGACGGCAAACGGCACCCTAAGGATATGGAAACCAGAGATTTTGCAATATTTTTCTTACTGAGCCTCAGTCTTGAATGCCGCCGGAGGCGCCCAGAAAATCGCGCTTTGTGTGCCAATGCTTCTCTATAAGAAGGTTCCCAGAGGTCAGCGGTTGGAGCGTCAGAGGAAGCAAATGGTAAAAAGTGAACGGTTTCTTGGCAATAGCCCTTGGCGATGGGCAGCTGAGAAGCGGCGACGCAGAGTTGGGAAGTCTTCTGGGATCAGGCGGGTTGGAGAACCCACCCTCCGCTGGGAGTTGTCAAGGGGTGGGGTGAGTGAAAGCGTTGACGTTGTGATGGTCTTCGGGTGATTATTTATTTTTGAGCGCTGATCATTAATTGCTGATTAGTTTGGCTGGTCTCCTGATCACCAGCTGCTAGTCGCTGGCTGCTGACCAGTGACCACCGTTTACTGAGCACACAGCTTTGGTACGAGGTGCATTGCATGGGAAAGAGATTTGCCTTTCTTGTCGGGGGGACGCATAGCGGGTGTGGGAAGACGACGCTGGCGCTGGCGCTCATGGCGGCTTTCAAGGTACGCGGATTGCGCGTGCAGCCGTTCAAGGTGGGGCCGGATTTTATCGATCCCGGGTTTCATACGCAGGTTACCGGGATGGCGTCGAGGAACCTGGACGGGTGGATGCTCGGACGGGATTATAACCGGGGGCTCTTTTGCGGCTCCTCGAGCAGGCCGAGATGGCGATTGTCGAGGGGGTGATGGGGCTCTTTGACGGCTATGACGGCCTCACCGAGTCGGGGAGCAGCGCCGAAATGGCCAAATGGCTCGGGCTTCCCGTGGTCCTCGTGGTGGATGCCCGCAGCATGGCCAGGAGTGCCGCCGCCCTGGTTTACGGGTTCCGTCATTTTGATCCGGGGCTCAGTTTCGCTGGGGTCATTTTCAATCAGATCGGGGGCGAGGGTCACCTCGAATACCTCAAGGAGGCCATGGCTGCGAGTCTGCCCGAAATTCCCGTGCTCGGGGGTATCCCAAGGGACGAGCTCATTCGGATTCCCGAACGGCACCTGGGGTTGGTGACCGCCGATGAGATAACCATCGATCCGGCGTGGGAGAAGAACTTGGCCGGGTTGGTGGAGCGTTATGTCGATTTGGATTTGATTCTGCGGATGGATGAATATGGGCAGGGTCATAGTCCGATAAGCGCAGACGCCTCTCATGACTGGATTCCGGCTTCCGCCGGAATGACGGAGGGAGGAGTCGCCGGGATGGTGGAGGAGAAGGCAGACGGAATAACATGGGAGGGGGGGCGAAGGCGTGGCGTCCGAGGGTTTTGTGGGAAATACTCGGACGGGTTTGTTGGCACCTTCGGAGGAAGCTCTCGGGACGAAGATGGAACCTCCCATAATCATAGCAGTCGCGCGTGATGCGGCATTTTGCTTCTATTATCCGGACAATTTTGAGCTGCTCAGCCAGGCGGGAGCGGAAATCCGATTTTTTTCTCCCGTGGCGGGGGAAACCTTTCTGGCGGATACTGCCGGACTTTATCTCGGGGGTGGATATCCGGAGCTCTATGCCGAAAACATTTCTTCCCGAGAAAATTTCCTCGCCGCCATCCGTGAGGCGGTTTCGCGCGGAATGCCGATTTATGCGGAATGCGGGGGATTGATGGTCTTGAGCCGGTTCATCGATACGCTTGAAGGAAAGCGCCACCCAATGGCGGGTGTTCTTCCTTTTGGAACACGCATGTTGCAAAGGCGGAAGGCTCTGGGTTATACGGAGGTGGCGCTGCAGGAGAGTTGGCTTCTCGGTGAGAAAGGTCTGGTCATTCGCGGACACGAATTCCACTACTCCGAAATCGTGGAAGAGGAACCCCATCCCGGGTTGACCTTTGCCTACCGGATTCGCGGGCGAAAATTTGGGAATGATCGTCCCGAAGGCTACGCGGTCGGATCGGCGCTGGCGAGCTATGTGCATCTCCATTGGGGAAGTGCGCCCCAGGCGCCAGCTTCTTTTGTGGCGCGATGCCGGGAGTATCGGGCGAGGGTGAGGTGACCTCGGGATATTTTTCATCCACGAAGTCACACGAAGAAGTGCAAAGGCACAGGAAGAAATCGTTTCGTTTGGTTCGGGATTTTCTTCGTGCTCTTCGTGTTCTTCGTGAGAAGAAGGGTCTTAGTTTTTGACAACGGCTGACTTCAGGAGTGCAGGGCGAGTTCTGGGCGACTCTGAAGGTTTTTTTATCCACGAAGACAGACTAAGAACTGTGAAGGCAAACGAAAAAATTGTTTCGTGTCTTTCGTGTTTTTCGTGGTTAAAGAAGGGTCTTAGTTTTTTGACCACGGCTGACTAGCAGGACTACAGGACAGGCATGATTGCGCCGGCAAAGCGCCTGATGTTTTTGGGGACGGGATCGGACGTCGGGAAGAGCGTCCTGGCGGCGGCGTTCTGCCGGATTCTGAAGCAGGACGGGTATCGTGTCGCCCCGTTCAAGGCCCAGAACATGGCGCTCAATTCCTTCATCACCCCCGAGGGCGGCGAAATGGGCCGGGCGCAGGTGGTCCAGGCCGAAGCCGCCGGCATTGCGCCGCACGTCGATATGAACCCGGTCCTTCTCAAGCCGACCTCCCATGTGGGATCGCAGGTGATCGTCCTGGGGAAAGCCATCGGGAATTTCTCCGCCGTCGAATACTACCAGCACAAGAAGAACCTGGTTTCCGTCGTGCGGGAGAGCTTCGAACGGCTGGCGCGGCAGTACGAAGTGATCGTCCTGGAAGGCGCGGGAAGTGCGGTGGAGCTGAATCTCAAGGAGCATGACCTGGTCAATCTCGCCATGGCCGAGATGGCCGACGCCCCCTGTGTCCTGGTGGGCGACATCGACCGGGGAGGCATCTTTGCGGCGCTCCTCGGGAGCTTCATGCTCATGACCCCACCCGAACAACAACGGATCATCGGGTTTCTGGTGAACAAGTTTCGCGGCGACCCGCAGCTTTTCACCAGCGGCGTCGAAATGATGGAATCCCGGTCCGGGCGCCCGGTGTTCGGGGTCATCCCATACTTCGACCATATTGCGCTCCCCGAGGAAGACAGCGTGGCCCTGTCCCGGCGCATGCAGCAGGGAGGGCACGCGGCTTCGGGCAGCAAGCTCGGCATTGGCGTCGTCCGCCTGCCGTTCGTTTCCAACTACACGGACTTTGACTGCTTCGAGCAGGAACCCGAGGTGGATCTCGCCTATTTCAACCGCCCGGAACAGGTTTTCCAGTTCGATGCCGTGATTCTGCCGGGCAGCAAGAATACCAACGAAGACCTGGCTCATCTCCAGCAGACGGGGATGGCCGAAGCCATCGTTGCCTATTACAAGTCGGGAGGGACCGTGGTGGGACTCTGTGGCGGCTACCAGATGCTGGGCCTGCGGGTGACCGATCCCCATGGCGTGGAGAGCCGTCTTGACGAGGTCTCGGGACTGGGCCTTCTGGATATGGACACCGAGATGTTTCCGGAGAAGATTACTTCCCAGGTCGAGGCCACGTTTTTGGGGCACGGCGGCTTCTCCTTTCATCATGACGAACCTCTCCTCGGCTATGAAATCCATATGGGGCGGAGCGTCTCGCGGGGAGCGGCGGAGCCGCTTTTCCGCATCATTCGCCGGGGCGGGCATCCGGTGGATGAGGTCGACGGGTTGTCGCAGCCCGATGGGCGAGTGTGGGGGACCTACATCCATGGCATCTTCGACAACGATCACTTCCGCCGGGACTTTCTGCATGATTTGCAGCAGCGGTCGGGGCGGACCAATATCCTCTCCGCCGCAACCTTTTCCTACCGTCAGTGGAAGGAAGAACAGTTCGACCGCCTCGCCGAACACGTGCGCAAGCACTGTGATGTGGGGCGGATTTACCGGTTGATGGGTCTCTCCTGATGGCGTTCCTTCCCTGGCACCTGGCTCTGGCTTACCTGCTCGACCTCGTCGTCGGCGACCCGCACTGGCTGCCTCATCCGACGCGCTGGATCGGGCGGTTGATCACCCGGGTCGAGTCCGTCTTCTACGACAGTCACGCCTCCCCAAACCTGCAGCGACTTGCGGGGTGCGCTTTTTGGATGTTGGTGACGGCTGGGGTACTGATCGGAACAATCGTCATCATGGAGGTTTCGAGGCACCTCAACGTCTACTCTCGGTGATGCGGTCACCATCTGGCTGGCTTACACCACCCTCGCCACGCGCAGCCTCCACCGGGAATCCTCGAGGGTCGTCGACGCCTTGCGCCAGGGGAATCTCGCCACCGCGCGCGAACGCCTCTCCCTGATCGTCAGCCGGGACACGGCGCAGCTCGAAGAAAAGGAAATCCTTCGCGCCGTCATTGAAACGGTTGCCGAGAATATTTCGGACGGCATCATTGCCCCCTTGATGTATCTCGCTGTCGGCGGCCCGCTCGCGGGGATGGCCTACAAGACGGTGAACACCATGGATTCGATGGTCGGCTATGAAAATGAACGCTACAAGAACTTTGGCTGGTGTGCGGCGCGCCTCGATGATGTGGTGAACTGGGTGCCGGCCAGGTTGAGCGGCCTCATTTTGGTGGCGGCGTCGGCCTGCCTGAAGCTGGACTGGCGCGGTGCCTGGCAGGTGATGCGGCGCGATGCCCGCAAGATGAAAAGCCCCAATGCGGGGTTCCCGGAGGCGGCCGCGGCCGGTGCGCTCGGCGTGCAACTGGGGGGAACCAACGTCTATTTCGGTAAGGCGGTGGCAAAGCCGACCCTCGGGGATGGGGCGAAGCCGATGACGATCGAGAGTTACCGGCAGATGATTCGACTGATGTATGCAGCGTCGTTCGGGGCTTTTGTGGTGGCGCTCGGGTTGCGGTGGGTGGCGGACGTGCTGTAGCAGAAAGCAAAAGCGATCCACGAAGACACACGAAGGGGAACGAAGGCACACGAATGGAAACTGTTGATTTAAGATGAGAATTGCTTTTCTCCGTGTCCTTCGTGTAAAAATGATGTGGATGTGGGGTGCGGTGGTATTGAAAAAGCAATCCACGAATTCACACGAAGGGACACGAATGGAAATTGTCGTTTTGGAACAGGAGTTGCTTTTTTCGTGTCTATTCGTGTGTCTTCGTGGATAAAAAATAGGAATGATGTGGAGTAATGACCATAGTACATGGCGGTAATGTTTACGAAATCGCATCGCGACTGGGCTGTGCGCCGGAAGAGGTGCTTGATTACAGCGCCAGCATCAATCCGCTGGGACCTCCACCCGGTCTGACGGAACTGCTCAGCCATACTTTTCAGCTTCTGCAGCACTATCCCGACATTCAGAACCGGGTGCTCCTGGAGGCGATTGCCGGGCATCACGGGGTTCCCTCCGACCAGGTTGTGGTGGGCAACGGTTCGACCGAGCTTATTTACTGGCTGCCCAAGGTGCTCGGGATTCGCAAGGCCCTGATCGTCCTCCCCACTTTCGGGGAATATCAGAAAGCCTTTGAACTCCAAGGGGTGCAGCTGGCCAAGCTCTTTACTTCACCGGAGGAAAACTTCCAGCCGGCCGTCGAGCAATTGGATGAACTTTTTCATAAATTCTCACCAGAGGCGATCCTCTTTACCCATCCCGGGAGTCCCGCCGGGACCCTCCTTCCGGATGCGGTGCGCGAATGGCTGGTCGAGAAAGGAAAAAGTGAGAAAGTATTTTGCATCGTGGATGAGGTTTTCATCGATTTTTGCGAAGAGGAATCGCTCAAGGGCTTTCTCGAGAATTCGGACCAGCTCGTCCTTATCCGCTCGATGACGAAATTCTATGGGCTTCCCGGGCTGCGGTTGGGCTATCTCTTGACTGCGGAACACCTGGCGGCCCGCCTGCGCCACTTTCTCCCGCCCTGGTCGGTCAATACCTATGCTCAGGTTGCCGGACCCTATTGTTTTGAGCAACGGGAATATCGGGAAAAGACTTTGGATCTAATCGCGCGCGAACGCAGCAGGATGATTGCGCGCCTGGAAACCTTCAAGGGGTGCCGGGTATTTCCGGGGCAGGCGAATTACCTGCTTCTGCAGCTGGGAAAAAACCTTCCTCCCGCCGGCCGGCTCCAGCGGGACCTGCTGGCGTCGGAGCGGATTCTTATCCGGGATTGCCATTCGTTTGAAGGGCTCGACGATCACTATGCGCGCTTTGCCATTCGTCGGCCCGAGCAGAACGAGAGGCTCCTCGAAGCGCTGGCCCGCTGGGTGAAGGCTCACTCCTCCTGATCGCCTTCCTGACCGTCTTTCAGGAATAGCCGGTGATATTCATCGTCGGTCAGATAGCTCCGCATGAGTTGACTCACGAGCTCAAACAGCTGGGCAATTTCCGCGTCGCTCAGTCTCGGTACCAAAGCCGCAGCGAGCTCGTCGTCGGAGAATTTCTGGAGATAGTAGATCAGGGATTTTTCATCTACTTCTCGTGAAAACCCAAATGCTACCAGCCCATCATAGGTATCCACAAAAGTGTGTCGATGTTCTGCCATGGGAATTCCCGCCCGGGGTCGCCCCCGCGCCGTCTATTCATTGTTCAGATAGTAATCCAATCCGAAATGGGTGATCTGTTCCTCTCCCATGAGGTAGCGCAGGGTATTCTTGAGCTTCATCAGTTGAATGAAGAGATCGTGCTCCGGATAGAGGTTTTCCTTGTGCATGGGGCTCTTGAAATAGAAGGAAAGCCATTCCTGGATGCCGCTCATCCCCACCCGCTGGGCGAGGTCCATAAAAAGCACCAGGTCGAGAATGATCGGTGCCGCCAGAATGCTGTCGCGGCACTGGAAATCCACCTTCATCTGCATCGGATATCCCAGCCATCCGAAAATATCGATACAGTCCCAGCTCTCTTTGTTGTCCCCGCGCGGCGGATAGTAGTTGATCGTCACCTTGTGATGGTAGTTCTTGTAGAGGGTAGGGTAGAGGTGCGGTTGCAGGATATATTCGAGGACCGCAAGTTTGCTTTCTTCCTTGGTGCGGAACGAGTCCTTGTCGTCCAGCACCAGGCCGTCACGGTTGCCGAGAATATTGGTGGAATACCAGCCTTCGAGACCAAGCATACGGGCCTTGAGACCCGGCGCCAGGATGGTCTTGATGAGGGTTTGGCCGGTTTTGAAGTCCTTGCCGGCGATGGGCACACCCTTTTCTCCGGCGAAATCGATCAGCGCGGGGATATCGACCGTGAGATTGGGAGCACCGTTAATAAACGGAATGCCGCTCTCGATTGCGGCCATGGCATAGAGCATACTGGGGGCAATGTTGGGGTCATTGCGAAGCACGGCCTCCTGGAGCGCGCTGTAGGACTGGTGGACATCCTGAGGACTCAAGTGGACCTCGGTGCTGCCGGCCCAGATCATGACGCAGCGATCGAGCCCCTGGTCTTCCCGGAACCGAAGGATATCTTCCCTAAGAGCGTCCACCTGTTGGCGGAGGTTTTGGTTCTGCTTCACATGGGAGCCGTCGAGGTTGCGCACGAAACGCCCGTCGAAAACCGCTTTCATGGGGCGAATGCCGGCCAGGAAGCCCTTTATCGGTTCGATATGGTCGCGGTTGAGCACCCGTGCATACATGGCGGCTTCATGGCCGTTGGCCTCATAAATGTCCCAGCCTCCGAACACCAGGTCATCCAGCGAGGCAAGAGGGATAAATTCGTTGATTTTTGGCGACCGATGTTCATAGCGCTTCCCCAGCCGGATGGTTCCCAGTTGGGTCAGCGAGCCGATGGGTTCCGCAAGCCCCCGGCGCACGAGCTCCACACCCGCGATGAAGGTCGTGCTGACCGCTCCGCCGAGCCCGGGAATGAGGACTCCCAGTTTGCCCTTAGGAGCTGCAATCCGGTCCTTCAGTTTCAAGTTCTTCTCTTTCAAAACAGGGCCTCCATTGCCTCAAGCAATTAATTGATCTCTTACCACGCATGCAATAATTTCCACGTCCAGGCGCCACCCGTAAAAGATAGGCATGACATCTGAGCTCTGACACTTTTACTGACCACTCATCACTCATCACTCATCACTCATTACTCATTACTCGCCACTCATCACTCATCACTCTTTTCTATTTTGAGCAGAGCTTCCTTGATATGAATGCCGCTGGAGAAACCACCCAGGCCCCCGTCGGCGGCGATGACCCGGTGGCAGGGGATGAGCAGCGGCACGGGATTCATGCCGCAGGCCTGCCCCACGGCTCGTGCCGACCGGGGTTTATCTAAAGCCTGCGCCACCTGGAGATAGGATCGGGTCTGTCCGAAGGGGATCTCGGCCAGCGCCTTCCAGACCTGGTGCTGGAATGGTGTTCCGGTCTGCACATCGAGCGGTAGGGCAGGAATTGGTTGGCGCTCATGAAGATAATTCAGGATTGCCTCTTCGGCCTCACGGAGCATAGGGGTTTTGCGATAGGACAGGGTCGCCTCGGGAAAGGCCTGCTTCAGGAAGAATTCGCACCATCCCCGGGAAACTGGGGAGGGACCACAAAAATGGACCAGGCAAAGGCCTCGGGAGGTGGCAGCAACGAGGACCCATCCCAGGGCCGAGGCGAAAAAATGGGTGTCCATCGGCAATGCGGGGTTATTCTTCTTCATCGAGGAAGTCCGTGATGTAAGGATTGGTTTCGCGTTCGCGCCGCACCGTCGACTGAGGGCGGTCGCCATAGTCGTGGCCGGGCCAGACGATGGTGTCGGGAGGAAGAGTGATAATCTTGGTCTGGAGCGAATTGACCAATTGCTCGAAGGAAGCACCGGGCAGGTCGGTCCGCCCGACCGCTCCGACAAAAAGGGTGTCGCCGGTGAACAGGTTGCCGTCGATCAGGATGCAGCACCCTCCAGGGGTATGGCCGGGGGTGTGGATAAATTTTATGGTAAGGCCGTCAAAAGTCAGCTCGTCGCCATCCTGGACGCGCACATCAGCGGGACCTGCGGCATCCACCCCGATCATCCGCGCCCACCCCGAGAACTCGGGTTTCTGGAAGAATTCGTCGTCCAGTGCGTGCATCACCACGAGGGCGCCGGTGGCCTTGCGCAGACGTTCGTTCCCGGAGGTGTGATCGGGATGGCCGTGCGTATTGACGATATAGCGCAGCGTGACGCCTTTTTCCTTGAGGAGTTGCAGGATTTGGTCCTCATTTCCGGCCGGGTCGATTAAAATACCCTCGCCTGCTCTTTTCATCATAGACCAGATAGCAGAAGACGGCCATGTATCCGACGATTACCTGTTCGATCTTCATAATTTCCTCCGGAGCTTTTGGGAAGCCAGCTTGGCATGGTTTTCAGGTCGGACTCAAAATGGCCTATCTCGGGGAAAAAGTCAAAGAAACTCTGGAGTTTGCCTGATGGTTGGGCGTGCGACAACGGTTTCCGCCCGGCGACCGCAGGAATTGTTTGTTTATGAATGCGAAGGAAGCCACCCTCCCTGGGGGCGACCCCGACGACCGCGGCTTTCTTGGAACCTGGCCGGAGCCCCCTTTCTATTACCTCTTTTTTGAACAAGAGGCCGGAGCGGGTTTCCACAGATGGCTTGAACAGCAGCAAGGCTGGATCGTGCGAAGCCTGGTCAGGCTCCCCTACGATCGCTGGCAGCAGGTGAGTCGGTGAGAGGATCGAGGTCGGCCCCTTCTTCATTGAAATGGAACCGGGGGCTGCCGCTGCCGCCGAACGCGGGAACGGCATCGTCATTCGCCTGGATCCCGGTCTGGTTTTTGGGTCCGGTCTACACGGGTCGACGAAGGGTTGCCTGCTGGCCGTGGCTCACCTCTTCGAGCGCCTTCCCATCAAGGATGCGGTGGATATGGGAACGGGAACGGGGATTTTGGCCGTTTCCTGCGCTGCCCTTGGGGCTGCCAGGGTCTTGGCGATTGATAAGAACCCCCTGGCGGTCCGGGTGGCGCGACGGAATATCCTGCTCAATGGTGTGGCTGACCGGGTGAGACTCTTGATTGCTGAGGACTTGGGTGTTCTTAAGGAGCCGTCGGAGCTGCTCGTCATGAATCTCGAATACCCCAGCCTGCAGCGGTTCCTGGCAGGGAGCGCGTGGCTGGGCTACCAGTGGGTGGTCTTGAGCGGATTTTTGGAAAAGCAGTGGGACACCCTTAAAGCATACATCCCTCCGGCCCTTCGGGTGCGACACCTGGTATCCGTCGATGACTGGCTTACCGTGACGATCGCAAGCGAAGATCCCGATGAACGCAACGGGAACGAGTCCTATCTGAAGCGCAGGATGTAATCCGCCAGGGCCTTCTTGTCTTCGTCCGAGAGGGCGGTCAGGTTCTTCAGTTGTCCCTTCATCATGCCGCTTTTGGTGGATTCGATGATCATGGGGCTCTCACCCTTGAAGAAACTGACCAGCTTCGCCTGATCCTGGTAAGCCCTGGCAATCTCGATGAGGGAAACTCCCACTGCTTTCTGGTCGGGCTTATGACAGGCGCCGCATTTGAGCGAGGTGAAGAGGGTTTCGCCATTTCCTGCCGACGAGGCCGCGGAAGCACAGAAAAATGCCAGCAAGAGCACAATGACCGGAATCGGAATAAGCTTACGCATGATCGCACCTCACCCCTAGAGAAAGTCTTCCTGCCCGTAAGTTGTTCAACCTCTTCCTGCGTGATCGTAAACCTAGCCTCAATAGAAGCGTAAGCTCTTTGATAGGTCAAGCTAAAATCAGTTGAAGCTAAAAAAATATTTACCTTTGCCAAAAAAAAGTTGTAGAAAAATTGTGAATATACTATTGACCTTCGATTTTTTAGGCTATATTTAAAATCCTTGGATTAACGAGAAGGTGATGAACATGGTTGGTTTTTGTGGTTTTATGTTGAGTCTTGTTCCGAGAAACCAAGAACAAATTATTCATTGCATTGGAGACTGCTTATGGCGAAAAAGCTATTAGAAATTGCTGCCGAGCTTGTGCAGGCACAGGTATCCACCAGTCAACTTGTTGCTGACGAGATTGTTTCGTCCTTGAAGCTGGTGTTTAGTGCCCTTCAGGAGATGCAAAAATCAGAAACGGAAGGGATGCCCCTCGAGATTATCAAACCACCTGAAGAAGCGGTGCCTGAAGAGGTCGTTGCCGGTAAGATTGATCCCAAGGGGTCGATCCAGGAGGATAAAGTCATATGCCTGGAGTGCGGGGCTGAGATGCGGCAACTGACCGCCAAGCATCTTAGCTCCCACGGTCTGAGCATTAGAGAATACAAGCACCGATATGGTTTCCCGCTGAGACAGTCCCTGTCGGCGAAAGCCTTGTCCAAGGCCCGCAGCAAAGCGGCAAAGAAGCGGGGATTGCCGGAAAAGTTGTTGAGGTTCCAGGAAGAAAGAAAGCGGAAAAAGGAACTGGCTCTTCAGGAAATGCCCGCGGCTCTCTCGGAAGCAGGCCTGGAAAAGAAGGCCAAGCCGGTTACCAGGCGTCGTAAGAAAGAGTCGCAATAGCGGTAAAGTTTATCATGGTGCGTTTCCGGGTTTTGCGTAACTCCCATGGTCATGAGGGAGGAGAATGAAATCGCTTGGCTTGGTCCGGGCGGTCCCGTGAGAGCGCGAGATGTTGTGTGATGGGGCGGGACGATCATGGTTCCCGCCCCATTGCGGCAAAATCAGCTAAGGCTTTTTGGGTGGTTCCTTTCCTTTCGTTGTGCAAAATTCTTCCGGAGTCAACGAACCATTGCCGTTGGTATCCCTTTGTTTGAAAAGCTCGTCGCCTTTGCCACCAGGTTTGCGGCCGGTCGTAAACTCGTCCCTGGTTATCACCCCGTCATGATTGGCATCCATGGCTTTGAAGCGATTCCTGCAAAGGGCCGCCGGATCAGTCAGGCCTTTGCCCCCTCCCGCTCCGATGCAGTATTCTTCCTTTGTAAGATTGCCATCATGGTTGACATCCTTGGAATTAAAGATCTCACCAGCTCTCGCGCCGACGCGCCCGGACGCCGTGAATGCTTCCTTGGAAACCTTGCCGGTGTGTTTCTTGTCCATGGCGTCAAAGCGTTTCAGGCAACGCTTGAGGGGAGAGCTCTCGGTGAGGTCGCTGGGTTGAGGCTGCTCGTTCTGGGCCGCAGCCAGGCTGGCGAGGAACACCAGAAGCATCGCCAGGATCCATGGAAGAACGGTGGTTCGAGATTGCATTCTTTCTCCTTTCTGCCCTTTCAAGCACGTTTTTGGGGGTTAAAAGCCAAGGGTCATGGTTTAGCATAAAGCGGCGCATCAACTTCGACGGCAGAGCCGTCGGTGGGTATATAGCAGAGAGCGCAGAAACCATCAATAAGAGAAAGCCAGGATGACAGCATCCCGGCTTCCGCTAGATAGAATAAGAAACCAACTCTTTTGCTGTTTTTCTACGCCATCGACGGGTTCTCCTGCAATGGGGTGGAGTAGGTATTTTGCATGGGAGAAGACAGTAATCATAGTGGCACTTTCGTGTAGAATTTGGGGCGGGAATCGGTAGAAAGGTTGAAGCGTGCAGAGGGGTATCGTAACCGGAGATTTCACCCATAAGGATGGTCCCATGAAGATCTTCATCTGGCGTCACAGCAAGCTTTTTTCCAGTTGGTCCATGTTCGATGAACCTCATGTTTATCAGGACAATTATCTCCAGGCGGAAATTGCCGTGCTGGCAGATTCGGAAAGCGAAGCCCTGGCATTGATAAGCAATGAGGAGAAATGGAATGTTGAGGAATTGAGGCGCATCGCACCGCGCATCCTGCCGTTGGAGAAGCCTGCGGTCGTCAGCGAGCATGTTCAGTATTGAAGGGCGGCAGGGCTTTTGCAAGCGGGCGAGGGGACCCCTGGCAACCATTCACATCTTCAAACTTCGCAGTACTGCGGCAAGGGGGGTCCGGGGTGGGCCCTCAACGGGTACCTGCAAGTGCTCCGAGGAGCTCCGAACAAGGTAAATCCGCTGCCTTGCAGGGGCTTTTGGCCACTCTTCCCGGAATGGAACGCGGTGTTCACGAAGGAATCGGGCCAGGATTCCGGTCTTCTCTTCGCATGTTGACCCCTCGGTAAAGATATTTACAAAAAAACTTCCCCCGGAACGATCCAAGAGCCATTTCCCGAAAATGTACAAATCCTCATAGAGCGCATCGAGCAGCAACACGCCTCTGATGCGTGGACCGGTACCGCCCCGGTCGAGAACGCAGGCGAGGGGCTTGTAGCCCCCGCTGAACGCCACAAGGATGATCGGGGCTTGCGTCCAATGGCCGCCGATACTTCTTCCCAAGCTTTTGCGACAGCACTTGCGCCGCCTCCTGCATGAAAGCCTTAAACACGTTTTTTTGTGAAAATTTGCCGGGATTGGAATCGGCTGCGTTTTTGGCCAATTGCGGCAGCACCAGAATGACATTCTTGCCCGAGTTTTCGATTTGCCCGTCGAGCCGGTAATCCTTAAAGCTTTGTCGCACGTCGCTCCAATTGCCATGGAAGAAAACGACGTAGGAAAAAGGTTTGTTCGGGTTGAACTGACTGGGTACATAAAACAGGACGCTGCTGTCCCGGTAATGCTCTTTCTCGGAAAGTCGCTCCCAGCTCCGGGTGGTGCGAAAGCGCTCCCCGGTTCGCGGGTCGGTGAAGTCGAAGAAATTGGGGTCAACATCTTTTCCGGAATGCGGGAAGGGAGCATTGGAGAGGGCCTCAATAAAGGTCCCGTGATACTTTGGTTGATGGTTGATGGTTGATGGTTGACGGGCAATGGGTAAGGGGAGATGGGTGCTGGGTGCTGGGTGTTGAGTGCTGGGAGGAGAGTGCTGGGTGCTGGGTGCTGAGTGCTGCGTGCCGTGATGGTGTGGGCTTAGTGATAGGTGCTGAGTGCTTGGTGCTGGGTGTTGGGTGATGAGGAGCGGGGGTTATGCTCCGGGTCCTGGGTGCTTGGGGTTGTGGCAGAGCATTGGTGCCCCTTGCCCTGTCTTTCTTTTTGGCGGGTGAGGGCGCGCAGGGAGGCTCGGATTTCGGTGGTTTTTGGGAGGGGGCTGCTGGAGTTGCTCATCCTTCGTGGGGCCTGCCTGGGCTTCCCCTGGGGATGCCGGACCAGGGCAAATGCTGATCGTCACCAGGAGGCAGAGGATGATCAGAAGATCAAACAATAACGTGGCGTCTGCTCTTAACACTGTGTTTGGTTTTCGGCCTTCAGCCTGTCTTCAGCTCTTGGCTCTTAGCTCTTAGCCTTTAGTAGGACACATGCCGATCACAAAATGCACTTTGTGTATTGATGTCCCCCACCCAGCACTCATTACTCATCACTTCGTGCTCAGCACCCAGCACCCAGCACTCAGCACTCATCACTGTCCTCAACCATCAGGCGCCTGGAGGCGGAAAAAAGAGGGCAGGGTGGCGAAATAAATAACGGCGGCGATCCAAATCACGGTCGAGATACCGAGGCTCACCGAGATGATGGGTACGAGCACCGAACCGACAACCGAAAAGGAACCGTTGATCCCCCATGCCCACACAAAGAAATGTTCCTTTTTCAAGCGGGAAAGCGTGGACATGCCGAGGGCGAAGGGGAATCCCATCAGGAAGGCAAGCGGAAAGAGGAGGATGAGGCAGAAAACGATCTTCGCGCCATAGGGCCATAGTCCCACCAGGCCCAGAATGCGATCGAGGAAAACGGCATAGAGCGCGAGCATTCCCGTTATCGCGCAGCCAACGACCACGATTGCCCGCTTCGCCATGGGCACAAAGCGGGCTGAAAGATAACTGCCCAGGCCGGAAAAGAGGAGCATTCCCGTTACCAGGATGGCCACCGATACCGTGGCATTCCCCAGACAGAGGATGTACTTGCTGATCATGGCGATTTCGACAAAAATATAACCAAGACCGAGACAAAGGAAATAGACGATCACGCCGAGCTTGCCCCGATGCCGCTGGAAGAAGGCACGCCATCCGAAGATCATGGGCAGGAGCATGAGCATGCAACCGAAGAGAACCGACAGGAACAGCGTCGCCCATAACAGGAGATAGCCCCATTCATCGGAGATGGCTTCCAACTTGTCGATGAACTTAGGGATGTCGGGGATTTTCAAGTAGCCCGCAAAGTATGGCCGTTCATTGGTCAGCGGTTCGATGTTAAAGACATACCCTGCCTCAACCTCCTCCACATGACCGGCAATGAGGCGGCTGGCCACCAGGCGGTAGAGGTTTCCCATGGACATATCGACGCCGGATTCCGAGGATTCATCGGTCTGGGGCGCAAAGAAGATGTTGCGATAGGCTTCGAAAACCTTTTCGAGGTCCCCTTCGGGTGGGGTCTGTCCGGGAGCGTAGACGATTTCGAAGCTCATCCGCTTGCAGTACCTGATGAGCTTTTGCACCTCCTCATCCGAGAACCCGCCCTTCTTGTAAAGCGCGGTGAAGGTGGAGAGGTAGGTATGGGCCATGAAAAAATCCCGGGAGATATCTTGCGAGCCCGCCTCCTGAGCCGCCGTGATCAGGGTTGTCATGAGCTTCATCGTGGACTTTGGCGGGTCTTCCTTATTCCAGACGGTAATCGAAAAAATGCCGTCTTTCCCCAAAGCGCGCATGCAGGCAAGGAAGGTTTCCCGGGTGTAGGTAAACTTCTCATAGATCGAGGAGCCTCCCGGCGAGGAGAGACCCGTCGAATCAGCCAGGCTCAGGTCAATGATATCAAAGGATTCGTTGGCCTTTCTTACGTAGATTCTGCCGTCGCTGGTGATGAGGCGGACCTTTGGGTTGTCGAGGATATTTCCGGTGAACTCGGCGATGAAATTCTTGTCCTTCACCGCGTCGATGATCATGGGGTTGCCCTCGGCCACGGTGACCTTCTCGGCCCCGAGCTTGAGCGCCACGTTGGTGGATATGCCTCCGCCGAACTGGATGACGAGCACCTGGGGATGCGGCTTCAGGAGGTAGGGCATGGAGAGCGGAAGGAACTTCACATACTCCGTCTCATCTTCGGTCAGGTTTTTCATGATCCCGATGGGCCCGTCACCATCGATGTACATCCCAAGATAGGCATTTTCGGGCATCGTTTCGAGATACAGGGTCGCGGTGTCACTCAGTCCCGGCGCAAAATGGAAGTAGGAACTGGAATAGACCTCGAGATATCCGAAGGGGCTCGCCGCCTCGTAGACCCTCTTGGTGTCCGGGAAATTCCTGGCGTAACTGACGCCCTTGTAGGGCGAGATGGTGATCTGGCTGAACTGCCAGCCCATGAACAGGGCCAGAACGGCGGAAACGGCCAGGACGGGGATGAGCCTGGCTTGCTGCTGACTGACGAACCAGAAGATGGCCCCCAGAAACCACAGGGCAATGGGAATGAGAAACAGGTGTTCCGGCAGGAAATAATACATGCCGGCAAACAGGACCATGCCGCCGAGCCCCGACCCCGCCATATTGGCAAAGTAGGCCTTCCCAAAATTGGCCTGCCCCATCAGGAAGAACAGGCCCAGAAACATGGCTCCGAGCAGGAAGGGGACAAAGTAGAGGAGGAAGTAACGAGGCGAGATAGAATTTCTGACTGGGATCGGAAACCAGGAAAATCGGGTTGAAAGGCACTTCCTGCGCCAGGGAGTTGACGGCCAGCATGGCCGGTCCCAGCAGCAGGAGGGCGAGGTTGATCCAGAAGATCAGGGTTTTTCCGAAGAATTGCTTCCAGATGCAGAGGGCCGTGCTGAAGACTCCGAACCCGAACATGGCGATGCTGATGACGGTGGAACCGAAGTGGGACCAGCCGCCAATCGCGAACACCCGCATGATGAAGAGTTCGTAGCCGAGAATCGACCCCGAGACAAAAGCAACAGCAAGATAAGCTGAAACGGGAATGGAATCCCGTCCTATGGGATGGCTGTGCATCATCATTTGTTAAAGTGAGTCCCGCCTCCCTTTTTGGTGAAGGGAACGAAAGCCACTTTCCGCTGGCCGTGGTAGATATCTTCCCGGGCGATCACCACATTCCCGTCCTGATCCGTATTCTTGGTCACTTTCATAACGATCTGGGCGCCGGGCGGACCGACCGGAATGACCAGGCTGCCGCCAACCTTCAACTGTTTGAGAAGGGGCGGGGGGATGTGGTCGATGCCGCAGGTGACGATGATTTTATCAAATGGTCCATACTCTTCCCACCCGTAATACCCGTCATCCGCCTTCCGCTTGATATTGTTGTACTCGGGGTAGCCGGAGGCCGCGAGGTCCGTGTAAATCTTGTCCGTCTCTCCCGCCAGTTTTTCTATGATTTCGATGGTATATACCTTGTCGGTGAGGTAGGAGATGACGGCGGACTGGTATCCGGAACCGGTGCCTATTTCGAGCACCTTTTCACCGGGTTGGATGTCAAGGGCGGAAGTCATCCTGCTGACGAGGTGAGGGCCGGAGATGGTCACCCCATATCCAATGTCCAGGAAGGCATGCTCGTAGGCCCTTTTGAGGTTCCATTTGCGGCAGAATTTCTCTCTGGGCGTGAGCAGAAAGGCCCTCATTTCCTTCTCGCGCCACACGTCCTTGTTTTCAATCAGATGCAGGTAGCGGTCGTAGCGTTGCTCCAGATAATCGGGGTCTTCTTTCCGGTGTTCTTTCATGAACTGGACGAAGTGTTCCTCCGAGTCATGGGGAGGGGCCAGCTTGTCGGCCAGCGACTGGCCCGATGGCTTCGGCGGTTCTTCGGGCTTTCTTTTCGGATCGCGGGCTCTTTTGCCGGGGCGCTCTGGTTATCGGCAGCGGCAATCAGAGTATGGGGCTGGTTCTGCTGGCTGCCGAAAAGCCTTGAGCAGGGCCGCCGAGATTAAGAACAAGAAAAGCAATCAATGCCGTGGCGGCAAAGATTTCTGGCCATGCGTGACTCGCTCTCGCTTCCGAGATTGATATAAAGTTTAAAAGTTTTCACACGTCTACTCCATCCCTTGGCTTCTCACAAGGTGTCAAAATCTGGTTTAATGGTTATATTCTACCGTGACTCCGTTCATGCCCGATTTGCGATAGATCTCATTCTGGAGATGCGAAAAGAAAGAACCATTTTCAAATGCCGCTTCAAGAAGCCAAAAGAACGGGGTTTTGTCAAGCGCCTTTTGGTGAGATCGATAAATCTCTCCTGGCAATCGTGCGAGGCGATCGACTATACATTGCTCTGTAATGTAAAAACCAATGATTGGAGGATCAAACAATGGCCGAAGCAAGAACTTCAGAGCAGAAGGCAGGGCACGGATGCCTCTTCCGCAGAAAGCATCCTGCACCTTTATCTGCAGCCGTGACACTCTGGACGGGGCTTACCCGTCGCTCATGTTGGCATAAACGCTCGCCGGCAGGGAATGGATGCGACCATTTTCTATACCTTATGGGCATCAACGTGATCCGCAGGGACCGGGCCAAACGCTCCAAGTTCATTCCTGCCGGTTTCATGGGGGCGATTCCGGGGATGGCATCCGTCGCCACCTGGATGATGAAGCGGCAGATCGACAAGGCCGGTATGCCGACCGTTGAGGAGCTCCTCGAGATGGCCCAACTGGAGGGAGTGAAATTCGTGGCGTGCAAGATGACCATGGATATGATGGAGCTCAAACCGGAGGACTTCATCGAAGGCATCGAAATTCAGACGGCAGAAGCACTACATAGAGCACGCCAAAGAGTGCAAGCTGAATATGTTCACCTAGAAGGCAATGGCTGGTGAACAGTGGCTAGTGCGCGTAGTGCAAAAGTTCGTGCTACGTTTCCGGTGGGCAAAAAAACCTGCCCGTCACGGAACCGGAACACTGTAGGGTGGGCACGGCTTCTGGTGCCCACGGGAACGGCACAGGAACTTATACGGGCGTGTCCTGACGGGGTCAGTGATCAGTCGCAGGGATCTGCGGTAGGTGCTGGATTGATGAGCCCTTTCAGGTATTCTTCCCATTCCATGGGGAGCAAATATTTTTTGCGGTTATTGCATGCTTTGCAGGCCGGCGCCACATTGCCCCTCGTGGATCGCCCGCCGCGCACGACCGGGACGATATGATCCATGGTCAAATCTTCAGGAGCCACCTTCCTCCCGCAATAGTGACACTCCCCTCGGGCCAGCTTGCGCTGCCACCATTGGGATTTGCGGAGTGCTCTGGCCTTTTCCTTCTCCCGTCCGAATGGTTTCCGGAGAGGTTTCCACCAGAAAATTGATATGGTTCGTTGTCGGTCCCATGGATCGGTTAAATGGTTCCTTCTGCTTGCCTGGAGCCTACCTGTGCAGGGAGCGGGCCTGCTTTATTGAAAAAACAAATATTGAATAACGAACAAGGAATTTCGAATGATGAAGTTTTCCTCATCAGAGTCCTTGCTCTCCTTCGACATTCTGCGGTTCCTTGTTCGATATTCGATATTCAGCCGAGTTGTCGATCATGCTCTCAGCCAGAGCAAACCGCCCCAGCTTTCCAAGCAAGATCCGGTTTAAGGAGCACCCTTCAGGGCCACATAGAACGTGTTCTTTCCGCGTTTGACCAGCAGCAGCAGGCTCTCCCCTTTCTTTATCTTCTGCAGGGCCTGATTGTAGTCCCTGATATTTTGAATGTTTTGGCGGTTTACCTGCTTGATCAAATCCCCGGGGCGCAGCTTGGCTTCGAATGCCGTGCTCCCCGGCTTGATGTCGGAAATCACGACGCCGCGCTCATTCTCCTCCCATCCAAAACGCTGTGCCAGCTCCGGGGTGAGGTTCTGCACGGTCAACCCCCAGGCGCTCTTTTCTTCTGCTACCGGCGCTTCCGCCGTCTCGTCAGGCATGGTGCCGATGGTTACCTTGATCTCCTTACTTTTACCGTCGCGAACCAGTTCCACTTTGGTCTGGGTGTTGGGTGCCGTTGCGGCTACCAGGCGCGAGAGCGTGTGGGCGTTGTCGAGTTCCTTGCCATTGAAGTGGGTGATGATGTCACCCCGCTTGAGACCGGCTTTATCGGCGGGACCATCCGTGACCACATCACCCACCAGCACCCCGGTGGTCTGCTTGATGCCAAAGGATTCGGCCAACTCCGGGGTAATGTCCTGAATCATCACCCCGAGCCACCCGCGGGTCACTTTGCCGGACTTCAATTGCGGCAGGATCTCTTTTACGAGGTTGATCGGGATGGCGAAGCCGATTCCCTGACCCTGCGCGACGATGGCCGTGTTGACCCCGACCACTTCGCCATTCATATTGAAGAGGGGACCGCCGCTGTTGCCGGGGTTGATCGCCGCATCCGTCTGGAGGAAATCGTCATACGGTCCGGCGCCGATGACGCGCCCTTTCGCGCTGATGATCCCGGCGGTGATCGTGTTGCCCAGGCCAAAGGGATTACCGGAAGCCATGACCCAGTCACCCACCCGCGTCGCGCCCGAATTTCCCAGTTGCGCGGGTTTTGGAAAGTCGGCGCCAGGGCTGACTTTGATCAGCGCAACATCCGTCTTGGGGTCCCGCGCCACCACCTTGGCATCGTAATCCTTTCCCGCGTCGGTTTTGATCTTGATTTCGTCGGCCTTTTCAACGACATGGTTGTTGGTGAGAATGAGCCCATCGTCATCAATCACAAATCCGGAGCCGAGAGCATGAGTCTTCATCGGACCCTGGCCCTGAGACCCGTCCCCGAAAAAGCGCCGCAAGAACTCATCTCCAAAAAAATCGCGAAAGGGTGAATTCGGCCCGATGAAAGGCTGCATGGGACCTTCTTTGATCACTTGCGTGGTGGAAATATTGACTACGGCATGATTGACCCGCTCGGCCAGGTCGGCAAAAGAAGGCGGTCCCTGCGGCCCCGGGCCCGAAAGAGCATGAGAAGTGCCGGTGGATGAAAAGAACAGCATGCACGAGATGAGAAGTAGAAAACTGCCCGTCCTGATCGCCTTGGATCTTACCTTCTGGAATTTCATTAACACTCCTTTTCTTAAACGAGGCCTGACTCCGTGGATCGTCAACGCTGCCACTCCTCCTGTGCGGGTCGCTCTCAAACGTCCCATCCTGCGAGCCCGATACCATTTCCCTTGCCTGATCCCTTCCAAGAGTCCCCGAATTTGAGTTATAGAAAGATAATCAAAACAGGCGAAAAGGCAAGGTTGGGATGGTGACGAAGGGAGGATCTCTTTTGACGAAGGAACGTATGACCTGGATCGAGGCCTGTGAAAAGGCCAAAGCAATGGTGGCGAGCGGCCGGGAGATGGGCCATCTTTATCGCCAGGCCCTCCAGTACTATGGCGAAGGAGAGCTGCGAACGGAAGTCCAGTCCTCAGCGTTTGACGCGATTCGAGATGAGGACCTGCGGCACGAAATCTTCGCCAACGAGGAAACCATGTTGAGTTTCTTCTGTGGCATATGGATCCAGTTCCTGCTCACGGAAATTGCCGGGCTCAAGGGAGAGGAACTGCGCACTCTTGCCCTGAAGGTGTTCAAGGATTCTCAAGGACGTCAGGCCCTCCACTAAAGACACCCCACTCCTTTCGATCCGTTTTCAAACCACGGAACACACGGAACACCCGGAAAAGTCACTTCTGATATTTTGCGTCTCGTATCCCAAATTGAGCGATTGCATTGCATCGGGGTGAGAGAATCCCCGATTCTTCGCGGGTGGGGATAAACCCCGCCCCTACTGAGCGGGTTGGCCAGCCTCTCGTAGGAACGGGCTTTACGCCCGCCCGGATCGGCTGCCGGACCCTCAAAATCGCTCACATTGGGTCGTATGTTTGTTCCGTGTATTCCGTGGTGAAATCTTTGCGATGGCCGCGCCTATAACCTTCCGGGTCCTTCCTCCCGGCCGTAATCTTCGACCGCACAGCGATTCTTGGGCAGGCATGCGAAGAACCGCTCGGCCTCCAAGAAGTTCCTGAAACGCACAGTCATCCTCACCATGGGTTGGTCATGCTTATCGATGAGACTTTCCAGGCTCTGAATGAGGATATTGGATGGAGCGCGGGCGAGGGCCGGGATCAGGGAGTGGAGGGTTTCCAGAAAGACGTTGACCTGAAATGCGAGCGGATGCCGCCAATCCAGATCTTTGTTCCAATTCACGTCCAGGAACTGCTGCGGCTCGAGGTCGTGGCGGAGCAGGTCCCTGCAGTCCTTGTGATGAAACGTGGTGCCGCGTTCGCTCAAGATGGCAACCAGGTCGTCCTGGCCGGGGTAGGGGTCGCAGCATCGGGCAAATTTGTGGATCGCCCGGTCGAGTTCGGAGACGGTAAGGTGGTTTCTCTCGACCGGGAGGGACTTGAGCGTGCTCCTGGGTCCGGTGTGGTCCGAGTCGTGCGGTGGTGGCATGAGATAATACAGAATGAGGTGCGGCGATAGAAGGTCCTGCCCCACTCGCGTAAAAACCTCCGGCAGGTCCTTTAAATTCAGAAATTCCATGACAAAGTTGATATTTTCCCCGCTCAGGATTGCGTCCGGCAAACCATGTCGGCGAATCTCCTGCAGGAGGATCTCTTCGCCAACCTTCTGCGCATAGCGCAGCCGTTTTTGGTGCAGTTTCTTGTTGATCGCCGAACGGGACCGGGGAGTCTTGCACAGGATTTCGAGCTCAGGGTCGACTTCGAGGGGTTCCGAAGAGGTCAGGATTTCGATTACGTCCCCGTCCTTGAGAACATGCGTGAGAGGGCCCCATTCATTATTGACCATCGCACCGGTGCAAAAATCGCCCAATTCGGAGTGAATCTTGTAGGCAAAATCGAGCACGATGCTTCCCTTGGGCAGGTAGTAGAGATCGCCCTTTGGCGAATAAACGAAGATCTCTTCGGCTTCGGAGAGTCGAATCAGGGCCTTGCGCTGGGGTCCGGCGCCACCGTATTCACCGATCGTGCGCAGCAATTCGCTGATCTCCTGCCAATGCTCATCACTCAACGGTTTCTGCGCATTCCATTCGGTCAGGATGCCGTAGGTGGCCCACTCATCCATGCTGGGGGTCCGAATCTTAATGAGATAGTTGGCCCCCCCGGCATGAATCCGCACGTGCAGGCTTCGATAGCCGGTATTCTTCGGGGTGGCAATGAAGTCCCGGAGGCTCCTCGGGATGAGGGGAAAGGTCGTGTTGACAATGCCCAGTGCCGTGTAGCAGTCAACCAAGTTCTCGGTTTCCAGGATGATCCCGAAATCCACATAATTTTCGGTATTGGTGATCTCGAGGGTGCGTTTGAGGGGATCATAATAGCTGCCCAGACCCTTGGCGCGGGGCCGCAGGGTCATCGGGCAGGAGGCGTCGGCAAACGCTTTCTGAAGGGCTTGCACAATCTCCACGAACGCGGGTGAGTTGCGAAAAGCATGGATAAATTGGAGGATCTTCTTGCTCTTCCGGGGATAGAGATAGGCAAGGGCGAGATGGTAGAGTTCCCGTTTGAGGGGGAAGATATTGAACTTTGCCGCAATGGGCGCGTAAACTTCGATGGTCTCCTGGGCAATGCGCTGCCGTTTGGCCTTGGGTAAATGGTGCAGCGTGCGCAGATTGTGCAGACGATCGGCCAGCTTGATCACGAGCACGCCAAGGCGCCTGCTCGCGCTCAGGAAAATCTTGCTGTGCGTGAGGTCCTTGAGCGTGGCGCGGTCGATGTGATGACGGGTCAGCTTGGTGCAGCCGTCGACCAGCTCCGCTACGACCTCGCCAAACTGAGCCACAATATCTTCCTGGGTAATTTGGGGTATGTCCTCAACGACATCGTGGAGCAAGGCCGCGGAGAGCAGGTGCGGGTCCCTGAAGCGCAGCTCCCGCGCGAGAATCTCGGCTACCGCACAGGGATGACTGATGTAGGGTGCGCCCGACTTGCGCCGTTGATCCTTGTGGAGCTCTCCGGCAAACTCCAGGGCGTGAAAAAAAACCTGGTTCGCTTCGTCACCATAATCGAGGTACTTGGCCATGCGCGAGCGATACTGCTCCAGGTCAAAAAAATGGGGCTCCCTTCCTGACGCTGCAGGAAAAGAATAAGTCGCCTGGCCGTCAATAACGTCGAATGTCGTCGTGTCCTCGCGCATCGAATGCTCTTTCTTCCCGGTGGATGTCACGCAAGCTGCTGGAAACGATAAGCACAAGGGCAGACGACATCGTATATTAAGCCAATGAAGCTCCCCACGAAAGTATACCGTTAAATGACATTTATATTTATGAGAAAGAGGCAGAGAGATTGAAAAAGCGCTTCCCTCACGTGTGGCGTAATTTCAGAAGGATGAGGGTCAAGCTCTGGTATAGCTTTTGACGGTTAGCATTTGGCTTGACTTGGCGGCGAAATTTTATTAGGTTGCCGAGGTCGTTGGGGAATCGTTCAACGGTAGGACTGCAGACTCTGGATCTGCCTATCCAGGTTCGAATCCTGGTTCCCCAGCCACCATGGTCCCATCGTCTAGTGGCCTAGGATATCGGCCTCTCACGCCGAAGACACGGGTTCGAACCCCGTTGGGACTACCACATTAAAACGACTCTGCACTTTATTTTGCGTATCTTCTGAATGGCTGCTCCCCACACATAAGGCGAAAATGGTCCCCCAAGAACGCCAAAGGGCCCGGATCGCTCCGAGCCTCTCTCATCTGCCAAGGTTATCGTATCATTCCCATCTTCTTTGGTTCCCGTGTAAGGATTCGGATCGTTCTGTCTTACTCCCTAATTGTGTCGAACGAGTTTCAGTGTCCCCTTTGCGCCGTCCAAGTGGACCTCAAATGGGGATGGGAAGCTAAGTCCAAGCAAGGCGTCCAAGTCTTCCGGAAGGCTGTCGTGAATCGCAGGAATCCTTCACCACTCGGGAATATGCAAACAGCACCCAGTTCCCCATGAGAGAAAAACAAAAGTGCCCGCAGATGAGCCAGTTGTCCTCGAAGATTTTGACGATGGCTGGCCCGGGTATGAAGAGCCCGTAATCATCTACCACTAACTTCGACCCTGGAGACGGTCCCCACCGGCCACCAAAGGAGCAGTATGCCCTCAAACCGGGGCAAACACCCTCTCTCAAGCCCTCCGCAATCAAGGCAATGTGCCAGAGACCAATTTGCAGCGACTTGCCCATCATTGCGACCAGCACGGTGTAACACCGCGCTGGCTCTTGTGTGTACATACCAAAAAGTCGGCACAAAAATGGCTTTGACAGCATCGACGATGTGTGCTACGGCTCCGCCTGTTTTTTTTTGCTGGGCCGGAGACTGCAACCATATAAGGCACAAGGTTGCCCACTTGCCCGGCATTTTCAAATTGACAGAGCACTAGCCGAAGAGTCACAAAAAGTGATTTCCTATCACCTCACCCAGCATCGGAAGAAACTGATTTGCCGCTCATTAGGAGGGAAAAATGAAAAGGAAACGTTGGGTATTTGTTGCGGCGATTGCGTGTTTCTTCTTGTTGGGGAGTATCATGCCAAGTGAAGCCAGAGGCAATTCCTCCAAGAGCGCCTCACCAGCGTCAGAACCGATCAACAAAGGTTATTATCTGCCGGACTTCCGCTTGATTGCCGAAAAGGGTTTCGACAGTCCTCAGAACAATTACGCCTGGTCCAGTGCCAGCTTTCAAGGGGACATCTATATCGGCACGGCCCGCAACTTCGTCTACCAGGTACTCGAGGTGCTCAAGCAGGTCGGCATGCTTCCTCCGGATTACGAATATCAATTCATCACCCACCCCGAAGGCAGTCCCTGGTCAATGGAATTCGCGGAGGAGATGAGCGGGGAAATCTGGCGCTTTCGAAAAGGCGATTGGTCACGGGTCTACAAGTCGAGTCCAGTGGACGTCTCCTTCCTGTCGATTCCCGGTGCGCCGACGCCTGCTTATGCGGCCAAGGAGCCGGGGTTCCGCAGCATGATTACCTTCACCGACCAGGGGGGTGAGGAGGCCATCTACGCCGCCTCCGGCGCCAGCCTGGTTCCGGGAAGGCTGCTTATCAAATCCACTGACGGCACTTCTTGGAAGGGAGTAGTCACTCCGCCTGCCTCGATGGAGAGCGATTCCCGCAGCATGGCCGTTCACAACGGCAAGCTCTTCATCGGTCCGGCCGGAGTGAGCAACACCGCCACGATCTGGGCCACGGACGATCCCAAGACGACCGGTGACGGAAGCAACTGGAAGAAGGTAGCCGACTTCACCCTTGACGGGCCGGGGAGGAACGTTGCCGTCGTCGCCATGGTGAGTTACCGGGGCTATCTCTACGCGGGGACCCAGAACGATGAGGCGGGTTTCCAGGTGTGGAGGAGCAAGGCGAGGAGCCCGGAAGATCCGCAGATCGGTGACTGGGCCAAAATTATCGATTATGGTGCGGGGGACATGGGGAACACCAGGGCCCTGACCATGGCCGTGTTCCAGGACAGCGTGATTGTCGGATCCTCCATGTTCCCGATCGCGTCAAATCCGCCCGGGCTGCTGGCTCCCAAGGGGTTTGAGGTGATTCGCATCCACCCGGACGACTCCTGGGAGTTGCTCGTCGGTGACTATCTTGCCCAGAAGCCTCCCGGGGGCATCCCTTCGCTGAGGCTGCCGAAGAGTCTCTGGCCCGGGGGATTCGGAAACTTTCTGAACCTTTACTGCTGGTCTCTGATATCCGACCAGGGGGTTCTCTATCTTGGTTCGTTCGACACGAGTTCGTTCCTTTACGTTCTTCTCTCTGATGACAGCCTTTCGAAATCGATACTTCCGAGCAACATAGCTGACAGTCTTTCGAAATCGATACTCCCGAGCAACATAGAGGGTCTGAGGAAGGCCATCGGCTCACTGGACAGACCAGGGATGGAGAAGTTTTTCGGTCCCTATCGGGAGCTGGCCGGCGCCCTCGATGCTGGCGATCTGGGCGACCTGGATTGGGAGCAGATCTGGGATATTCTCAAGACCTACTTCTTCGGTGCTGACCTGTGGAAGACCACGGACGGCATCCATTGGGAACCGGTCACTCTGAACGGCTTTGGGAATCCGGAGAATTACGGGATCAGGACCATGCTTTCGGAACCGGTCGCTCTGAGCGGCTTGCAGAATTCCTTGTACATCGGCACTGCGAACCCTTTTGGTGGTCTCGAGGTGTGGCGAGCTTTGAAAGAGAATGCTATCGTACCTGCCTTGGACAAATGGGGGTTGCTGGTTTTTGCCCTTCTCACGGGGTCCGCTGCGCTATATGCTATGAAGCGACGGAGCAGAGCGAAAGGATGACACAACTCCTCTTGCCGGATTGTTCTTCCAGACCAAAATCGACAAATCCTTTAATCGCGTTTCCAGCTCACAAGGCATGGGCAGCACATCAAGGCGTTTGTGAGGAATTGACGATCAGGTACTTCGAATGAATGCTCCACAAGGGCGGGGTCGGGAATGGCGAGCCGGTCGCTTAATATTGTCATCGATGGGGATTGCATGGATCTGGTCAATCAAAGCCTTGTCGTGCCTTTGAAGAACGATATCGGCCAGCGCTTGAGCATCCCGTAGCAGTTTCATGAGTTCATGGTGCTTCCTTGATTTTAGCGCGAAGTTCCTTTAAGCGTCCTTCCTAATCCTCTTCCATGTGCCTCGCCTCCTGTGTGCGCCCTGGTGGTAATCCAGGGGAAGCCCGGCCAGGAAACCGGGTGTTCGCCGCGTCCGGCTATCCCCTGGAAACTGATCACTTCTTCACATTGGTAAAGCGTCTCACGAGAACGGCATAGGCGTTCTTGCTGGCAACGGTGGTAAAGTAGTGGTGCCGTTCCGATGCTCGCGCCGTCTGCCACTTGCCCGGCTTCCGGCATTCAATAAGAATCTGGTCTCCCTCGATGGCATCGCCAGGAGCCCTGTGCACCTTGTGCTCTGGTTTCCTAATCGACTCCGGCAATTTTCCCCTCCCTTTCCAGTTCTTCGCAGGCATCGACAATGAGCGCCAAGGGCAAATCGAAAACATTCGTCAGGTCCACATAGTCAATGATTTTCCCGTGATGCTGCTCGAAGTAGTCCTTGAGCATTACCTTTGCGGTCTCGATACTTGGCATGAAATGCTCTTCAATCTTCTCGGCTTCGCCTGGATTCATGGCCCATCCTCTCTACCGCATTCATGCGCTCATGCGCGTTGGTTCGGGAATCGGTGTTGAATCCTGGTGTGCCACATCAAGCCAAAGCTCAATGGCTGTCTCCAATTCCATGAGTGCCTCTTGGGGGGTGTCACCAAAGGCAGAGCATCCCTTCAGGTCGGGAACAACCGCGATATATCCCCGATCCTCTTCGCTGTAAAAAATGGTGACCGGATATTTCGGCCTAGACATGCTGGATCTCCTCTATGGCTTTGAGTGCCTGGCGGACCTGGTAGGCCTTCGCCAATCCCTTGCGGCTTTGCATGGTCAACTTCCCATCCCACTGAGGATGAGTGAACACCCTGTGGCTGCCTTTGGCTTCGCGTTCTTTGAAACCAAAGGATAGCAGCCATGCCTCTGCCTCTTCAAAACGAACATTTGCCGGGTTGTTCTTGATCTTCTGATGGCGCTTTGATTGCGTCGTCATCCACACAGCCCCTCTTATCTACCGTACCAGCCTTAACCCGGTATCCTGGTCTGCCAGCGCCAACGACCTGGTTGATAAGGTCCCCTGCAAGGTCGGAAGCTCGCTTCAAGGTTTCATCCCGCAGGTGGGCATAGCGTTGTGTCATCAGTGGGCTTTTGTGGGTCATGAGCTTTTGCAGGGTGTACATATCCACCTGCCCGGAAGAAGCCAGCATGGAAGCGTAGACATGCCGTAACCCATGCAGGGCCCGGAAGTCTTTGGGCAGCCCCGCTCGCTTCTTTATGTTCTACACTGGTTGCGGTGATGTCCGACCTAGGCTCCCCCATTCGTCCCGGAAAGACGATAGCTCTCTGGATCGCGGGATGATCGGCTCAAGAACATTTCGGCCGATATCATTTAGGGGAATCTTTGGCTTGGCCCGCCTTTGGGATCGACAATATTGATGAATCCCCGGTCAAAGTCCACATGCGCCCCACTGTAATTTGAACAGTTCGCCGCGCCTCATCCCGCTGAAAAGGACCATCTCATCAAGTTTGCCGCCTGCATATCTGGCTCCCGTCGATTTCTTCCAGGAGGCGGAAAGTTGATCGCGGTTAAGGTCTTCCGTCTTGAGATTGTCAACCTTCGGCATCTCGATTGCGAAGTTGAGCCCCTGGCAAAATGTTTTTTGACGCCAAAATTGATGATGCGCCTTAGCAAGCTCCAGGGCGTTGTATACAGTGGCAGGCTTGAGAGTTTTCAACAACTTGATTCGTGCCCGATCAACATCAAGCGGCACAAGCTCCTTGGGCTCCTGGTCTCCCGAATGCGGCCTTCAGGTAGCAATTGAAACGGTCTTCATCCCGATCTATCGCTTTGACCTGAGGATTTGTAGCCTTGTATTCAGCCCACAATTTCGAAATGGTCCAGCGCCCTTCCTCTGTTTCTTTCGCCTCCCGTTCCTTATCGCGTTTTTCTTGGTTCGATTGGTCCTTGCCCTGCATACGCTCCGCTCTGAGCATAGATGCCCTGGCAGGCGTCATGTCATCCAGGTGTTCACGGCCGGCTTTCTCTTCCACTTGCTTGCCGTCTCTCCTGTACCGAAGGTAGTAGATTCGTTCCGGCTTCCCGGTAGCCGGCGAATTTCCTTCCACATAGACGACTCCCGGATATTTCGTCTTAATTCTCTTCAGCGCTGGCATGTTGCCTCCTACCCGTTGGGACTTGATTGAAACCCGTTGGGAGTTGTTCCCCACACTATTCCCCACACTTATGATACATTTTAGGGTAATATGAGGTAAAGTCAAGGAAGAAGTGATTTCGTAGAATGCCTTGAATAAAGCCTTTATTGGAAGATCAAGTAAAATCCGATGAAATCAATGAGACGGGTTCGAACCCCGTTGGGACTATCACCTTTTCCCACAGCGCTCCTCTCCCCGCGGCACACCGCAAAGACCGGAAAACGGGTGGGCAATAGTAATTCCACTCCCTATAGCGCCCCCAGGAACCATATCCATATCCGTAACACCTGCTTCAAAAGAGCAGTTCTCAAGCTAAGCATTTTGACTGCAAGAGCCACAGATTTTGCCGTGTTATTCGATAGAATCCCCAGGAAGAGTTTCTTGTCGTGCAGGTTGGGTCACCCATCTCGCATCGACGTCAGGCTCCTCTGAAACAATCCCCAGCTTTGTGTAGATGGGGCGGAGCAGTTCGCGCAGGGCAGGAATTCGCCGTGGGAAAAGAAACGAGCCCATGAGGAGGCAGACTCCTCCAATCACCAGGGGGTTGGGAGCGCCGATTCGGCCCGCGAGCGCCCCTTAGACCAGGTTCCCGAAAGGCACGGTTCCCATGAAGGCCATGGTGCAGAAACTCATCACGCGCCCGCGCTTGTCCTCGCCCACGATGGTCTGCAACACTGAGTTGCTCGAAGTGAGCAGCACCATCATTCCAAAACCGGTGAAAAGGAGAATGACCAGGGCAAGCAGAAAGAGGCCAGCGTGGGAAAAGGCTGGAAGCCCCCCCCTAAAGGTACAGTAAATGCCTGTTGAGCCATGTGTCCGCTTGTCAAATTCTTGGGTGTGTTTTCGACTCATGAGGTTCTTCTACCCTAAGCCTGTGCTCCCAGTCCGGATGTTCCAGGCATTTTTGAGATTCTCTGCCTGATTCCGCCCCTTGACCGCAGGACTAAGTACTTGCGACGGAACCGCCATCTACACGATAGCGTGCTCCAGTGACAAACGAGGCTTGCTCTGACAATAGAAATGCGACAACAGGAACTGTCTCCTCGGGTGTCCCGGGTCGTTCGAGAACGATAGGCGGTCTCTGTTCTCGAAGAAACCGTGCGATTTCCTCCTCTTTGCTGGTACCTCTTGCTTTGGCTTGTGCGGACATAAAAGAATCCGCCAAAGGCGTCAAAATCGAGGCAGGGAAAATGGAGTTTGCCAGTCCGCCGGGAATGACAAAACCTCTTCTCCAGAGTCATGAATCTCCACTGCCGTATCATCCAGTGCCTCTTATTCCCGGGCACAAATGGCGATTCGGCAGCCTCCCTTCATTGCGGGGCCGTCTGAAATGTCTCTGAGAACTTCCGTCCCTCTGACTTCTTGACATTCTCCAGGTAACCTGCTAGCTGGAAGCCTCTAAAGAGCAATTTCCTAAACCGCGAAGAACCTGCCATGGGCCTGAACAGAAGGGCAGCCGGACAGGGTGACGCGACCCCTTTGAATACTTGCGTAAAGCATCGCAAAATGGCTGACGGGCCTTGATTGCTGGTGAATCATGCCGGTGGCGGTGGTCTGCAAAGCGTGTGGTGTGGAAACACGACGCCGGGGATGGGAGAGTGAGGGATTGCACGATGAAAGAGATTTCTCGTGGTGGAGGCTGGCACAGAGCGGCGACAAGTCGGTCTTTGCTGAGGTCTGCTGTGATTGCCTGGCATAATATGTCGGGAAACCTCTCCGCTGACATCATCGTACTTCCGCCTGTCTTGCCGCATAAAGTTTTTGCAAGGGGTCCGGGATTTATTTTTGTTCTTGGCGTGTTCTGCTGTCTTGTCGCTCTTCCCGCAAGCACCTTTGGAAGAACTATATATGTGGACAAATCATCTCCTTGCGGCGATGGCTGTGATGGATCGGACTGGAGCCATGCCTTTCATAACATCCAGGACGGCATAGATACGGCTTCAGCAGTTGGGGACGAGGTGCTGGTTGCGGAGGGGGTTTATCACGAAGCTCTCGTTACAAAGCACCCCAACATTACACTGCGTGGTGAAGAGAATATCACTAATACTATGGGTGCAATTGTTGATTCAAAAGGATTAAGTCGTCATACTATCATAATCAATCATGACGGAATCGGCTTGAAAAGGTTAACTTTTAGATCTTGTGATCCAGGTAATTATAATCTATTAATTTCTAATGCTTTCACCGTTATCGTAGATGAATGTATCGTTACCATTGGAGAAAGAGCGCTCTCAATATTCAATAGCTCGGTTATTTTAAATAGATGCCTTATCTCTAATCATAAACCATTGGACGCAAATAACGATGGATTGATTACTATTAAAGGCAACCAAACAAATATTACGTTCAACTACTGTATTTTTATGAATAATTCGGATCGAGTAACCATTTTAAATGAAGCTTTGGTACATTTCAATAATTGCCTTTTTACGGGTTTTGGATCTGGTGTTTTAGCATTGAAATCGGGAGCTCCCAGCGTCTACTTAAACAACAGCGTTCTCGTTTCAAATGCCATTGGTAATAATAGCTCGAATATATTAAATAATTCATCTAATGGGAGTTTGTATCTGGCTAATTGTCTGGTCCACCCCAACCCCAGAAACGGCAACGCGCATAACTGGGTCAATATCAATGATAGTGGTGGAAACATTGGGCTTGATGATCAGTACTCCATACCGGCATTTGCATCACCCAGAAAGAAAGCGATTTTGATACTTGGATTGGATGACATTCCGGCCCTCACCGGGAGAAATTCGTTCTATGAAAGGTTCGCCAAGACTTGTGAGAAGCGTGGGTTCCGCAGCAGTTACTCCTTGAACACCGAACGTGTCTCGGCATCTGACTGGAACAAACTGAGGGCTTTTGTTTCTCGTGGCCATGAAGTTGTGGCCCACAGTCGCACCCATGCACATCTTGGGGACCGCAACGGGATCGCCATAAAATATGTAGGACCACAAGTGGCGCAGGCTTCTGTGAGTATCGGTGATGGAAGGTTAGTCACAAGGATTGATGGCCGGACCGATCTTAGCCTGGAACTGGGAGACCCTCAGTACGACACTCTTCTTAATTTAAGCCTCGCTATTGATAAGCTGAAAAATTATGAATGCCGGCTTGAAAATAAATCTCGAGTAGCAAAAAGTTTCTGTCTGGAAGATTTAAGCGATCAGGATTGCAACCGGAAAGCCGTTCAGATTAAGCTTGACAGAGATCGGTTTTTTGACTGGGAAATTGCCGGAAGCAAGCAAGATATTGAGCGGAACATCGGACAAGGCTACCAGTGCAAAGTTGCCTCATTCCCGGCCAATTCTTACGATTACCAATCAAAAGAGGCGTGCAGGATCAGAGGTTTTCTGGGAGCGAGGGGAGGGGACAGAAGTCAAAAGAACCACAGCCTGGAGGACCTCGATGTCTATGAAATATGGGGAACAACTCCAACAGAACTGATTGGGAAGACCAACATCAAGCGCAACACATCCGCACTCATAGAATGGATGCGATATGTCGGCGCCATTGTCTTTTTGTATGGCCATGATCACAAAGGATTCCCAGACGAGTTTTCAATCCCTGAATGGGAGGACCTACTTGATGTTGTTCAGCAGAGTGGAATAACCGTTATGACATTATCCGAGGCGATTGAGCATATCAGGAATATCCGGGCTGGATTCCTGCCTGAGGGGATCAATGCGGACGGCGAAGGGGTCCGATGGAAGAGAAATCTCCCAGAAACACACGATTACCATATTACAGGTAACTCCATTCTCATTGATAAGGGAAAACAGTTGGGTCTTCCCTATGACTACTTTGGTAATATTGTCTTCAGAGGAAACATGGTAGATATAGGTATTCATGAGTGTCAATAATCAGATCATAAAATAATAATGGGCACAGAGATGTTATCAACACCTACACCAGTCCTTTTTACCAGGAGTGATTTAGTATATACTTTTAGAGCTGAACTTTTTATTCTACTGAGTGTTTTATTAATTCTTTATATTCCTGCTCCAACTCATGCTGGTTCTGCAGTGTCTGTCGCTATGGCAATTGACATGTATGACAATATTGTGGTTGCAGGTGATCTCGAAACTGATACCACAGGGAATGATTATGCTGTTGTCAAGTACGACAAAAACGGAAGAAAGATGTGGGCACAGAAGTATAATGGGCCAGGAAATGGTGATGATTATGTAAATGCAATCACTGTTGATAGCTTCGGTAATGTTTATGTGACGGGAGAGTCTTATGATAAATTATCAGGTAGTGATTATGCCACTCTCAAATATGATAAAGATGGAAACGAAGTATGGCTTAGAAGATACAATGGACCGGGAAACGGTGATGATGCAGGGAAATCTATAGCGATTGACAGTTTGGGCAACGTGTTTGTTACCGGATATTCCTACGGTGGCCCTGATCTTTACTTGGATATTGCAACAGTAAAGTACAGTCCTCAAGGTAATGAGGAGTGGGTACGTAGATTTTGTGGAGAAGCGGGAAAAGGCACTGGTTTTGATGAGGGAGAAACGGTATCCATAGACAAGAAGAACAACATTTATGTTACTGGATATACAAGCGGCTATTCTACAAAATGTGATATAATAACTATTAAGTATGATACACAGGGTAATAGCATTTGGCATAAAAGATATAATGGTTCAGGCAGTCAAGATGATTTTTCAAATGCAAGCAAAGTGGATTCGTCAAATTCGCTTGTTGTAGTGGGGGAATCATATGGTGGATACCCTGTGCAGTTCGATTCACTTCTTATTAGATATTCACCAAGTGGCAAGCTTGGTATCAATAAAGCGTATAACACATATTATAATGGTGGTGATTCAGCCAATGCTATTGAACTGGATAATAAGCAAAACATATATTTAGCTGGATATTGTTATTCCGGAGCCAAGAGGGGCACGGATTTTTTTACGGCTAAGTACAGCAACCAAGGTAAGTTGCTGTGGAAAGCAACATACAATGGGCGAACGTCTGGATACGATGAAGCCTTCTCAATTGCTCTAAATGGCCGCGGCAGCATTTTTGTCAGTGGGGTATCGTACAGCCCACAAGGTGATGGGGACTTTGCGACCATCAAATACGATCCTCGCGGAAAGGAAGTCTGGGTCAGGAGATATTCCGGCGCAGGCAGCGGCTACTATGGGGGTGCACGGGCAGCAAGAGTCGACTCTGATGGAAATTTAATCATAACAGGGACCTCGCGCACTATCGGCTCTGGAAATCGTTTTACGACCATAAAGTATGGTGATGATGGTCAACTGCTATGGGTGAAGCATTTCGATGGAAATTAAGGCCCTGGTGAATTCGACCAACTGTTTGAAGGTGCCCTTTCGCCAGGGCATTATCAGGAAATGGTCCGAAATAGGGCCGCGCCTTGACGGGTGTGTGGGGCACCTGGCAGGGTGGATCTGGCGCAAAAAAGACAAGCCTACGCCAAAGCACGGGTCATTTCTTGTTGGATGCTCTCGACCACCGAGACGGGGTCCTTCGCCGTGCTGATTGGCCTGCCTACCACAATATGGTCGGCGCCATTCCGTATGGCTTCCATGGCCGTAACGATCCGCTTCTGGTCATCTTGCTGCAGGATGTCCCGGTTTACCCCGGGGCGAATCCCTGGAGTAACAATAAGGAACTTCTCTCCAAGATCGGACCTTAGCCTTTTTGCTTCAAGCCCGGAGGAGATCACGCCGTCGCAACCAAGCTTCATTGCCCGCCTGGCACGCATCAGCACGAATTCTTCGAGGTCGATGTCGCGCCCGAACATATCCCGCATGTCTTCCTGTCCGAATGAGGTCAACACCGTAACGGCCAGGATCTTTACGTCGTTTTTGGCGGCCGCGGCCGCCTCCAGGATTGGTTCATTGCCATGAACGGTGGCAAAGGTCACCCCTCGGCCCTGGAGTTGCTTGACCGCAAGATTCACCGTCTCCGGAATGTCGAATAGCTTGAGATCCACCATTACCTTGTGGCCACGATTAACAATCCACTCGATGGTCGGGAACCATCCGGCAAGGAAGAGCTGCAGCCCGACCTTGTAGAATTTCACATGAGATTCCAAGCGCTTCACCCATTCCTTGGCAAGGTCCTCGGAAGCCAAATCCAGAGCGAAAATAAGCCGTTCTGTCAGCGGGATATTTTTCATGATGTTCGCCTCCTGTTAGGGTTTACATTTAACCTTAAACCTTAAGACCTGCCGCTCTGTCAACCACCAAATCCCGCCCGTCCTTCCCGTATGCCACTCTGCAAGAATTTGAGCCGCAACAACGCCATAGCCGACTCGCCGAATTCGCCGCAGGGCACGTAGTGTGCCGCTGCCGTGAAGTGACAATCTGAGAATCTTGGGGCTTCGGTCGGCCCCGAGTTCGGGAAACTCCTTGACACCTTATGGGTGTATCTGGGAATAAGGAAGCAATCCGAACGCAGGGGCAAAGGGGGAACGATGCGGGAGAATCGAAACCGATCGGCCATCATGATGGGAGTCCTCTATACGGCTTTTGTCAGCTGGTCCCTTTATGGTGCGGTCATTCCCGTGGAAACCCACACCTTCCGCATGGTGCACCTGGGCTTCATTTTTGCCCTCGGCTTCATGGCCTATCCGATTTCCCCGAGAGCCGCCCCCTGGTCGGTATGGTTGAATCTTGGCCTGGCGGCCCTCGGAGTGGCTGCCATCGTCTACGCCGTCGGCGACCTCGACCAGTTTATCCGGCGCTCCACGCTCCCCGACCCTCTGGACGTCTTCTTTGGGATCGCCGCGATCCTCCTCCTGCTGGAGCTCTCGCGGCGGGCGGTGGATAACACCTTCACCCTGGTGGTGCTGGGCTTCCTGCTCTACACTTATTTCGGCCGCTATTTTCCCGGCGCCCTGTCTCACCGCGGGTATGAAATCGACCGGATTGTCGGGCATATGTATATGACGCTCGAAGGCCTTTTCGGTGTGCCCATTTCCGTCAGCGTCTCCTTCGTCCTGCTCTTTGTGGTCTATGGCACCTTTATGGATGTGGCCGGCGCCGGCAACTTCTGGCTGGACCTGTCCCTGGCGACCATGGGCCGCACTTCCGCCAGTGCGGGCCGCGGTGCCCTTGTCACCACGGCCCTTCTGGGCGGACCGCAGGCAAGCGGGGTGGCCACCACCATTTCGGTGGCCCCCATCATGTGGCCCATTCTCAGGACCGCCGGTTATTCGGCGAACATGGCCGCCGGTTTGATTTCGGCAGGCGGCATCGGCGCCGTCATCTCGCCGCCGCTCATGGGAGCTGCGGCCTTTCTCATCATGCAATTTTTGAATGTCACGTTTCTTGAGGTGGTCGTCATGGTGACCGTCCCGACCCTCCTCTACTACCTGGGCACCTTTTTCGTGATCGAGCTGGAAGCCCGGAAATGTAATTTCATCCCTCCCGAGGCGGAAGCCAAGACGGTGTGGCAGGTCATGAAAACCAAGGGGTATCACCTGATCTCGCTGGTGGTGCTCGTCCTGCTCCTGGCCGTTTGGAACAAATCACCCGAATATGCCGCCATGGGGGCCCTGGTGGTCACCGTGCTCACCAGCTTCCTCAGCAGGGACCGAAACGAATGGCTGACGCCGGTGAAAATTGTCGAGGCGATTATCGAGGGCGGTAAGAACGTGCTGCCGGTTGCCATCCTGCTGGCTGCCGCCGGGTTGATCGTCGGGACCTTTACCCTCACCGGCCTGGGGCTTAAAATCTCGGGCCTCATCATGTCGGCGAGCGGCGGTTCGAGGATCCTGGCCATTCTGCTCGCCACCCTGGCCTCCATGATCATTGGTTTGAGCCTGCCCATTACGGCTACTTACATCATGACCGTGGTCATGGTCGCCCCGGCGCTCGTGAAAGTCGGTGTTTCGGTCCACGTCGCGCACCTGCTGGCGTTTTATTTCGCGGTGCTCTCGGAGGTATCCCCCCAGTGGGTCTCTCCCCCTCAGCGGCGGCGGCAATCACCGGAGGGAATCCGTTCGGAGCGATGATGCAGGCCTGGAAGTATTCGCTGCCCGCCTTCCTGGTGCCGTTTTTCTTTTCGGCCACCCCGGAGGGCGCGAATCTCCTCATCGTGGACGCAACCCTGCCCGGTTTTGTCATGGCGACCATCAACAGTGCGGCTGCCCTGGCACTTTTCTCCCTCGGAATTGTGGGCAATTTCGTGGGTCCTCTGAATCCGGTGAAACGGGGCATCCTGATCACGGCAGCCGTGGCCATGGCATTGTTCCCCATCGGCCTGTCGTTCCAGGGATTGGCGCCCTTGACTGCCGGCGTGCTGGTTGTCCTGCACCATCTTTGGGCGCACCGTCGGAAAGACCAGCAATAGAGGCACGGACGCCCCTGGATGGCAAGGGGGCGTCCAGAAATGAGAGGCGTTTTTTCGCCACGAAGAACACGAAGTGATCTCTTCGTGCTCTTCATGTTCTTTGTGGTTCGGAAAAGGACTGAAATGAGTGCAAGTTGTTTTTGGACCGTTTCCAGGTAGCGAAACCAATGGTCAAGATTAACTCATACTCAAGGAGGATTGTCATGAGACGTCGAGAGGTTAGGATTGTAGCCGGGAGCATTGCCCTTTTCGCCCTGTTGGCCCTGGCGGCGCCCGGGGTGCAGGCGCAGAGCAAATTCTCCTTCAGCATCGCCACGGGCGGAACCGGAGGGGTATGGTATCCGCTGGGGGGTGCCATCGGGGGGCTGATTGGGACCAGCGTTCCCAATACCGAAGCGACTTCCGAGGCCACCACGGCGGCCATCGACAACCTCAAGCTGCTTACCGCCGGCCGCGTGGGCATGGCGTTCTGTTATGACTACCACGTGGTCTGGGCAAACGCGGGCAAGGTGCCCGGCCTCTCCGGCCAGCACCCGGTGCGGCTGGTCCTGGGCTTCTATGAACAGCCGCTCCACCTTGTCACCAGGGATGGCACCGGGATCACCAGCGTCATGGACCTCAAGGGCAAGCGGGTGTCCACCGGGGCGCCCAACAGCGGCACCGAGGAGCAGGCCGATTACGTGCTCAAGGCCCTCGCTCTTGATTGGAACAAGGACTTCAGCCGCGAGAAACTGGGGGCCACCGAGTCCGTGGCAGCTCTGAAGGACGGGAAGATCCAGGCTTTCTTCTGGAGCGGGGCCGTGCCCACTTCGTCCATCATCGATCTCGCCTCCACGCCTGGCCTGAAGTTGGTGCTGCTCCCGGTGGACGGTGAGGTTCGCGACAAGATCATGAAAGCGAACCCCGGTGTCTTCCACGCGACCGTTTTTCGGAAAGGCGTCTACTCAGGGCTGGAAAGCGATGTCCCGGGCATTGCCATCACCGCCGTCTTGACCGCCATGGATGGCTTCCCCTCGGACCGGATGTATGAAATCGTAAAGACCATTTTCTCGGGAACGCAGGAGCTGTCTGCGGTATGGAAGGACGCAACGAAGATGACCCCCGAGACGGCAGTCAATCAGGTGATCCCGGACGCGTTGGGCTTTCTCCATCCCGGGGCGCAGAAATACTTCAAGGAAAAGGGTGTGTTGAAATAGACCGCGATTCGGCTCTGCGCGAGCGGCATGGTCTCCGGTTGCGCGTGAAACAAATCGGTTTGGCAGTGATCGCCGTGCTCGGGATGCTGTCGCTGGTTCCCGCAGACAGGCACACGCTTGTTGCCCTCAGAGAAGCTGAAACCGGCAGAAAGGTTTTTTCCGCCGTGCTGCGGGAGGGCGAGCAGGCGGTGATGACGTGGAGAAACTCGCTCTTCGGCCTTGACGTAACCGAAGTGTTTCAGGCTCGACAAGGCGCGCTGGTCCTCGACCAGGTCACCTTCGCCGATCCCCGGGGACTGGCCCCTCCTGTGGTGGCACCGGCGGAGGTAGACGATCTCTATCACACCGGGGGGCCATTCACGGCCAGCGGGCTCGGTAAGTCCTTTCGCCGGGTCACCTACCGTATTGGTAAGATCGGCAATCCAAAGCTGAAGATCCGCGACCGGACCGTGGTCTTCATCGAGGAGGTCGGGTTCGGGGGCGCCATCATCCTTTCCGCCGCCCCGCCGACCTGGCTCGACGTCCTTCTTCACTCTTGTGGTGAGTTGCTTTTGGGTGCCGCCGCGCCGAGGGTGTGACGACGCATTTATACCCGTTAAGGTCCAGATGTTTACTTTTCCACCACAGAGCGCGCAGAGGCCGAAGAGAGGACCCTTGGCTTGCTCTGCGAACCTTAGCGTGCTTTGCAGTTATACCTGTTTAGTTTGAAAAGTTACCGTCTTTGACTCACGCGGAGACGCGGAGATCGCGGAGAAAGACCATTCTCATAAAGCTCTGCGTCCTCTGCGGCTCCGCGTGAAAATGAAACTTGTGTACCTTTGCGAGTATAATTGGCAAGTCTGCAAAAATGAAGGTTTTCAGCCTAACGATTGTAAAATATAGAACTGTCACCAGGCGGCGACCTGACCGTCGGTGCGCGGTTCACTCCCCCCAGCCAGGACCCCGTCTTCGCTGCGCCAAATGATCTGACCTCGGCCGAAATCACGATCGCCAACCTCGCCCCGTTTGACGTCATGCCCCATGCGCAGCAGGACTTCGGCCACATGCTCGGGAAAGTGCGCCTCCACCTCGACCGTCCTGCCTTCCCGCCAGCGGAAACGGGGAGCATCGAGCGCGGCCTGCGGGTTAAGCTGGAAATCGACGGTGTTCATGACCACCATCACATGACCCTGGGGCTGGATAAAGGCGCCCATGACGCCAAAGGGCCCGAGGGCCTTCCCATCCTTTGTCAGGAATCCGGGGATGATGGTGTGATAGGGCTTCTTGCCGGGTTCGAGGCAGTTGTCATGGTCGGGATTGGAGGAGAAGCAGTACCCCCGGTTGTGGAGAGCGATACCGGTGCCGGGAATGACTATACCTGAGCCAAATCCCTCGTAGTTGCTTTGGATATAAGAAACCATGTTTCCTTCCCCGTCAGCGGTGGCCAGATACACCGTGCCGCCGCTATGGGGCTTTCCGGGCGGCGGAGTAAGCGCCTTCTCGGTGATGAGTCCGCGCCGTTCAGCAGCGTAGTCTTTCGACAGCAGGTCCGCGACTTTGACCTTCATGCTGCGAATATCGGCGATGTATTTGAGGCCGTCAGCGAAAGCCAGCTTGACCGCCTCGATTTGCCGGTGATAGGTCTCGGCGGCTTCCTTCGCCCGGAATTCGAAACCCTTCAGAATGTTCAGCGCCATGAGTGCTACAATGCCGTGCCCGTTGGGCGGGATTTCCCAGACGTCGTATCCCCGGTAGTTGACGCGTATCGGCTCGACCCACTCGGGTTTAAAGGCAGCGAGGTCGGCGGCGACAAGATAGCCGGAGTAGCGGTGACAGAAAACCTGGATCTTCTCTGCCAGGTCGCCTCGGTAGAAGATCTCGGCATTGGTTTCGGCAATCGCCGCCAGAGTCGCCGCCTGATCCGGCGATCGCCACACTTCACCGGCTACCGGGGCCCGGCCCCGGGGCGCGAAGGCTTCAAACCACGGCTGAAACTCTTCCCCATGCTGGGCCCGGTAAACGGTGACGGCTGCCTGCCATCGGTCCCCAACCACCGGGGATACCGGGAACCCCTGCTCGGCGTACTCGATGGCCGGACGCAGGCTTTCCGTCAGCGGAAGTCGCCCGAACCGCCGGGCAAG
>CAWEHK010000031.1:0-82168 GCA_963808625.1 uncultured delta proteobacterium
GTGTCGGCAAGGCGCTGGAACTTCTGAAGAGCGGGCTCGGACCCTTTGTTCAGCGTGAAATCACGAGCATCTACAAAGATCGTGCCCCGACCGAAGTGATCCGGTTCCTGGGCGATGATCGCCTGAACGCAAAGAAGCCGATCGCGGAATGGGACGTGGCTGTGCTGCTGAGGCTCATGTGGGAATCATGGAACGATGTTTTCCGCCGGACACTCGGCCAATCCGACCGCAGCCTGGTGAGCGAATTGCGCGACTTTCGCAATAAGTGGGCGCACCAGGAGGCCTTTTCCGGCGACGACACCTATCGCGCCCTCGATTCGGCGGGACGGCTCCTGACCGCCGTCTCGGCGCCGCAGGCGGACGAGATCGAGAAGATGAAGACGGAGCTCCTGCGCCTGCGCTTCGACGAGCAGGTGCGCAGTGAGAAGCGCAAGAGCGCCGGCACCGCCATCGAGAGCGCGGCGGCGGGCAATCTCAAGCCCTGGCGCGAGGTGGTGACGCCGCACAAGGATGTGGCCAGCGGCCGTTACCAGCAGGCCGAGTTCGCCGCCGACCTCTGGCAGGTCCATCTCGGCGAGGGAACGGACGAGTACCGGGACCCGGTCGAGTTCTTCCGCCGCACCTATCTCACCGAGAGCCTGAAGAGGATGCTGGTAGGTGCGGTGCAGCGCCTCGCCGGGAAGGGCGGCGACCCGGTAGTGCAGCTCCAGACCAATTTCGGCGGCGGCAAGACGCACTCGATGCTGGCGCTCTATCATCTGTTCTCCGGCATCTCGCCCACGGAACTGGCCGGCATCGACGCAGTCATGCAGGAGGCCGAAGCATTGAAGCTGCCGACCGCCCGGCGCGTGGTGCTGGTGGGCAACAAGATTTCGCCCGGCAACCCCGTCACCAAGCCCGACGGCACCGTGGTGCGCACCCTGTGGGGCGAGCTGGCCTGGCAGCTCGGAGGCAAGAAGGCGTTTGCCCGCGTCCAGGCCGACGACGAGAAGGCAACCAGTCCCGGCGACGTCGCTGCGCGAGCTGTTCATTGAGTATGGGCCATGCCTGATCCTGATCGACGAATGGGTGGCCTACGCGCGCCAGCTCCACGATCAGAGCGACCTGCCGGCGGGCGGGTTCGAGACGCAGTTCACCTTCGCCCAGGTGCTGACCGAGTCGGCGAAACTCGCCAACAACTGTCTTTTGGTGATCAGCCTCCCGGCCTCGGACACGGCGGGCTCGCCCCACACGCAGGCGGATGACGTGGAAGTGGGCGGCCAGCGCGGACGCGAGGCGCTCGACCGGCTGAGGAACGTGGTCGGACGGATTGAGTCCTCATGGCGGCCGGCCAGCGCCGAGGAAGGCTTCGAGATCGTGCGGCGGCGGCTGTTCGAGCCGATGGCCGATCCGGCGCAGTTCACAAATCGCGACGTGGTGGCGAGGGCCTTCGCGGACTTCTACCGGACGCAACAGGCGGAGTTCCCGCCCGAGTGCCGCGACGCCGACTACGAAAAACGCATCAAGGCAGCCTACCCGATCCACCCCGAGATCTTCGACCGGCTCTATACCGACTGGTCCACGCTGGTGAAGTTCCAACGCACCCGAGGCGTTTTGCGGCTGATGGCGGCGGTGATCCACAGCCTGTGGGAAAAGGGCGACAAGAACCCGCTCATCCTGCCGGCGAACATCTCGATTGATGACCCGCGCGTGCAGTTCGAGCTGACGCGCTACCTCTCGGACAACTGGGTGCCGGTGATCGAAAAGGACGTGGACGGCCCGAGCTCGCTGCCGCTGCGGCTGGATGGCGAGCTGCCGAACCTCGGCAAGTTCGCGGCATGCCGCCGCGTGGCGCGAACCATCTACATGGGTTCGGCGCCCCTCACGAAAGCCGCTCACCGGGGACTCGAGGACCGGCAGGTAAAGCTCGGTTGCGTCATGCCGGGAGAGTCGCCAGCGGTCTTTGGCGATGCGCTGCGGCGGCTGGCCGGGGCAGCTACCTATCTCTACCAGGATGGCCCGCGCTACTGGTATTCGACCCAGCCCACCGTCACCAAGCTGGCGGAGGACCGCGCCGAGCAGCTCAAGCGCGATCCGGACAAGGTCGTCCATGAGCTGAACCTGCGCCTGCGGAAGGACCTGGAGCGCAAGGGCGACTTCAGCCGCATTCACCCCATGCCTCAGTCGGGACAGGATGTGCCCGATGACCTCGACGCCAGACTGGTCGTGCTCGGGGTCGATCACCCGTACAGCAAGGAGCCGGGAAGTGCGGCCGAGATTGCCGCAAAAGCCATTCTTGAGTCGCGAGGCAACACGCCCCGGCTCTATCGCAACACGCTCGTCTTTCTCGCTGCGGACAAGACCCGGCTGCAGGACCTCGACGAGGCGGCCCGCAAGTACTTGGCCTGGGAGTCGATCCTGGCCGAGAAGGTGACAGCTGAATCTCGATCCGCAACAGGTGAAGCAGGCCGAAACCCAGAAGACCGCCGCCGATGGCGCTGTGACCGCGCGCCTGCCGGAAACCTACCAGTGGCTGCTGGTGCCCGGTGCAGGCGACGCCGCAGTCAGCAATCGAGTGGCAGGCCATGCGGCTTTCAGGGCAGGACGCCTTGGCCGTGCGGGCGAGCAAGAAACTCAAGAACGACGAACTGCTGATCACCAGCTTTGCTGCCACGCGGCTGCGGATGGAGCTGGACCGCGTTCCGCTCTGGCGCGGGGATCATGTCGCCATCAAGCAGCTCGTTGAGGATTTCGCCTGCTATCTCTACCTGCCGCGGCTCAAGGATTCATCGGTGCTGCTCGGTGCAATCCGCGATGGACTGATGTTGCTGACCTGGATGCGGGATGCCTTCGGCTTCGCCGACAGCTTCGACGAAAGCGAAGGCCGTTACCGTGGCTTGCGCGCCGGGCAGGTCGTACCGCTGACCGATGCCGATACGCCCGGATTGCTCGTCAAACCGGAAGTTGCCCTCAAGCAGCTGGAGGCGGAGAAACCCAGGCCACCTGTCGGTGTGCCGCCGACCGGGCCAATCGGCGGCGGCGAAGGAACGACGGCGCCCGGTCCAGGCACAGGCCCGACCGGAACACCCATCCGCCCACCTTCGGCCCCTCAGCCGAAGCGCTTCCACGGCACCGTATCGCTTGATCCGACCCGCGTAGGTCGCGACGCAAGCCATATCGCCGACGAAGTTATTGCCCATCTCGCCGGATTAGTCGGCTCAACAGTCAAAGTGACATTAGAAATTGAGGCGGAAATTCCCACTGGCGCGCCCGATCACGTCGTCCGCACAGTGACCGAAAACAGTCTGACGCTGAAGTTCAAAAACCAGGGCTTCGAGACCGAATAAGGAGAAGTCTTTTGGGGGAGTGAACAAACGCTGCAACCAAAGGCGGAAAGCTCTCGATGATGGATCTTATTTACGCACACATTGGAGAAACACGAGAACACGTGCAGGTGCTTATCAACATTTGCGGATCATGTGCACTATGCTCCTCTGCAAGAGGCCAACGCAACACGGCAAGCTACCACCGCTTTTGCGAGATGGCAGATTGTCAGGTTTCCATTATAGCGGCGAGACAACTTTCGCCTTATGTGAGCCGAAAATAAGAAAGGCAGAGCCGTTGCTGACTCTGCCTACTGGGGATGACTATCGGTTAGGGAGCAGGCTATTTCTTGCCTTGATCATGAGGCACAATTACTTTCACGGTGGCTGTGCTAGTGTTACCTGCTTGATCCGTCGCACTAATGGTTATGGTATATTGCCTCCCGTTTCCTTTTCCTAATCGATCAGCTCGAAGCTGCAGAGTAATTGTACCAGTTGCTGGATCTATCACGGGCGTAGTCCAATCACCTTCAGGATCGTCCACAGGTTCACTGGATGTAACTGAGGCGGCCAATGTAACCGGCAATCCGCTGTTGTCACTGGCGTTGGTCCGAATCGTGATTGGGACCATTTTGTGGTTAGGCGGCCACAGGATGAATTTATCCGGGCTAGGTGCCAACGTTGGGGGGGTCGTATCTGGTGGGGCACCGTCGCACACCTTAAAGATGCTCTGGTATTGGTGCTGCCCCTCATCAAAATCACGGACGCCCACATAGGCACAGTGCTCGGCGGTGTTGACCGAGAGGCCGCTGGGTTTGCCGTAGATTGGGAGCAGCGGATAGAGAACGGTGTCAGTATTCCCATCCACGATCCCCACGCTCGCGGCCTCCCGCATACCCACGAAGACTCGAGCCGTGATTGGATCCACACCCACCGAGACGGGCCCATCCGCCAGGAGAATGTTAGGCAGTGCGGTATCCGTGGCGCCATCCACAACGCTGATCTGATTGCCCAGGTTCTGTCCCACGTACACATGGCGGTTATTTGGGTTAACCGCCACCGAGGTGGGATTTCCCGCCAGCACTGGCACGTGGTGTATCAGGGTCTCGGTGCTGGTATCTATCACCGCCACCTCGTTGTTGGTATGAATGGACACATAGAGCCGCTGATGAAGACGATCATAGGTCACGTCGCCAGCCTTATCGTCAAGCCCGGTGATTTCTTTGCCGAGAAGGTAGCTGCCGGCACCATCGGGGTACAGGACCCAAACCTCGTGGAACATCGCGATGTAGACCCGACCGTTGTCGGGATTGATCGCCATTCCGCCCGCGCCGTATGTCCCACCAAGCAGCACGACCTGCTGCTGGGTGTCAATGTCGAACACCTGCACGTAGGCGTTGCATCCGCTGCAGTAGTAGTCGACAAACAGCCGATGGCGCGCGCCATCCACAGCGATGAAAGACACATCATAATCAGGGAGGACGGGGAAGCTGTACGGGAGCAGGGACCCCATCACCCCATCGATTACCCGGATCTGCCGGTTCACCTGGTCAACCACATAGATCAGATTGTTTGCAGAATCCGTGGCGATCGCCCCTGGCTCGAAGCCGAGCGGGATGGAAGATGTAATCGGGATTGCCCACAGGACCGAGGGAGAGAGCAGGAGCAGAGCGAGGGGACTGCCGACCGCCAGCATCAGCACGGTCAGATACGGTAGAAAGCGTCGCATTGGTTTCATAAATTCTCCTTAACTAAGTAGGTTAGGTGATAAGGTGAAGTGATAAGAAATCGATTTCTTGCATTTTCTTGTGTTTTTCCTTTTTCCTAGGTCACGGTTCTCTTACAAATTTGTGTCCATTGCTTCCTCCTCTGTCGATGATCAGGTTGATCGTGAGCGGAAAACAGTAGTAAACAGGTTACAGAGTGGCTGACATTCAGATTCTCACCAGCCGAGTCAAAGCAAGCTCGATCAGGAGCCCACAACAGGTAGTTATGAAAAACCTCCCAACGCTAAACACCTAAGTATATTTGGAAGGATAGCAGATATTGAAGATGCCGATACAGGAAAGACAAAAGGAAAGGCTTACTGAGGCAATACAGATGAGCTGCCGAAGATGGCTGAGATAAAATGCTCTCATTTTGTTAGGCAACCCGGCTATCTTTCCTTAAGATCCGTGGCTTTCCGTCCCCACCTCACGATGGGTTTGGCTTTTCTTCAGTATTCTATGTAGAACTGATAAACGGATGCCTCAATAGGGCACAATGCGTAATTTATTTGAAGAAGGAGTGTAGTTGGGGGGGCGGGTTACTCTGCAATTGAAGGGACGGGGGGGTGTAGTTGAGGGAGCGGATTCCTCTACAATTGTAGGTTGGAATAAACATCGGTAAAACAAATCAAAAGGAGTTGTCCAAGTATTTTATAAACCCTTATACCTGGAGCAAAGGAGACTACCGATACCGTTGCCTTCTATCCATAATGCGGAGGATCTCTTCTCTCGTTGGATAGCATTTTAATATCACCAACAGGACCTGCCTTGAGAAATCTGACGCCCAACGTCCAAAGATAAATAGGCTTTCAGGCTCAGGGTTGGCATCATCTGAATGGTAGTCAGTTTTCGTCTGAGCGACCGGAGCCTACATGGGACTAAAAAGGCCACATAGCTCTCCTGGACCTTAACTTCTCGAACGCCCAGAAATTCAACACCTCCAAATCATTTCTGTTCTGCTCGCCAAGGTGATTATGGTTCCACCTCCTGGCAACCTGTACTGAAACAAAGGAGGCTTTCCGGTTTCTCGAAATCCTTCCACCCTTTATGTTTCACAGCGCAGCCATAGGCCGCAACCAAACTTGAGTGGGAATTTCAACGATACCAATAGGTTCCAAAGAAAATCTTGGCAAAAAAACAAGAAACTTAGGATTAGTATCACAGAAAGATGCTCACCCCATGTCCGTCGTCCTTCAGCTTGGGGTAGGCATTGCAGGAAAGAGAAAAGAGAAAGAAAAAGGGAGAATTGTAAATCAATCCCATTCGGTTTAAACTGGAGGCATTGTATGGAAAAGAAAAGGGGAAGAAGAGGGAAGAATGGCAACTCAATCCCAATAAAGGAGGGTAAAGGCCATGCAATTTCACAAGCATTACATTATCGTTGCTTCCTTGCTGCTAGCCGCTTTCTTTTTCGCTGAAGGGTCGGCAAAGGCGGCGCAGGGGAATCGCCCAAACATCTTGTTCATCGTCATGGACGATGTCGGAATCGACCAGTTCAAAAGCTTTGGCTATGGCGGTGACGAGCCGCCAAGAACGCCGACAATGGATACGGTAGCCAGGGGAGGGCTTCGCTTCAGAAACGTCTGGGCGATGGCGGAATGCAGCCCCTCCCGTTCTCTGATCTTCAGCGGGCGCTATCCGCTGCGAACGCATATCTACTCCCCGATCCAGTCGGTGGATCTCGCCAACTCGCAGCTGTCACCGTATGAAATGACTATCCCTAAAGTTCTGAAGCGCGCCGGCTACACGAGCGCGCTGTTCGGAAAACACCATATGGCGGGACCCACCAATCCATTTGGCGACCAAGCCCCGATGTCGTTCGGCTTCGATTATTTTCACGGACCGGTGGGAGGTACTACCGCGGGAGCGATGCCGGAGCCTATCGATGCGACCGCCGGGGGCATCGCATCTGGAGGCCCCTATGTTTGCGGGTTCATCCCAAATAAAGATACTGATCCCGACAACGGTGCGGACAACGGCGCCTGCTATTTCGCCGACAGAAACTGTACGGTGATCTCGAGGAGCGAGACAGAGCCCCATCCGGGGCGTGCCTGCCTTGAGCTGGGCGGGATCTTGGTTCCCGATGCCGCTTGTCAGGCAGATCCCCCTGCCAATGTCAATTTCCTCCTGGCCAATGCCTATTATGTCTGGTACCTTGGGGAAACCGACCTGGAAACCAACCTCATCAAACGGATTCCACTCACCGACCCACGCGCCCGGACCTATTGGCCCACTGAACTAACCACCGCGGCTATCGCGTGGATCAATGCGCATCAGCATAGACCGTGGATGGTTACGGTAGCCTACCCTTCCATCCATGAGCCTTATCAACAGGCCCCCCAGTCGTTAACGCCGGGCTCGGGCGATTTGGGTGGTGCGTGTTGCGGCTGTGACGCTGACATACCAACCCTTGGCGATCAAATGTTACAGGCCATGGATGCGGAGATCGGCCGCCTGCTTGTCGAGACTGGCTTGGCCTCACGAACCAGCAGTGGCCAGTTGAAATACACGCCCAATGCCTCAAACACAATGATCGTCATCGTCGGCGACAACGGAACCTATGGGCCTAGCGTCAAGTCACCATTTGATCCGACTCGCGCCAAAGGGACGGTCTTTCAGACCGGGGTATGGGTACCGCTGATCGTGGCCGGCCCGCTGGTTCATTCTCCAAACAGGAAGGTCGAAAGCATGGTGAATGGGGCCGATCTTTTTGAGCTGTTCGGCGAAATCGCCGGGCTGGACGTCCGCAAGATTGTCCCCTCCTCACGCGTTCTCGATTCGGTCTCGATGTTGCCCTATCTCAAACACCCCTCGCGCCCGAGCCTTCGCGGGTACAACTTCGCCCAAACCGGCGTCAACATCACTGCCAACAACGAAAGACCCGGCCCCTGCGTGCTCCCTACCTCGATCTACGGGTCGGGGAGTACCTGTGTACAGCTGATGGCCGATCAGAAGGCGTGTGAAATGGAAGGTGGAACATGGTACGGCGAGAACTATAGTTCGTGCTGCGCGTTGACGAAGGCGCCGGGAATGGAGAATCTGCAAGTGCGTTGGCTTACGCAATCTGCCGTGCGGAACGATAAGTTCAAACTGGTGCAGACAATTTACGAAGATTGCAACGCAACGAACACAAACACAACATCGACGGTATACGATCTCTATGAGATCGATCAGGCTGTTCAGTCCCCGTATTCGTCCCCGAAGCTCGATACTGTAGAGGCCAACCTGATTACCTCCCAATCCTCTCCGCTGCAAGGCTTGACCCCGGAGCAGGCGAAGAACTTCAAGCTCCTTGAACGGAAACTTAACAGAATTCTGGCATCGGAACCCGAGTGCCCTGGTGACGGCAACAATGACGGCGTAGTCGACATAAAGGATGTCTGGAACTGGTTATTTTATAACCTTATGCACAACGGTAACGATACGATCACGATCTCAACCTGGTACGACTTCCCCACCCTGAGTTCAGACGGCACTAACGTTTATGACGGCGATACGGATGAGAGCGATCTTAAGGTGATCATCGAGAATCTTGGTCGTAGATGCCCGCGAAAATAATCGGGCGGAAGGATACGCCATAGCAAGGGTGGCTATCTCAAACTCACTTCTCGGCTCCCATGGAGCATTTATGTGGGTGTTAGTGGCGGGATCGTCTCGATGCGCCACGGCGAATAAGCACCCGCCTTTCAGACCTAAAAGGAAACTTTGACAAGTAAGACCTTAACCAGTTAGATAGAACGCAGGCAGGGTCAGCAATGGCTCTGCCTGTTTTTGCTGGCACTGTGAGCTTCACTGAGTAGAACATATCTCTCCTATATGTTGACCTGGAAGTCCTGATCGTTTCTTGAAAAGTTGCTTTTCATATGTGCACTCGGGACCACTTTGTGAAAAGATCGCTTATGTTATCGTGCCCTCATTCAGGATCAGTCCGAATTTACTCTCAACGATTGTCAGACAATGCAAGCGATGGCAGCATCAATGTGTTTGAGGGGGCGTGTTGCTGAGAAGCTGTCGGAACTACTCAAGCCGTTCGGGGCTGCGACGGCACTGCTGCGGGATGGTGCTTTGTTCGAGCAGCTGTTGCTGAGTGAGGTCAGTGACAGAGTTGATTCCGTACTTCCGTGAGACGTAAAGCCAATATGCGTCGGACAGTTCATGGAGATTGAGTGAGCCAAGGATGCCGGTCACGTCCGAGATAGCGGCAACATGCGGATCTGCTCCGTTTGTGAGCCAGGAAAGCAATTGCCTGCCGGTTTCCTCCGTTGGCGTAAAGTATTTCCCGTCAAAGAGGCGCGTCCGGTCCTTGGTGGATGTGGCGGTGTGGCCGTCAATGGAAAGGTCGAGAACGACGGTGAATTCATACTCGAGGCCCTCCCTTTGGACGAATGCCAGGCCGAGCTTCTGCACTCTGGTCTTGCCTTTGTCATCCTGTGCAATCTCATAGCCCGTCTTCGTGCGCAGAGTAACGATGAGATGTAGGCTGCTCTTGAGGATGGTATCCACCAGTTCGTTGTGCTTAGGGGTCGCCTCCCGCCAGGCGGCAAAGTCGTTTTGGGTCCTGGTTGATTTGGCGATATGGTCCTTGATGTCGAGGATGCCCCCGACTCCGGCCCAGGCGTGGGAGAGCGAGTCAATGATGAGGACATTGTAGCCGGTTTGCTCGGCGGCATTGATGCGCTTGATATATTCCTCGGGAGCAAAGGAATCATTGATGGGAGAGATGTCATACTCAAAGGCGTCGGAATAGAGATCCCCGGAACCTCGCTCGGTGTCGATCAGGGCGATGGGGCCGCCGAGACCGGTGGCGATGCGCAGGGCGGAGTAGGTCTTGCCGGAGCCGGATGGACCGGCTATGGCGAGTCTCAGTTTTGCTTTCTTACGTTCCGCTTTTCTGAACACTGGAAGACCTCCTCAAATGTCTAGTGAATGTTGGTTGCTTCGTGCACCGCGGGCCTTTCTATCTGGTCGCAAAGAGCCTGGACATTGCAGTATCCGTCGCACTTCCAGTTCATGACTTCTGCTGAGGGAAGTCCGGGGATCGTGCCGGTGGTGAATGCACGGGCAATTCACGGGCCTTCGGCCGAAGGTCACTGTCCCAAATGCCGAGTTGCCTCTTCGACTACCTGAGGAATCGAGGGCCTCTCACAAGATCTAACATCGTTTTCCATGTGCTCGTGATGGGGGAAATTCTCAAGGTCAGGAAAGTGCGGAGCAACGTAGGCGTTCTCCAGTCTTCGAATAGACGATTCCACCTCTTCAAGGTAACTGCGCAGCACATTATGCAACATGGCGCAGATGCTTTTCTAACTCAAGCCTGATCGCCAGGTAGTGTTGATAATCGTTGGCCCACTCGACGAAATCCGCGGAGTCTTCCATCCGGCCTTTCTCATAAGCGCTGAAAAATTCTTCCGATCTCATGCGGTACCGATTTTCAAATACGCTTAAGTGCTTGCTTACCGCCACAAGAGCGTCTACCGATGAACTGAACTGGCTTCTTTCCTTTTTCATGAGTTCCTCGCCACGCTGTAAGTTGTTCAGTGAATAATTGTAAAATCTATCATCATTTGAAGTGGACGGGGAGTACAAATAATCAGGGAGGGCGCCTTAGCGGGCCTTGAATCCTACCAATGCGAGTGTGCGGGCAAATCACCGTGGGCGTGCTCACCCAGGCGATGATGTTCCTCTCCTGAGGCATTCGCCGGATCGATGTGAATCGTGGCATTGGTCAGATAGCGCAGATGATGCAGCAGTTGATGCCTTACCTCCCTGGCTATCTCGTGCCCTGCTTCAACGGAGAGCTCGGGACTCACCGCGACGTTTACTTCGGCATGAAGCCGATGTCCCGAGCATCTGACCCTGACTTCCGTGCCCCCCTGGACCCCGGTGGTGTGGCTGACTGCATGTCCGACCTCATCGATCACCTCCGGGGCGATCCCATCGAGAAGTCGGGTAAAGACCGCCCTTCCCGATTCCCAGGCGATGCGGAAAATGGCTTCTGGACCGGCCGGGAATCCTAAGGCAGCTTCGCAAATACGCGTGCGGGTGCTCCGGTGCCGTTTTGGATAAACATGGGAATGACGTAAAGCACAGCGCCGGATTCTGGAATCTTGTCCAGGTTGGCAATATTCTCAAGAGCAAGCTTTTGTGCGTTGCAGAGCGCTTGATGCACCTTGAAGTCCTTTGAAGATCCCGGATCGATACTCGGCGTATCGATGGCAATGCCGGTGATCGTCCGTTTCGCCAGGAGAAAGGCGACCGCTTCCGGTGAAAATCCCGGAAAGTGCAGCTCTGCAATCGCTTCCTTGCCGGTCTTATCCGTACCAAGCACCTCTTTCCTGTCCGGGTAGAAACGCCCATCGATACCGCTGTACATAATGACCCATGCCCCTTGAGGGATCCGGCCATGTTTCTTTTCCCAGGCAAGAATATCTTCCACCGTCAGTTGATAGTCGCGATTCGACAGAGACTTCTTCGTAACGTCGATCTTGGCCGCGGCGCCAATCCATTCTTGCAGCGGAATCTGACCGATGGTACGCCCCTGTTCGGAAAAATGAATCGGCGCATCAACGTGAGTACCGCCATGTTCGGATGCTGCATATTGATTCGAAGCATACCACCAGCCGCCATCTGAGATCCCTTTGAAGACCACCGTTGGGGTGAAGGGCTTATCGGTAGGCCAATAGATCGAGTCTTCTGAAAAAGGGAAGGTCATGTCGATGAACTTTTCTTTTGAGGCAGCGGAGGCGGGAGTTATGGCTGCGAATAAAATTACTGAAATGAGCGCGGCAGTAAAAAGAAAAGGGTGAGTGTTGCGTTGCATACGGTCTCCTTTTTAAAATGTACCTCTTTCCATTCCAGACTGTGGGCACTTCGGCGACAATATTATCGATATCAGCTAAAGATGCAACCTCATCGCCCGGCCTTCATAACGAAACCCACAACAAGCGCCCTGCCTGACCCAGCAGGCAGCAGAGGATATGGGCCGGGACCTTCAAAAACTCCATCTGGAATCCTTCAAGGAGTTGGTGCGATGGGAGTGTCTTGCAAAACCTTACCAGCAGGCCTTGCATTCTACCAGTGCGAGTGTGCGGGCAAATCACCGTGGGCATGCTCACCCACGCGATGATGTTCCTCTCCTGAGGCATTCGCCGGATCGATGTGAATCGTGGCATTGGTCAGATAGCGCAGATGATGCAGCAGTTGATGCCTTACCTCCCTGGCTATCTCGTGCCCCGCTTCAACGGAGAGCTCGGGACTCACCGCGACGTTTACCTCGGCATGCAGCCGATGACCCGACCATCTGACCCTGACTTCCGTCACCCCCTGGACCCCGGCGGCATGGTTGACGGCGTGCCGGACTTCATCGATCACCTCCGGGTCGACCCCATCGAGGAGGCGGGTAAAAACCGCTTTTCCTGATTCCCAGACGATGCGGAAAATGGCTGCGGTGATTACAAGACCAACAACAGGATCGGCCAGGGGGTAACCAAGCCGGACGCCGAGGGCGCCGAAAAACACGGCCAGACTGGTGAGGCCGTCCACCCGCGCGTGGTAGCCGTCGGCAATGAGAGCTGCGCTGCCGATTTCCCTGCCAATCTTGATGCGCAGGATCGCCACCGCCTCGTTGCCGGCAAAACCGATGACCGACGCCGTCATGACCGCCCATAAATAGCCGACCGGCTGAGGGTTGAACAGGCGAACGAACGATTCGTAGCCGGCAACGACCGCGCTCGCCAAGATGGTCAAAACAATAACCACCCCTGCCAGGTCTTCCACGCGACCGTAGCCGTAGGGGAAGCGCCTGCTTGGCTGCCACCCCGCCATGGTGAAAGCAATCCACAGGGGGATGGCCGTGGCCGCATCACCGAAATTGTGAATCGTATCGGCAAGAAGGGCCACGCTTCCTGAAAGCAACACGACGACAACCTGGAAAAGAGCGGTAGCCAGCAACCCCAGGAGTGACCATTTGATCGCCCAATGGCCTCGCTGGGTTGAGAGCGCAGCCGGATCCAGGGCGCCGTGAGGATGATGATGGTGGGCTTGCTCCTGCCTGCCTTTATGCGCATGTGTATGGCCGAACATCTTTGCTGGACCTCAACTCAGAAGGCATTCTTAGTGATGCTCCCAGATGGCGCTTCCAGGCCGCCAATCATCCTTGACGATGCGTCTGCAGCATCAACCGAGCCATGATCTTTCGCTGGAGTAATCCCTGCGAGCTTCTTCGAGAATAGCACTTTTCGTGATTTTGGCACTCTGAATTGCGTAAAATTAGGATGGTCAACTCCGGAAGAAACGAGTTATACGCGTTAGGGATCGAAAGTTGCTTTGTTTCATCTTTCTGGATGCCCGCCAAAAGCACGCGGGCATGACAATAGGGTGCCTGTTGCTGCTCCGTCAATCCGCAGGCTGACCGGCGGGAATCGAGGAACCTGTGACACATGCAGGACTTCACCCTTAACGAGTATCGTGTTTTTCCCGAAACGCACCAGCCGCATGAATCAACCCAAGGGGAGGGTTTTAAACCCAACCACCATGGCAACGATTCCGACGCGTTTCGGGAGGGGATGAACCCCTCCCCTACGGTCTGGATTTAGCTTTGCAGGTTTCCGGATGGAAACGAGTTTCCGTAGCAGCGTTACCACGCTTTTGACTGCCTGCGCGGATGGGGAAAGGGAAGAAGAGAGCATGAATGCGCGCATCAGTGACCGAATTTTGAAGGGACCGAAGCGGGGGCCTCACCGGTCTTTTCTCAAGGCCGTAGGTTTCTCGCACCGGGATATCATGGAAAAACCGCTCATCGGGATTGCGAATTCCCACAATGACATGTTTCCCGGTCATGCCCATTTGAACCGGATTTCCCAGGCCGTCCGGGAAGGGGTTTTCGCGGGCGGCGGTCTCCCCTTCGAGTTTCATACCATTGCCCTTTGTGATGGGATTTGCATGGGCCACGAGGGAATGCGCTGCCCCCTGCCGAGCCGTGAGCTCATCGCGGATTCCATCGAGGTGACCCAGTTGGCCCACGCCTTCGACGGTCTGGTCCTGGTTACCAACTGCGACAAGATTACGCCGGGAATGATGATGGCGGCAGCCCGCCTGAACGTGCCGGCCATCCTCATCAGCGGCGGCCCCATGTGGTCGGGTTTCTGGCGTGGCAACCGGATCGATGACATCACCATCTTCGAGATGATGCCGAAGGTCGAGCGAGGCGCAGTGCCCCTGGCCGAACTTCATGAAATAGAAAAAGCCGCGAGTCCCGGGGTCGGCTGCTGTCCTTCCATTGCTACGGCCAACACCATGAACTGCCTCGCCGAGGCCATCGGGTTGGCCCTGCCCGGAAACGGGGCGATCCCCGCAGTGTCGGCAGAACGGACTGTCCTTGCCCGGGAGACCGGGAAACGGATTGTTGGACTGATCCAGGAGGACTTCCGGCCGGACCGCATTTTCGCCATGAAAAATTTCGAAAATGCCGTGGCGGTCGATATGGCCATCGGCGGCTCCACCAATTCGGTGCTGCATCTCATGGCGATGGCCCACGAAGCCGGCATCCCGCTCGGTCTTCACCTCTTCGACCGGATGAGCCGCACGGTTTCGCGCCTCTGCAACCTCAGGCCCAACGGCCCTGATTTCATGGAAGACCTGTGGCGGGCCGGAGGCATTCCCGCCGTGATGAAGGAATTGGAAGCGGGCAACCTGGTCCACCTGGAGGCAGAAACCGTGGCCGGAGGCACTCTGGGAGATCTGCTCAAGGATGCTCATGCGGGAGACGGGGAAATCATCCGACCGCTTTCAAACCCCTGGGATCGCGAAGGGGGAATAGCCGTCCTCTATGGCAATCTCGCCCCGGAAGGAGCCATCATCAAGCAGTCCGCCCTTGCCCGCAGCCGGCGGCGGCATCGTGGTCCGGCCCGGGTCTTTGAGAGCGAAGAAGACGCCGTGGAAGCCATGCTGAAGGGGGTGGTTCAGGAAGGAGAGGTCATCGTGATCCGTTATGAAGGTCCGAAAGGGGGACCAGGCATGAGGGAGATGCTCCTTGCGACCTCAACCCTCGTTGGCACCGGGTTGGATCGTTCGGTGGCCATGGTTACCGACGGGCGCTTTTCCGGGGCAACCAGAGGTCCTGCCGTTGGACACCTTTCACCCGAAGCCATGGAGGGTGGGCTCATTGCCGTTGTCAGAGACGGCGACGTGATCGAGATCGATGTGGAACGGAGGATGCTCAACCTTGAGGTTGGGCCGACTGAGGCGGGCAAACGATTCGAGGCCTGGCAAGCACCCGCACCGAAGGTTACCAGGGGTTATTTGGCCCGCTATGGTCTCCTGGCTACGTCGGCCTCAACCGGGGCAGTCCTGAAATCGCGCCTCTAGCACTGATCCTCGTTAAGGATGAAAAGGTTCTCTTTCTACCGCGGAGAACGCAGAGAGACTTCGCTATGAAATCATTAGGTTTCTCTGCGATCTCAGCGTGCTCTGCGGTGAATTCATAAGTCTGCCAAAACGACGGTTCTCAGCCTAGACGAGTATAATTGCATACTTCATTGATCCCAAAAATACAACGTCAGCCCGGTGAAAACCGCGGCCCTGAAACTCTTAAGGACTGGATTCCGGCATTCGTAGGAATGCCGACACGGTGCAATGTTTACAGCGTGGATCAATGCAATCAAGCGCTGGGCAGATGGCAGAATTCCTCGATTTCGGCCAGGAGAGTGATTTTGCATGATTCCCGCTCTTTACCCGCGATTATTCCGTCTTTTGAAGGACATACCTCAACGCAAGGTAAAAAGCCGCACCTGCAAGCACAGCCCCCATCCCCCACAAGAACAGCCCTTGCCAAAACCTGCGCACCTCTTTCCGGCCCTTTGAGCTGGGGAGATTGCCCTCCCAGCGGCAATCGCGATTGCGGCATCGATAGCGGCGAATGGGATAAAACCGACTTACCAGCCGGTCGACCGGCCGACGGTGAATGACGGCCAGAGAACGACGGCCGCAGGTCGGACATGTGTGGCTGCGCCGGGAGCGTTTACGGTGGTTTGATTTTCAGCATTCTGTTCTAAATCGCTGTCCGGCATGATCTGGCACGCTACCTCAAAAATAGTGCTGGGTGCTGGGTGCTCACAGAGAACCCAATAATCCCAATGCCACTGTTCATCGTTTCAGGCTGCCGCCCCGGAATGACAATTCAGATGATTCTCCCGGGGATGACTCAGAATATCGAATCAACCGATGTTTTGGTCTCTGAAATAGTCCTGCACAAAGGTAATGTGTCGCTAGATGAGGTCTTTCAGTTGCTCAAAGACCTGATCCGACATGCGCTTGGGTTTGATGGGCTTCAACATGATCTTCCTCAGTCAAATGCAGTGGCAGGTGATCAGTAGCCAGTGACCAGTGATCAGTTGTTGCTGATCGCGGGCGGGGCCAACCGCCAGCCGTTTCCACTGTCACCATGAGAAGGGGGTCACCCTAACGATTCAGCGTAGACCTCAATGGCATGCTTGACCTGGACCCGGTCCCCTGCCTGTGACAGCATATCCGTCATTTGCAGCATGCAGGCCGGGCAGCTCGTCGCGACGACCTCACATCCCGACTGCTCGATGTTCTCTCGCTTGCGCTTGCCGATGGCTGCGGAAATGTCATAATGCTGCAGATTAAAGCTCCCCCCCATCCCACAGCAGCGGTCGGCTTCGAGCATCTCCACAAAGCGATACCTCGGATTGGCCTGAAGCAAAGTGCGCGGCTGTCCCGCCACTCCCAGAGACTTCTTCAAGTGGCAAGGATCGTGGTAAGTGAGTATGACCTTTTTCTCATCGCCTTGTGTTTCTACCTGACGAAGACCCAGTTTATCAACCAAAAACTGGCTTACTTCCATGGTTTTTGAAGCCATTGCCGCCACCTGCTCCTGAGTTTCGGCATCGAGGTCCTGCGCCATCAACGGCCAGAGTTTCTTGATTGTCGAGGCGCAGGTCGCACAGGCGGTAATCAAAAAGTCGAAGGGCTGCGCGGTAAACCGTTGCAGGTTGTAGCGGACCAGTCTGTTGAAGGCTACCGTATCTCCCGAAGAAAGGGCGGGGATGCCGCAGCAGGCAAAGTCTTCGGGGAGATACACCCCAACGCCGTGATGGTCCATGGTGTGCATCACGGCCTTTCCGATGTTTGGAAAAACCTTGTCAATGACACACCCGACAAAGAAGGCCACTTTCAATCCGGAAGCCCCTGGCTCGGTGTTCATGGGTTCCACCATCCGGTGAAAGGCAATCGGGGCGAGGGCCTTAAAATGGCGGTCTCCCAGGGGCGAGGCGAAGCGGCTGCAAGAAGTCACCGAGCAGGTCATCAACCGGTTTAACGAAGATGCCCTGGAGCTTGGAGCCCCATTCCATGAGGCTGTCGAAGAATTCCGGATGCCCCAGCATGCCCCGGAAAATGGCCTTTTTCAGGGGATGAAGCCCCATGTAACCGGTGAGGATGGCGCGCGCCTTGATGAAGATATCGAGCACCTTGACCCCGCTGGGGCAGTTGGCGGAGCAGGAGCCGCAGAGGAGGCAGCGCATCAGGCGTTCATTCACCCCTTTGGGATCTTTGAACATCTCCTGGACAAGGCCATCAAGGAGAGCCAGCTTCCCGCGCGCCACATCGGCCTCGCGACCGGTTTCCGCAAAGACCGGACAAACCGCCTGGCACATCCCGCAGCGCATGCAAACGACGAGCTGATCTTCGAGCTCCTTGATCAGTCCCGCGAGTTGCTTCATATCGGACATGGCTACTCTCCTATGATCTTGCCGGGGTTCAGAATGTTCTTGGGATCGAGGGCCGCTTTGATGCGCCGCGAATAGAGGATGGTGGCCCGGCTGGTTTCCTTCTCCAGGAAGCGGGATTTGGCCATACCAATGCCATGCTCACCGGAAAGGGTCCCTCCCAGCGCCAGCGCCCGGTCGAAAATGGCGTCAATGGCCTTTTCGACACGCTCCCATTCTTCATGGTTGCGCCGGTCCGTGAGGATCGTGGGATGGAGGTTGCCGTCGCCGGCATGGCCGAAGGTCCCAATGGTCAAATTGAATTCCTTGGCGATTTCTTCGATGGACCGAATCATAGCCGGGATCTTGCTCCGCGGCACCGTGGCATCTTCCAGCACCGTCGTGGGTTTGACCCTGGAGAGGGCCGAAAGGGCCGCGCGCCGCGCTTCCCAAACCTTATCCCGCTCGGCCGCATCCTGGGCCACGCGAACACTCATGGCCCCCATCTGCCGGCAGAGGGATTCCACCTTCTCGGCATCTTCCTCCACCTGCACCGGATGGCCGTCGACTTCGATGAGCAGCAGGGCCGCCGCGTCCACGGGAAGTCCCACATGGCTGAAATCCTCGACGGCGCGAATCGTGAAATTGTCCATGAACTCGAGGGTCACCGGCACGATGCGGTTGGCAATGATCGCCGCAACCGTTTCCGAAGCCTTATTGATATCATTAAATATGGCCATCATGGCCTTTTTTGCGGGCGGCATGGGGATCAGCTTGAGGATGATCTTGTCGAACACCCCCAGAGTGCCTTCGGAACCGACCATAAGGCCGCCCAGGTTGTAGCCGGTAACACACTTTACGGTGCGGGCGCCGGCCTTGACCAACTCCCCGTTGACGTCAAAGAATTCGAGCCCCATCACATAATCCCGGGTCACCCCGTAGCGCAGCCCGCGCAGCCCTCCGGCATTTTCCGCGACATTGCCGCCGAGGGTCGAAACCGCCTGGCTGCCGGGGTCGGGGGGATAGAAGAGCCCCCTTGCCTCCACCGCCGCGGCGAATTTGGCCGTCACCACGCCCGGTTCAACCACCGCATAGAGGTCTCCTTCATTGATCTCGATGATTCGATTCAAGGCGTTGGTGAGCACCACCACGCCCCCCGCTTTGGGGATGGTCCCGCCGCTGAGATTGGTGCCGGCCCCGCGCACGGTCAGCGGCAAGCGCGTTTTCATTGCAGAGCCGCACCACTTTGCCCAGCGCTTCGCTCAAGGTCGGACGAAGGACCATAGCGAGGCAGGGCGGTTCAAGGACGGCGGCGTCATAGGAATAAGTCATTCGATCCGTTTCGTCGACGAACACGTTTTCCTTGCCCAAAATCGTCTCGAATTCCTGCAACAGAACCTTGCTGATCATAATGCCTCCTCTTTTCACCCTCACCCTTCCGTTATCAGGGTACGGTTTCTTTCAATCCTCGACAGTAACGTGCGCGATATGAAGCAGCCTGATCTGCTCTATTTTTAGCGACTTGCCGGCAAACTTACAATGCCTGAAATGCACCCCCCCCTCGGTAACAGCAGGAAGCCCTCAGGCAGGTTAAATCCCCCTCTTCCCCGTAACCGGATGATTGCTCATGGACTTCGGGTCTTTTTCAGTTATATGAATTGTGGGAACGACAATCCGGCTTTCCCCGTGTAGCTGGAGAACCTTTTTAAACGGTGTCAAAACAGCCCGTACAAGTACCTTGGGACTGATTGCCGCCAGCCACCATAGCATAGTGGAAAACCCGGGAACGTCATTCCCGCAGGCTTGAGGCGGGAATCCAGGGGTCTTTTGATCCCTGGACCCCCGCCAGAAACGTGCGGGGGTGACGACCGTAAGATCTTTTTTGGACACGCTCTTAGACAAGCTCTTACTCCTGCGGAAGGGACAGAGCCATAATCCAATGGTGTTCACAGGGAGACGAAATTCATGGAAAAACACGAACGGATGAGGTATTTAAGAAAGGGCTACAGCAGTGCAGACCATCGGTCACCGACGTCGAGAGCCTGATCAGGCGTTTCTCTATGCCATCGAGGTGACGAAGAACCATGGCGGATCGACGATCGCCGCCCCCGCGCTGGCGCCGGAAGAACGCTCTCAACTGGCGGAGCTGTGCCGGCAAGCGGGATCACGCTCTTAACGGAAAATCTCCGGGACCATATCGGGAAGATTCAGACCGGCCTGACCCTGGGCGACTGGGGTGTTGCTGAAACGGCCACCCTGGTGCTGGATTCGACTTCGGAAGACGTGCGCATTGCCACCATGTTGAGCGAAACCCATGTGGCCGTGCTCCCGAAGTCTCGCATCAAGTCCGACATCATGGAACTGGAACCCGAATTGAGCGAGAGCATGAAATCCGCTCCCCGTTATCTGTCCTTTATCAGCGGCGCCAGCCGCACGGCCGACATCGAACGGGTGCTGACCATCGGCGTCCACGGCCCCCAGGAGCTGCACCTTCTCATCCTGGATGAAGAGCCGGCTTGATTATGGCGCTTCCTGCGACGACTCGAAACGGAACGCCCGACCTGTGACTTCAGGAGAAGAACCATGATCACGACCCCCAGTGACCTCAAAACTTACAAGAAAGACCTGAAGCGAGCGCTTCAGAATCAGTTCCTGGGCGCCACTTTGGATAACTTTGCAACGGCCTTTAAGGCTTCCAGGGCGAAAGCCTTCGAGGGAATCGATCTCGACACGCTCATCGCCGAGATCGCCGCAGGGAAAGATGCGGCCATCCCCTACCTCGAGGAGCTCTTCGCGGCCTTCAAAGCCCGCGCCGAAGCGGCTGGGATCAAGGTGCACGTTGCCCACACCGCCTTTGAGGCCAACTCCATCATTGCCGATATTGCCAGGGCCAACGAGCGTGAAGAAAATCGTCAAGGGCAAGTCGATGACCGCAGAAGAAACCTTCCTCAACGACCACCTGGAAAAAGAAGGCTTTCATCGTCACCGAAACCGACCTCGGCGAGTGGATCATCCAACTTAGGCACGAAGGCCCTTCGCACATGGTCATGCCGGCCATCCATCTCTCCCGTAAGGAAGTTGCCGAACTCTTTACGAAGGTCACCGGGCAGGCTCAGGACCCCGACGACATCAACGGCATGGTCAAAGTGGCCCGGAGGGAACTCCGCCAGGCGTTCCTCGAGGCCGACATGGGCGTCACCGGGGCCAATTTTGCCATCGCCGAGACGGGAACGATCGGACTCGTCACCAATGAGGGCAACGGCCGCCTGGTGACCACCCTGCCGCGCGTCCATGTGGCGCTGGTCGGGTTTGACAAGCTGGTGCCCGACCTCAAGAGCGCCCTGCGCATTCTCAAGGCGCTTCCGCGCAACGCCACCGGCCAGCTCATCTCGACTTATGTGACCTGGATCACCGGCCCCACACCATGCACCTCCGCTCCCGACGGCCGCAAGGAGATGCATATCGTCTTCCTGGACAACGGCCGCCTGGCGCTGGCCCGCGACCCGCTGTTTTCCCAGGCGCTGCGGTGCATCCGCTGCGGCGCCTGCGCCAATGTCTGCCCCATCTACAAGCTCGTCGGCGGGCACAACTATGGTCATGTTTACATTGGGGCCATCGGGCTCATCCTCACCTATTTCTACCACGGCCGCGAAAATGCCCGTGCCATCGTCCGAAACTGCCTCAACTGCCAGGCCTGCAAGGCGGTCTGCCCCACCGGCATCGACCTCCCCTATCTGATCAAGGGGGTCTACCGGACCATCCTCGAAGTCGGAAGGCCAACCGCCCGTCAAGAACCGCCTGCTGAAGCGCGTCTGGGAAATCGCAAGCTGTTCCATTTCCTCCTGCGCCGGGCCTACCTTGCGCAAAAGCCGGTCGCCAAAGGAGAATACCTGCGCCATCTGCCCTTCTTCTTTTCCTCGGAGCACGGGTTCCGCAGCCTGCCGGCGGTCGCCAAAACGCCGTTGCGGGACATGTGGGAACGGATCAATCCCCGGTTGAGAAGCCCCGCTACCGGGTGGCGCTCTTCGGGGGGTGCCTGGTGGATTTCGTCTATCCGGAACAGGCCCAGGCCCTGGTGCGTGCTCTTCAAAGACCACAACGTGCAGCTGGAATACCCCATGGAGCAGACCTGCTGCGGTCTGCCGGCCATGATGATGGGTGAAAATGAAACGGCGCGAGAAGTGGCCGTCCAGAACCTGAAGGCCATGGACCCGGCGAGTTACGATTATATCCTGACGCTTTGCGCCTCCTGCGGTTCCCACCTGAAAGAGAACTATCCCAAACTCTGCGGTGAGGATGAGGGGCTCGGGCGTCAAGGTCGCAGCAGCTCGAGCATAAGCTGATTGATTTCAGTTCCTTCATGGTGAACGTTCTGCAAGTTAAGCCGGAAATGTTTCGCAGGAGCGGCAAGAAGGTTGCTTATCACGCGCCATGCCATCTTTGCCGCGGTCTGGGGGTGACACGCGAGCCTCGGGAACTTATCGTAACGGCGGGCATGGAATATTGCCCGGCAAAAGATGAAGACGTATGCTGCGGCTTCGGAGGGTCGTACTCCATCGATTTCCCGGAAATCTCGGCAGAACTGCTCAAGCGCAAACTGGCGAATGCGGAAGCGACCGGCGCCGAAGTGCTGGTGACCGACTGCCCGGGATGCGTGCTGCAACTGCGCGGCGGCATGGACCGAAAAACCGGTCGGAAAGCTTGAAGTGAAGCATATTGCTGAGATCATCGGTGAATAGCGTTAGAGGAGCGAACACCGATGACCGCCATTCCTTTCCCAGGCTCACTCCGGAAGAAGCTGTTACTCACATTTTCGATGGCGCCACCGTGGCCTTCAGCGGCTTTGGCAATGTGGGCGCGCCCAAAGTCATTCCTCGGGCCCTGGCCGCCAGCGCCCGCAAGCAGCATATGAAGGGCGAACCCTTTAAGGTCCGCGTATTGAGCGGGGCTGCCTGTGGCGTAGACGTTGATGAAGCGCTGGCGCAGGCCCGGGCCATCACCTGGCGCGCCCCCTACCAGAGCGCCGCCACCCTGCGCAAAGCAGATCAACCGGCAGGAAGTCGAATATGTGGACATGCACCTTTCCCACGTTCCCCAGACCGTTTCCTCCGGGTTTTTCGGCAAAGTGGACATCGCCGTCATCGAGGCAACTGAGATTACGCCCGACGGCAGGGTCTATCTGACCACCTCGATCGGCGCTTCTCCAACCTACCTCAAATGCGCCGACCGCGTCTTGATCGAAATCAATCGCTATCATTCCCCGCGCCTTCGGGAAATGGCCGATATTTCATGCTGCTGCCGGCCCCCCATCGCAATCCTTTTCCCATCCTCGATCCCATGACCAAGTTTGGCTGGTCGTATGCCGTCGTTGATCCCAAAAAGGTCATCGGTATTGTCGAAAGCGATGAACCGGATTACATGGACCCACGCACCGACCGCGATACCACGAGCCAGCGAATTGCTGAACACGTGATCCGCTTCCTCTTCGACGAGATGCACGCCGGCCGCATCCCCGAAGGATTCCTTCCCATACAGGTGGGCATCGGCGCGTTGCCGACGGGGTCCTCGCTGCCCTTGGCAAGAACCCCTACATCCCGCCATTCCGGGTCTATAACCTGGTGATTCACGATCCCATGATCGACCTCATGGAGCGAAGGCAAGGTGATGGGCGCCAGCGCCACCAGCCTCTCGGTGTCGTCAGATGTCCTGAAACGAATCTACAATCGCATGGACTTCTTTGTGCCGCGCATCGTTTTGCGGCCGCAGGAGATTTCCAATCATCCGACGATTATCCGGCGCCTCGGGGTGATTGCCTTGAATGCGGCCCTCGAGGTGGACATCTATGGCAATGCCAACTCTTCCCATCTTTTCGGGACCGATATCGTGAACGGCGTCGGAGGCAGCGGTGAATTCACCCGCAACGCCTATCTTCCCATCATCATGTGCCCGTCGACTGCCAGGGGCGGCAAGATCTCCTGCATTGTGCCCATGACTCCGCACATCGACAGCAATGAGCATTCGGTGCAGATCGTCGTGACCGATCAGGGTCTTGCCGATCTCCGCGGGCTGGGACCGAAGCAGAGGGCCAAGGCGATCATCAACAACTGCGCCCATCCCGCTTACCGCGACTATCTGTGCCGCTATCTGGAACGGTCGCGGGTCGGCCATATCCGGCACAACCTGAGAGAATGCTTCGAGCTGCACCGCAATTTCATCGAACACGGCGCCATGCTGCCGGGTCTCGACCTTACCGAGACGAGCGTGTGCTGAAAAACGAGATTCGTAACATAGAAGGAGAGATATGATGTCAACCGTAGGTGTCTTTCCCGATCTTACTCCCGAAGAAGCCGCCGCACGCATTCCCAATGGCGCGACCGTAGCCTTCAGCGGATTTACCAATTCGGGTGCGGCCAAGCTCATGCCGCGAGCCATTGCGGCGCGGGCGCGGGAATTGCACGAGAAGGGCGAACCGTATCAAGATCCGGGTGCTGACCGGGGCTTCGAGCAGTGAGAGCATCGACGAACCCCTGGCCGAGGCTGAAGCGATCTCGTGGCGGGCGCCCTATCAAAGTGCTCCCAGGCTTCGCCGGCAGATCAACAGCGAGGAAGTGGAATACGTGGACATGCATCTTTCGGCACTTTCGCAGACGCTGCTCGCCGGCTTTCACGGAAAGCTGAACTTCGCGGTCGTCGAGGCCACGGAGGTGACGCCGGATGGCAGGGTTTATTTAACGACCTCCATCGGCGCCTCCCCAGCCTATCTCAAATATGCCGATTACGTCTTTATCGAAATCAACCACTTCCACTCGAAGCGCCTGCGGGAGATGGCGGATATTTTGATTCTGCCGCCACCGCCCCACCGCTTGCCGGTGCCGCTTCATGACCCCATGACCAAGCTCGGCATGCCCTACGCGGAGGTCGATCCCCGGAGGATCATGGGAATCATCGAAAACAACGAACCCGACCGCGTCGCCCCGTTCACCCCGGGAGACGCGCGCAGTCGCAAGATTGCCGAGCACGTCCTGAATTTTCTCCTGGGCGAGCTGTGGGCCAAGCGCATCCCCAAAGAATTCCTGCCCCTGCAGGCGGGAGTCGGCAATGTGGCCAACGCGGTGATGAGTGTTTTGGGCGAGAGTCCTGAGATTCCGCCATTCAAGATGTACACCGAAGTCTTCCAGGATGCGCTCGTTGACCTCATGGAAGCGGGAAAGCTCACGGGAGCCAGCACCACCAGCCTTACCCTGACCCCCGAGATCCTTGCAGCGGATCTACGACAACATGGACTTCTACGCCCCCCGTATTGTCCTGCGGCCCCAGGAAATCTCCAACCATCCCGGTGTCGTTACTCGCCTCGGGGTGATCGCCATGAACACCGCGCTCGAGGTCGATATCTACGGGAATGTCAACTCGTCTCACGTCTTCGGCACCGACGTCATGAACGGCGTCGGGGGCAGCGGCGAATTCACCCGGAATGGCTACCTCTCGATCTACATGTGCCCATCCATTGCCAGAGGGGGTAAAATTTCGTCGATCGTCCCCATGTGCCCCCACATTGACAACAATGAGCATTCGGTGCAGATCGTGGTAACCGAGCAGGGTCTGGTCGATCTTCGCGGCCTCGGGCCCATGCAGCGCGCCGCAGCGATTATCGAAAACTGCGCCCACCCGGCCTACCGCGACTACCTCTATCGCTACATCGAAAGGGCCCGGGTCGGCCACATTCGTCATGATCTTGAAACCTGCTACGAACTCCACCTCAACCTGATGGAACACGGCGCCATGCTGCCGGACCTGGATCTATCGGGGATCGCTGAGGCCTGATTACGGCGACACGCCCTATGGCGCACTACAGAAGGACAGATTTAACGGAGGGCGGGTTTTCCAACCCGCCATGATCAGCGTTAGGCCCTTGAACCCACCGCAAATGCACAGAGCGCAGGGAGAAACCCTGTTATTTCTCTCTGCGCTCTCTGTGACACTAATCCTGAGTTTCTTGTTTTCTTGCCAAGATTTTCTTTGGAACCTATTGGTATCGTTGAAATTCCCACTCAATTTTGGTTGCGGCCTATGGCTGCGCTGTGTCTCCGGGCTGTATTTCTCTTTGATTGCGGGAAAGGGCTGCATTCTTGCGCATCCAGCTCTTTTCCCTCAATGACGTTCAAGCTTTTCGACTCTGATGCCCAAATCGAGTTTCAGAATCTCCGGGTCTCCCGTCAGGATGATTCCATTCAAGGATTGGGTGAGGGCGACTGCGAAAGCATCAGCGTAGGAAAGAGGAAACCTCATCTTGTTTTGGGCGGCTCGCAGCACATCCTGTTTTTTGACTTCATATAACTTGACCGGCAGCAGCAGGATCTCTTCCAGAGTCTCAGCGGCTGCAGCATCACCCTTCTTCTTCCCAATCTGGTAATAGACTTCACCAAGATTGATCCAGGACATATGAAGGGAGACTGCCTTCCGTTCGGCCTCGTTGATAGCCTTAAGAACCTTTGATGCCGCAGGCTCCTCACCCTGGATCAGGGCAAGCAAAGCCCATGCGTCAAGGATCAGTCTCTCGCCTGAGATCTTCTGCATGGTCGATTTCCAGGGCTTCTACCAGCGATTCGGTTCGGTATTTCCCATAAAGCTTTTCTTGGACGGATTTTCTCAAGGGAGTCAGAATAATTCGTTTGCCATCTTGCGTGACCTGAAACAAGCTTCCGCGATTGATTTTCAAGTCATCTCGGATACGCTTCGGAAGGACTACCTGACCCTTTGATGACACCTTGGCAGTAAGCATAATCTTACTCCTTCTTTCATCTTACCAATAAAATAGTAAGCAAGTGCTCCACCTATGTCAACCGCAAAAAAACTTCACTCACAACATAGGAAACTACACCAAGAATTTTTCAAGGAGCATTGCGCCGAGATGGATATGGGGAGGAGAAGGATCTGTTGGAATGCGGATCATAGTCTTGCCGGTATGCCCGGAGAAAGGGCGGTCACAAGTGGGTGAACGGCAGCCCGATGATGCGGTCGGAATAGATCCGCGGAGCCACATCGTTATTGATGACGATCGCCAACCTGTGCTTGGTGATCGGCCACAAAATCGCGCAAGCTTCCAAGCTCACGCGCTCCCACCGTCGATGTGTGTTTGATCTCGAGGGCTACGAGGCCAAAGGCTCCTTCAAGCGCCAGGTCTATTTCCGCCCCCCCGCCGGTTCGGTAGTGACTGTATTGATAGCCGACCCCCAACGCGCTCAACTGGCGGAGCACCTCCTCCAGCACCATCCCTGCCCAGGACGCTCCCATCTGAGGATGACTCAAGAGGGCATCCGGTTCGGGAATGCGCAGCAGCGTGTGGAGCAGACCGCTGTCCCGCAGGTAGCCTCGCGGATGTTTGACTACCCGTTTCAAGGAATTCCTGGTGAAGGCCGGGACCATTCGCCAGATGAAGGTGCCGTGAGCGATCTCAAAGTAGTCGCGGGTGGTCGGCTGGGAGACCCCGAGGGCCCGGGCGACTTCCGCAATATTGAGAATACGGCCGGACAATCCGCCCAGCACGCGGGGTCGGACCAAGCCAATACTGTCAGCACGCGGGGTCGGACCAAGCCAATACTCTGAAATTATTAATATTCATTGAAATTGGACTGTCTTTCTTGCCCTTAGGACCTTCTTTTTGCCGCGAAGAAGCGCCTTCTAAGAGGTCCCGATTTTCTTCTTTCCTGGAATACTTGAGGTTCGTCCCGAATCCAAATTCCAGCCGCCTCTCGTTGCCATTCGCTCGGTTTTGTGTCAATAATAGCTCCGGCTTTGACGATTTCCTCATTTCAGAAGGCTATTCCATTGATTGCCAAGACCTACACCTGCAGCCTCCTCGGGATTGATGCCCTGCTCGTGGAAGTGGAAGCGGACCTGTCCCCCGGGCTCCCTTACTTCGCCATGGTCGGCCTCCCCGACAACATCGTGCGGGAGAGCAAGGACCGGGTGAAGACGGCGCTCCAGAACAGCGGCTATCCCTTTCCCATGGAACGGATCACCGCCAATCTCGCACCGACGCATCTCGAGAAGGAAGGGGCGGGGTTCGATCGGCCCATCGCGAAGGGTGTCCTGGCGGCCATGGGCTTGCTCGATCGGCAGATGGCCGAAAAGGTGATTCTGGTCGGGGAACTCTCCCTCGACGGCAGGGTCAAACCGGTCACCGGCAGTCTGCCGATGGCCATCCATACCCGGAAGAGCGGCTACGGCCACCCGAATATTTAATCTCATTGCGTACCATTTTGCAGCGAAAGACCTCGGTGTTTTTTGCGGTGTGAATGTATTTCACGGTGAATAAATTTCACAATTGACAAGTATTGCAGGGTATCGCATAGATTATTCCACGTTTCCCGTGCTAAACGAATTTCCTCTCACTTCGGCAGACTGGTTTGTCACGTCACCGGTTCCGCCTGAGTGTTGTCTCAAGGTGCTTCCATGGCGAGAATCCTTTTTCCGTGTAGTTGGAAGAAAGGAGGTGAGAAGACACCAGTTCCATCAAATGCCTGATGCATTTAGCATGATGAGTTAGCCGAACCAGAACCATTATCTTATCAGCTTAAGAAAGCCGCTTTGAGAGGTGGCGACCGGCGCTTATTTTTCGAGACGGCAGAAGGAGAGGGGGCCATGAGCAGGGTGAAGTGGTTGTGTGCAATGCTGATCGGACTTCTATGGGTAGGTCCCGCCTGGGGCATGGAGCGCGGGGTGTTCGCCAATGGCAAGGTCCATTTCTGTTATGTGTGTGGGACTGACGCCTGTCACAAGTCTTACAATGTTGATAGTAATGGTATGCTTAACCCAAAATTCACCACAGATAAACCGGATAACTCTATCTACCACGGCTACTGTCGCTATGCCAAGGGCCGTGGGACGGGTATGGCCGTCTTCAATAATCAGCTATTTTTTACCTTTACCGCGCAGACCGCCTGCAATGATACCGCCGACGTATGGCCCTTCGTTGCCGTCTTTGACCTGACGCTAAACAAATTTACTTCCGTGACAAAACTGGGGAGCACACCGCTTCACAGTGATAACCGGGCGCATGGTAGAACGGCTGGCGCTGCAGTGGCGGTGCTAAACAATACCCTTTATGTCTTTACGGATACCAGCACCTTTACGAGCACCAATGGAACAGGCTGGATTTCTCATACCCCCGGGCTCATCACGGACGCTAAGGGCAACCCGTTGATAGACTATCAAATCGACGACGCCATTACCATTTTCCCCACGGATTCGGACCCAAAGATCCTTCTCCTTCTTGGGTATACGGATTTCGAGTCGGGCGTTTATACCGGGTTGTCGGCAGTTACCTGGAACGGCAAATTTGGCGCGGATTCCGACTACTCGCCGACGATTGCAACAACCAGTCTGGGTCTGGGTGCAAGTGTCGATTATACTGCCGGTCTGCTTACGGGTACCGCCAAGTCACCGGATTCCAGTCATTTCATCGACGGCACTAAAGCTGCTTCGGTTCAGCTGTTCGTAGCATATGTAAACAACGACGGGGGCGACAGCGTGCGCCGCCTTGAATACACCTATCAGACCACACCAGGCAAATGGACCATCGATTCCAAGCACCTCAGTGGCTCTGGTAGCACTATCGACGGTCTTGTTGCTTTCCCCTGGTACAGCGACCAATGTAGCTCCGACAATGCAACACGCATCCAGAGACAACATCTTTCCATAAATACTCATGAGTGCACAAAATATGGACCTATTATGGGCTGTAAGGAATTTAAATGGAAGGCCAGAGACTTCCTTTCCGACGCCATGGTCCCGCAGAAGAGCCCATATCAGGACAAGGAAAATTGGATCCCCATTTCTTGCCAAAATTGGGGTGGGACCTACACAGAAACCGACGCTAAGGGTCAAAGCGATGATGACATGTCTTTGAGAAAATACTGGCAACTTCAGGGCGTCGTGTTGGGTCCGCCCCCCTTCGCCATCAACGAGGTCCCCGCCACCGAGACGGGAGAACTCTCCAATGTGGAATACGGACTGGAGAATTCCATTGGGGTGAAGCATTCACAGAATTGGGAGAATGTGCTGACACTTTCAGCCGGCTTTAAGGTCCATGCCGGCTTTTTGGATGAGTTTCTGGGGATAAGCGATCAATTCGATATTGGATATAAGCATGGATGGCTGCAGGAACACGAAAACAGCAGCTCCTGGAGTGCAAATTTATTGGTCAAAATGGGCACCTCGATGATCTCTTCCGAGGACCTGGAAAACCTGGACCAACACGCGTGGGGTATCTTCAGTATACCGACCATGCTGGTTCAGGATTTCCGCCTGTACTCCTACGACTACGACATCAATAAGCCTAATACCGGCCGCTATCTTGGACAGGACCTGCACTCTACCCAGGTACTGAATGACAATAAGCACAAGGGTAGCGTTCAGCAAATTGAGTTCCGCCTCGCGGATCCGGGAGGCGATAAGGACGAAATCCCCGGACTTTTTTCCGAGGTCCCCGGCCTCCCTGATATTGGAATGGCAAACCGATTCCCCACTTCAACGGACCTTCATTCCTGGTACGCGGTGCATTGGGATGTTGACAACGCCATTTGGGGGGTCAGATACCCCAACGACAAGCTGCCAAACTACCTGCTGAAATATAGCCCCGGTTCGGGCACTGACACTGAATTTACCCTTACCGACGATAATCTTACCACTTCCGGTGCGACCAACAGCATAGATATCAAGAATCAGGTCTCTATGGAGATCGGTACAAAGCTCCTGGGCTTTGGGGCGGATTTTACGGCCGGCTACGAGGGAAGTTTCGGTGCGAAAGTGACCGGTACAACAAGTCTCAAGGAAGATGTAAAGGCTTCACTTGGGATGAAGGATTGCAGCGCCCCCTACTGCTACAAGTCGGTGACCATACAGCCTTACTGGCTCGATGCACTGGAAGACACCGCGCCCTGGATCCCCGCCGTCTATAAGGGGCAACGCCCCTGGTGCCTGACGTGGAGGGTCAAGAGTGCATGCACGCATGATAACCACTGCTTTGGCGACTCCCCTTTACCCCAGCAGATCACGGGCAGCGTTGTTGGAGTACCGGAGCAGAGCGCTGCTTCCAGCTCCTTGTATAAGAGCCATTATCACGTCAGAGGTGGAAGCCTGACCTGGCAGGACGAAGAGGGAACGAGAAAACCTATCCCGATGACCGCAGGTCAGTTCAAACCATTTCTTGGCGCTACCGTGTCTCTGAATGGCTTCACCTGGTCTTCAACCCAGGCCGAAGGTAAGTGGACACGACACGGAAACACATGGGCATTCAACACCAGTAAATCGGCCGAGCGCAATATCGTCAAGCTTAAGCTCGATTTTGAGAACCGGACCTGGGATTTCGACATTGCCAAAACCGATCTTTCCAGCGCCTTCAAGGCCTCCCAAGGTGGTGCTCAACTCAGGCTCACAGTCAATGACCGCTATGGCTTCGCTGCCGGCATAAACCACGATGTCCATATAAGCTGGGATCAGAAGCTGCCCAAGAAGCAGCCCAACGTCATGGAGCTTACCCGCAACATGGGCGTGTATGATTCTGCCGCGGGCACTGGCGACGCGTTCCTCAGCGGCACCCTCCCCGCGCCCCTCGATTTCTTCGGCGACATGACCATTGAAGTGAACGGACACAGCCGCATGATACCTCTCATCTCAATGGTATATTTTGACGACGCGGTAGCGAAGGGTAAGGCCCTCGAATACGACGCGGGTGATCTTCACTTTGCCGTGGATTTCGGGAAGAAGACATGGTGGGCTCGCTTCAAGGGTGAAGCTTTCAACCGGCTTCATGCTCCGCGAGCGGGGACCTCCCGCATCGTGATCAGGGTGGGCGGAGAACCCTGGTACAAGGGCGAGGTCCCGATTTCCAATCACACGTCCAATCTGAAGTTTTACGGGACGCGATCCTAGCGTTACAGCCCAGGAATTTCATCGCGGATCGAGGCGGTCGCCGCCGCTGACACGGTTTGTTGCCTAAATGGCGTCGCGGCTGGCAGGTACAAGAAATAATAGTCAAAACCGCATCCCCCTCTCCCGTATCGGGAGAGGGGACCTCCAGCGGAACGAGGAATGCGTCCAGTGCCTCCTGAGTCCACTCCGATCTGCTGCTCTTGCGGAGGGCGGGCTGGGTCGGGCCCAATGCCGTTCGTTTCCCGTGCTCAACAAATTTCCTTTCACTTGGGGAGACTGGTTTGTCACGTCACCGGTTCCGCCTGAGTGTTGTCTCAAGGTGCTTCCATGGCGAGAATCCTTTTTCCGTGTAGTTGGAAGAAAGGAGGTGAGAAGACACCAGTTCCATCAAATGCCTGATGCATTTGGCATGATGAGTTAGCCGAACCAGAACAATTATCTTATCAGCTTAAGAAAGCCGCTTTGAGAGGTGGCGACCGGCGCTTATTTTTCGAGGCGGCAGAAGGAGAGGGGGCCATGAGCAGGGTGAAGTGGTTGTGTGCAATGCTGATCGGACTTCTATGGGTAGGTCCCGCCTGGGGCATGGGGCGCGGGGTGTTCGTCAATGGCAAGGTCCATTTCTTTTATTTGGACCAGTCGGCTGAGGTCTGCCACAGTTCTCACAATGTCGACAGCAATGGTATGCTTAACCCAAAATATGACTCAGAGCGTGTCTAAAAAGTTTACACTGGACTCGGGGTTAGACTTCTGATAAGTCAACATGGGACAACCCTAGCAATGGAGGAGCCCATGTGTGACACAAGCCAACCGCAGCAGCCGTATTCCAGTGACTTGAGTGTGAATGAATGGCAGTTTCTCAAACCGCTGGTTCCCATGCCTAAACATGGCGGGAGACCGGCCAAATACGAGCGTTTGGAGATCCTCAATGCGATACTGTATCTGGTGCGCTCCGGTTGCGCGTGGCGTCTTTTGCCACATGACTTCCCTCCCTGGCGGATCGTCTATCACTACTTCTCGTCATGGCGCCGTGATGGCACATGGACACAGGTCCATGACGCACTACGATCCCAGGTGCGCATTGCCGAGGGACGGGAAGCCGAACCAAGTGCAGCCATCCTCGACAGCCAATCGGTCAAGACGACCGAAAAAGGGGGCTCCATGGATATGATGCCGGCAAGAAGGTCAATGGCCGCAAACGGCATCTGCTCGTAGACACGCTGGGGTTGGTTATTGCTGTAGTCGTTCATGCAGCCAACATTCAGGATCGAGACGGCGCCAAAATACTCTTCTCTCTGATACGCGATGCCTATCTGCGTATCCGGCTCGTTTGGGCCGATGGGGGATACGCTGGAAAATTGATCGAGTGGGTCGCTTCTTTGCGAAACAGCAACTGCCTCCGGTTGGAGATTGTGAAAAGGTCCGACGCAATCAAAGGCTTTTACGTTCTTCCGCGCCGCTGGGTTGTGGAGAGAACCTTTGGCTGGTTGGGACGTCATCGGAGACTTTCCAAAGATTATGAGTACCTGACTGAAACCAGTGAAAACATGATCCGTGTCGCCATGATCAAATTGATGGTGCGGCGACTCGCATCCGGCTGACCTTTTTAGACACGCTCTCAGAAAACTGGAGTAACTGTATCTACCACGGCTACAATCGTCATTCCAAGGGCCGGGGCACGGGTGTGGCCGTCTTCGATAATAGGATATTTTTTACCTTTACCGGACAGTCTCCCAACAATGCTACCGCCCCCATATATCCCCTTGTCGCCGTCTTTGACCTGACAGAGGATAAATTTATTTCTGTGACAAAGCTGGGCAGCACGCCGCTTCACAGTGATAACCTGGCACAAGGCAAAGCTGCGGGTGCTGCAATAGCGGTCCTGAACAATATGCTTTACCTTTTTACGGATACAAATACCTGGACCAGCGCCAATGGAAACGACTGGGCTTCTCATACGCCCGGGCTCATCACGAACGCTAATGACGGGGCGCTGATAGACTATCAAATCGAAGATGCTATTACTATTTTCCCCTCGGATTCGGATCCAAAGATCCTCCTCCTCCTCGGGTACACGGGGAGCGAAGGGAGCACCTACGATTACTTAACGTCAGTTACCTGGAACGGCCAATTTGGCGCGAATTCCGACTACTCGCCGAGCGTTGCAACAACCATTGTATATCAGAACTCGATTACGGATACTGCCGGCCTGCTCACGGGCACCGCCAGGTCTCCGGACCATGATTATTTCACCGACGGCGCTAAAGCCGCTTCCGTTCAGCTTTTTGTACAGTTCCTCACGAGCAGTAATTATGATGTGAAACGCCTTGAATACAACTATCAGACCACACCGGGCAAATGGACGATCGATCCTCAGCACCTCCACCCATGTTCGAACTGCGGTGTCTATGACCTTGTTGCTTTCCCCTGGTACACCGACGAATGCAGCAATGACGGTGCAACACGCATCCAGAGACAACATCTTTCCCTAAATACCTATGAATGAACAGATTACAAAACCACTATGGGCTGTAAATCAAAAAAATGGGTCGCCAGAGACTTCTATTCCGACGCCATGGTCCCACAGAAAAACCCGTATTCTCCAGACAACTCACATTGGGTGCCTATTTCTTGCCTCACCACCGGACACTTTTTCGGGTAGTGCGAAAAGACGGGTTGACCGGCCAATCTGTACCTTTTTTCAGGTACTTTCTAAAGCAGCCAGTGCTGCCCGGAGCTTTGCAAGGCGTCTTGCCAGGGGTTGGATTTTGTTTTTGGTTTGCTGGTTGAGAGTCTGGCGACGGTGCATCTCCAATTGGTGTTTCACGGCATCGAGGACGCGGCATATCGCTGCGATTCCTGTGTTGTCTGCTTGTGCATCGTGGGTGGTTTGAAGTTGAGGCACAGCATGAACATAGGCCATATTTTGGCGGGCGAGGTGATATTGGCGTTGCAGATCGGTTTGAGTGACCTGGACGTAGCGCATGGTCATTCGAATGTCGCGATGACCGAGGATTTCCTTCAAGGCCGTGAGACTGATGCTGGCCCTTAGCATCATGGTGGCGTAGGTATGTCTGTTATGCCGAGCTCGGCATAACAGATGCGGACCTTCCCCTTCAGCATCCCAGCCAGAATTCAATGCGCATTTACGCAATAAGGAGGTCCGGTATGATGCCCATGGATCTGCATAGAGAATAGGGCTGAGCCCGGAGTGCAAATCTAGCCAGCTCACAATTTCGCATTTTTCATGCAGAAACCCGGAGGTTTTCCCTACAGGGGTGACAAAGAGTCTCCAGACGAAACTTGTCGCGGCCCAATTCAGCGGTGAGTTGGGGATAGGAATTTGATTTTTGGGTTTGCGCCATCTTTCGGGGGCAACCATTTCCCCTCGAGTCCTCCCAGAGCGAAGATCTAATTCCCTTTTCGTCTTCTCCGCACCAACGCGTCAGTGGTCTGTTGTCACTATCCCCATCGGAACCACGTGGATTCCGGAGTTCTCAAGGGTCTTGCGAATGGTCTTGACCAGTTGGCTTGCGCCCGGGTTGTCGCCGTGGACGCAGAGCGTATCCATTTCGAGAGCGATTTCTTGGCCGTCGATGCTGGTCATTTGTCCCGTCTTCACCAGCTTGAGGACGCGTTCTTTCACCGTTTCCGGATCATGAATCACGGCGCCCGCCATCGAGCGCGGGGCCAACTGGCCATTGCTCAGGTAGGCCCGGTCCGGGAAAACTTCCCGCGCAACCCGTAAGCCCGCATGGGTGGCCATTTGCGCACAGAGGGAGCCGGCCAGAGCAACCAGGATCAGCTCGGGATCGAAGGCTTTGACCGCCGCGATGACTTCCCCGGCCGCCCGCTCGTCCCGGCCGCCAGGTTATACATGGCCCCGTGCGGTTTAACATGCTGGAGCTTGACACCCGCCGCCCGCGCGAAGGCATCGAGGGCTCCGATCTGATAGAGAATGTAGTTCCTGATTTCTCCGGGAAAGGTTTCCAGATTGCGTCGCCCGTATCCGAGAAGGTCCGGATAGCCCGGGTGCGCACCCACGCCAACGCCGTGCTTTCTTGGCCAGCTCCAGGGTTCGCGCCATGATCATCGGGTCGCCCGCATGCCAGCCGCAGGCCACGTTGGCCGAGGTGATAAAGGGCATGATCTCTTCGTCCTGGCCGATCCGGTACAAGCCAAAGCTTTCGCCCATGTCACAGTTGATGTCCGTCCTCATGGTTTCCTCAATTGCATCGAGAGTGGCCAGTGATCAGTGGTCAGTGGTCAGTGATCAGAAAAAGGCTAAAAACCTCTGACCCATGTGCTGCTGGTGATCTCGCTTCCAAGCTCACATGGCGTTTGTCCACCGTTCATACAGAAACTTTCGGATAATCAATTTCACCAAACTGGTCACCTCTGGCAGGCTGGAAAGCTTGCCCCGTAGATTTATGAGACTATTCTCTGCAAATCTATAGAAGCTCCTGAGCTGGAACTGATTTTTCAAGTAGATCTCTCTTGCCTGCAGCAAATCGATGTTTGCAAAGCGGACCTTCGCGCCCGCTGGGAGTTGGGCGAGCAGGGGCAGGTCCGCGGCGATCACCGTGGCGATTTTGACATATCCTCCCACCGTCTGGCAATCCGCTGCCAGGATGGTCGGTTGCTGGTTGCCGTGCACCTGAACGGCGCCCGCGCACGTTCCATCGGAGATAATGTCCACACCTCGGCGGAGCTCGATGAGCGGTCCCGCGAGGGCGATCCCCATGCGATCCAGCCGGGTGGTGACTTCATACAGACTGGATAGAAAAGTCTCCATTCCTTTCGCCGTGACATGATCGTCCTGGGGGCCGGGAATGACTCTCAGGGTCGGCTGCTCCGAGTAGGGGGGAATCAACCGGGCGGGAAAGGCGAAGATGGGTTTGCCATACCTCTCGCCCAGGGGAAGGATGTCGCCTTTCTGCAACGCTCTGCCTTGATATCCGCCGAATCCGCCTCTGAGGTAGGTCGACCGACTGCCCATGATCTCCGGCACGTCCACCCCGCCCGCCACCGCCAGGTACGAGCGCAGCCCGATGCGGGCATAATCGAGGCTGAGGACATCGCCTGCTTTCGCACAGTGACAGGTCCAGTTTGAGATGGGACCATGGTTCAGCCTGGGCGCCTGGTCGGCACCGGTAATAGCAAAGTGGGCATCGCACAAAAATTCCGCCTGGAATCCTCCCAGAGTTATCTCGATGGCAGCAGCGCCAACGGCGTTACCCACCAGCAGGTTGCCGACCATCAGAGCCTGCTGGTCCATCGCACCGGACACGGGGACGCCCCGGTCCCGAAACCCGAACCGGCCCCGGTCCTGGATCGTTGCCAGTGGACCTCCCTCAATGATGCTGATGGCTTTCAAATGCTTCCCTCGTGATGGGCTTGAACTTCAGGGATTGCCCGGCATGAATGATGAAGGGGTCCGCCTTGTCGAGGTCGAATATCCTGACTGGAGTCTTCCCAATCAAGTGCCATCCGCCAGGGCTGTCGATGGGGTAGATCCCGGTCTGGCGATCGGCGAGGCCGACGCTGCCCGCCAGCACCACCTTGCGCGGCTCCTTTCTCCGGGGCGTGTGGAGACGCTCATCGAGTCCTCCCAGGTAGGGGAAGCCGGGAGTGAAGCCGATCATGTAGACATAGTAAAGAGCGGCGCAATGGAGCCTCACCACTTCGCCGGGGGTCATGCCGTGAAAGGATGCAACAGAGTCCAGATCGGGGCCGTATTCGCCGCCGTAGCAAACCGGAATCTCGATGACCCGGGTGGAGGCCGCCGTGCCTTCGGGCGCTGCTTTCAGGCATTCGTCAACGACCAGCAACAGGTTCTCGAAAGAACATTGCCACGGGTCGTATTGAATGAAGAGGGAACGGTAGGTGGGATTTAACCCCAGAATGCCCGGGTGTTGTCGTTTTATGAGTTGTCCGAACAACTGCTGGACCCGGCGGTTGATGGCCGGGTCGATGGCGTCTCCAAATTCCACGCTGATTCCGGTGTCACCACACAAAAGGACACGCGTTTCGGAGTATTCGTTCATGGCTCAATATCCGTGCCCGCATTCGGGAAACGGAACGGCAGGCAGTCTCGCCGTTTTCTATGGAGTCGTCCACCCACAAAGCATTTTCTTTTACCACGAAAGACAGAAGCGAAAAGATTCCTTCGTTTCTTCGTGCTCTTCGTGCTCTTCGTGCTCTTCGTGCTCTTCGTGCTCTTCGTGGTTAGAAAGGCGGACGAAATAAGAGCAAAATAAGGAAGGCGCTCAACCGACCATCATGACCCAAGCCAGGGGCCGGTGGCAAACTTGCTCGCAGAGACGAACCGGCGGAGCGGGCGGGGAGGCCCCAGGGCTTGAGCCTCCAGGCCTTCAATGATCTAACTCATGCGCGCAGGTACCTGCCCAGTCTGATTGATGGCCGAGAGCTTCCATTGGGACGCACCGAGGTCCCGGCAGAAGGTCCAGAATTCCTGGAACTTCACGGGATTCAATTTATCTCCCTCGACAACCTGGCCGGTCTTTTCATCCAGCGTGTAGTCGAGGAGGTTCGCCGTGAACAGTACCGTGATATATTCCTTCCCGGTTTCCTGCCACATTTCGGAGGGTTCGACTTTCCGAATGGCAATGTTCTCGAGACGATTGATTATGCCCTTGCTCTTCATCGCCTCGAATTCGGTTCTGAAAAATGCGGCCATCTCGCTCGTAACGATCGCTTCGATCCCTTCCACGCTACGATTCATCCAGGCCGCCTGCACTTTGAAGAAGAGATCCTGGAAGGTCTCTTTGAGGGCCTCTTCGCTGAAGCCGGGGTCGGCCTGCCGCATCTGCCGAAAGCCCTGTGCAACTTCCGAAACAGCGGGATAGCTGTCTTGCTGGGAGTCGCGGTATAAGGCAGACGGTCCGGAAGAGCTCCCCTCATCCTGATAACGGGCCTGGCTGTAGCTTCCGGAGGCAGCGGCCTGCTGGGCCCGCCGCCTTCTTGAAAAACCGGTAGGCAAAGTAGAGCAGCAGCCCGATGAGGGCGAAATCGAGAAGCCCCATGCCTCCTCCCGTCATTCCACCGGGCGATGCGTGGCCGGTGCCGCCAAAGAGAAGACTCCCGAGCAGCCCGCCAGCGAGCCCTCCCGCCAGTCCCTGCATTAAGGGACTGCCGCTGAAGAACCCACCTGACGGCTGGCCGGGAGTCCCGAGGGACGGGTTTCTCCCCGGTGTGCTAAGGCCGGGGGAACCCGTGGACGGACTCGACGGCGCGCTCGGAGCCGAAAAACTGCGGCCTCCGCGGCTTCCCGACGAACCTCCGCCACCCGCTCTCGCCCAGGCGCTCGATTCCACAAATGTTGAAACGGCAAAAAAGAACAGGGCCAGGACTGCCAGCCCGGCAATCAATTTTTTTCTCATGTTAAATGCTCCTCCTTATCGAGTGGAACCTCGCCAAACAACCCCTTCCGCGGTGCTTGACTAGTCGAAGTCGAAAACCTCCTGAAGGAATGATTTTCGTTTGTGCTTCTGATGCCCAGAATGCCTCGGGTCGTATTCCCGGGGGTGCGCGGGGGGAGCCTGACGGGGATGGGGCTCACGGTATTCGCCTCCGTAACTCTGAGGAGGAGGGGCAGCGGATCTCTCAATCATCTTATCAAGCTCGCCCCGGTCGAGCCAGACGCCTCTGCACTTGGGGCAATAGTCAATCTCTATTCCCTGTCTGTCTGCGATCATCAGGTCAACACTACATAATGGACATTTCATTGTTCTTCCTCTCCATGTTGGTTGTTTAACAGGCATCCTCTCACGCCCCGACCGGTGGTTGCCATTGGAACCATGCGTTTTACCGGAGTCATGGTCTCCTTTCCTGGAACCGTTGTGATCCCACGCAACGCCCTTGCCGCCTCGCTCCTCGGCAAAAAAAAACGAGACCTTCGGCGTGTTTTACCACCCCAAAAGTCTCGCTAATTGGCATAACCCAACGGCAAAGCCAGGTGTGTTTGCATGGCACCGTATTGGTGACTTTGCCCTAAGTAGCTACTCCCTCTTGTTGGGATGAATTGTAACCACGTTCCCGCTGATGTCAACCGTGAACGGAAATGCCTCCCGCGCCCGTCCCGATCAAAAGGGTGGACACGCCCAATTCGACGGGAGACGAACCGGCAGCACGCCCGGGAACCGGCTGATGATTTCGAGCAGGTCTTGGATCTTATTTTGGATGTCGAGGAGGGCGAGCATGCGCAGGGTCGAAGGCAGGGTGCCATGCGAAAAAACGTGACGCTGAACTACGTATTCGCCCGCTTCCGGATGGCAGGGATGATAGCAGTAAACCAGTCCTTCGGCGACGAGACTGATCAGCAGACAGATCAGCGCACAGGTAAAACCTTCCGGGATCTTCATTAATATTCTATATTGGTTAAGGTTAAAGATCTGGAGCGGCAGTTTGCGGCGACCTTGATAAAATCGTGCCTAAGAGGCGCTCCTACGGAAAGGTAGTGGCGGCCCTGGCAAAGTGCAGGATTTCTGCCTTGATCGGTATAGAATGAACGCAATGGGGGGGTAAGCAGGGGGCTACGCCCCGGCAGGCTTAAAAGCCTGCCTCGCGAGATGCATGGAATGGAGGGATATGGGCTGGGGGCTTATCCATATAAAAAAGGCGCCCCGGAGAGCCGAATCCTCTTTTCTGATGCGCCGGCGCTCGTTAGTATAAAAGACTCAAGGATCATCACAGGATATGTGACGTCGCATTTACATTTTGTTCACGTCAAACCCCTTTTTATTACAGTGGAGAAGAGGACCGGCAAATGACAGAAAGCAAAACCCCAACGAAACCCATCGTGCTGAACGAGGTAAACTTTGACAAGGTCCTGGCGGAAACCGAACTCCCGGTAGTCTTCGAGTTCTGGGCTTCCTGGTGCCATCACTGCACCGCTCTTTCATCCATAATCGATGAGGTTGCCGAGGAAATGGGAGGTGAAGTCCTCATCGGCCAGATTAATTGCGACTTGAACCGGGATCTGTGCAAGCGGTATGACGTGAAAGCAGTCCCCACGCTCTTCCTGGCAAAGCAGGGCAAGGTGGTGGGCACAACGGTCAATCCCAAGGAAAAAGAAACGCTGGTCTCCTGGATAAAAGGCATGCTAGCCTAGCTGCTTGGTCAGCTGCTGGTATAATGGTTTCGACGGAAGAAGAAGCGGTCAGGTTTTTGCTCATCTCGGGGAAGCCGATCAATGAACCGGTTGCGTGGTACGGCCCTATTGTGATGAATACAAAAGAAGAATTGCGCATCGCTTTTGACGAATACCACAATGGCACGTTTATCAAACATCATAAATCTTAGAGCGTGTCCAAAAAGTTCTCCCGAGTCACATTGCGTCATTCCGGCGAAAGCCGGAATCCAGGTCTTTTAAGACTTTCTGGACCCCGGCTTTCGCCGGGGTGACGGGATAGAAGGGCTTTTTAGAAACCTTCTTAGAATGAAGAAAGGCCTCACGCGGGTTTGCAAGAAATGGCTTTACGAGGAATCAGCGTATGCATATTCGATGTCAATGGCGTTTTGATTGATTCAAACCTGGCTAATGCTCAGGCCATGGCGCAGGGTTTTACCGATGATCCCGGAATGCAGGAGAGAATCATTCAATTATACCTCAAGCTCACGGGCATCGACCGTGGACAGAAAATCCGGATCATTCAAGATCAGATCGTCGGCCGCCCGTTCAAGGAAGGCGAATTTGAACGGCGTTGGGAGAGGTTCAAGGGCCTGGGCCGATGGTCCATGCTCAAGGCTCCGTTGACGGAGGGATGCAGTGAGGTGCTGGCGGCGATCGGGAAGCGCAGGATCACCCGAGCCGCCCTTTCCAACACGCCAGCCAGTGAGTTGCAGGAAACGCTCGAGGCCCATCACCTGGGACCCCTTCTGGACCTGGCTCGTGGCGGCGGTGACTGGCCGAAATCGGAATCGCTCAAGCAGCTCCTGAAGGAGTTCCAGTTTGCCCCGATCCAATGCCTCTTTTTCGGCGACGGAAAGGGTGACCTGGCAGCAGCCAGACAGGCCGGTGTGCCCTTTGTTGCCATTGATTCGGGAACCGGGCAATTCGACACCGAAGAGGGCTTCGCGGGCCCTTACGGGTCCCTTGCGGAATGGGGCCGGGAGGTGTTGGGCATGGATCTCGTTTTGAGAGTCTGTCAGCCCGGGGGACGGTCCAAAACAGCCGGGCAGTGACCCACTTTGTGCTGCAGGTTCGAATGCCGTCCCCTCCCGGTGGTCGTTTTCCGATCATCATCTCGAAATGTTTGTAACTACCGCTTCCTTTCACCTTGATAAAGGCTGTCTTCTCTGCAGGAGGATAACACATGAAACCACAGCTCCTTGCCCTCGTTACCGCCATTGCCTGGGGCGTGGGCGGCTATTTTGAAAAGAAGGGTCTGCACATGGGCCACCTTTCTCCCCAAGTAGGGATCACTATCCGAACCGCTGTGGCCCTCCTGATCCTGGCCTGCGTCAGTTTCCCGGAGTGGCGGTCCGTAGCGCAGGCAGGCTCGAAGTCGCTCCTCTACATGGTTATCGGCGGAGGCGTGGTAGCGGGCTCGGTTGGGATGCTCTGCTTCTACGCTGCGATCAAAGGGGCGCCGCTCAGTCGGGTTATGCCCATTGCCTTTACGTCACCACTCTTCGGTGCTGCGATGGGTATAATTTATGGCGGAGAACCTTTGACGCTGAAGACCGTCCTGGGTATGGCACTAACGGTCGGCGGCATCGTTCTTCTTACCATCGGGTAGAGAATCCTCCGCTCCCGTCCTCACCGCTTCACCGCGTCCCTCCAGAATTATGGCCGCCCGCATCAACATATTGACAGGGTTACGCTGGTTGCCGACATGCCCGGCGTGGGCCCCGAAAACGTAGCCATCGACGTCCACGATAATCACTTGACGCTTCGCGGGACGGTCACGACGGAGGGAGAAAAGGAACGGGTGCTCCTTCAGGAATACGGCGTCGGCGACTATTTCCGCGAATTCACGCTGGGAAGACTGATCGACCAGTCAAAGATCGAAGCGAGTATGAAGCATGGGGTTCTCACGTTGACATTGCCCAAAGCGGAAGCAATTAAGCCCCGGAAAATCAGCGTTAAGACGAGTAGTGTCCATCCGGAAACCCCATGTAGGAGGGGCTTCCAGCCGCGATAGGCTGGAAGCCCCTCCTACAGAACAAGGCGCTACTTTCCGGATGAGAACGAGTAACCCGGGCTCGGCCAAGAATCCCTCAAAAGAGCCGGTTGGGTTCTTCTCCAACCGGCTCTTTTTATTTTTGCCTGTTTCTTCTATGCTTTAGTGTCTTAAACTGTTAGTCGCGTCAGTGGTTTCGGAAAGAAAAGGTGCAGGATGAAACCGAATACCATGGAGGGCGAGGCGTCATGGCGATAAGAGTGGTTCTCATCGGAGCGGGGCCGGGGGGATATGGTGCGGCGATTCGTGCTGCCCAACTGGGGGCGGAGGTCACGGTCATCGAGCGGGACAGCGTAGGAGGGACTTGCCTCAACTGGGGTTGCATTCCTTCCAAAGTCATGATCACCACGGCCGAGCTGCTGGATAAGTTTCACCGAGCCGAGGAATTCGGCCTGCGGTTGGACGGTAAAATCTTTCCCGATATGCAGCGACTCATGGCGCGCAAAGAGAAAGTGATCCAGGATCAAGCCAAAGGGATACTTGACTTGCTCCGTCACCATAAGGTCCGCACCCTCCGGGGTCGGGGCACTGTTGAAAAGCAAGGATTGATTGCCGCGCACCTGGACGACGGCACAACCCTCGAGGTCTACTGGGACAAACTCATTCTGGCCCCCGGGACCCAGCCCTTCAACTTTTCGGCATTTCCCTTCGACGGCGAATTCATCCTTTCCAGCAACGACGCGCTTTGCCTTCAGGAGGTCCCCGAGTCCGTCATGATCCTCGGGGGCGGCGTCATTGGATGCGAATTCGCCTTTCTCCTGGCGGCCCTCGGGTCCCAGGTCACCCTGGTCGAGGCCATGGACCGCCTCCTTCCCCTCCCCTCAGTCGACGAAGCCTGTTCCAGGGTAATTGAGCGGGAGATGAAAAAGCGGAAAATCAAGTTCATCGTAAAACGAACTGCAGAGCGCTTCCATCGCGATCATGGCAAACTCAGTGTAACCCTTGGCCCATCTCCGCTCCTCCGCGACCCCAAAGCAAAAGAACCCCTGGTCATGGAAGTAGCCAAAGTTTTGGTCGCCATAGGGCGGCAGCCCAACACCGCAGACATCGGTCTGGAAAAGCTGGGCGTGAACGTTGACCAGGATGGGTGGATCATCGCCGACGACCGAATGGAAACCAATGTTCCCGGGGTTTATGCCATCGGCGATGTGCTCGGGCCGGCAAAAATAATGCTCGCCCACGTGGCGACCGCGGAGGGCCGGGTTGCTGCGGAAAATGCCGCCGGCAAAGGTTGCACCATGGACTACAGCGTCGTGCCGGGAGCCATCTTCACCATGCCGGAGGTAGCCAACGTCGGGCTGACGGAAACGCAAGCCAGGGAGCGGGGTTTGGGCGTCCGCGCTGACACGGTCCTCTTCCGGACCCTGGGAAAACCTCAGGTGCTCGGTGAAATCGCGGGCGAAGCCAAGATTGTCTCGGACGCAGAAACGGGCAGAATTCTGGGGGTCCATATCGTGGGACCGCATGCCACGGACCTCATCGCCGAAGGGACCCTGGCGGTGAAGATGGGAGTCACGGTGAAGGACCTGGCGGAAACCATTCATGCGCATCCAACCCTTGCCGAGGTAATGGTGGAGGCATCGTTCAAAGCCCTGGATAACTCTTTGCACGGGTGATCTCCATCTGCGAATCTTTTTCGACGGAAGGTTCTCTTGCCCCTTGCCTGGTAACATGTTACCTTATGGCTACTGAGAGCGATTTCAATTGAAAGGGGTGGATTGAATGGGAACGGCACTCACACCGAGCGAGAAGATGAGACGTTATCGTCACAACATGCGCGTTGCCGGTCTGCGTCCCGTGCAAGTCTGGGTGCCGGATGTCAGGGCGCCCGGATTTATGGAGGAAGCCAGAGCGCAATCGTTGCGCGTCAGTGTCCATGCCAGCGAACGGGATGCACTGGATTTCATTGAATCCGTGGCGGACCTGGATGGATGGCAATGAAGCGCGGCGACGTGGTGTTGGTGATTGCGCCGGGTGATTATGGAAAGTCTCGTCCTGCCGTCGTGGTGCAGTCCGACATTTTCAACGAAACCCATGCAAGCATTGTGGTCTGTCTCTTGAGCACTGATTTACAGGATGCGCCATTGTTTCGCCTCTCGGTTGAACCAACCGATGAAATGGTCTGCAAGTTACCTCCCAGATCATGGTGGATAAGATTGTTGCTCTGAAGCGAGACAGAATTAGAGCAAAAATCGGTTCACTGGATGAGGACTCGATGCCCCTTCTTAACCGATCGCTCATGTTTTTTTTGGGGCTTCCATAAGCACGCAAATTGGCCTTCACAACGCCTCGATGTTACGGATTCACGGGTACACGGGCAACCCCCACCGCTCGTCTGACGGCACAACTTGGTACATATCGGCGATAGTTTGGAGTAACCTATGAGAGAGATTTCGCTCATTTTGTGCAGTATCCCAAGTAATGAGAAGGCATAAAGGAGGAGGAGAAGCCATGAAGGAGATCAGCGAATTGAGCTTGCCCGAGGATGTCCGTTATACCGAGGATCATGAGTGGGCAAAAAAGCTTGGCGGCGAGAAGTTCCGGGTGGGCATCACCGACTATGCTCAAGACCAGCTTGGTGACATCGTTTTTGTGGAAGTGCCCGAGGTGGGCTCGACTTTCTCCAAAGGAGAACAATTCGGGACGTTGGAGTCGGTCAAAGCCGTGGCTGAGGCGTACCTCCCGGTGAGCGGCGAAATCGTTGCCGTGAATGAGGCGCTGGAGGAATCCCCGCAACTGGTCAATCAAGCACCCTACGAGGAAGGATGGATCGTTGAAGTGACCGCCTCCAACCCCTCTGAGTGGGACGGGCTTATGGCCAGGGATGCTTACCTCGAGATGCTGAAAGGCTTGGAAAAATGAGATACCTACCGCATACCAGTGAAGATATTGCTGAGATGCTCCAGGTGGTGGGGGCATCCAGCCTCGATGATCTCTTTGCAACCATTCCCGAAGATTGCCGGCGCAAGACCGATCTCGACCTTCCCGAACCGCTGACGGAGTGGGAATTGAACGACCTGATGGCGGCCCTGGCGAGCACGATGGCGGTCTCCCCGGAGTACAAGGTGTTTATGGGAGCAGGCTCCTATGAACACCACATCCCGGCAGCGGTCTCCTATCTTCTTGGCCGCTCCGAATTTGCCACGGCCTATACTCCCTATCAGCCTGAAATCAGCCAGGGAACCTTGCAGGCAATATTCGAGTACCAGAGCTTCATGGTCACTCTCCTGGGCATGGATGTGGCCAATGCCTCCATGTACGACGGGGCTTCGGCGCTGGCGGAAGCGCTGCTCATGGCAACGCGGGCCAGCCGCTTGAAGAAAGTCGCGGTTTCAAGCCTCGTTCATCCGCTCTACCGGCGGGTGATACGCACCTACCTGGAACCTCCCGGCTATGAGATTATCGAACTGCCGTATCTTGAAAACGGCCGAACCAATCTGCAAGCCCTGGAAAGCACCGACGATCTGGCGGCTGTTGCCGTGCAGTCTCCCAATTTTTTCGGATGCATCGAGGACCTGGCGGCCGTGGGAAAGCTCACCCGTGACACCAAGACCCTCTTCATCACGTCCTTCACGGAACCCCTTGCCTACGGACTGCTGAAGGACCCGGGCAGCCAGGGCGCCGACATTGCCTGTGGCGAAGGTCAAAGCTTCGGTATACCCCAATCTTATGGCGGGCCGGGACTGGGAATACTCGCCTGCCGCAAGGAAACCATGCGCACCATGCCGGGCCGTCTGGTGGGAAAAACCACGGACCGAAACGGGAAGACCGGATTCGTGCTCACCCTTGCCACCCGTGAGCAGCACATCCGGCGAGAAAAGGCGACTTCCAACATCTGCACCAACAGCGGGCTCTGTGCCATAACGGCGGCCATGTACCTGGCCTCTCTGGGCGGGACCGGCCTCCGGGAACTGGCACAGTTGAATCATGACAAGAGCGAATATTTGAAGCGGGAACTGACCCGGGCAGGGTTCCGCATCCCCTTTGCCAGTCCCACCTTTAATGAATTCGTGGTGCATTTTCCGCCGGGCTTCGAGGCGACCTACCAGCGGCTACTGGAGCAGAAGATCATCGCCGGCCTTCCCCTGGCACCATACTACCCGGAACTGCGCGACCATTATCTCCTGTGCGTGACGGAAACCAAAACCAGGAACGATATGGATGCCCTGTTGTGGCAGTTGGGCGGCTGAAGCGTCACCGATGTGGTGAGTGCTGTGAGTGCTGAGTGATGGGTGCTGAGTGCTGGGTCTGTTGTGGCAGCTGGGCGGTTGAAGCGTTACCGATAGAAGGGATTGCGAAATCATAGAGAGGTTGGATCATGAAAGAGTCCTTAGGCACAACCGGTTTGATCCTCAATGAACCACTGCTCCTGGAAAAGGGAAAAAAGGGCCGGCAGGGCTTTTCCCTGCCTCGGCGGGATGTCGAGTCCTATCCTCTGGATGAGGCGCTCATCGGCGAGGGCCCGAACTTTCCCGATTTGAGTGAAGTGGAAGTGGTGCGCCACTACACCCGGCTGTCCACGTGGAATTTTGGCGTCGACACCGGCATGTACCCGCTCGGATCATGCACCATGAAGTACAACCCGAAAACGAACGAGAAGCAGGCGGCGCGGCCGGGATTTGCCCATGCCCACCCGCTGCTTCCTGGCGCCTTGTCCCAGGGGGTGCTCAAAGTGATGGTCGAGCTCGAGCGGCTCCTGGCGGAAATCACCGGCATGGATGCCGTGACCCTCCAGCCTGCCGCCGGGGCTCACGGGGAACTTGCCGGCATGCTCATCTTCCATGCTTACCACAAAAGCAAGGGCTCGCGCCGCTCCAAGATCATCGTACCCGATACCGCGCACGGCACCAATCCGGCCAGCGCCGCCCTGTGCGGCTACACCGCGGTCAATATCAAGTCCAACGAGCGGGGCGTTCTCGCTCCCGAGACCGTCGCCGCGGTCATGGATGAAGAAACCGCCGGAATCATGGTCACCAATCCCAATACCCTTGGCCTCTTTGAGGAAAACATTCGAAATGTTATCGACATCGTGCACGCCAAAGGCGGTCTGGTGTATGCCGATGGGGCCAACATGAACGCCATCATGGGCATCGTGAACGCGGGCGACCTTGGGGTGGATGTGCTGCATCTGAACCTCCACAAGACCTTCTCGACACCCCACGGAGGCGGCGGACCCGGCGCCGGTCCCGTTTGTGTCGGAAAGCATCTCGAACCCTTCCTCCCGGTTCCCCGGGTGCTCCAGGAAAACGGAAGCTACGTTCTTTCCGAGGATTTTCCCCAGTCAATCGGGAAACTGCACGCCTTCCATGGCAACGTGGGCATCTTGATCCGGGCCTACAGCTACATTCTGAGTCTCGGAGCGGAACTGAAAAAGGCAAGCCAACTGGCGGTGTTGAATGCCAACTATATCAGGGAAAAACTCAAAGACGTCCTGCACCTCCCTTACGACCGGCCCTGCATGCACGAATGCGTCTTTACCGACAAATATCAGGCCGCACGGAAGGTAACCACCCTCGACATGGTCAAGCGGTTGATGGACTATGGCTTCCACCCGCCTACCATCTATTTCCCGTTGGTGGTTCACGGAGCCATCATGATCGAACCGACGGAGACGGAATCGAAAGAGGATATCGATCTTTTCATTGAAGCGTTCAGAGCGATCGTCAAAGAGGCCGACGAGGATCCCGAGGCGCTTTTTTCCGCGCCCCATCATCCGAAAGTGACGAGGTTGGATGAGGTGACGGCAGCGCGCCATCCTTGCCTCACATGCTGAAATACGATGATCTAACCGTAATTCTCAATAGCCTCAGGGCGCGAGGAACCGTGGGAGTCTCAGATCGTCATTCCCGATGCTTTTAGCGGGAATCCAGGGGTCTATCAGGACTCTGGATCCCCGCTAAAAGCATGCGGGGGTGACCTCATGGGATAAGGGGCACTCTATTCTGGTTTGCTGACCTGAGGAATTGCGGAGAACCTGAGTGAAGGGCGACTGGTCAAATTCAGCGCAGCGCAGTGATGACAGAACCTGGCTCTATGTGGATCTGCCGATGCTGGATTACGCGGACGCCTGGCGGCTGCAGCTTGAGCTGGTTGCCGCCCGGCACTCTGCAGTCTTGGACACGGATCTCATCATGCTCTTGGAACACCCGCCGGTTTTCACTCTGGGCCGCAGAGGCGGACGCGAGAACCTCACCGTCGCCGAGAGCTTTCTGCAGCAATCCGGGATCCCGATCTTCCATGTGGAGCGGGGTGGCAACATCACATTCCACGGACCCGGCCAGCTTGTCGGGTACGGCATCATCGATCTCCATGCGGCAAGGCTGACCGTGACCGAATATGTAACATCCCTGGAAGAAATCATGATCCGCACCGCAGCCGACTGGGGTGTGATCGCCGAACGCAATCCCATGAACCGGGGGGTCTGGGTCAACAACAGCAAATTGGGCAGTGTCGGGATCGCTGTTCGCCGCGGCATCACGTTCCACGGTTTTGCCTTCAATGTGAACATCTCCCTGGAACCGTTTTCCTGGATCAACCCGTGCGGGCTCAAAGGCATCGGGGTGACCTCTCTGGCGCGGGAGCTCGCGCGCTACGTTGTCAACCGGAGAAGTCCGCGAAACCCTGAAAAGCAACATCGAATCGGTTTTCCAGGTAAAGCTGGCGGCGACCGAACTGGCAGCGGTGCGGGCAATGCTGCAAAGAACGACTTGTTCCGAGGACCGCTGAGGAGGTGTCTAAGGACCCTTAGCATGGTGCCTTTGTGGTGATTGCCGCGAACTGCCATGACTCAGGAAGCAACCCGAGATCGTCATTCCCGCATGCTCGAAGCGGGAATCCAGGTGCCTTCTGATCCCCCTGGACCCCCGCCAGAAACACGCCGGGGTGACGACTCGAGGATTTTTTTAGAGGCGCTCTAAAAGTACGCAGATGGAAGCCACCATGCCAGAAGACCGGGAAACCAAGCCGTGCCTGCGCAAACCCCACTGGCTCAAACGGCGCCTCCCGACGGGACCCGATTACGAGAAGATAAGGTCCCTAATCAAGGAAGGGGGACTTCATACCGTCTGTCAGGAAGCCCGGTGCCCCAACCAGTGGGAGTGCTTTTCATGCCGGACGGCGACCTTTTTGATCATGGGTCCCCGGTGCACGCGCGCCTGCCGGTTCTGCGCCGTGGAACATGGACCTCTGGCTCCGCCCGATCCCGGGGAACCGGCCAGGGTCGCCGCTGCCGCACAGCGCATGGGATTGCGTTATGTGGTGGTCACCTCGGTCACTCGTGACGATCTTCCCGACGGGGGAGCCGGCATCTTCGCCGAGACCGTAAGAGCGATCCGCAGCAGATTGCCCGGGGCCTTCATCGAGGTCCTCATCCCCGATTTTCAAGGTGATCTGGAAGCGTTGCGGACGGTCGTCACCGCCCGTCCCGACGTCCTGAACCACAACCTGGAAACGGTCCCGCGCCTCTATCCTTCGGTCCGACCCGGGGCGAAATATGTCCGTTCTCTCGATCTTCTGAGAAATGCCAGGCTATGCGCTTCCTCACTCCCCACCAAATCGGGCATGATGCTGGGCCTGGGTGAATCGCCCGAAGAGATTCACCAGACGCTGCAGGACCTCCTCGATACCGGCTGCAGCATGCTCACTCTGGGGCAATATCTCCAGCCCTCGAAAGCGCACCTTGAGGTGGTGCGTTACGTTCCTCCCGAAGAATTCGACCGCTGGAGGGAAGTCGCCATGGCCATGGGCTTCGCCCGAGTTGCGAGCGGCCCTTTCGTGCGCAGTTCCTACCACGCCGGGGATCTCTTTCAGACGATGCAGGACGAACGCAGCCAATAAGGCCCACCACTTCGAAGGGCTGCATACGGACACCTTCAAAGAATGGACCGCCTTTTACACGAAAGAAATCCCGTTGGGTAAAGGGACCTTTTTCCGGACCTCACGGTATCAGCAGGGTGGGCACATCGGAAGTTTCTGCTATGCGTTGTGACAAACTGCCAAGAAAAAAGGCGTGGACCCGGTCTTTTCCGGTGGTGCCCAGAACCGTCATGGTGGAGTTCAGCTCACGACCAAGCCGTAAAATTTCAGACGCGGTATGCCCTGCGACAAGATGCGGTTCGGCCTCGATCCCGGCTTTCCGCAGGATATCACAGTAATGATCCAAACGATCCCTGCCTTCCGCCTCAATGGGTTTCCCGGGTTCGCGGATCGGGGCGGGCCACTGCAAGTGCTTGACATTTCATCACAAGGTGGCGCAAAATGGCCCTATTTTCAGCTTAAAGAGCGATTTTTGAAAAATGAGCGTCTAAGGCAGAGGGAAGATCATGGCAAGGGCTAAGCGTCACTACTTACCGGGATACGCCTGGCACCTAACTCACCGCTGTCATGAGAGGGAGTTCCTGCTCAGGTTCGGGAGAGACCGCCGGAGATGGGCACAATGGTTGTTCGAGGCAAAAAAGCGTTATGGTCTGTGCATTCTCAACTACATGATCACTTCCAATCACATCTTCTGGTTTTTGACCGTGGTGAGCGTGAGGTGATCCCGAAGTCCATGCAACTGGTTGCAGGAAGAACCGGTCAGGAGTACAACCAGAGAAAAAAACGCAAGGGGACCTTTTGGGAGGATCGTTACCATGCAACGGCGGTGGAGACCAACCAACATCTTGTTCAGTGTCTGGTCTATATGGGTTTGAACATGGTACGGGCCGGTGCGGTAAGCCATCCCTATGACTGGGAGGGGAGCGGATGCAGGGAGATCCAGGAGCCTCGCCAGAGGTACGCATTGATCGATCATCAGTGCCTCATGGACCTGCTCAACATCCCCTCCATGGAGATGCTCCAAAGGTCGCACAAGGAATGGGTGGAGGAATCTCTCAGAGTCGAGAGAAGTACTAGAGACGGCAAGTGGTCAGAGAGCATAGCGGTGGGAAACGAAGGGTTTGTCGCAATGGTGAAGAAACAGCTGGGTATAAGAGCTAAGGGCAGGAAGATCGCTGAAGCGGTCGGCGAGTGCCAACTCCGGGAGGCACAGTCTTCTTACAGCACCATTTTCGGTGTTCAGAATGGCCTTTTAAGCTCAAATAACCTGCATTTTTGGGAAATTTCTCCCGTCACAACGACTGGATAGCGTGACCCAACCCCGTTTGACGTTTGAAGGATGAGGCGAGAAAGAATCCAAATGGCATCCTTGGCTGGTACTGGAACTATGTTTCGACAGAGCCGTTTTGGGAATAGAGCGGAGGCGTATCAGTTTCTAGTCTACGGCTTGGCTTCAGAAGAAATCTCAAAGGTGGGTTTTCAACTTGTTTCTTAAATCATGAGGTTGATGGAATTTTGAGGTGGAAATGATCCATGAGATTCGTCTGAAGATCAGGATGCGCCAGTATGAGTTTTCCAAACATGCTGTCGATCAAAGCATCATTCGAGACATAAGCGTCGCGGAGATAGAAGATGCGATAGCCAGCCGCAGCGAAATAATTGAGGATTACCCGGAAGACAAGTATGGCCCAAGTTGTCTCATCCTTGGGCGCACGCAAGCGGCCCGGCCACTCCATATTCATTGCAGCTATCCGAACCGGCCGCTTCTCAAGATCATCACCCTCTACGAGCCTGATCCCAAACTATGGATCGACTTCCGAGTCAGAAGGTGACATGAAGGGAACTATGGCATGAAAGAGACGATGGTAGATACCAGAGTAACTTACACCCTGGAATATGGCGGCAACTTCTTCATTGTTGAAAATGTGCCTGCACGAGTTTGCCAAGAGACGGGAGAGCAGTATTTTGCTCCTGAGACCGTCGAACATATCCGAGGCATCATTAAGAGCCGGAAAAGGCCCGCCAGGGTCATCGAAACCCCTGTGTACAGTTATGCGTGAGAGCTGCCGTGATTGGACTCATTTCCTATTGTGCCGGTCGGCAGGGATCACGGGTCACTGATTCGTGACGTTATTCTTTCATGGGGCCTCATTTGTCAGAATATCCACCCGGCGCTCGGGAATCGTGCGCGCGATCAAGGTCTTTGCGAAGAGCTCCCGGGCTAGGTTCTGGATTGGTTCGGCGGTTACTGCTTCAATCAGCAGGATATACCTTTCATCGTAATTCCAGCCGCTTTTCATCCGTCATTGCACTCATTGAGGTACTGACCCAGCCTATCCGAGAAACCAACCGGGAGCTTGCCGAGAAGTATCGGCCTTCCTTCTGCATTCGTTTAATTTCACCCTTTACGGCATTGACCCCATCATCGCCTCGAAAGCCGCCGAACTGCGCACACAATATGATCTCAGAACGCCTGATGCCATTCAATTGGATTGGGATTCTCGTGAAGTTCGGTGATGAGACCGTCGGACGGGTGTTCGCCGACGGGACCGTCTCAAAGGGCGTGACACCCGAGGACAGGAAGAAATCCGAGCAGGGCGGCGTTCTGGCCAGGGAAATCCTGCGAAGGGCCGGAGCGGCTGACGAGTCCATTATGGGTCAACAACAGCAAATTGGGCAGTGTCGGGATCGCTGTTCGCCGCGGCATCACCTTCCACGGTTTTGCCTTCAATGTGAACATCTCACTGGAACCGTTTTCCTGGATCAACCCTTGTGGGCTCAAAGGCATCGGGGTGACCTCCCTGGCGCGGGAGCTCGCGCGCACGTTGTCAATCGGAGATGTCCGTGAAACCCTGAAGAGTAACCTCGAATCGGTTTTCCAGGTAAAGCTGGCGGCGACCGAACTGGCAGCGGTGCAGGCAATGCTGCAAAGATCGACTTGTTCCAAGGACCACCGAGGAGGTGTCTAAAACCCCTTAGCATGGGCCTTTGTGGTGATTGCCGCGAACTGCCATAACTCACGAAGCAACCCGAGATCGTCATTCCCGCACGCTTTGTGCGGGAACCCAGGTGCGTTTTGATCCCCCTGGACCCCCGTCAGAAACATGCGGGGGTGACGACTCGAAGACCTTTCCAGAGACGCTCTAAAAGAACGTAGATGGAAGCCATCATGACAGAAGACCGGGAAACCAGGCCGCGCCAGCGCAAACCCCACTGGCTCAAACGGCGCCTCCCGACGGGACCCGATTACGAGAAGGTTAGGTCCCTCATCAAGGAGGGAGCACTTCATACCGTCTGTCAGGAAGCCCGGTGCCCCAACCAGTGGGAGTGCTTTTCATGCCGGACGGCGACCTTTTTGATCATGGGTTCCCGGTGCACGCGCGCCTGCCGGTTCTGCGCCGTGGAACATGGACCTTTGGCTCCGCCCGATCCCGGGGAACCGGCCAGAGTCGCCGCTGCCGCACAGCGCATGGGATTGCGCTATGTGGTGGTCACCTCGGTCACTCGTGACGATCTTCCGGACGGAGGAGCCGGCATCTTCGCCGAGACCGTAAGAGCGATCCGCAGCAGATTGCCCGGGGCCTTCATCGAGGTCCTCATCCCCGATTTTCAAGGTGATATGGAAGCGTTGCGGACGGTCCTCACCGCCCGCCCCGACGTCCTGAACCACAACCTGGAAACGGTCCCGCGCCTCTATCCTTCGGTCCGACCCGGAGCAAAATATGTCCGTTCTCTCGATCTTCTGAGAAATGCCAGGCGTATGCGCTTCCTCACTCCCCACCAAATCGGGCCTGATGCTGGGCCTGGGTGAATCGCCGGAAGAGATTCACCAGACGCTGGAGGACCTCCTCGATACCGGCTGCAGCATGCTCACTCTGGGACAATATCTCCAGCCCTCGAAAGCGCACCTTGAGGTGGTGCGGTACGTTCCTCCCGAAGAATTCGATCGCTGGAGGGAAGTCGCCATGGCATTGGGCTTCGCCCGAGTTGCGAGCGGCCCTTTCGTGCGCAGTTCCTACCACGCCAGGGACCTCTTTCAGACGATGCAGGACGAACCCAGCCAATAAGGCCCACCACTTCGAAGGGCTGCATACGGACACCTTCAACGAATGGACCGTCTTTTACACGAAAGAAATCCCGTTGGGTAAAGGTACCTTTTTCCGGACCTCACGGTATCAGCAGGGTGGGCACATCGGAAGTTTCTGCTATGCGTTGTGATAAACTGCCAAGAAAAAAGGCGTGGACCCGGTCTTTTCCGGTGGTGCCCAGAACCGTCATGGTGGAGTTCAGCTCGCGACCAAGCCGTAAAATTTCAGACGCGGTATGCCCCGCGACAAGATGCGGTTCGGCCTCGATCCCGGCTTTCCGCAGGATATCACAGTAATGATCCAAACGATCCCTGCCTTCCGCCTCAATGGGTTTCCATTCTGATGTACCATGCTCCCGGGATGCTTTCAGGGCAATGACATGCGCCACATCCACCTTCTGTACTGCGCTTCGAAGAGCCATCAATAAACTGAAGTGCACGCTCCGAGGGCGGTGACCAGTCCGTTGCAAACAACGGCCTGTGGAACGGATGCTCATTCAGACGTCTGACGCACTCTCCATTGATATCACAGGATACCATGTATTTGCTTACGAGGACCGGAATGCTGGCGCTCCGCCGCAACAACTCGAGCGTGTGTGAGCCCACCCAGATTTGTTCAAGACTGGTTTTCTCCGTTCTGCCGCTCACGATCAGATCCACTTTCTCTGCTTCCGCAATCTTCATGATCTCCGGCACGGGATCTCCCACCTCGATGAAGACCTTTGCGCCCACCCCCGCCTTCCCAATATCATCCTGCCAATCTTCAAAGCGAATCCTCGCCTCCTCCCGCAATCGTTCCTCTTCATCCTTGAGGTAGCCCCCAAACGGGACAAACGCCACCTCATCGCGCGGGATGATATGGGTCAAAATAATTTCTTCCATCCCCGCCTGCTTGAGGTCAAGGAGGGACTTGATCGCATCGAGGGTCAACGCGCTGAATTTCGTGGCAAATAGAATTTTCTTAAGGTTCACGGAAATTCCCTCCTTGCTAGAGGAAGAAGATTAAGGTGACCAGGGCGAATGTCGTGCACAGAATGGGAATAGAATACTTGATCATATACCCGAAGAAGCTTGGCATCGGTGTTCCCGCTTCCTCAGCAATGGATCTTACCATAAAGTTGGGCGCATTGCCGATGTAGGTGTTGGCTCCCATGAAGACCGCCCCGCAGGAGATGGCCTTGAGGGTGATGGCGTTTTCGGCAATGAGCTTCGGAACCGCCAGCGACTCGGGCATGCCCGGATAGAACCTTCCGAGCGCAGCACTGAAGAAGGTCAGATAGGTCGGCGCATTATCCAGAAAGCTTGAAAGGATTCCCGATGCCCAGAAAAAGTGCGCCGGGTCCTTCACCGCCTCGATGACAAAGTCTGCGGCGCCTTTGGACCCCGCCTTCAGGATGAGGAGACATGGCACCATGCTGATGAATATTCCCGCGAAGAGGTACGCGACTTCCAGCATCGGTGCCCACGTGAAATCATTGTCCTCCCTGACCTTCCTGGCCGTGGTTACGAGCGAAAGCGTTCCCATGAGGATCAGGATGCCGTCTCGAACCAGATCCACCCATGCACGGTGCACCCCGAAAAGATTGATCGAAGCCCGATCATACAGACCACTCATCAACACCGCGCCCACAATTCCCGCCAAAAATAGAAAATTGAGCGATCCGTCCACTCGCAAAGGTTCCCTGTCTTCTGCCTCGACCGGCGCCGTTACCCCCTCCTTTTTGTACAGATACAGGTCCATGACAAAGTACATACCCAGCACTATCGCTACCACTGTCAACATCTGCGGGAGGAGGCTGAAGGTCCACGTGAAGGGGACGCCATGAAGGAACCCCAGAAACAGCGGCGGGTCTCCCAGCGGTGTCAGGGAGCCGCCGATATTTGCCACCAGGAAGATAAAAAAGACCACCATGAAGCTTCGGTTCTTCCGGTAGTCATTGGCCCGCAGAAACGGCCGTATCATAAGCATCGCCGCTCCCGTGGTGCCCATCCACGAGGCCATGGCCGTACCGATGAGGAGCATGAGGCTGTTTACCGCCGGTGTCCCCCTGAGCGTCCCCCGCAGGAGTATCCCCCCCGAGACCGTATAGAGCGCCCAGAGGAGAATGATGAACGGCACGTAGTCCGCGAGCATGACGTGATAAAACTCAAAGGACGCCGTCCAACCATAGGCTGTCACCATGGGGATGGCGGTAGCCATAGCCCAGAAGGCGGCGACCTTGGCGAAATGGTGGTGCCAGAATTTGGGGGCAAGGAGAGGCAAGAGGGCAATAGACAGGAGCATCCCCATAAAAGGTACCCCGCTGTAGACCGGGAGCACCTCACCCAGATTGACTCCGCCATGCTCCGGCGCGGGCCCCGAAGCGAGCGCAAACGACGGCGCTGCTGTGTAACAGAGCAACCCGAACAGAACTGTTAACCATCTTCCACGCATCATGCCTTTCCTCCTTTGTCACTCCCTCATACCATCGCACGACATTCTGCGTCATCACAAGTTCTTTCCTGTAACAATTGATTTCCCCAATGGTAACTGCAGTGATACACATGGCGCGTAAGGTGTATAATCGTGGCCGTGCGCACAAAATCCTGCAAGGCTAACCCTGCAAACAAGGAGAAAAAAGATTAACCGCTGAAAGCATCTAAGCGGGACCCCCCCAAGATGAGAGTTCCCCTCTGGAGCGATCCAGGCTGAAGGCCCCTTGAAGACCACAAGGTTGATAGGTCGGGTGTGTAAGGGCAGCAATGTTTTGAGCTAACCGATCCTAATGGGCCGTGCGGCTTGACCATTCTAAAAAAGGCAATTGGTCGAGATCAGGACGCGGACTACGCAAACAAAGAGATCCCTATTCGGTAAGAGCAATCGATTTGAGGCGGTGGCGTTAGCGAGGAGGCCACACCCGTTCCCATCCCGAACACGGTCGTTAAGCTCCTCAGCGCCGATGGTACTGCGCGGGCGACTGCGTGGCAGAGTAGGTCGCCGCCGCCTCAATCCTTAATGAGCTGGGTGGAAGTTTCCTTCTCCCGGCTTTTTTATTCCCAATCAAAGCACGAACTGTCGCCCTGCGGATTCAACCTGGATCGGCCAAACCAGTGCCGCTCAGAAGCGCCTCTCTGTTAACCTTTTTGCAACCTTAGCTTTGATATTGAGCGCAGCCACAACCGGGTCCAGCTCCACTTTGGGGGAGCATGGAGGGCCGATCAATCGGCCCAAGCTCGTAGGACAAGCTTCCCGGCAGCCTCTGCAAAGGGACTTTTATGGCTGCCGTCTCGCCAGTCTATCACCCAAGAGAGCCAACAGACTCCCCCTTGTGGAGGATACTGCACAACCACTATCCTGATTTCAAGTCCGGCTATGACGAGCATTGCGAGAAGCAGTACGGGTTCTTCCGGCCGGTTGTGGACGAAGCAGACGGGCTCTTTCGACCCAATGGGACCTTCTATTGTCTCCCCAAGACGGAGCTTGAAGAACTGGAAGAGATCTTCCGCTCCAAGGTCCTGGCCATGTTGAAAGCTGAGGCCAGAATAAACGACGGGCTTATTGAAAAATTCATCGCCTGGCATCACAGCGGTTTCAGCGTGCATGCCGGAAATCAGATAGCCAGAGACGACCGGGACGGTCAGAAGGCCCTGGCGGAATATATTCTGCGAAACGCCTTCTCCGAGCAGAAGATTACCTATCTCGAGGATACCGGCAAGGTCCTTTACCGGTCGGCCATGACCCATGGGAGCAACAAGAAAAACTTCGAGGTTTTCTCTGCCGAGGAATTCATCGCCGCCATCACTCAGCATATCCCAGACAAGCATTTTCAGATGGTAAGGTACTACGGCTGGTATTCAAGTAGAAGCAGGGGAGAATGAATCAAGGCCGGGCTCTTCAGGCCGGGGGATGAGCGGGCGTCTTCGGCGGTGAGCCCTGAGGTGACCGTGCTGGATGTGTCTGACCATCGGCCCCGACGGGTGCCGTCCAAGACATGGCGAGAGCTCATAAGAAAGATCTGGGAAGTGGACCCTCTCAGTTGTCCCCGATGCGGCCATGAGATGAAGATAATCAGCCGGATTCATGAACCTGGCGTCATAGAACGCTTCCTTCGCCATCTCGGGTTGTGGAAGCAGCACCCCGACCCTCGGGAGGGAAAAATCAAAACGCCTGCGGACGGGCCGGTTGTCATGGAGGATTTCGACGACGGCTGGCCCGGATATGAAGAGCCGGTCTTCGTCTACCACTAAACTCCGCCGCTGGAGAGATCTCCCCCCGGCTACCACAGGAGCAGTCTGTCCTCAAACCGGGGCAAATACCCTCTTTCAAGCCCTTTGCAAACAAGGAAGCCGGTCGGAAGCTCAATCTGCAGAACTCCCTATCCTGGCGACCATCATGGTGAAGCACCATGGTGGTTCTTGTCTTTATGCCCCATGAAATCGGTACAAAAATGTCCTTGACAGAGTCCACGACTTCTGCTGCTCAAAAAACCTCGAAAAAGCAATTTCCTATCAGTCGACCACGATGCCGGGAAAGGAAAGGGAGAGAAAACCCAGGGACTCCAGGATGCCTACCCCTACCGTGCGTACCTTGACGATCATGTAGGCGACGAAAATGGAGAGCATCGCCCCCGAGAGCCCGAGGATGAGACTATTCTTGACCGACAGGAGCGAAATCAGGTCGTTCAGCCTCAGGACTCTGGCCAGCACCGCGGATTCATCGGGTAGAACATTACTCACCAGTGCAAAATAATACCGTCACAACAAGCGATTGAGCCATTTCTTCGGGTCTCGTGAGGTATGGAAAATGCCATAAACGGTCACATTCGCACCACAGTATACTCGTAAAAGACAGAGTACGGAAATCGCCTCACTAATGCCCGACGATACTCCTCATGGATTCTAGCGTGGAGCTCAGGCGTACGACAAATTGCCTGAATACAAGCGTCCACACAGCACAGGAACTCTTCCCCCAAACCGGGGCGACGATCTTCGTACCAAGAATATGCCTCATCAACGTCCTGTTGCGCTTCCGGCGCGATGATTAGTTCAGCGGCCATAGCGACTTCGTACCTTGCGTTTTACCTCGATCCACGAAAGTCCCGAAGCCGGGTTGTTCATCAAGTTCGCCCTGCGACGAGTCAATTCTTCTTTTTGCCATTCGTATACCGGAACTTCTGAGGGGGTAGCAGCCAGATCATCCCAAAGATCTTCCACCAGTTGAAGCTTCTCTGGCGGAGTCAGGTCGAATACGGAAACAGTATTTGAATTCATTGGCACCCTCTTGATTGAGGACAATCCTAAGAATTGGAATGATTGTTTCGATTAAAAACAGATAAATTATATCCTTCTCCCGCCGAATGTAAAGTTCACCTGCGAATGGAACGAGTCTGGTGCACCTTTCAGCCAACGATCTGCATTCTGGTGAGTTTAAAGTCCGATCAGAGAGGCCAGCACTACCAGCGCCGATGAAAAGAAAATCATGATGATGCCCAGGGCGGAGAGCCTGCCCCACAAGCCGTCCTCGGCAAAGCGCAGGACCTGCACCGCCAGGACCTCCGTCCCGGGACGCGAGAGCACCACCGAAAGGGTGAGCTCGCGCACGAACATGGTTGCCATGAGGATCCACCCCGACACGATGCCGGGGATGAGCAGCGGGATGACGATGCGGCGCAGGGTGCGGAAGGGGGTCGCACCGCACACCCGGGAGGATTCCTCGAGCGAGACGTCAAAGGCGCTCATGGCCGGCGCGATGATCAGGTAGGCGATGGGCAGATCGAGCAGCCCCTCGAACCAGGATCATTCCAGACAGGGAATAGATATTGAAAAGAGCGCTTCATTCCGATCATGCTCCGCATTTATTTCAAGTACGACCGAAAACTCCTCACCCAACTATGCCACTGCGCCAAAGAGAGCCTGGAGATGTTCTTTCGAACCTTGCTGGGCCTCGATGACGGCATCCTCGGGATGATCATGGTCATCCACACCTTCGGGGATTACGCCAGGTTTCATCCTCATCTTCATGCCATCGTCGCCGACGGGCTGTTTCGAGCGAATGGGACCTTTTATTGCCTGCCCGAAAGAGACATCAAAGCGCTGGAAGAGATCTTCCGTTCCAAGGTCCTGGCCATGTTGAAGGCTGAGGGCAGGATAGACGACGGGCTTATTGAAAAACTCATGGCCTGGCATCACAGCGGATTCAGCGTGCATGCCGGAAACCGCATTGCCAGAGACGACCGGGACGGGCAGAACGCCTTGGCGGAATATATCCTGCGAAACGCCTTCTCCGAGCAGAAGATTACCTATATCGAGGATACCGGCAAGGTCCTTTACCGGTCGGCCATGACCCATGGGAGCAACAAGAAAAACTTCGAGATTTTCACTGCCGAGGAATTCATCGCCGCCATCACTCAGCATATCCCAGACAAGCATTTTCAGATGGTAAGGTACTACGGCTGGTATTCAAGTAGAAGCAGGGGAGAAAGAATCAAGGCCGGGCTCTTCAGGCCGGGGGATGAGCGGGCGTCTTCGGCGGTGAGCCCTGAGGTGACCGTGCTGGATGTGTCCGACCATCGGCCGCGGCGGGTGCCGCCCAAGACATGGCGAGAGCTCATAAGAAAGATCTGGGAAGTGGACCCTCTCAGTTGTCCCCGATGCGGCCATGAGATGGAGATCATCAACCTGATCATGAACCCGACTTCATAGAACGCATCCTCCGCCATCTCGGGTTGTGGAAGCAGCCCCCCGACCCTCGGGAGGGAAAAATCAAAACGCCTGCGGACGGGCCGGTTGTCATGGAGATTTTCGACGGCGGCTGGCCCGGATATGAAGAGCCTGTCTTCGTCTACCACTAAACTCCGCCGCTGGAGAGATCTCCCCCCGGCTACCACAGGAGCAGTCTGTCCTCAAACCGGGGCAAATACCCTCTTTCAAGCCCTCTGCAAACAAGGAAGCCGGTCGGAAGCTCAATCTGCAGAACTCCCCATCCTGGCGACCATCATGGTGAAGCACCATGGTGGTTCTTGTCTTTATGCCCCATGAAATCGGTACAAAAATGTCCTTGACAGAGTCCACGACTTCTGCTGCTCAAAAAACCTCGAAAAGCAATTTCCTATCAGTCCACGCATCATGCCTTTCCTCCTTTGTCACTCCCTCATACCATCGCACGACATTCTGCGTCATCACAAGTTCTTTCCTGTAACAATTGATTTCCCCAATGGTAACTGCAGTGATACACATGGCGCGTAAGGTGTATAATCGTGGCCGTGCGCACAAAATCCTGCGAGGCTAACCCTGCAAACAAGGAGAAAAAAGATGATCGTAGGAATCTTGAAGGAAATCAAGGATCAGGAATACCGTGTTTGTATGACTCCCGCGGGAGTGGAGGTGATGAAATTGAACGGCCACGTCCTTCTGGTCGAAAAGGATGCCGGAGCCGGGAGTGGCTTTGAGGATGAAGCTTACGTGGAGGCGGGCGCCGAGATTGTCGCGACGGCCAGGGAAGTGTATGAGAGGTCAGGGATGATCATGCGCGTGAAAGAGCCGCAACCTGTGGAGTACGATTTGATCAAGAAGGAGCAAATCCTCTTCACCTATCTTCACCTGGCGGCGGATAGAGAGCTGACTGATGCACTCATTAAAACCGGCTCGGTTTGCATCGCCTATGAAACCATTCAGAAGGCGGATGGTTCTTTGCCTTTGCTGATCCCGATGAGCGAAGTGGCGGGGAGGATGGCCATCCAGCAGGGGGCAAAGTATCTGGAGATGGCGCAGGGAGGCGACGGCGTTCTGCTGGGGGGAGTTCCGGGAGTCGATCCCGGCATGGTGGTCATCCTTGGCGGCGGCATTGTCGGCACCAACGCGGCGAAGATGGCCTGCGGTCTGGGCGCTAAAGTCTATGTCCTCGATATGAGCCTCGATCGCCTCCGCTATTTGAGTGATGTTATGCCGGCGAACTGTTTTCTGCTCTTTGCCAGCCCGGCTACCGTCAGGGAGTTGATCGCGAGAGCTGATGTCGTCGTGGGTGCAGTGCTCGTCCCGGGTACCAAGGCCCCCAAACTGGTCACCCGCGAGATGGTGAAGACCATGAAGAAAGGCTCGGTGCTGGTTGATGTGGCCATCGATCAGGGCGGATGCTTCGAAACCTCGAAGGCGACCACCCACACCAACCCCACCTTCGTGGTGGATGGCGTGGTCCACTACTGCGTGGCCAACATGCCGGGTGCGGTTGCCAAGACCTCTACCCATGCTTTGACCAATGCCACCCTGCCCTACGCGGTCCAGATCGCCAACAAGGGGTGGAAACGGGCCATGAAGGAAAACCCCGAAATCAAACTGGGCGCCAACGTCATCAACGGCAAAATTACCTATAAGGGCGTGGCCGATGCTTTTGGCCTGGAATTGACTCCGATCGATGAACTCCTCTAAGGCAAAGCACGGGGATGGAGAGAAGTGCAAACCGTCCCCTTCTTTCGGTCTGACCCGAGGTCGCTGTCTTAGAGACCTGATCCGTCCTGATTCTTCTGCAAGATCTCTTGGAACGGCGGGGCAGATCAATTATTCTTGTTCGAAGGCTGTCAGGTCGGTGATGCCCAAAGTGATCACATCAGAACGAGAGCATGCCGGCTGAGGTGTATTCTATTCCTGGCGGCCCTGCCGGGGTGCGAGGGGAGCGCCTGAAGTCCCTTCTTGAATTCTTTGTCTCAGTTAACTGGTTAGGAGATGAGAACATGAGAAATGTTGTGATTGTGTCCGGATCGAGGACTCCAGTGGGAGCTTTTGGTGGGAGCCTGAAGTCGACGCCTGTCGTCCAGTTGGGTGCTTTGGTCATGAAGGAGGCCCTGAGGAAAGTCGGGTTGCGTCCGGTGACGATGACGGAGTTGCAAGGGTTTGAACCCGACGCTCTGCAGGGTGTCGGACCGACAGACCTGGAAACGAAGGCCAACGACTACAACGCCTCCCTGCAGCCGGTTCAAGTTGACGAAGTGATCATGGGAAATGTGCTTTCGACTGGACAGGGTCAGAATGTCACCAGGCAGGCCATGATCGGGGCCGGCATTCCCAAGGAGACGCCCGCTTACACGGTAAACAAGCTTTGCGCGTCCGGGATGAAGGCCGTGGCTTTGGCGGCCCAGGCCATTGGCAGTGGCAGTGCCGAGATTATCCTGGCTGGGGGCATGGAAAACATGAGCCTCGTTCCCTATGCCGTCCCCGCGGCAAGGTGGGGCGCCCGCATGAGTGATACCAGTCTCATCGACCTTCTCATCTTCGACGGCTTGCAGGAAAGCTTTTATGGTTATCATATGGGAGTCACCGCTGAAAACATTGCGGAAAAGTACGGCATCTCGAAACAGGAACAGGACGAGTTCGGGGTCTTGAGCCACCAGCGGGCACGCAAGGCAATGGCCGAAAGTCTGTTTAAGGACGAGATTGTGCCGGTCCTGATCCCTCAGCGCAAGGGAGACCCCATCGTTCTCGAGGTGGATGAAAGACCGATGGATACCAATCTGGAAAAGATGGCCAAGCTGCGACCGGCGTTCAAGAAGAATGGGACGGTTACCGCCGGCAACGCTTCCGGCATCAACGACGCTGCAGCCGCACTGCTGCTCATGTCTGAAGATAAGGCAAAAGCTCTCGGGCTGAAGCCCCTCGTCAAAATCGCTGCTTATAGCTCAGCCGGCCTTGACCCAGCCTTTATGGGCCTCGGTCCCATCCCTGCGGTAAGAAAGATCCTCAAAGCAACCGGCCTTTCCATCAAAGATTTTGGCGCTATCGAACTGAATGAGGCGTTCGCCGCTCAGGCCATCGGTTGCATGCGCGAGCTGAAGTGTGATCCGGAGAAGACCAACCCTCTCGGGAGTGGCATCTCCATCGGCCACCCCATTGGCTGCACCGGGGCCCGCATCATGGTGACTCTGATCAACCAGATGCTGCGCAACGACCTTGAATTCGGACTGGCCAGCCTTTGTATCGGCGGCGGCCAGGGCATGGCGACTGTGCTGCAACGGGTCTAAGGCATAGCCACAGCCGCAACCAAAACGATTCACCGCAGAGACGCAGAGATCGCAGAGAAAACAATATCTTACAGCAAACTCTTGAGAGCATTTCAAGAACTGCCCCATTGTTCATATTTGCTCTTCTCGGCGCTCTCTGCGCCTCTGCGGTGAACCCATCATATTCTTTCAATTTATCGAAGAATGGGAGATGGCTTATGGACCAAGATAACAAGGAAAAATCAGGCCCGGATTCCATGTTCGCCGAATGGATGAAAGCGGCCTCTGATTTTTGGCTATCAGCAGCCAAGACCGCTCCTTTCGGCGGTTTCGAGGCTCCGGAAAATTTGCAGGCATCCGCTGCCGGCTTTCCCGGTCGGATGGAGGAAGGGTGGCAGGCACTGCTGAAAATATGGCAGACTTCGGCCTCGGCGCTCAGTTCTCCGCAAACCCTGGAGGCCATCCTTCGCGGGGTAACCGCCTCACCCGAAGCCGCCATGCGAATAGTCCGCACGTCCTGGGACGGATATTCCCAGCTCTATCAGATGTGGCTGAAACACACGGGCAAGGTGGGTGAGGCAAGTAGGGGCTACACCTTCGGAGGACTACAAACGAACACCTTCCAAGAATGGACCGCCTTTTACGAGAAAGAAATCCAGCCCTTTCTGAAAATGCCCCAGGTCGGTTTGACCCGCCTCTATCAGGAGAGAGCGAACGACGCGGTGGACAAATTCGCCCAGTATCAGACGGCGATTGCCGAATTCCTTAGCGTGCTCAATGCTCCGGTCGAAAAATCCCTGCGCGTCATGGAGGAAAAGCTCGGGGAGCTGGCCAAAGAGGGGAAGCTGCCGGAAAACTTCAAAGATTATTACAACATGTGGATCAAAGCCCTGGAGGAGCACACCATGACCCTCTTCCACTCCCCGGAATATGTCGAGTGCCTGGGTAGGACGCTGAATGCGGTGCAGGACTACAAGGCAGCCCGCGAGAAGGTGCTTATGGACCTGCTCCAAATCCTGCCCATTCCGACGAACAGGGATATGGATGCACTCTACAAGGAGTTCTATGTGCTCAAGAAGAAAGTCAATGCCATGGCCAGGAAGCTTGAGCAGCCAGAGTCGTTGACATAAGGGAGGGCCTTCATGAACCAATCCGGTATTCCAGTAGACCGTATCCTGGGCAAACTGGCAGAAGAGGTGGAGAAATCGCAGCAGCGCATCGTCAAGTCGAAGGAAGTCCTGCTCGGTCCCCTCATGACGGACATCGCCACCACCCCGTATGAAATCGTGTATGAGGAAGATCGTGTCAAGCTCAAGCATTACCTTCCGCTTGCCGAAAATAAGGTAAGTACCCCGATGCTCGTGGTTTACGCTCTGGTCAATCGCGAGACCATGCTCGATCTGCAGCCGGGAAGGAGTGTCGTCCAAAACATCCTGAAAGAAGGGATTGACCTCTACATGATCGATTGGGGCTATCCTACCGCCAAGGACCGGTACCTGAGCATCGATGACCATGTGAACGGGTACCTCGACAATATCATCGATTTCATTCGCCGGCGGCACGGCATCCCCCAGGTCAACCTGATGGGAATCTGCATGGGGGGCAGCTTTTGCATCATGTATTCCGCCCTGCACCCGGAAAAGGTGAAGAACCTGATCCTCACGGTGACCCCCAGCAACTTTGACACGGACAAGAGCCTGCTCAACATCTGGGTGAAGGCCATCGATCCCGATCGCGTCGCCGAAGCGTATGGCAACATTCCGGGAGACGTCCTGAACATTCTTTTTCTGCTGCTCAACCCGCCCCGGTTGATGCTCGACAAATATGTCGGCTATTTAGAAAACGTGGATGACAAGGTGTTTGTGGAGAACTTCATCCGCATGGAAAAATGGATTTTTGACAGCCCCGACGTCCCGGGAGAGACCTTCCGGCAGTTCCTCAAGGATTGCTATAGGGACAATCTACTGATCCAGAGCAAGATGGAACTGGATGGCAAGCGGGTCGATCTCAAGAACATCACGATGCCGGTGCTGAACATCTATGGCCGCTTCGATCACCTCGTCCCGCCCCCGGCCTGTGAGCTTCTGACGAGCCGCGTGGGGAGCAAGGACACCGAAGACCTGTGCCTGGAAACGGGCCACATTGGCATCTATGTCAGCGCCAAGTGCCAAAGGGAACTGGCTCCCAAGATCGCCGGCTGGCTGCATGAACGAGACGGTAGCGAAGGGGAGGCGGCAGCGTCTCCTCCACCGGTCAATGAGGAGCCGAAGCTGGGGAGCAGGCCAAAAAGTCGCAAGGTTTCAGCGAAAAGGAAAAAATGAGAACATGCTTGAACCCACCATCCCTATTTTTAGCCAGCGCCTCGACCTCCCTGCCAGGGTAGTCAGAAGGCGACAGGAGGGCTTTTGATGAGAGGAAAAACCATCAGTGAACTCAAGGTTGGCGATTCGGCGGAGTTCAGCAAGACGATCTCCGAAGCGGATGTTTACCTTTATGCCGGGGTGAGTGGTGATCTCAATCCTGCTCACATTAACGAGGCTTATGCCCGGAACACTTTTTTCAAGACCAGGATTGCCCACGGGATGTTATCCGCCGGCTTCATTTCGGCCGTGCTGGGGATGCAACTCCCCGGGCCGGGAAGCATCTATATGAGGCAGGAATTGAGCTTCAGGGCACCGGTGCGGATTGGAGACACGGTTACGGCTCGTGCTGAGGTAATTGAAATCAATGTTGAAAAAAACCGGGTCAGGCTGAAGACAACGTGCGTCAATCAAGAAGGCACGCTGGTTCTCGATGGTGAGGCGCTGGTCAGCCCTCCCAGGGCCTGAGTCGAGAAGAGGCTCTTCCCTGAGAGGGTGGCTAAAAAGCCCTTCTTCCCCGTCACCCCGGCGAAAGCCGGGGTCCAGAAGATCTTAAAAAACCTGGATTCCGGCTTTCGCCGGAATGACGCAATGTGATTCGGGAGAACCTTTGGACACCCTCTGAGACGTCTTATTCCTGGGGAGGAGGCTCTTTTTTTGCCCCCTTTCCCAAATTCGGAAAAAGGTCGAAGAGGGAGTCAAGATTTGCGAAAGGAGGCAGGGGTGGTGCTGGTGCATGCGAGAAAAGGTCCTTGCCCATATCAAGCCAGTTTCTAAACTGCTGGTCGAGGGTCGCTTTGTAGGCAAGATAATTTCTGATAGTAAGTTCTAAATATTTATCGAAAAAATCGTTGAGCACCGTTTCGCCGTACTGGATGATCAGGTGGAGGAGGGTTACGGGTAAGAGGCTGTTGTTCTTCCTGGCTTCCTCCACGATGATCTGGGTGAGAATGAAGGCCGTCATGTCCTCCTCGGTTTTCGCATCGACAACCTGCACCTGACGGCCTTCTCTAATCATGTCAGCAACTTGGCTTAGCGTGATGTAGACGCTTTTTTCCGTATCGTACAATCGCCGGTTGGCGTATTTCTTCAGCAATAACCGTTCCAGCATTTCCCTCTCCTGCCTCTGGCGGGACGTTTTGTGTTTGACACGTTGCACCATAAAATAGCACGATCCATGGATATCATCCACATTTTCATTTTTGAACCACACATTAAAGTGACAAGATGATGCTATTAGCTAATCTCGGATGATCTTTGGAATTCGAGATTTCCTGCACGCAGTCATCACCGCATGAACCTGGATTTCGGAACATAGCTAAAAGACCTTCCGCAAGCCATCCCAATCCAGGTCCGCGGCGGGTGTGTGAACTGGGTCCCCACGCTCGCCGTTTCAAGATTGGACGCCACTCCCTGCGCCAGCCTAAGTGGTAGGAAAACAAACCACCTGGAGATAATACTTGCCAGCAAGATTATGCACGCATCTTCTGACGTTGCGTCGCTCCCGACCATTTCGCCGCAATCTTTCGTTTCCAGTTCCGTGAACGTTCTCTCAGCCCCAAGCCCGAAGCCAGCGTCTGTTTATAGCTTAGGCGCGATACGTTGGAACGCCTGAAAATGGTCATGGTCCTGTCTTTGTCATGTCATGGCCAATCTCTCAAGTGTTTTATTCTATTGCCAACCAACGTTTGTCCCCCCTATAAAGTATCTGGTATACAACGTGCTTTCAGGGTGGACGGTTGAGCAGAGGGCGTCCAAAAATAGAAGGCCTTCTTTTACCACGAAGAACACGAAATGATATCTTCGTGCTCTTCGTGGTTCGATAAAGGGCTGACATGCTTTTGGCGGGAATCCGGAGAATTTGCCCAGCCTGGATGCCCGCCAGAAAAAGCCGGGAATGACGTCGCGAATGAGAACACTTAATTAATGCGGAGCTGTTCTTTGTCTCTGACCCGGAGGGACGCAGCGCTTCTATCGAATTGTGGGAGGGAGAGATTATGAAAAAAGGCATGAAACAAAGGCGAGGAGGTAAGTGATGGTTGGTGATGATTCGATACGCCAGTTGGATGCGATCTTGAGACCCAGGAGTGTCGCCGTAATCGGTGCTTCCAATACCCCCGGCAAGTATGGTCACGAAATCCTCAAGAACATCCGGGAGGGTGGTTACCAGGGAGCCATCTATCCCATCAACCCCAAAGCGGAAACCATCCTCAATCTCTCCTGCTTCCCGAGCATCCAGGACACTCCGGAGGCGCCGGACCTGGCGGTGGTCATCATTCCGGCACGGCTGGTACCGCAGGCGGTGGAAGACTGCGGCAAGAGGGGTGTGCGCTCCGCCGTCATCATTACCGGCGGCTTTTCTGAAGCCGGGGCCGAGGGCGCCATCCTCCAGCAGCAGACTGCGGAGGCGGCGCGGAAGTTTGGCGTCAGGGTCCTCGGGCCCAACTGCCAGGGAGTCAACAACCCGTATCATTGCCTGTGTGCCTCCTGGCCGCTGCTCACCTACCGGGGCATTGTCGCCGTGGTTTCCCAGAGCGGTACCGTGGGCGCGGCGATGATGGACTGGTTTTCCGAAGAAAAGCTGGGGGTATCGAGCTTCGTTGCTTTGGGCAACCGGGTCGATGTGGACGAGTCGGACCTGATTGCCTATTTCAATGAAGACAACAACACCGCGGCGATTGCGGCTTATATCGAGGGGATCAAACGGCCCGAGAAATTCATGGCTGCGGTCGAGCGGCTCAACAAACCCCTGGTGGTCCTGAAACCCGGGCGTACCCCCAGGGGAAAAGTTGCCGCCGAGTCCCACACCAAGTCGCTTGCCGGCGCCGATGCCATCTACGATGCCCTCTTTGCCAAATATGATATCTGCCGAGCATACACCATCGAGGAATTCTACGACTTTTCCAAGGCCTTCGCTTACCTGAAACCACCCAATGGCAACCGCATCCTCTTTGTCACCACCTCCGGAGGGTCCGCGATTTTAGCCACCGACCAGGCGGAACAGGAAGGATTGGATGCCGCGCCGCTCCCAACCCATCTCGTTGAGGCTGTCTCCCCTCTCATCCCGCCCCACGCCATCAGATCCAACCCCATCGACCTGACCGGCGATGCCACCGCACAGATGTTTGCCGAGGTGATCGAGGCCGCCAGAAATGATTACGACACCATTGGGGTGATCTTTGGCGATCCCGTGCCGAATGTATCCCAGGCGGTGACACCGGGGGCCAACGAACTCGTCGTCTTTCCTGGGCGGCGCCGAGGTGGAGCGGCGGGAGAGGGAGCTCATGCATCTCAAGGGAGTACCCGTTTTCCCGACACCCGAACGGGGCATGAAGGCGCTGGCGCGGGTGGTCGGCCGCAAGGCCCTGGCGCCACCCCAGCGACCGACGCTCACCACGGCCGTGACCGGCCGGCAGCTTGCCGCCCGATAAAGCCATGCAGCTGATGGCCGACGAGGGCCTGCCGACCCCGCCATCGGCCCTTGCCGCCAGTGCCGCTGCTGCCGGTCGCATCGCCAGAGAGCATGGTTTTCCGGTGGTCCTCAAGATCAGTTCCCCGGACATCGTCCATAAGAGCGACATCGGAGGCGTGCGTCTCAATCTGACCTCCGCCAGAGCCGTGGAGAAGAACTGCCGGGAGCTCATGCAAGTGGCCCGCGAGCGTTTCCCCAAAGCCCAGGTGGATGGCGTGCTCGTCAGCAAGATGGCGCGGCCCGGCCAGGAGGTCATTGTGGGAATGAACCGCGATCCCCAGTTCGGGCCGATCATCCTGTTCGGCCTCGGCGGGGTGCTGGTCGAAGTCTTTCGGGACGTCAGCCTGCGCCTTTCCCCGTTGAATGCGGATGAGGCCCTCGACATGATCAGGGAGATCAAGGGATATCGTGTCCTAGCCGGCTATCGGGGGCGAGACGCCGTGGACGAGCAGGCCCTGGTGGGATGTCTCATGAAGGTCTCGGAAATCGCTCACAAGCATCCAGAGATCGTTGAAATCGACCTCAACCCGGTGCTGGCCTACCCGGACGGGATCATGGTGGTCGATGCCCGAGTCATTGTGCAGTAAGGGGAGCTATCGGCGGGGAGGTCTACCGTTGCCTTCGATGGGGCCCATTAACCCAATAACCTTGTATTTTTGGTATGCATGATGAGGAGGCTATGAGTGAAGACCTTGCGTGAGCTATATCGCATCGGAGCCGGCCCATCCAGTTCTCACACCATGGGTCCTTACCGGGCTGCGGCCGAGTTCGGAAACAATAATCCCCAAGCCCGGTCGTTTCGCGTCACACTCTATGGCAGCCTGGCCGCCACCGGAAAAGGTCATCTGACCGACGTCGCCATCCGGGAAGCGCTCAAGGAACGCAAGGTAGAGTTTGCCTGGAAGGCATCCGAGGTGCTTCCGCATCATCCCAACGGTATGCTCCTGGAGGCCCTGGGCGAAGCGGAAGAAGTCATCAGCGCTCGGGAGGAGTACAGCGTGGGCGGCGGGGCCTTACTCTCCGATGGGGAAGCGGAAGAGCTCTACCCGGCCAAGACTCTTGCCGAGATCCTGAACCATTGTGAGAAGAGCGGCGAGAGTTTCTGGGAATATGTCGGCGGGATTGAGGGTGAGGATGTCTGGAATTTCCTCAATAGAATCTGGAGCGCTATGTGCGATGCCATCGAAAGAGGCCTTGAGTCCGAGGGGACCCTTCCCGGCGAGTTGGGGCTCGCGCGCAAAGCCCGCGCGCTCTTTCGCAAGAGCACCATCCTGGGCCCCGAGATCCTCAGCGATGCCCTGCTTGCCGCCTATGCCTATGCAGTGGCCGAGGAAAATGCCTGCGGCGGCCGGGTGGTGACCGCTCCCACGTGTGGGTCGAGTGGTGTGCTCCCGGCCGTCCTCTACTACCTCAGGGGCAGAGTTGGACTGCAATCGCATGGATATCATGCGCGCTCTGGCAACGGCCGGTTTGTTCGGAAACATCGTCAAATCGAACGGTTCGATCTCGGGAGCCGCCGTTGGCTGTCAGGGGGAAGTGGGCACGGCCTGTGCCATGGCCGCGGCGGCAGCCGCTCAATTGCTGGGGGGAAGTCCGAGACAGATCGAGTATGCCGCGGAGATGGGGCTGGAACATCACCTTGGCCTGACTTGCGACCCAGTGCTTGGCCTGGTGCAAATCCCGTGCATTGAACGCAATGCCCATGCCGCGACCCGGGCTGTCAGCTGCTGCCACTTCGCGCTGCTTTCGGATGGACTCCACCGGATCTCCTTTGACGATGCCGTGACCGTCCTCATGGAAACCGGGCAGGCCTTGCCGGCACTCTACAGGGAAACATCCACGGGCGGCCTGGCACGAATCTACGAAAAGCGAATCGCCCTGGAGGATGCCGACGGCAAAAGTTAAGGGTCCACTGCCTTTTACTGTCTTTGACCAGAAGCGGTTCAGGGATTTTTTGCCCATATTTCAACTCCCTCCTATATGTCCTTTTGCGTTGAAACCTACAAGCATTTTCGACCTCATCCCCCACAGTGTCCTATTGAAAACGCCGAGTCCCTGCGGTAAGGTTTCTGCCGAGCGGGCAGACCACAACGCTGAGGAGGTATGAAGATGATTCGCCCGGCAAAGCGGACCACGCTGTACAAGGATGTCATCAACCAGATCGTCGAGATGATCAAGAAGGAGGAGTGGCCTCAAGGAGAACGCATTCCCGGCGAGATCGAGCTGGCCCGGTCATTTCAGGTCAGTCGAAACTGCGTAAGGGAAGCACTCAAAACACTGGCTCATTCCGCGATCCTTGACGCGAGGCCGGGACTGGGAACGTTCCTCGCGGAAGATGCCGTTCGCAAAATCCGCACGATGGAACTGGGGCAGCCGGTGCGGGACAAGAACTATTTCACGGAGCTCCTTCAATTCCGCTTGATGATCGAACCGGAAATGGTTGCAGTGGCGGCAGAGCAGGCCAGCGACGAGGACATTCAGGAGCTTGAGCGCGCGGTGCTGCGGACCGATGAGGCGCTGGAGCGCGGTACCTATACTGTGGAAATCGGTTTCGACTTCCACATGGTGCTGGTGAGGATGATGCAGAACCGGGTCCTCGCCAAAGTCTATGACTCGATAGCCGATGACATGAAGCTGCAAAGGGGTTTACTGATCCTGCGTCATCTTGGCCAGAAGGATCTCTTCCGGGAAATGAACGAGCACAAAGTGATCTTCCAGAGCATCAAGGACCGGAACGGGTCAAGGGCTCGGCGCCAGATGCGACAGCACTTGAAAACAGCGATCAAAATCATGACCCAGTCGACACTGGTTGGTGCTTCCTGAAATTCCCGCAACTTTAAACACTCTTCTTAACCCTGGAAATTCCTTCTCACGCTCCGTATTTTTTCATGACTGCTTGATTTTTGCATCAATATGTAGGACAACTCAACAATATGAGTGGGGTTTCGAATGCGACTGCCGGGAAAACTCACGGTTACCTGGAACGACGGTGTCGCGAAATAGGGCCGCGCAAAGGATGAATTCCACGGAGGCCTTTCAATGACACCTAAAGCAGGACAGATTATGTGGAGACCATTGAGGCTTTTGGGATGCGCATTCTTGCTTGGGCTTCTGATACTTGGCCGTTATCCCGCCGCCCAAGCAACGCCGGAAGCAGCCCCCAGCAGTGAAATGCAAAAGCCTCTGGTGATCGCCTGCGACCGCGACAACCCCCCCTACACGATGCTCTACCCGGAAGGCACTCCCGCGGGTATGTTCATCGATATCTGGAGACTGTGGGCAAAAAAGTCCGGAAAGCGCATTGAATTTCGTTTTACCGACCTGGGCGAGTCCGTCGCCTCCATCACAACCGGCGCCGCGGATATTCATTCGGGCCTCTTCGCCACCGAGGACCGCACGGCCACCATGGACTTTTCGCAGCCTTTTTTCGAATCCAGCTCTTCGCTTTTCTTCCCGCTGAAGTCGGTCAAGTTAAGAATATCGAGGATCTTGAAGGGGAAAAAATAGGGGCGATTCATGGTGGCGCCACTGCGGCCTATCTTCAGGAGCACGTTCGGAGTTTAGACGGTCGTGACCTACAAGGACCCCAGGGCCATGATCGATGCGGCTCTTATGGGAGAGATTCGCGCCATTGCCAGCGAAACGCTGGGGTTTTTCATGCTCCTGGGACATCACGGCCGGGCCGGGGATTTCAATCGACTGGACAAGCCTCTCTATAGACAGAAGTTTGTGGCGGCCGTGGCCAAGGGGCGCCAAGAACTCCTGGCCGAGATCGAAGCGGGGTTCGATGCCATGTCCAATGATGAGCTGATGGAAATCGAAACCCGCTGGATTCCCGTACGGGAACTGCTGTATTTCAGAGGCCTTTCGGCCCAGGTCAATTTAACGGCTGCCGAAAAGGCCTGGCTCCGCGACCACCGAACGCTTCGCATCGGCAGTGACCCCGCTTCGCCGCCTTTTGAATTCATCGACTCCGATGAGCAATATCGAGGCATCGCCTCTGATTATATGCGGCTTTTGGCCGAGCGCCTGGGGTTCGATATCAATATTGTGCCGAGCTCCTCCTGGTCTGAGGTAATCAAGTTGGGCAAATCACGAGCCGTCGACGTCTACCCTTGTGCCGTGGACACTCCCGAACGTAGAACCTATATGCGCTTTACCCGTCCCTATCTCAAATTTCCCGTGGTCATCATCACCCAGGTCAAGACCCCTTATGTGGGTGGCTTGAAGGACTTGAGCTGGCTGCGGGTGGCGGTGGTTCGCGATTTTGCCAGCCATGAATTTTTGCAGCGGGATTACCCGGACATCCAGCTGGTTCCGGTCGACTCTCCACGGGAAGGCTTGGAGGCGGTCTCTTCCAACACGGTCTATGCTTTTGTCGAAAACCTGGGGTCAGCAACGTATCTGATCAGTAAACACGGTTTTCTGAATCTCAAGGTCGCGGCTTCAACTCCCTACGATTTCGAAATGGCACTCGGCGTGCGCAACGATTGGCCCGAACTCTTCGGCCTCCTGGAAAAAGGGCTCAATTCCATCAGCATCGAGGAACGCAATGCCATTTCGAGAAAATGGCTCACCCTCAAATTCGAGCACGCTATCGATCCGGCCCATTATTGGAACCTGGCTAAAGTGGGTGGGGGCGCGGCCGTCATCCTGGTGCTGATCCTTCTTTGGAATGTGCAGATCAGGAGGCGTGAGGAGCGTTTCAGGGGGTTGACCGAGCATGGGATGGACATCACCCAGGCCTTCAGCGAGGCAGGTGCCATCGTTTATCAAAGCCCTTCGCACGCGTCTCTATTGGGCTACGCCGACAATGAACTCATCGGCCACTCTGTTGACGAACTGTTCCATGAAGAGGACCTGCCGAAATGGCAGCAGACCCTGGAGACGCTCCGGCGGAGTCAGGAGGTGCAAAGGCTGGTCCACCGCCTTCGCCACAAGAATGGAGAGTATCTCTTCTTCGAATCGAATATCGTTGACATGACCAACAACAAGTCTTTGAGGGCGATCGTCATCAGCGCCCGCGATGTCACCGACCGGATCACGGCCGAGGAGGATTTGAAAAGGGCTCATGCCCAGCTCGAACAACGGGTTGCGGAACGAACCACGGCCTTGACGGAAATTAACATAGCAGCTGCAGCGGGAGATCGAAGCGCACGAAGAGGCCAAACAGAAAATTTTGACCTACCAGGACCTGCAGCGCTCACTGACCTCGGAATTGGCTCTGGCCGAAGAGCGGGAGCGACGTCGCATTGCCGTGGATTTGCACGACCGCGTGTCGCAGGCGTTAGCCCTTTGCCAGATAAAACTGGGTCTGCTCCAGAAGCATGCCCTGGACTCCCGAGGCCGACAAATCTCTGGCCGAAGCGCTGGAACTCTGCCGGACAGCCCTGGCGGATACCCGCACCCTGACCTTTGAAATCAGCCCGCCGGAGCTTTACGAATTGGGTCTCGAGGCGGCGTTGGATGAACTGACGGAAATGACGGGAAAAGATCACGGGCTTGCGACCGAGTTCGTGGACGATGAAGAGCCCAAGCCTCTTACTTTAGATGTGCAGGTGACCCTTTACCGCGCCGTGAGGGAACTGATCATCAATGTGGTGAAGCATGCCCGGGCCGGCCGCATCAGAGTGGCGGTCCGGCGGGAGGACCGCACCATAAGGGTGGAGGTTTCCGATGACGGCATTGGTTTTGATCCCGTCAAAGTCTATGCTTATGGAGTTCGAGACAAGTCGTTCGGCCTGCTCAGCATCCATGAGCGCATCGGGCTTCTCGGCGGTTCCATGGAGATTGACTCACAGGTCGGCGGGGGAACAAGGGTCCATCTGAGGGCCCCGCTGCGAGATTAAAGGCTGAAGAAGGAAACCATGAAATCCAGACTCGTTCTAGTCGACGACCACATGCTTTTTCGGGAAGGGCTGAAATCCCTGCTGAGAGAAGACCCACGGGTGGAAATCGTGGGCGAGGCGGGCAACGGCAGAGATGCCGTAAGGCTGTGCCGAGAACTCTTGCCGGACATTGTGATCACTGATGTCGCCATGCCCGAACTCAACGGTATCGAAGCGGCCCGCCTGATTTTGGAGCAAAGCCCGCGCACCAGGATCATCGTCGTGTCAATGCATTCCAGCCGGCGCTTCGTTGTCGGCATGCTGAAGGCCGGGGCCGTCGGTTATCTTCTAAAAGACTGCGCCTTCCAGGAACTGAGCAGTGCCATCACCGCGGTGCTGGAAAATAAGGTTTATCTCAGCCCGGCTATCGCCGGCATCCTGGTGGATCAGGTCACCAGCCAGGGCTGGGATTGACAGGGCTGAGTTGCCCGGGCTTACGCCCCGAGAAATTGAAGTGCTCCAGTTGCTGACGGAAGGGAAGAAGGCCAGTGAAATAGCCGGGCGACTGCATTTGAGCGTGAAGACCGTGCAGACCCACCGACGGAATATCATGGAGAAACTGGACCTCCACAATCTTGCCGATTTAACCAAATATGCCATCCAAAAAGGGCTGGTCAGCAGCGATATCTGATTTCCCTGCCGCTGAAGCTTGTCCTTGAACAGCCCTCAGGAAAGGACCCCAGAAAAGGGTTTCTCTTAGCCAATCGCATGGCGCAAATATTGTCCCCGCAGGTTCTGGGCAGGGAGCGGACATCCAGGCTCTGTTCTGGATTCCGCGAGAGCTTGTCCTCGCAGGCTTTAGGCGGGGAGCATGCGGGAAAGACGCCCGGTTATGATGGTCACTCAATCCTGGTTCTTGGTTCCCAAGCTCCAGCTTGGGAACCAGCAAGGCAACAGTCAGAGTTTCTTCGCTTCTCTTGCTCACTGACCACTTCTCTTTCCAGACAAGCCTCTAAGCAAATGCGCCCTTGCCCTCATCCATTGTCTTAGCCGGTGGGGTTAAGACCTTACCCAAATTTCATCCGTCTGGCCCTTCAACTTACCTTTCTTAGCCGATTTACCCGCCCCAATTTGAGCGATACTCTACCCGCAAAGCGACGGTATCGGGTTTGCGCCCGCGTCGAGGATTGAGGCATGCCGGACAATAGTTTTGGCACGAACCTGATGAACCTCAAACAAGGGAGGAAAAGGCGGCAAGACAATTAGGGTATTTGAGAAGTCGTTTTCGTATTGGTCCTGTTTTTACGGTTGGGCAAACAAGCCTGCAGCTGAAGCGGTCATCATGCTTAAGCAGAAGGCGTTTTCAAGGAGGTATTGGTTATGAGTACTGAGGATCTGCTAAATCTTGAAGCGATCACGGGTAAAGGGGAAGTGGTTGAGGAAGAAGTGAAAGGCATGGGAGAAGTCAATGCCTATGTAATTATCGCTGTTCTTATCATGCTAGCCACTATCGCAACCTGGGTGGTTCCTGCTGGTGTATATGACAGGGTACTGGATCCGGCTACCAACAGACAAGTTGTTGTAGCAGGATCATTCCATTCGGTACCACAAGCTCCAGTTGGTCCTTGGGAAATGTTTAAGCTACTTCAAAAGGGATTTATTGATGCCAATGTTATTATCCTGTTTATTCTTGTTGTGGGTGGAACCTTTGGACTCTTGGCACAGACTGGTTCCATTACGGCATTGATTGCCAAAGCGGTTGTCGCATTTAAAGGTAAACCTTATGAAAGATGGTCCTTTATTTTTATTTTCGCCGTTTTGTACTCGTTTTCCATGACTTTCGGTTTCGCCGAACAAGGGATAATTTTCGTTCCATTCATTGCAATGATGGCAATTTCCATGGGGTATGATGCCATTCTCGCTGTTGGATGCGTTTGCTTTGCCACAGCTTTGGGGTATGCCGGTTCTCTTACCGGGCCTTTTAACGTCAGTATCGCTCAACAAGTTGCCGGGCTTCCTCTGTATTCCGGGCTCTGGTTTAGAGCAATATGTTCAGTTTTTATTTTTACAATATCAGCCTGGTATTTGCTTAGGTATGCAACAAAAGTTAAAAAGGATCCTTCCAAGAGTTTGGTGGCTGGTTATGATTTCAGTAGTCTGAAAATGGTTGAAGACCCGGAAAAAATGATTATGACAGGTTTACAGAAGCGAGTGATGCTGCTTTTTGGCGTATCAATCGTATTTATGATTTATGCAATGCTGGAACTCAAATTCGGCATGGCTGAGCTCACTGCTTATTTCATGGCAGTTGGGGTTTTGACAGGAATTCTTTCACTCATGAAACCTGGTCAAATAGCAGATGGCTTCGTTGATGGTGCAAAATCGTTGCTATATCCAGCTCTATTGGTAGGTTTTGCACGTGGAATTCAGACTATTATGGATAAGGGATTAATTCTGGATTCCCTGATTAATTTCTTGGTATGGCCATTGTCTCACCTTGCTACATGGCTTGTACCCGGAATGATGGTTTTTGTACAAAGTATAATTAACTTAATTATTCCAAGTTCCTCTGCCATGGCTGTTGTTACCATGCCTATCATGACACCTTTATCCGATTTGCTACATGTACAAAGACAGACCGCAGTTTTGGCTTATCAATTCGGCGACGGCATAACGAATCTGATTTTGCCAAGTTATTCTGTATTGATAGGAGCTCTTGGCCTTGCGAGTGTACCTTTTGCAAAGTGGTTTAAATTCGCATGGCCGATTTGCGTAATCCTTACTGTTGTTGTTCTTGTACTTTGTACGCTAGCTGAAGTGATAAAAGTAGGACCTTTCTAAATTGAGTTATTTCACCTGAGGAGAGGGCTATGATCGATCTTGGTTGGCTCGGCCACATCGAATTTTCTTTGAGATTCTTGCTGGCGGTGGGAAGCATCGTTCTCATCGACCTGGTGCTGGCCGGCGACAACGCCGTGGTGATCGCCATGGCGGTCAAAAACCTGCACGGCAAACAACGGACACTCGGCATCATGCTCGGATCCGGCGGGGCGGTTGTGGTTCGGGTGGCCTGCACCTTCCTGGTGGCCCAGCTGCTCATCATGCAGTACGTCAAGCTGATCGGCGGGGCGGTCATCATCTGGATCGCCGTCAAGCTGCTCACCGAAACCGCCGAAGAGGAATGCCATGGCAAGGAGGCTCAAAGCATCTGGCAGGCGCTCTGGATCATCATCGTGGCCGACATGAGCATGGGCATCGACAACATGCTCGCCGTGGGTGCGGCCAGCCACGGCAACCTGTTTCTGCTCCTCTTCGGTCTGATCCTGTCCATTCCGTTTGTGGTGTTGATGAGCACCATGCTTGCCAAGCTGATGGACCGCTACCCGATCATCCTGTGGATCGGGGCGGCGCTGCTCGGCAAGGTCGGCGGCGAAATGATGGCCACCGACCCGTTTATCGTCGAACTCTTCAAGCTGCCCCATTGGGTGGAGTATGCATCGATGGCCTTCTTCGTCGCCTTCGTCTGTGGGCTGAGCAAGTTGATCCTTAACCGGAAGAAGGCGAAGTGCGCAACGGAACCCGCCCATGGCGGTGATATGGCCGTGGCGGTGGAACCCGCTCGCTCCGACGGCGGCAAGTGATTCAGTGCGGAAACCATTAAGGAGGATCTTTCATGAAGAAACTACAATTTGCTATCATCGGTGCCGGCAACGGAGGGCAGAGCTTTACCGGGCACCTTGGCCTGCTCGGATTTCCCGTCCGGCTCTGGGACGTGGACCCGCAGAGGGTCGTAGATCTCAAAAAAACCAACCGGATGGTCGTCTCCGGGGCGGTGACCGGCGAGTGTGACATCCCGCTCGTGACCGGAAACATCGGGGAGGCCGTCGAGGGGGCCGACATCATCATGATGGTCATCCCCACCGTCTTCCAGCGGTCCACAATCAAGGCGATGGCGCCCTATCTCAAGGACGGCCAGGCCCTGGTGCTGAATCCCGGGGCGACCGGCGGCGCTCTCGAAGCGCGGGCCACCCTCCAGGAAGAAGGCTGCCTTGCGAAGGTTCTGGTCGCCGAAACGGACACCCTCCTCTACGCGTGTCGCAGCCCAAAGCCCGGCGAGGCGATCATTGGCGGCATTAAGGACGGCCTCTCCATCGCCGCCCTGCCGGCGACAGACACCGCGCGCGTCGCCGAGCTTCTCAACCAGGCTTTCCCCCAGTTCAAAGCGGTCTCCAGCGTGCTCATCACCAGTCTCAACAACGCCAACGCCATGATGCATCCGTCCCCGACCATTTTGAACGCGGGGCGGATCGAGTGCGCCGCATCCTTCGATTACTACTTTGAAGGCGTGACTCCGGCTCTCGCCCGTGTGGTGGAAACCGTGGACGCGGAACGATTGGCCATCGGCAAGGCCATGGGGGTCGAGGTGCCGTCCATCCACGATTTCTACCGGACCTCCTACGCCGCCTTCGGGAACAATCTCCATGAACAGCTCCAAAACGTCAAAGCCTATGTCGGCATCAAAGGGCCGACGAGCCTTAACACGCGCTACATCTTCGAGGACCTTCCCACGGGGCTCGTTCCGCTGTCAGCTCTCGGGGCGGCTGTGGGAGTACCCACGCCGACCATGAACTCGATCGTACAGCTTGGAAACATCCTGCTCGAACGCGATTTCTGGGTCGAAGGCCGCTCGCTGGAGAAGCTGGGCCTCGCGGGCCTGACCCCGGATGAGGTGAGGGCTAAAGTGCTTTAGTGAAACCGATGGAAGCGGGACCGGCGTCAAGCCGGCCCGCTCCCTCCAGGGCCGTCCCGCACTTTGGTCCGTCCTGGCCGCACCCAGCAGTCCCCTCCGCCACCGGCGCGCAGTTGTCCTCGCGCCCTGCTGACTGCAGCGTGTAACGGGGTTGTGTGACACCCGGCATCTTCTTCAAAATCCATCTCATTCAGCCGGTTGCTTAGTCATTTGAAATAATCTATAAAAACAGTTGAGTCAGCATTTTGGATAATCCATGAGATTCGGCGTTCTGATTAAAAGCGGGAGTCTTCCCAACGGGAGCGACGGAGCGGTTCCACGGGAAACCCCGGGAGGCTTGATCCTGATGGCAAACCCGCCACCCCACAACAGTGTGGCCAGGGAAAGGGGAATGCGACCACAGTCGATGCAGGCCGTCAAGGACCTCGATTGGGATGGTTTGAGGGAGGTTTTCCAGGGCTATCCTGAGGTTCACGCGGTTTATCTCTTCGGGTCGATGTCACGGGGCGGCTTCATCTCGAGAGCGATGTGGACTTGCGCTTGTCCTGCAAATGCCGGTGCTCGCCGCCGCAAGCTCGCCATCCTGACCGATCTCGCCCGAAGCGGGTACTGTGAGGTGAGCCTGGTGTTCCTGGACACGGCGGACATCGTGCTCAAATACGAAGCCGTCCGCCACAACCGGCTCATCTATCCACCAAGGATTTCGACCGCGGAGCCATGTATTCCAGGGTGGTCCGCGAATATCTGGATTTCGAGCCTTACCTCAGGGTGCAGCGTGAGGCCTACAAAAGGAGGATTCTCCATGGTGCGCCAGGAAGTTCTTCGTAAGCGACTGAACAGACTCGATGAGTACCTGGACATCCTCAGGGGGCTGAAACGCTATTCGCTGCCTGAATTCATAGAAAACCCGGAGCGCTACGGTTCCGCCGAACGGTTTCTCCAGTTGTCCATCGAAGCGG
>CAWEHK010000032.1:0-25176 GCA_963808625.1 uncultured delta proteobacterium
ACGGGCGGCGTGTTTTAAGTGACTCAACACCGGTCTGAACGGACTCTGATGGCCACGGAAGTGAAGACCGCCGGTTGGGAAAATCTCTCGACGGGCGAGGTGCCAACCTCATTATGGTGAGAGCAACGGCATTTCCTCAAGAGCCTTCCAGGGGTAACAGGCGTGACTCTGCCACCCCCCGGTTCCGGGAAATTATTCACAAGGATGGCTGCACCCCCATCACTAAATCGCCCTCTTTATGCACCACCGACCCACCTTCCCCGCAGTCAATGAAAATGCTTCGCTCTTCAGGCCAAAGGGACGGCATCAAAAACAGCAAAGGCACCTGAAAAGCTCCAGCCTCCGCCAGTTTGGTAAAATCGCCCCAAGCCCTAGAACTGGCGAACCTATGTCCGGCATTTCGCGGAGCCATACTCTCTCTCACTGTCTCGGGCCTCAGCGCGGCAGGTTGGGTCGGGCCAAAGCTTTCCCGGGGTTCTGGATGCGGATGCTTATGCTGCGGTCGAGTTCAAGGCAATCAAATCGGCCATTTTCGTAAACTCACAGAGGTTGGGAGAACTTCGGAGATGAATATAGGACCGTATCTCTTATGACGAGTATTTGAACGCAGTTAAATCTTTTCACGGTTATGCGGCGCCCGGGTTAATGATGGGCGGCTTTATGGTCGATCTGGCTCTGCAACACATGCCCGAGGGGGTGCTGTTTGACGCCGTGTGTGAGACGAGGAGCTGCCTGCCCGATGCCGTCCAACTCCTGACGCCTTGCACCGTGGGGAACGGGTGGCTGAGGATCCTCAACCTTGGCCGTTACGCTCTGAGCTTTTTTGACAAATACCAAGGGAGACGGCATCCGGGTTTTCGTGGACTCGCAGAAATTAGGGGCCTGGCCGGAGGTGGAAGCGTGGATGCTGAAACTGAAACCCAAGCACGCACAGGACCAGGAACTTCTTCTGGATCAGATCCGGGAAGCGGGCAGAGCAATTTACGGAGTCCAGCCCATCCATATCCAGCCCCAATACCTGAAGAGCCGGCATAAGGGGCATATCGGCATCTGTACGCTGTGCGGGGAACCCTATCCGGCTGACGATGGCGCCATCTGCCGGGGATGCCAGGGAGAGGCGCCCTATGTGACCGCGGGGCATCAGCAGTTCCCGAGTATGTTTGAAGGCCCTTCGCTCCAAGCTCTGCCCCTGGAAGATGCGGTGGGCAGAACAGCCTTGCACGACATGACCATGATCGTCCCCGGGAAAAGCAAGGGAGCCGCATTCGTTCGCGGCCAGCAGTTCACCGTCGGTGATCTCTGCCGCCTGCAGCACATGGGGCGGCAAAGGGTCTACGTGGAAGAGGGCTTTGAAGCGGACGCCGAGTGGATTCATGAAAATCAGGCGGCTCTTGCCTTTGCCGGAGCCATGGCTGGAGAAGGGGTGCGTTTCCTGGAACCGCCCAGAGAAGGCAAAATCAACTTTGTTGCAGACCGGAACGGCCTCTTCGTCGTTGACGAGGAGTGCCTGGAGGAGTTCAACATGATCCCCGGCGTCATGTGCGCCTCGCGCAGGAGCTATACGCCGGTGAACGGCGGCCGTAATCTGGCCGGGACCAGGGCGATTCCTCTGTTCTTGCCGCGAGCCTCTTTCTTGAAGGCCATGGCCGTCCTCAACCGGCCGGCCGCTGTTGCGCGTTCTTCCCATGCGCAAGGCTCGAGTCGGCATTCTCGTCACCGGCAGTGAGATCTTTCAAGGATTGATCGAAGACAAGTTTGTTCCGATCATCGGCGCCAAAGTTGAAGCTTTCGGCTGTCGGGTGATCAAGGCCATTATCGTCCCCGATGATCGCAAGGCCATCCGTGAGGGAGTGCAGGAACTCATCCGTTGCGGCACGGATCTGCTGGTAACCACCGCGGGACTTTCCGTGGACCCGGATGACGTCACCCGCCAGGGATTGATGGATGCCGGGGCCTCCGAAATGCTTTATGGCGCGCCGGTACTGCCCGGAGCCATGACCCTGTTGGCCCGCATTGGCACGGTTCAGGTGCTGGGGGTCCCGGCTTGTGCGCTGTATTTCAAGACCACCAGCTTCGATCTGCTGTTCCCCAGGCTGCTGGCGGGCCTGGAAATAACCCGCCGGGATCTGGCCAAATTGGGACACGGCTCTTTCTGCCTGGAATGCAAAGCCTGCACTTTCCCCAAGTGTCCTTTTGGCGGCTGAGGAAAAAATCAAGAAAGCAGATGCTCATGACTTTGACCGATAACGACCATCTTCATCCTGAAATTGCAGATCGCTCCAATGGCGACCGCACGGGTGAGGCAGAGATGGAACAACAAGAACCGACCATCCGGCTTCATCTTTGGCTGGAAACCGGTGAAGGAGTGTTTTTCGGCGCCGGCAGGGCGCTGCTGCTGGCAAAAATCGAAGAACACGGTTCGCTGAAGAAAGCCGCAGAGGATCTCGGGATGTCTTATCGTGCCGCCTGGGGCAAGATAAGAGCAACGGAGGAAGTCCTCGGGGTCAAGTTGATCGCTCAAAATGGCTGCAAGAAGGGAGGGCATCGACTGACCGAACATGGCCTGTTGCTCAAGGAAAAATATCTCTTCTGGTTTCATGAAGTTGAGATGTGGGCCCTGAGAAAGGCCAGGGAGGTCTTTCCCTGGCCGGTCAAGAGCTTCGAAGAGAAACCAGCGTCCAAAATACTCCAATTCCTCATCGCCCTATCGGTGTCGCTCAGCCCGCTGGAAGCCCTGATTGAGGTCGGGGTTTGAAACGGAGTCCCTAGCCATGCAGATCCTCAAGCACAAGACATCAAGATTCATAGACAACGGCCTCTTCGCTGCCGAGTACAATCTGGCGGTGGAAGAGTTGCTCGAAATCTATATAGACGATTCGCCTTATGCCATCACCATGCGTCTGCCCGGTGACGACATCAACCTCGTGGCCGGGTTTTGTTTCACCGAGGGAATCATTGCATCCCGCGATGACCTCCTATCGATCAAACACTGCGAGGCCATCGCCAATAAGAGCAGAGTGCTCGTTCAGTTGAACCACCATCGCCCCGGCAGCTCAAATCGTCATCAAGAACGGGCGGAGTATGTCAGCAAATCGAGCTGCGGGGTCTGCGGGAAAAGTAAAGCGGAGGAAATATTCACCGAGCTCCAGCCGGTGGAAACATTTCACCGCGTTCACCTGGGCGGGATATTGACGCTGAAGGACTGCTTTGAAGCCAAACAAACCATCTTCCCTTTGACCGGGTCGACACATTCCGCATGCCTTTTCGACTTCGAACAAAACCTGCTTGCTTCCGCCGAAGACATTGGTCGGCACAATGCCTTCGACAAGGTGATCGGGGCGCTCGTTCTCTGCGGCAGAACGCAGGATGCTTTTCTGGCAATCGTCTCATCGCGGCTGAGTTTTGAAATGGTGCAAAAAGCGGGCGCGGTTGGCATCGAGATTCTTTCGGGCCTGTCTGCGCCGACCAGCATGGCGGTGAGCATGGCCGACCGGCTAAACATCACCCTGATCGGCTTCCTGCGCGAGAATAGCATGAGCATTTATACTCACCCTGAGAGAATTCTCAGCTCCTGAGGGAAAAGACGGAGAGAGGAGGGAGAAGGGGAGACACGGAGAGAGGGGAAGAAGCGCCTGTTGCGCCTGCGTAATCACGGGGTCAAGATCAGGCAAGCTTCTCAGCGTGTCAGCGAAAATCATCGCCGTGTAACTCGCCGAAGTTCTTCCAACCGCATTGTGCGCTTCGCATCTCCGCATCTCCAGCACCTCCGCGCCTCCCCAGTTTTATGTGTTTAATTTAATACATTGAAATCATTATTAAAAAAGATAGGATATAGTCAGAGTGTGCAAGTATTGGATTTCGGACAGTCTGGGATTTTTCGCCTGTCATGGGGAAGCGCGATTTCTTAGGGGTTAAGTTGAGAGAAGGAGAATGACATGGGAGTTACTCGGCGTGAATTCCTCTTCATTTCCGGCGCCATGGGGGCCGGCGTGGCGCTGTCGTCGCTCGGGGTCGACATGCGCCCGGTCCTGGCCTATGCGGAGGAACTCAGTAAAATCGACAGGGTGAAGAGTGCTAAGCAGACCTACTCGCTTTGCTATTACTGCTCAGTGACCTGCGGGTTGATCTGCAGCACCGATCCAAAAACAGGCAAGATCATCAACATCGAAGGTGATCCGGACCATCCTATCAGCGAAGGATCACTGTGCGCCAAGGGTGCGGGCATCTACCAGATGTCGGCCCGCAACGAACATCGCTTGACCAAGGTTCTCTATCGCAAGCCCGGCGGCGACAAGTGGGAACCCAAGACGATGGATTGGGCCCTGACCCAGATCGCCAAGAAGATCAAGGCAGAGCGAGACAAAGGATTTATCGTCAAAAACGGCAAAGGGCAGGTAGTCAACCGTGTGGATAGCCTCGCTCACATGGGCAGCTCCAAGCTCGACAATGAGGAGTGCTGGCTCATCACCACTGCCATGAGGACCCTGGGTCTTGTGCAAATGGACCATCAGGCCAGGGTCTGACACGGTCCCAGCTGTAGCGGCTCTGGCAGAGTCGTTCGGCCGTGGTTCCATGACCAATCATTACAACGACATCAAGAATGCCGACATCATCCTGATCATGGGCAGCAATGCTGCGGAGATGCACCCGATCTCCTTCAAATGGGTGATGCGGGCCAGGGAGGAAAGAGGCGCGAAAGTCATCCATGTCGATCCGCGATTTACGAGGACTTCGGCCCTGGCGGATTTTCACACGTCCCTGCGTTCCGGCACCGACATTGCCTTCCTTGGCGGGATGATCAACTACATCCTCGAAAACAATAAGTATTTTGAAGACTATGTGATGGACTACACCAACGCTTCATTCCTCATCAATGATAAGTTCGGCTTCAACGACGGCCTCTTTTCGGGCTACGATGCCGCCAGCCAGAAAATACGACAAGTCATCATGGGCAATAAAACTCGATGACAAGGGGATCCCTCAAAAAGACCCGACCTTACAGAATCCGCGTTGCGTCTTGCAACTGCTGAAGGCCCATTATTCCCGATACGATCTCGAAAAGGTGTCGGCAATCACCGGTACGCCCGTGGATGACCTCAAGGCGGTTTATGAGATGTATTGCTCAACGGGGGTGAAGGACAAGGCCGGAACCATCCTTTATGCCCTGGGCTGGACCCAGCACACGGTGGGCGTGCAGAATATCAGGACTATGGCCATGATTCAGCTCCTGCTGGGCAACATCGGCATCGCCGGCGGGGGCGTGAACGCCCTGCGCGGGGAACCGAACGTCCAGGGATCGACGGACCAGGCCATACTCTCGCATATCCTTCCCGGTTATCTCGAAGGCGCCTGCGGCATCCATGACCACCCTGGACGAATACCTGAAGAAGAACACCCCGAAAACCAAGGAACCGCAGTCGGCCAACTGGTACCAGAACACCCCAAGTACATGGTGAGCCTTCTCAAGACGTGGTATGGCGACAAGGCCACGAAGGAGAATGATTTTGGCTATTCCTGGGTGCCCAAGCTCGATGACGGACAGGATGCACACTGCTGAACATGATCGACAACATGTATGACAGGCAAGATCAAGGGATTCATCTGCATCGGCCAAAACCCGGCCTGCAGCCTTCCCAATTCCAACAAGGTGCGCCAGGCCCTCGCCAATCTGGATTGGATGGTGCATGTCAACATTTTCGATAACGAGACGCCTTCCTTCTGGAAGGGGCCGGGGATGGACCCCAAGAAGATCAAGACCGAGGTCTTCCTGCTTCCGGCCGCTGCTTCCATGGAAAAAGCGGGCAGCATGACCAACAGCGGCCGCTGGCTCCAGTGGAAGTACGTGGCGGAGAATCCTCCGGGGGATGCCCTTGCGGTGGGCGACATCATTTACCGACTGATGCGAAGATTAAGGAGCTCTACAAAAAGGAGAAGGGCGCGTTCCCCGATCCCATCCTCAACCTGGACTGGAACTATACCGATCAGAAAGGCATGTATGATCCGCTAGCAGTCGCCAAGGCTATCAACGGATATTTTCTCGAAGACATCACCATCGGCGACAAGACCTACAAGAAGGGGGATTGCGTTCCTGGCTTTGCCAACCTCCAGGCTGACGGAAAGACTTCGTGCGGCAACTGGATTCATTCGGGAAGCTTCACCCAAGACGGGACCAACCTCATGGAGCGCAGGAAGAAGGATGACCCCACAGGTCTTGGCCTCTTTCCCGAATGGGGCTGGGCCTGGCCGGTAAACAGGCGGATTATCTACAACCGTGCTTCGGTTGACAAGAACGGACAGCCGTACGATCCCAGCCGGCCGATCCTGAAATGGACGGACGGCAAATGGGTGGGTGACGTTCCGGACGGTCCCTGGCCGCCGATGAGCGATCAAGAAAAGGGGAAATTGCCGTTCATCATGAAGCCCGACGGCGTCAGCTCCCTCTTCGGCCCGGGTCTGGCGGAGGGACCATTCCCTGAACATTACGAACCTCTTGAGGGCCCGCTGGCGAAAAACCTCATGTCTGCTCAATTGAGCAGTCCGGTGATCAAGATCTTTTCCAGCCATGCGATCACTTCTCCGGATGCGATCCCAAGTATCCCTTTGTCTGCACCACCTATTCCTGCACCGAACACTGGTGTACCGGCAGCGGGACCCGGTGGGCATCATGGCTCACCGAGGCCCAGCCCCAGGTCTATGTTGAAATCAGCAAAGAACTGGCTGAGCTCCGAGGCATCAAGAACGGGGAAGCAGTCAAGGTGGAGTCTCCACGCGGCAAGCTTGGATGCGTGGCCATGGTCACCACCCGGTTTCGTCCTTTCACAATCGGGGGCCAGACCGTCCACCAGGTAGGACTGACCTACAACTACGGCTGGCTCTTCCCCACCGATTGCGGCGATAGTGCCAACCTGTTGACCCCTACCGTTGGCGACGCCAATACCATGACCCCGGAATACAAAGCCTTCATGGTCAACGTGACCAAGGTGTAGGAGGAGTGAGACATGTCTAAAGGAAAATCAATACTCGTTGATACCTCCAAATGCACGGCCTGCCGAGGCTGCCAGGTTGCCTGCAAACAATGGAACGGGTTGCCCGGGACCAAGACCAAGCAGGTCGGAACTTATCAAAACCCCCAGGACGTCTCGGCCCAGACCTGGAAGCTCGTCCGCTTCTCCGAAGGGATCAGAGACAACGGCAAGCCGTACTGGTACTTTTTCTCCGAACAGTGCCGCCACTGCCTTGAACCTCCCTGCATGGACGCCATCGGAGGGTACGTAAAGGACGGGGCGACACAGAATGAGGCGACGGGAGCGGTCATCTTTAACGACAAGTCCAAGGAAGCGCCCCTCGATGAAGTGCGCAACGCGTGCCCCTACAACATCCCGCGCCAGGATGAGAAAACCAAGGTGTTCTTCAAGTGCACCATGTGTTTGGACAGGATCACAAACAACGGGTCCCGGCTTGCGTCCTGAGTTGCCCGACAGGGGCGATGGTGTTTGGAGACCGGGATGCCATCTTGGAAAAGGCGCAAAAGCGCGTTGAAGAGTTGAAGAATACTTATCCGAAAGCCATGGCGCTCAACCCGGATGAAGTGAGAGTAATCTACATCGTGACCGATGATCCCAAGAAAGTATTATGAATTCGCTGCTGCGTGACAGGTGCGGGTGCTCCTTATCATCAATCTGGGGAGACCCCCTGCGGTCCTGTTGTCAGCAGTCTGGGGACTTGGTGGAAGGTTTTACAACACTGTTGCGCAACCTGGTTCTCTGTTGGTAGCAAGGTTGTCATAGTCGATAATTGTGATGCGATTCGGAGCTTTTCATATGGAACAGAGCGCCCTTGCGAGCGACGCCGCCGACATGATGGCGGCCGCTTTGCACAAAATTGAAACCGAAAACAGGCACCTCGAGGGGGTGCTGAAGGCTTTCAGCGGAATCCTCATCGAACAGGCACGCTGGAAGTCGGAGCTGACGGCTGCTGGAATACGAGGAAGCCGGTAATCTTGAAGCGACACAATTTCACAACGGTTTTCCTCTAAGCGAAAGAGAACGGTTTATCCGGCTTGGTGCGCTATGGCAGACAGCAGCTTGCCGGCTGATACCCCCCTTGGCGGCGGGTTTCCCCAAAGTCCAGGGAGACCTTGAGCGACTGCAGGCTGCGATCATGGCCGGGCGTTTTGCCCCGGATTTGTTCCTGAGCGCCGTGCTCGGAGGCAGGGGAACAGAGGCGCGGGAAATTGCCGCCCAAATCGGCCTCGAAGTGGAACTCCTGGCATTTGTCCTGACACAGATTGGAAAGCCGGTGGTGGAAAAGCGTGCGGAGGCTCTGCAGCCCTCGATAAAAGGCCTTTCCTGGAACAAAGGGTATTGCCCCATTTGTGGTTCCTTTCCCGAATTGAGCCTGATTAAAGAGAAGGAAGGCCAGCGCTGGCTGCGGTGTGGTTTTTGCGCAAGCACGTGGCGATTTCACCGGAGCTCCTGCCCCTTTTGCGATGCTCAGGAATCAGGTGGCCTTGAAGTCATCTTTGTGGAGGGACGCGAGTACGAGCGGGTCGAAGTCTGTCACCAATGCAGGAAATACATACCCGGCATCGATGTCAGAAATCTGGCCGACGAAGTCGTTCTCGAAGCTGCCGGTTTTGCCCTCATGCCCCTTGAAGCCATTGCCCAGGGAAAAGGGTTCTTCCCCATGGTCGGGAGCAAATGGAATCTTCTCTCAGGCAACAGGAATGGCCATCAACAGTGAACATGCTATCCAGCAACCACACACTTTGAAAAGCAAACAAATGGATGATGCAAGGGCAGACCATATGACAGAATTCTTAAAAATGTAATATGTCACACTTGACATATTACATGAGATGTGAAATAAGAAGACCGTCAGCTTCATGCAGTGTTTGTTTAAGGGAAATCGGGCCTCCGCGCCCGATTTTCTTTTTTCAGGGGGTAGCGGGTGGACCGGAGCAAGATGGAGCAGGAACGACGGTTATTGCGATCCCGCTATTGTTGATGGGATCGGTAATTGTGACATCAGAAACTGATCGACACTCTCCTCCCCACTTCTGCCAAGATGCGGTTTCACCTGACAAACCCGGCCTTCCTCATAGATCACGAGCGTTTCCGCAAACACTTTGATATCCTCCGGGTCGTGAGTAATCATTATGACCGGAATGCCGAAGCGCTCCTGGATTTCCAATAACTCCTTTCGTACTCTTCCGCGCAAGAGTGGATCAAGGGCGGCGAAAGGCTCATCCAAGAGCAGCAGTTCCGGCCGCCCAATGATGGACCGCGCCAGCGCCACACGCTGCCGCTGGCCGCCTGAGATATCGCGGGGGAAGCTCCGGGCGAGATGGGTTATCTCAAAAACTTCGAGAAACTCGTCAACCCGGCGTCGATCTTTGTTTGCCAGCCGCCATTGCCACGCTGTTTTGAGTGCAAAAGCCACATTTTCCTCTACGGTAACATGAGGAAACAGGGCGTAATCCTGGAACACATAGCCAATGCGCCGCTGCCGTGCGGGAATGTTCACGCCGGTTCCGGAATCGTACAGGAGGCGATCCCCTATCACAATGCGTCCGGAATCCGGTTCAGTTAGACCGGCAATGGTCTGGAGGCTAAGGGTCTTGCCTGAACCGGACGGGCCGAACAGGACCACGAAATCCTCTTCGGAAGAGAATTTGGCCTTCAAAGAAAAGCTTCTTCCGTTCGAGCAAAGCTTCTTTTCTATGTCTACCTGAATTTTCATGATCTACTCGACGGCGGGGTCGAAGCCCTCCTTGCCGATGCCAGTGTTACGGTTTGCCGAAACCATACCGAGAGAGTATCCGTTGCCCCTCGGGACTCATCACAAAGGCCACGAAGCGTTGCCCCAGATCTTTCTTCTTCGACGCTGCAATGACGGCGATGGGATAACGGATTGGCTCGTGGTTCCCTATGGTTGCGACGACCTCTACCTTGTCTTTTGCGAGCAGGGCGTCGGTTGCGAAAACAAACCCGGCGTCAACCTCTCCTCGATTGACATAATCCAGCACCTGCCGAACCGAATCGCCATGGATGAACTTGGGTGAGAGGGCTTCCCATAAGCCTTCGTTCGCCAAAGCCTCCTGTGTGTAACGTCCCGCAGGAACCGATTGCGGGTTTCCCAGAGCCACCTTCGTGACCTCTTTCATGGTGAGATCGTGCAGGCCTTTGATGGGGAGGGAGGCGCCCTTGGGAACAATCAATATCAGTTCGTTACTCACAAAGTCCTTGCGGTCACCCATCGCGAGCAAGTTCTTTTCCTCCCCCTGGTTCATGGTCTTCTGGTCTGCTGCGGCAAAGACATCGACCGGCGCACCCTTGTCAATCTGTTGCAGCAAAGCGCCGGAAGCCGCAAAATTGAAGACCACCGTGGTTCCCGAATTAGCCCTCTCGAAGTCCTTGCCAACCTCCGCAAAGGCGTTACTGAGACTGGATGCAGCGGAGACGATCAGTTCCTCGTCGGCGAGTGCGGTTCGAACATTGGAACCGCACCAGGCCACCAGGGGGAGGATCAGCAGGCAAAGCAGCGTTCGTTCTTTCACTGTTCGATCTCCTTTAGGTAATTGGTGCGAAAGACTTTTCCGGAAGTGACCAGGATCACCAGGCAGACCAACGAGGTGATGAGGACCAGGGTTGCTGCGAGATGATCATTTCCGGCCTGGACGGCGTCGTAGACGGCAAGGGAAAGGGTCTGGGTCTTACCGGGAAGATTGCCCGCCACCATCAAGGTTGCGCCGAACTCACCCATGGCACGGGCGAAAGCGAGCATGGTCCCGGCAAGGATTCCGCGCCATGCCAGGGGAAAAGACACCCGAAGGAAGATTTCACCCTCGGATAAACCAAGGGTCCGTGCGGCCTTCTCCAGGTTGTGATCGACCCCTTCGAAAGCGGCTCGCGCTGCCTTATAGACAAGAGGCAGGGAGACCACCGCTGCAGCCACCACCGCTCCCTGCCACGTGAACATCAGGGAGATTCCGAAAGTCTCGTTCAGCCAGCGGCCGATCCATCCATTTCGACCTAATATTACAATGAGATAGTAACCGAGTACGGTCGGCGGCATGACCAGCGGTAAGGTCAAAACGGCATCCAGCCACTCACGACCCCGGAATTTATGCCGCGCGAGCAAAAAGGCCAGGCCGACACCGACCAGGAATGCCGTGACCGTTGCCGCACTGGCTACCTTTAAGGTCAACAATAAAGGCGTCAGGGTCTTGATGCCGCTCGTCATTACCTCTCATCTCCTCAGGCAATCTTATTCGATCTCATCGAGCAGATCACGAATCATCCGTTCCAGGAAGGTACAATAATGTAGCTTGAGCCCACCTCTTTCGGCTTGTTCGACCAAAAGGGCCGGTGGAATAATTTCGATGCAGAGCCTTTTCTCGCCGGGGACCTTCACCTTTGCTCGATATGTTGTCAGGTCAATGACTTCTCCCACAGTTTCCCTCCATTTTAAAAAGCAAGCGCGATGCCAAGTTATTTAAACGGTATTTCCATTCAGTACTTGAAGCGTAAAGCTCCCCTCACGATAACGAATCACATTCAAACAGCCGTAATCCTGGTCGATTTCAAACAGCCTGGCTAACGACATACCCAAGACCTGGCATAAGATGATCCGGTTGACACCGGCGTGAGCGACAATGAGCACATTGCCCCGGCTGGCGTGAAGAATGTTAAAAAAGGCCGGGATCACCCGCTCTGTGCAATCCAAAAAGCTTTCACCTCCAGGAGGCCGGTAATGGACCATATCGCGGCCTCTTTCCTCGAACTCCCCCGGGTACCTGGCGCGCACTTCCTGAAAGGTCAGGCCATCCCACTGGCCCAGGTTAATTTCCCGTAGTTCCGGGCGCTGGACGGGGGTGGGGCAGTTGCGCGTCCCGGCGAGGATGACGGCGGTTTCGACGGACCGTTTGAGGTCACTGCAGAAGATTGCTGACAGGTGAACGTCTCGGAGTTCGGCCTGCAGTCGCCGGATCTGCTGGACTCCTTCTCTGCTCATGGGGTAATCCACTTGGCCGATGAACCGCTTGCCGCCTTCTTCAACCTGAACAGCCCCATGCCTGACCAGGAAAATTTTTCTTTCGCCGCTGTTGGAAACGGCCTCGAGGTTCCTCTTATACCTTTGAATGATTTGTTCCAGCGGTTGCCCCAGCAACTCCTCAGCGGTCGCCTGGATGAGCCGGGCATCGGTCAGGCGCTTGACAACCGCTTTCAGGATTTTAGGGGTCCTCGCGTATTTCTCGAGGGCGCCCGCGAAGCGATCCTCAAATGAGACCAGTTGGTCGCCGGCAACGTACTTATCCGCCAGATAAACCAGGTCCGCTTCCCGCAGTGTTTCCTTCCCATGACTGATATCCATGTGCGACGCTGCCACTTCCGCGACGCGCGGATATCCGAGCTTCACCAGCAGTTTGCCGGCCCTTCGGGCATGATCGGGTTGGCCCTTGGCGATATCGTGCAGAAAGCCTGCTGCCACAATGAGATTCAAATTCAGGCCCAGTCCCGCCAGGTTAAGGTGCACCGCCAGCAGGCGTGCCAACTGGGATACCACCCGGGAATGGGCGATCACCCTCTCGGGAACGCGATAATGAACCCACACCGCCTCGCATTCACGGTCCGTCGGAATGTCTTCCCTTTCGGCGTAGGCGCGTATTTGTTCATAGTCAGCAGGCGTGTCACAATCCATGAGGATTGCCTGGTCCACCACCTCGACCTCCCTGGCCATGGGTTCATATTGCGTGAGGAAAGCCCTCAATCCCCCCGGGTAGTTGATCGGCAGGTCTTTTGGAATGCACTTGGTGGAAATGAGAGGGGGGTGGCCCCGCTGTTCTTGGAACCGCGGATAAATGATTGCCGAACCGCAATCAGCGTAAGCTCTCGCGAGTGTTTGAAGGGTTTTCGGTTTAACGAGCGGAATGTCCACCGGAAGCAAAAAAAAGGCATCGACACTGGATTCCAGGCTTCTTATTCCCGCCAGGACCGAGGAGAGCATGCCGATCTCGTACTGCTCATTAAGCACCCAGCGAATCCCCAGGCGATCGAGAATCGGGATGATCTCACCGGCCTTATACCCCACCACCACCCGTATGTCCGTAATTCCGGCCTTGGCAAAACGGGCTATGGCTTGCTCCAAAACGGTGGAACCTCCGACCGGCAGGAGGGGTTTGAAGGCTCCCATTCGCGACGAATATCCCGCAGCGAGAATCAGGGCGCACAGCCTTGCTTTCGCCATCACTGAGCGCGTCCGGCCCGGGCCTGGATCAATTCCGCCACAATACAGGCCGCAATCTCCTCGGGGGTTTCTGCGCCGATATTCAACCCAATGGGGGAATGAACGCGGGCGAAATCCTCAGCGGTAAATCCCTCCTCGGCGAGTACCTGATAGGTGGCATCCCGCTTTCTTCTGCTGCCAATCATGCCGATATATCCCGCACCCGTTTTCAGTGCCTGTGCCAGAACGGTCTTGTCGTGAACGTGGCCGCGCGTCACGATCACGAGGTAGCTCTCTTCGTCAACAGCCTGATCTTTCATGGCTTCATCGAAGGATTTCAGCACCACGATGCCGTCGGCTGTACCCAAGAGCTCCCGGTTGGCGAATTCTTCCCGGTCATCGAGGACCACCGTGCGAAAGCCGACAAATTTCGTCAAGTGGGCAAGCTTCTGGCCAATATGTCCGGCCCCGAAAATGTACACGGTCCCCTCCGACGAGAGGGGTTCGATGAAGAAGCGCTTCCCTTCATGGGTGACGACGCTGGGCTGCGTTGAACTGGCCTCCACAAGAAGCTCTTTCAAGCGCAACAACCCCTCATCGTCAAAAGATCCGCCACCGTCCTTGAAAACATAAATCGCCGGGGGGCCATCGCTCACTTCTTCATCAGGAAGCATGATGGTCAGCCACGCCCGTCTTTTCGAGGCCAGGGTGGCCAGAAGTTCCTGATAAAGCGCCAGGCGAGCTGGTTGAGAGGCATCCTCCCGATGCAGGAGAAATTCCACATCGCCGCCGCAGATCATCCCGATCGGGGTGGGACCTTCACGGTTCAGCGAATACTTTCCGACCATGGTCTTACCCGATTGGAAGACCTCTCTGGCCAGTTGCTGAACTCTGGCTTCCAGCACCCCGCCGCCAATGCTCCCGATGATCGAACCGTCGCCGCGGATGACCATCCGCGATCCCACATCCCGCGGAGCCGAGCCACATCGGCTGAGAATCGTAGCCAGGACGAGGCTCTCCTCCTCCCGCAACAACTCTACAATGCTTTCAAAAATAGTCATGATAAGAATCCTCAACTCCTAATGATGGTGATGGTTCGCTTGCTGCTGCCAGATAACGGGTGAGGGGTTCCTTTCCGGACGGTTGTTGAAACCGCAATCGTTCCTTCCTGTACGGCAATTCGCAAGTCCGGAATGCCATGCAAAGCTCGGTAAATATCATCCGTTCTGCGTTCACCGTTCTCATCCAGCACGGTTGCTGTGATTTTCAGGTGGTTCATGCCTTGCTCGTGGGTGAACGCAGCCGAAAAATCGAGGAGCCCCTCGATTGGGAAAAGCGCTTCATCCAGATCTGCCATCGTCAGCACCTTTCCGGACGCGAGATCAACCGAGTCTTGAATGCGTCCCCTCACGCATGCCATGGCCTTCAAAACCGTCCCACATGAGCATGGCTCGGTGATAAACCGACTCAAATCACCCGTGCGATACCTGATCAGCGGCATGCCCCGCCGGGTAAGCGTCGTAAAGACCACCTCTCCCGTCTTGCCGTCCGGCAACGGCTCGCCCGTCTTCGGGTCGACGATTTCAAAATAAAGATCCGCTTCCCGCATGTGATAACCTTGTCTTGCCTCGCACTCAACGCCACCGCCAAACCCCATCTCCGTCATGCCATAATGGGTGTAAACCTCACAGCCCCAGATCAAGTGCAGCTCTTTCTTTATGGAATCCGGAACATAGTCGGTGCTCAGCAACACGCTTCGAGGGGCCGGCCTTCCCTTGCTGTACCTGGCGAGGGCAAGGACCTGCACCGGAATGCCAACCAGAGCATCGATGCCTTCCCTGACCATAACCTCTAACGCCTCGGGATAATCCTGAACGGGCCCATAGACTACCGCTGATGTGCCGAGACGTTGGAGTCCCGTGGCCAGCAAATCTCCCACGCTGCCGGGACGCTCGCCTGGCAAGAGAATCAGCACACGCTCGCCGGGGCTTACCAGGGTGGACATACCCCTGTGGAAGAAATCAACCGTAAGCTCCTGGTCCTCCCCGGTGAAATAGATTCGCTTGGGCATGCCTGTTGTCCCTGAGGTGTGGAGCGTTACCACCCGATTGATTTCGCTTTGCGAGACACACAAAAAATGCAGAGGGTTTTGCCTGATATCCTCAGCGGTAGTGAAGGGAATGCGGTGAAAGTCTCCGAGACCGCGGAATTCCCTTTCGCTCAGACCGGCAAGATGCCTTCTGTAGAAGGAGCTTTTTGTCCTGGCCCAGGCAAACGTCTCTTGGAGCATTAGCCGCTGGTGGTGTTCAATTTTTTCTCTGGTGAGCGGGTCCGAGCCACTGCCTATCTTGCCCGAAACCCAGCTCTCCAGCGGAGTCCTCTTCATGGCACTCTTCCCAGTAAGAATTCGCGCGTTCATCTTTCATCGGTAAGGGGAATTTGAGAACCCTTTCGGTAAAGGGGTCGCCCCTTGCTGTCAGTGAGATTGTAAGCACAAAAGGGGATGAGCCTGCCATCGGGATGGAGGACGTGGAGGTGGCATTCCCTGAGACGTTGCAGGTCGAGGTTCCAGGCATCTTGAAAGGCCATGCCGGAAAGGCAGAAGGAATGCGTCCGAATGCGCTCCAGGAAAAGATCCCACCCGCCAAGGCTGGGCCCTTTTTCCTGCGAGCAACAGGAACTACCGGGAGATGCCCAGAACTGCTTCTGAAACTGCTGAGCCTTAACCGCCCCCAACCCTCCATCTTTACCCTGACAGCAGGCACCCCCAGAGTTATGCGCGGTCCAGGGCTTGAGTTCCCCTCCCGGCATGAGCACAAAATTCCCATGGAATGAGCAGTGCCAGTGCTCCGAGCCGGGCGGTCGGAAGTGCTCCGTTTTGATCATCGCATCCGTCTGCTTCTCGATTTCGGTTATGATCTCGGGAATGGTAATCCGGAGGTGGTCTCGGAAGAGACCGTTGTACCGGCCAAAATAACTCATCGGCTGGAAGTGCACTCCCCGAACCATGGGCAGCCGGGTCCTGGCGAATTCGATGATGGCGCCAATCTGGTGGATATTGACGCCGGGAACCAGGGTCGGCACCAGGATCACCCCCAGTTCGTGTTCCAAGCAATGTTGGATCGCGCGTTCCTTTTCATAGAAAAGCGGCCGGCCCCTCAGTTTTTCGTAGATTTCATCTTCAAGACCGTCAAACTGTAAGAACACGCATGATAGCCCGGCTTCCTTGAGCCGCCTGACGTAGCCCGGTTCCCGAGCCAAACGGAGCCCGTTGGTGTTGAGCTGGATAAAGTCAAACCCCATGGAGCGCCCAAGGGAGATAATTTCGGCCAGGTCTTCGCGAACCGTTGGCTCCCCTCCCGAAAGCTGCACATTGTAGGGGCCTCCGGCGGCCAGAAGGGCCTGGTACATCCCTTGAATCCCGCGGAAATCCGGGTCATCGTCGCCGCCATTGCCGGAATCGGCAAAACAAACATTACACTTGAGATCACACCGCTGGGTCACCTCAATCAAGGTACAACAGGTCTGCTGGCGATGTTCGGGGCAAAGGCCACAGTCCCAGGGACAACCTCGTTCCACGGTGGTCAAGGGGGCTCGGGGGTAGGCGGGGAGCTTCGGCCTGCTCCAGGAGGCATGCGAAGGCTCGCCCCGCCAGATCACAGCCTCGAAGGGACCATGCTCAGGGCAGCGTTTCTTGAGCACGACCTGATCACCCTCAGCAACTCTCCGGGCCGGTATGCGAACAAAGCATTCCGGGCAAACGCTCTCTGTTTGGGAAAGAACGATCTCACCTGCCATCATTTCCCACCGGAAAGGTCAAAGCCGTATTCGATCAACAGGGCTTTCGCTTTCTCATAGGTTCCGAGCACCATGTTTGGGCATCTCGCCGTACGGTTCCTGGGATCATCCCCCAGAATGATTTCGCAGCGAATTCCCCCAAAGAGCTTGCCATATTCCTCTGAGAACCAGTCCACCAGCTCGCTGACCATGAGGTTCAGCTTTTCGTCTTCCTGCTCCTCGGGAGTCCCTCTGCCAGCGTATAGTCCCAGCAAACAGGCGCCGCCGGTGAGGGCGCCGCAGGTATCCCCGGTAAAACCCAACCCTCCTGCGAGCGCGGACATGGCCCGAATCAACTCCGGGTTGCTTTTGCCCTGGGCCTCCAGACCCATAAAGAGCAAGATCTGGCTGCAATAAAATCCCTGGCCCGCCAGTTGAATCATCCGAAGCATTTCATCGGTCACGACTGCACCTCCTCATCAATTTCACGTCGCAGAAAGGCCCGCTCTCCTGGTGCCGGTCGCCTTCCGGGCCACGCACAAAAAGTATCCTGGCTTAGCCTGGGCAATGGCTTCGAACGTGGCGGAGCACCAGTCGCCATTGCCTTTACCTTGATCAGCGGGACACCAGAACTGCGGCACCGTACCGTGGGACAGAATGAGCTGAGCGACGAATTCCTTCAGGGCGCGAGACTGATCTTCCCAAAACGTCACCTGAAAGCCATGGGCATTCAATTTCTTGGTCAGCTCTTCCCTGCTTAGGATTCCGGTGAAGCGACAATCCGGCAGCAGACCACAACCGCCGCCGGCAACAGAGGAATCCCTGTTATACACATCACTCAGAATGAGCCGCCCGGTATCCGTCAATACCCGGGAGCATTCTCCAAGCACTCCGTCAGCGTTCTTCGCCACGGAAAGGCTGCATTCGACAAAAACCCCATCCCATACCGAATCCGCGAAGGGGAGATCCTCTCCGACAGCCAGCACCAGGGGCAAGCGATGGTTTCTCCGGTGGCCGTATTCCAGGAGAACCGAGGACGGATCAATCCCTACGGCACGCAGTCGGTGACGGCTCATCAAGTGTTCCACCGTACCTCCGGCGCCACATCCTACATCCAGGATGCGAGCGCCAGGGGGGAACAGGCAGAAAGAGAGTGTTCTTTCGGTTAGCGCAAGCCCGCCAGGCCTGAGAAACTCACCGGCGGCGCCACTTGCAGCTAATTTTTCATATATTTCGGTTGCTGTCATGATCCACTGCCGACGATCCCAGAACAATGAGCGAAGAGGTTCCCTACTTATCTTCGAGGATCCTTTCCACTTCGGCCATCTTCCCCAGGGCGAGAGCTTCGGGGATGAACCCCTGCCCACACTGGGGACATTGAAGCAAATCCACGGGAAACATGCTTCCGAGATAGGCGATGTTGACCTTTCCCATCTGCAACGGAAGGTCACATCTCAGACACTGGAGAGTGGCGCCCTCGGGCGAGCTGTCTTGTTGGTTCATGGCTTTGCTTCCTCCACAATTTCCATGCGGTGACTGTAGGCGTTATGAATGACAAAGCCGTCACCGTGGCGAGAGTACTCCACCCAATAAGTCACTGCCGCCGGCTTATGATGGGCCAGGAGGTGTCCGGTCCGGCGATCCAGGAGCTTCGTGTTGGTCGTTTCCGCAAAATGAATAACGGCGAGGAGGTCCTCTTCGAGGATTAACCGTTTGTCCATAAGTTCCTGTACGTCAGGAGAAATACCCAGTTTGACCGCTTCATATCCTTCCATTTCAGCCACGGTCTCCCCCCACAGGTCTTTCAGCATTCTGTTCTTCAGCTTCGCGCGGTTTTCGTGACGCTGCGAATAGCCCGGTCCTCTGCGCTCGGATGGGTCGCCGCCGCTTGTGCAGATCAGATCCAGCAGGTGGAGCGTCCGCTTTCCACGAGCTGCAAAGTTGTCCCGGCACATCGCGCAATATGCCAAGTAGTCGGCTTCGCTATCGTGAATCCGGCGGTGGACGACCTTGTCTGCGACCTCGGGATTAGCGAACGCCATATGGCCGCCATAACCGCAACAAGTCGTGAGGCGGCGATTGTCTTTCAGCTCGGACACCTGCACTCCCAGCTTGCCCAGCAGGTGGCGAACCGCGTCCTGAATGTCATTTTCGTACCTGGTGGCGCAGGGATCGTGAATGGCAACCAAGGCAGGGCTTGCCGGGGCGGTCGAGGGCGGCAACCCAACCCGGTCGAGCACCGTCCACAAAGATTCGACCGGCATGGCTGGCGCATGACCTTTGAACATCCGGTAACAGCTTGAACAGGCGGTGATGACTTTCGGGGACCCCAAGTCCTCCCACTGCTCACGAACCAGTCCGATGGTATCTCCGAAGATTTCCTTTCGTCCGGCCCACTCAGCGGGTGCGCCGCAGCAACCCAGGATCAGTCCAACCCCGCCCTCGATGCTTTGCTGTAAATGTTCATATATTTTGAAGACCTGTCCGGGCAAGGATGCGCTCAGTTGACAGCCAGGAAAGAAGACGTGCCCGCTCGTCTCGCGGCCGGGCTGATGACGCGCAAGCGTAAAGGCCTCACTGGTGCTGAACGCCATGTCCCGTAGCGCAAATTCATGCACCGAAGGGGGCATCTTGCCCTTTTCCACCATGGCCTGCCGCGTTTCCAGGCAGTCTTCGCCCATGTCGAGCTTCTCCGGGCAAACCGCCCCACACAGTCCACACAGAGCGCATGAGTTCATCAGCGGGTTAGCCAGATGATTACCTAAAACGATGCAATAATTATTATAGAGCTCGCGGATGTAGCGTCTCGGATACGATTTATAGTGCGCAAGGTACTCGCACACCTTCACGCACTCCAGGCACTCGCAATGGAGGCAGCGCTTTGCTTCCACAATCGCCTCTTCCCGGGTGTAGCCGTCCTGCGGCTGGGCCGGTGGAAGCGTGGCTTCCGGTGCGATTCCCTTGATGCTGGTGAAAAGCCTCGTTTTGAACGGTCCCTGCTGATCGCGGTTTGCCGACAGAGACGCCTTTTGCAGGAAGCGCTCGATGGACAGTACCGCATAGCGGCCGTCATGAACCGAGGTAATGGGGGAATATGCAGCGGAACCGTAGCGCTGGCTGCCGCCGGCAAACACCTTGGGGTTGCTGGTGGCAAAGGTCAGTTCTTCAATCGCGATGCATCCGTTATCTCGAAGCGCCAGGTCCTGTCCAAAAAAGGCGGCACCGGACGGCCCCACGCCCAGATACACGGCGTTGAATTCTTCGACGACGGCGCTCAGGCTTGGTCCTGTTTGCGCGTGGCCACCGACCTGCGTGTTCAAACGCACCTCGACGAGCACATTTTCAAGCAGTGCAAGGTCTTCGTCAATCCATTGCTGCGGCAGCTCATCTTCGCCCAGTTCCCTTAGTCGTCCAGCCAGCCGTTTGCCGGCCTCAAAAAGGACAACCCCGTATCCTTTTGCGGCCAGGTCAAGGGCTGCAGTCAGTCCGCTCAAACCGCCTCCTACAACCGCAATCCGCGCGTTCTTCTTGGACGAAAACGTGGCGCCCGCTGCCCGCTTTGTGGAATAGGCCACACATGCACGCTCCAGGGCGTTGATCTGGATATAGCCCCCTATTTCATGGCGCTTGCACTCCGGCTGGCAGGGATGGTCGCAGATCCGGCTGATGATGCGCGGAAGAGGAACGAACCGGTTAAACACGGCAAACGCAGCGGTGAAATCCTGCTTGTGAAAGCACTCGATCATGCCGCGTGCGTCGACGTGAATCGGGCATGCAGCCGTACATTTGGGCGGCTGTTCCTGAATGCACTGATTCTCGCGCTCCCTTACTCGCTGGGGGTCCATTGATCATCTCCAACTTCTGAAAATGGATAAAGATGTGAAAAACGGTGGCTTGCAAATCCAACCGGAGACTGGGAGCGAGTCAACAGGACTTTTCCCGTCTCCGATTCTCTGCAGTTCAATGACAATAATTGTTTACAAAAAGCCAGGGAACCAGGAGCGAGTCTACAAAATTTCGTCCGCCCCTGATCCCCGGTATGAGGTTATGAACACGACCGTCGTCCTAGGTCTCAGACTATTTCTTCCCTTCCAGGGCCGCCTTGATCCTTTCGGGAATGGCGGGCATCCTTAGCACACGAGCGCCGACCGCGTTGTAGATGGCGTTAGAGCACGCCGGATGAACACTGGTCATCGAGACTTCACCAACGCCGGACTGACCCAGGAGACCCACCGGACGCGGTGTTTCCAGGTACAGGAGCTCGAAGTCATCGGGAACGTCGTTCGGGTATGGGATACCGCACTTCTGGAGGCTGGTGTGCACCTTCAGGTCGTCGAAGTCCTCGGTCAGGCCCATGCCCATGCCCTGTGCGATGCCGCCGTAGTTCTGACCGTCGACCGTAATGCGGTTGATAATCTTACCTACGTCAATAGCCGACGTGATCCTTACGCATTTGGTTTTGTAGGTCTTGGTGTCCACTTCCAGCTCGACAATGAAAACACCGTACATGTATGTCCCGAACGGTGCTCCCTGACCGGTGGTTTCACTGCAGGCCGTGCAGCCAGGAACAGTCCACTTGCCGTCGTAACGCAGAGGGATATTTTCCGCTTTCATTTCCTCGTACGTACGGTAGGCACCGTCGGGCTTCAGCATTGCCTGCACCAGCATCCGGCAAGCCACCGTGATCGCGTTGCCGGTCATCACGTTCGAACGGCTGCCGCCGGAAGGACCGGAGTTCGGGTTGCGCGTATCGTTCATGTTCAGCTTGATCTGGTTCGTTTTGATGCCCATCGGACGCAACGCCTCGTAGGCGAAGGTGAGCGAACCAAGATCCGAGCCCTGCCCATGATCCTGCCAGGCGTTGTGAATCATCACGTCGCCATTGGGGAGCAGTTCTGCCGCCGCCTCGGAACCGTCGGGACCATCGAGACCGGCGCCGTACACGCCCAGCGCGAGGCCGATGCCATAAGCCTTGCCCGGAACATTGTAGGCCGCCTTGCGTTTCTTTGCCTCTTCCCACTTCGGCTGAATCAGTTTGAGCAGCCCTTCCATGCAGTACACTTCCGGTTCCTGCCCGGTCGGAGTCGTATGGCCTTGACCTTCCTTGTAGCAATTCCTCAAACGCAGCTCGAGCGGATCGATACCCATTTTTTCCGCGAGCATATCCATGGCGATTTCGCCGTTGAGGAACGACTGCGGGTGAGCCATATGCGCGGAACGCCGAGCCCCAGGCGTGGTTGGTCGCAACCGTGTAACCCTTCGCGCGGATGTTCGGGACGTTGTAACCGGCGCCCACAAACTGTGCCTGGCGTATGGTGAGGAGGTCGCCGAATTCGGAATACGGGCCGTGATCCACCCACCAGGTATATTCCAGCGCGGTAAGCTTGCCGTCTTTATCCGCCCCCCATTTGGCTTTGATTTCGGCCGGCGAACGCTTTCCGGTGTAGGTGATGTTCTGGTACTGGTCGTAGACCAGGGAAACCGGCCTGCCGTCCACGGCCAGGCAAGCTACGCCCAAAAGACCTTCCATGGTCGGGCTGAACTTGTAGCCAAAAGTGCCGCCGGTTGGGTTCTGAATAAGGCGCAGCTTCTCGGGTGGGACTCCGATGCCGGGGCAAATCATGGCATGGTGCAGGTGCAGGCCTATGCTTTTGGACTGGATGGTCAGCGTGCCGTCTTCTTCCATGTAGGCTAAGCCGCAGTCCGGCTCCAGGTGCAGGTGGGGCTGACGACTGTTGTAGGTTGTCACCTCGACCGTGCAGGCTGCCTTCTCCAAAAGCGGCCCGGTCTCTTCGCCCTTCACGACGCCCTGCTCGTAGTAAGCATTCGGAACGCCGGGGTGGATTTCCATGGCGTCCGGTGCCAGGGCCTCGTAACCGCTCATGTAGGCGGGCAGGACTTCCAGATCCACCTTGACCTTCTTCGCGGCGGCCCTGGCATGTTCTTCCGTATCCGCGGCTACGATAGCGATCGCATCGCCAAACTGGAACACCTTCTCTTTGCAAAGAATCGGGCGGTCCCATCCGTCGCCCTTGTTGGTCGGGAAAGTGATGAGGCCGGTAATCGCGTTCTTGCCTTTCACGTCCTTCCAGGTGATGACCTTGACCACGCCGGGCATCTTTTCCGCTTCCGAGGTATCGATGCCTTTGATGTTGGCGTGCGACACCTCGGCCTGGGTCAGAGCCAAACGCAGAGTGCCCTCCGGCATGCGCAAGGCAAGGTCGGCGCCGAAATCCCAGGTACCGGTGACCTTTGCCACGGCCGACGGGCGCACAAAATTGCTTCCGACCATGGTGACCGGGCTTTCCTGGGAATTGAGAATCTGTTCGGGCTTAATCTCGCCGCGCATAATCCTGGCGGCATCCATCACCGCGTTGATGAGGGGCTTGTAACCGGTGCAGCGGCACAGGTTGCGATTCCTCTGGAACCAGTCGCGAACCTCCTGCCGGGTCGGGTTATTGTTGTTGTCCAGCAGAACCTTGGCGGACATGATGAAGCCCGGTGTACAAATACCGCACTGCGCGCCGCCGTGAGCCATCCAGGCGATCTGTAACGGATGCAAATTTTCGGCGGTGCCGATGCCTTCGATCGTGGTGATCTTTGCCCGCTCCGGGAGCTTCTGCATCTTGGTAACGCAGGCTCTGACCGGCTTGCCGTCCACTACAACCATGCAGGTGCCGCAATGGCCTTCGTTGCAGCAGACTTTACATCCCGTCAGCAGCAGGTTCTTCCTCAGCACCGTAGCCAAGGAAGTCTCGGGCTCGGCTATTAGCCAGCGATCAATTCCGTTGATGTTAAATAACATCCTCTTCATTTGTTTTCTCCGTTCGTCTATGAGATTCCCTTCCATCAGCTAGGCGCCCTTTCCAAAACCGCAATCCGGATACCTGCACCCCTCGCACTGGACACAGAGCCCACCGTGGGCCAATTTGACAAAGTCTTTCCGCGTCATTTCTTCGCCCGCCAGAATGCGTGGCAGCACCACGTCGAAAATACTCGTCTTGTGGTACATGACACAGCCGGGAAGCCCCATCACCGGGACCTCTCCCAGATAGGCGAGCATGAACATGGCGCCCGGAAGCACCGGGCTGCCATAGGTCACCACCCGGCCTCCCGCGGCCCTGATTGCGGCAGGGGTGACATCGTCCGGGTCAACCGACATGCCCCCGGTAACCGTGACCATCTGGGCGCCGTCGCGGATGAAGCTGCGGATGGCATCGACGATCTGATCGACCTGGTCGGACACCAGGGTCTGCCCGATGACGTGACATCCCGAGTTCCTCCACCTTCTTCATAACGACCGGGCCGAACTGGTCCTTGATCCGACCGTGGTAGACTTCACTGCCGGTCGTGACAATCCCCACCTTGAGGGATCGAAAGGGCTTTATTTCGATCAAGGGAGTGTAGCGCCGGCATATGCTTTCAACTTCCTTGATCTTCTTTTTGTCGATGACCAGAGGAATGATCCTGGTCCCGGCGACGGTTTTTCCTTTCTTACTCGCTGATCCGTGTGAAGGGTGGAAAAGACGACTTGGTCAACGGAATTGACTGCCTCAAGTGCCTCGATCTGGATCTTTAGAAGACCGTCACGGGCTGCAATCAGATCGACTTTCCTTCTTTGGGTTCCCCAAGTGTGATTCCCTGCCCCACAGCAGCTCCCGCTATACGCCTGGCAGCCTCATTCTCATGCAAAAGACCACTGTGGATTTCCCAGACATAGAGATGTTCTTTACCGATGTTGAGCAGCGTCGGGATGTCATCCGGCTGAACAATGTGTCCCTTTCTGAACGCCGGGCCTTTGAACTGGCCCGGTATGATCTGGGTCACATCGTGACAGAGAACCATTCCCAATGCCTCCTGCACCGGGACTGTCTTATCATGATGGTTCCTTCCTGGTTAAATGCGGCCAGGACGTTTTCCGCAAACAGTGCACGCTATCGTTTATGCCGTAAATGACATAATAAGCGACAAAAAAAATGGCCCGAAAACAGCACGCGGGACCCAAATATCGGGCGTCTCCGCATGGGGGTCCTGCCTTTCGAGGCAGCAACCAGTCGCACTGTGGATAGAAATGGGCAAGGTATTATGCCACATGTGACATAAATAGCGACAAAAAAATAGACCCCCGAAAAATGAGACTTTGAGAAGGATTGGGGGTAGGACCGGCCGGTT
>CAWEHK010000033.1:0-204744 GCA_963808625.1 uncultured delta proteobacterium
GGCGGACTCAAACTATCAGCTGGTTGAAAACTGGGCTCAGCTTCCGCAAGGGATGGATTGGAGTGGGGTGACCGGCGTAGACATCGACTCGCACGGGACGATCTACGTTCTTCGTCAGGCTCATGCGATGCCGATCATGGCCTTTGATGGTACCGGCAGATTCTTGAGGTCATGGGGCCAAGAGATGTTCATGAGGTAACACTCCCTGCGCACCGACCCTGACGGCAATATCTGGGTCACCGATAGGCTATCGCATCAGATCTTCAAGTTCAGCTCCGATGGAACGATCTTAATGACCCTCGGCCAAAAAGGAATTCGCGGCGACAACGAATCCAAGGAAGCATTTAACGGTCCAGCCGACGTCGTCATTGCAAAAGACGGAAGCATCTTCATCGCGGACGGTGAACACAGCACCAACAACCGGGTCGTGCATTATTCCAAGGAGGGCAAATTCGTCAGATATTGGGGAGGCAGAGGAACAGAACCCGGGAAATTCGACGACCCGCATAGCATTGCAATAGATTCGAAGGGACGTATCTATGTGGCGGACCGCGGGAACAGCCGTATTCAAATCTTCGATCAGGACGGAAAATACCTTGACCAATGGACCAACTTCGGTACGCCATATGGCCTGTTCATCGCAAGAGACGATATGCTTTACGTCGTCGATGGACTCACTTGGTTGTGCATCGCAAACACAAGCGATGGCAGAATTGTGGATCGCATCGCTGGGCTCAACAATCCGCACGCGGTCGCCGTTGACAAAGAGGGCGCGATCTACATTGCCGAGATCGACGGGACCAATGTGAAGAAATTCGTCAAGAAGTAGCCCTCGGAGATTGCTCCCCACGAGCGGGACCTGTCCCCGCCCTTTCTTCCCCATGGAGAGCCAAGGGTGGCTCTATAATTCAAATCGGTCAGGCGTGTGGGAATCATAGTCCCTGTGCACAGTGAGCGAGACTTCTGCTGGGGAAGATATTGTGCTCCCGGAAGAAAAGGCGAAATCGAAATGTGATTATCTGTCACCGTGAAACTGTAAGTAGCTTAACAACCTCAAGTCCTTGGGAGCAGAGGAAAATCGTTGAAGATATCCCATTGAAATCCTCACCTTTTTCATCGTTGATTTTGCTCTGATCAAGGCAGGTATCCATACCTGAGCCATCGGTCAACCGGCCAACAAATCCCTCACCCTTCGGGTTATGGAAGCAGCCCCCCGACCCCCATGAGGGAAAAATCAAAGCGCCTGTGGATGGGCCGGTTATCCTCGATCATTTTGACGATGGCTGGCCCGGATATGAAGAGCCCGTCATCATCTACCACTAGACTCCGAGGCTGGAGACAGATCCCGTCGGCCACCACGGGAGCAGTGCGCTCTCAAATCCCGGGGATACAGCCTCTTTCTCGCCCTCCACAATCAAGACAACGCGCAAGATGACTGATTTGCGGCTTGCTGCCCGGCACTTTGACCACCACGATATCACACCGTGGTGATTCTTGTCTTCACATACCAGGAAATCGGCACAGAAATAGCCTTGACTGTATCCACCACACATGCTACTCGAAAAGGGTCGGAAAGCAATTTCCTATCACCTCACCTGATTCGGGGTCGTCGCCCACCGGGAAGTCCGTAAGGAATAGCGTGAATTCCGGCTCTTCTTCTACCTCAATACCCCCTTGCCCTGGTAGAAAGAGCCTTAAGCTTATTTTCTCTCCAAGCGTGGTTGCTTCGGTACATTGCATCTTCATGACTGCCCCCCTTTGCGGACTAACACCACGCATGGGCACGTTAGGACAGTGGAAATCTTACAGAAGCTCGCCTCAAGGACCAATCTCCGTCTCATGATAGCGATTCTTTCTTTTCTTATGTCACTTAAGCCGCCTTGCTTGCCTGGCCCAACCGTATTATGCCTTACTCGCTTCCTTCTTTTCCTTCTCTTTCAAATTCAAGGTCTCTTTAACAAGATTCTTTTCGTGATCGAAGTTCACGACGCGCTGCAGCATGATCTTTTGCGCCATAACGGGACCCGCGCCATGCCATGTGGCGACCCCGTGTTGGCCTGCGGTCCAGTGCTGCAGGAGTTTGTGGACTTTCAAGATGTTTTCCGTGGGCTCATCGGAGCCGAAGCTGTAAAATTCGGTTACATAATCCTTCACTTCAGGGTTTTGCAGTTCCTTGATGGAGGGCATGGTTACGATGAGACCTCCCCCTATGTCTCCAGCCAACGCCATGGCCTTCCAAAAAGAATTGCAGATGTTGAGCTTTGCAACGTTTCCCATGACTTCATCCGGCAGATACACGCCGGAACCCACAGGTTCCTCTTTACCCTTATTGGCAGCTGCCAGACCGCAGGCTCGCCCTGTTTCTCTCATGACAACCATTTCAGTCAGTTGTTCATTGACGTGGGCTACCTTCTGCAAGCCCTTGTATTCCTGGATCAACTTGGCAGCGCCTATAATCTGGTTCATGAAGCCCACCTTGCAGGTACCGCCGCAGGTCATCCGGTGGGTTTTGGCAAACCGGGTCACGAACTTTCCGGAATACTTGGATTCGCCGCAATGAAAGACGCGCTCCCAGGGAACGAACACGTTTTCGAAGATCACCAGGGCCGTTTCTCTTTGGCCGAAATCGGGGGTTGCCGAGCTCTTCCAGGTCATCGGCGGCATCCCTTTCCGCCGAAAAGGGAGAGTACTGGCAGACATAGGTGATCCCCTCGGCATCGATTGGCGTAGCGAAGGCAAGGGCATAGTCCTCCTCACCCGGAGCGTGAGAGGACTGTGGCAGAACCACCAGTTCATGACTGGCGAAAGCCCCGCTGATGTTGATTTTGGCTCCCCGTACGAAGATGCCGTCTTTGTTCTTGTCCACAACTTTCATGGAAAGGAAAGGATCGGGCCAGTCCAAGGTTTTTTGATTCCGTTGTCCGCGCGGTTCGGTGAGTGCCCCTGCCACGGACAGGTCTTTTCGCTGAACCATCTTTAGGTATTCGAGGAACCTCGGATAGTATTCGGTGCCGAGGTCTCTGTCCATCTCCCAGCAGGTGCTCGCAAGAGCATGAAAGACATCGTATCCCACACAACGGTATATGCACGTTCCGAGCCTTTCGGCAGTGAATGTTCCCGCCTCCGCTTTCTTCACCAGGTCGTCGGTGCTTGCGCTGACATGGGTGTAGCGGTTCACCACATCGTCAATGAGAGGGGAATAGCAGGACATGATATCCTTATAACGAGGGTCCAGTGCCCACTCATAGCTGGCTTTGTTAGCCTCGACCACCGTGCGGGTGTTTCGGTTTTCAAGGATACTCTCGACCTTTTTCCCGTTCATGAACACTCGGGGCTTGAGGTTTTTCAGACTCTCTTCGAATTGTTCGGGGGTCATCAGGGCCATGGTGCTTCTCCTTTCGTCTGTGAGCGTTTCCAACAAGAGAGTACTAGGAGCTTCTCCGAGAACTACGAGCTCTAGAAACTCTAGGGAATTCTTATCAATTCAATCAGTTCAATTCAATCAATTCATTACCTCCTTGTGCTATCCCTCAAACACAGAATCAGCCCACACACCACAACGATCTTTATAATGGAAGTGCCGTCCATGATCTTCGAATCTCCAGAAAGGACTGTGACATGCTTTAACATTGGACAGCATGGGAAGAACTTGGTTTTCAAGACGCACAGGATCGGCACCATCCGCTCCCTTGGATAAATACTGCTTCATTTCTCCATGGGGCATCTCAAAATGTATGTTACCATTCTCTTCTTTGATGTCCATCTTCATGTATTTGACACCAAAAACCTTTTTCATCAAGAAAGCACCGATGCTTTGAACCAGATGTTTCATGGAACCCAGCATGGGTCGGTAAGGAACAGGTTCGCACTTTCAAAATCGACGGCGACCGACTCCTACACATCTCGGATTGGATGCCAGCGGTGACCAAACCCGAAATGGGGATGGGACGAGGAATTGTGACTCTTTAACGGGTAAAGTAGAAAACGGAGCGTTTTGTCCAATGTTTGAGCATCTTACTCTTTATCGAGAAAGGCGACACTGCTCAAGTGAAATAGCGCAATCCAACCCAATAAGGGTTGAGGCGACACCAATTGGCGGAGTCGTCTCAATCAATTGTTCAAGAAGCATGGAACGGCAAAGACACTCATCGGGTTACCCGCGACCTTAACCGGCGCCTTCCCCACATTGCTATAATTCCGGGGCCACTCGGAGAAACTGTCGCTCTGAAATCGAAGATATCTTAACAATATCAATTCTTTACAAGAATTCGCGATATCGCTTGATATCTGGCAGGATCTTATGCTGAGCTGTGGATCACCATCAGCCCGGATTCGACCTCCTGCCCTCATAGCTCATTCGCATACACACTTTTGATCTCTTCCGGCTGGATGCAGAGGTATTCAAGCGTCTGACGCTGCGTCGAGTGGTTGAAACAGACCATCAACTCCGGCAAACCGGTCCCGAATACCACCCGCTGGATATAGCCGAAGGTTTTTCTCAAAGTATGAGCCCCGAAATTGCCCTTGAGGTTGATCGCGGCGCACCAGCTTTTGACCAACCGATTCACCGATGGGACGGTCAGACGTCCTCTCTGACCGAGGAATAGGTAATCGTCATCCTGGTAATCCCTGGAGGCGATCAGATTGCGGATGGCATCGACACAGGCCTTGTTCAGCGTGACCCTTCTGAGCTTCCCGGTCTTCTGCTCCTTCAGCTCAATCGACTCCAGGGGTTTCAGATTCCGGACCTGAGCGACCGTGATCTTGAGGAGGTCGACCGCCCTAAGGTTCGTGTTGATTCCAAGGGTGAAAAGAGCCAGGTCCCTTTGCTTCTTGGCGAGAAGCGTTTTGATCGCCTTGATGTCTTTCATCGTCTTGACCGGCTCGACCTTGATCGTCGATCCCTTCACGGGATGGTTGCCATTGTTGCCTTTTGTCATGATGTAGTTCCTCCTTCTGGGTCGCGAGGTTTTCATTGTGTGGCTGGTGAGACTTAACAAGATAAAAGGGCAGTTCTGAGACCGAAGCGCTCAGTATCGACGCGGACCATTGCTGTGCTTAGGTCTATGGATGATTTGAGGTGACGGGAAGTCGTTAACTTCTGTCTGAAGATAACGAGTCTTGTTGCGACCACCCCGTCCACTGCATCTGATGTTTCCCGAGGGTAGTATCCCTGGGATGCTATTCTTGAGCCTGTGGAAGGGTCTTTTTGCGAAGGTCATAACGGCAGGTTGTGAGAGCTTCAGGGATCGCGTGGTGGTTTAACTTCCCGGCGCATCGTGCGCAGAGGGTTATCAGGGGCTGGCTGTCAATCACCGTAAGGCGGACACCGTCATATTCAGAGTCCCAATCAGCCTGTTGGATCATACGGTCAATCGACAGGCTGGCATTGCCGTATTTGATGTCCTTGCCGCACCAGTCGCACTGACAGTAAATCTCCTCCATGGTTCCGGCACTTGTATCGTGAAGGTTTTCCTCCGACTGAGTGCTTCTTTTTCCCAGAAAACTCATGACACCATAGGCGACCGCCGTTTTGAAAACGTCCTTATCATCGAATACAAGTCGCAAGAGGAGCTCTTTCGGGCTGAGTCCCGGTGGCCGGCTCTCTTTCATAACTACTGCGCGCTTCCACAAGCTGAATGAGCTGACTGCATCTATCACAGGTAAGAGCATCCCGGCTCCATTCGCCAAAAAATTCCTTGAATTCCTTGAGGTCCTTTTGTTTGGCAGCCCACAGATAGCCCATTTGGTATCCTTCGTTTTCAAGAATGGCAGGCTCATAGGTCACCGCCACCGACTCTTCCTCGAATCCCCACGCTTTCACCAGGTCCTCGGCCTCTTTTTCCCAAAGGCCGGTTTTTCCACTCCCTGCAACCATATGACCCAGTTCATGGGCAATCGTGTGAAGAATTTCCGGCTCAGGTCATGCTCCAAGATTGCCTCATTGAGCACAATGAGATGGCTTGTCGGAAAATCAAGGCGGAAACAGTGGCCGTAGGTATCGGGATTGAAGGAGACAATCTCCAACCATGAGCCATCGAGGATTTTTTGCTTGAGCACATCCTCCGGAAGCCTTTCCAGGACCTTGACCAGATAGGGATGGAATTCCGGACTACACTTGAATCGTTCGACTCTTTCTTCGATCATTTTGAACTCCTTGTCCCTTGAGATAGTATTTAAGATGTCGATTACCCTAATCAGACGAATGCTTGGCAGATCCTCCTGAAGCACCGTCCTCCGGATTTCTCGGGGACTCTCGCGTGCGGAGGATCTGCGATATGGTGCCAGTGGATTCCGGCACAGGCATGGCCATCTTCTTCTGGAAGATCTGCGAGAGACCCTTTTATCGCGCCAACGAGAGGATGATTCCGCCGGTGCGCTGAAAGCGATAAGCCTGTTCAGCCGAAAGGTGATTGCCCTTCGCGGCATAGGTGAATGCCTGAATCACAGCCCAGAGCGTATAGCCTGGCTCATGGTCCCAGGCGTTTTGGACCTCTTGAATCTCTTCCAGGGTATGCCCGAAGCGTCTCCCGAAGGTGATGATCGAGGCCCTGGGATCGTCCACCTTGCTCTCGATGGACATCCTCATCTTGTCTTCCTGAGTCAGGGCCAGGCGGCGGACTTCCTCCATGGTGGCATTGAAGTCGTCCAGGGCATTGCGCTTGATATGCCGGGTTTTGACCGCGATGGTATCGGCGCTGATGAGCCCGTTGGTGCAGATCAGGCGTTGATAAAAGACACTGCAACTGTACGCGACCAGGCCGACCTCCGAATTGGAGAAGTGACATCCGGGGACCATCCGGTCATCAAGGACCTTGAACGCCATGGAGTGGTCCGGGATATTCAGGAGCATCATCTCGTTTGAAATCTTGAACTCCACCCTGGTGTGCGGCGCGAAGGCGTCCAGGACCCTCTCCATGACCTCCGTGTTGTCAATTGGCTTGTACCTCCGCGTGAAGAAAGCACGGATATTCTGGTCCTTAAACCGGCAGAAGAGCGGGGCATCGCCCAAGGTGCTGAGCCAGTAATTGAGGTTCTGGGCCTGTAGATCCCGTGGGCAGCGCCCAAGGTAGTCAGCCGGGAGGCGGAGGCGCTGGGAGATGAGTCTCTTGGCGGAGCCCATCATCTTGTAGACGTTTCCCGTCCCCTTCTCCGTTACGTGGTCGAAGTCCTCGAATTCCAGTCGTGATGCCGGAAACATCCCGTCCCAGTTTCCATGGCTGAATTCACTTGTGATCTCAGCAGCTCTTTGAAGCGTCGTGTTCATAGCTTTTTCCCTTTCGATCTGTTGCAGTACTTGGCAATCATGGCGTTCACCAGTCGGGTCATGGGACGCCCAATTCCTTGGCAAGCCGATACAGGGCCGGAATAGACTTCTCATCAATCTTGGGCGGATACATCTTGACCTCCGTTTCAGTATCCGCAGCGGTGACATACAGCCTCACCGGAAGCGGTGATAATAATGGTGTTGCTTCGGCCATCACCGATGGTCGCCAGGTGACCTCAATCCAGGACGAAACGCTTGCCTTTGTGTTCACTGATGAACTCCTGGATTGGCTGGTGAGCCTCGTGATGGACGTACTTCTCCCTATGTTTTTTCATGGAAACCTCCGTGTCTTTTGGGGTTATGCTGGGATCAATCGTTGTTGGGCTCTGGAGAGGGCATCTTCAGATGAAGACTGAACTACTCGCTACATGCTGGTTGCCCGATTCTGGATGTGCCTTTGCTGTAAAGAAGTTACATGGTATTTTGAAGTTCCCTTGGTTTTGGAGTTTAATGTAACCTGGATTCCCCGGAAGCTCGATATACATAGGCAATGGGGCATGGAATAGCGCTCAGGAGGAATATCCTTTATGGCAGAACTTGACTCACACAACTCGCAAGGATCGAGACTGATGAATAGGGCTGTCACCATCAGTCTGGCTACCCTGCTCATTGCACTCCTAACGTCGGCGTGTGTCACCAACCCGATTACCGGCCGAAGTCAGGCCATGATCGTGAGCGACCAGGAGGCCGCAAAAGTTTCACGGCAGGCCTATCTTCAACTGCTATCGGCAGCCAATCGTGAGCACGCCTTGGACAGTAACCCACAAACGTTAGTCCGCGTACGGGGGATTACCGACCGGGTTGTCGCCCAAGCCATACAGCTGCGTCCCGAGACTCGAAGCTGGCAGTGGGAGGTCCACGTTCTGAAATCAAACGAGGTAAACGCCTGGTGTATGGCGGGAGGAAAGATGGCTGTGTACACCGGTTTGCTCGAAAAGATCAAACCCAGCAACGACGAACTCGCCCAGGTCATGGCTCATGAAATCTCCCATGCGCTGCTGTCACACCAGGCGGAGAAGATTTCCAGAGTCCAGATGCAGGGGGCGGGTCTGCAATTGGGTGTGCTGGCAGGTGCAATTGCGGGTTACGATTTGAGCGGGGTTGCCGGTCTGGCTGACAACGCAGCCTCGCTCGCTTTGCAGTTGCCTAACAGCCGCGAAGCCGAAAGCGAAGCGGACAAAGTGGGGATGCTGCTCGCAGCGCGTGCCGGATATAACCCACAAGCGGCTGTTTCGCTGTGGGAGAAGATGCTGCGGTCATCAAGCGGCGGCCCTCCCGAATGGCTGAGCACGCATCCAGACCCCGAAACGCGTATAGGTTACATGCGTACGTTGGCAGAACAATACATGCCGGTCTATAAAAGCGCCGCCCGAGCTCCATGAGCGGAGCGCCCGCCCTCAACCGGAAAACCGATGGCGGTCCTTCAGCCAAAGGATGCCCCTCTATTTCACACTGGAACGCCCAAGTGCTGGCGTCATTACGACTGTATTCTCCTGATTCTCCTGCCTGAACGCACCTCTTTTAGTTTGCCAAGGCCCAGAACCAATCGGGCCAGGTGGACGGTAATTTATGAGTTATGGTGGTGGCATTGCCTTTTTCCTGAGCCACTACTTTCCCCAGGACTTCGACGGCTGATATCGGAGGGACGGTTTCCGGCCAGGAGCCTTCGTTCCCGGTGAGCCAGGGATGGAATCAGGGCCAGCGCCGTCAATAAGATCTTGGTCGTCTTCCAGGGTGTCCTCCAGACCACTCCGATTGTATCGCTGCCTCTTCCCTGGTGCATCGCTCAGCGACAATAGCGCTCTCCACACATCGAAATAGACATCGTGCCTGTGCTTTCTCCGCCGAGGGGTCCCTCAGTCTTTCCGAATAGCACCTCGTCCTTGAAATTGGGGTAGTCGATGCTCATCGCTTCGTCTGCGAGGAACTTCGCCCAGATCTCCTGCCGCATGACGGATGCGGAAAGGGTAATCGGTTCCGGCGTTCGTGAGGATCTTGGATTTGACTCCAGTCTGTTTCTTCAATACCTCCAGGTCTTTCCTGCATCGTGCCCTGACCTCCAGTTCATCGGGAGCACAGCCTGGTTTCTTTACGACGCTGATAAAATCCGGATTTCGTGAATGCCCACATCGGCACCTCCTTTCATCTTTCCTTCGAGCTCTGTTCTTGGCAAAAAGTGGCATCAGGACCGCCCTAATTTCAATTCTGACGGCATTTCTTCGACAGGCCATATCTGAACATGGCCGAAATGCGCTTTACGTTGGGGGGCATGGCGAGGTCGTTACTCTGTTCGCTCAGAGCCTTCACCACATTCAAGATGCGATTGAAGAGGCTCGGGATTGCTCTCTGGATGCTTTGACGCTGACACTCCCGAGGATACGATCACGCCAGGTTCAAAAATCGTCTGAACGGACTGAAATTCCTCTCTACTTTCTTATAGGGAATTCGAGGTTACGGAAAAATCGGAAGGTGGGGCTTTGTGAGGTACATGATTTTGCGCATTGCATCGGGTGCGGTTAAGAGGGGTGAGCGAAGGAGAGAAAGCAGCGGAACAACGAGTACCGCAACTTATTCTGCCCTACCTCAGGAAGTGTGCTATCCTTGGCCCCGCAAAAGGCCATTTCTTATCACTCAACCTCAATGTGGAGAGCACATCATGAGAGCACAGAAGAGTTTCCTGATCGCAGTCGTTTGCTTGTTCCTCGGATTCATCGCAACCATTTCGCTGGCGCAACAAGCACCAGATGATTTTCCCGGATGTGGGTGCGGGGATGCCGCGGGGCCAATCTGGTTGTCACTTCGGTCTCTGGTCCTACCACGGGCTATTCATAACCAGACCATATGCGGTGACCTACAGTGTGAAGAACCAAGGCAATGAAGCTTCCGGTTCCTACCAAGTGGGGCTATACCTGTCCGCGGACAAGATGATTGACCCTGCTGCCGACCGCCTGTTGGACAAGGTGACGTTTTCCACGGGACTGGGACCAGGGAAAAACCAGACAGAAGACCACCAATGTATTGGTTCCCATCAATGGATTGTCAGGGAAGTACTACTACGGTTCCATTGTAGGAACCAGTAAAAAGGCTTCATCGAAGCAGGTTTCCCTCGTCCGTTATTCATTGGCGGACGATAATGACACCGTGACAGATCACAAGACCGGTTTGATCTGGCAACAGGCTGATGATGGAGTACAGAGAAACTTGGGATGGTGCCAACCAGTACTGTGGGAACTTGGATCTTGGCGGTAAAACAGACTGGCGGCTGCCAAGCATGGATGAGTTGGAAACGATTATCGACTTTTCCCAATTTAACCCCGCCATTAATCCGGTGTTCAGCTGCCGTCCAAACGGTTACTGGTCGGGCAGTACCCACGTGGGTCACCCAGGCAACACGTGGTACATCGGTTTCTACGGTGGGCTCGCGGGTTGGGGCACTGAGACCTACTACGGTTATGTCCGGTGTGTGCGCGGCGGACCTTGATAATTTGACCCTCGGACTATTCTTGAAGCCGGGGAGAGATCTCCGGCTTTTTTGCTTCTGGAGGCCCGGATGTGAATAGATCGGCGGAGACCGGCTATCCTCGGGACACGACCCGTCTGATTTGCCCTGCAAGCCACGATCTCATGCCGAGCCATGCTGGATTATGTCCGAAATGGGCTTTACGTTGGGGGGCATGGCGGGGTCATTACCCTGTTCGCTCAGAGCCTTCACGACATTCAAAATGCGCTTGAAGAGGTTCGCGATTACTCCCTGGATGCTTCTATGTTGGCGATATTTCTACCGGTATGGTCATGTGGGTTCAAAAGTGAATCCAACTGGATGAAATTCCCCTCTACTCTCTATAAGGAAATTGGAGGTTACGGAAAAATCGGAAGCTTATTGCACGCGTAGACAGATGCAATAAGCTCGCTCGTTGTCGAGAAGGCCTTGGAGGGCAAGGATCTGTAGAACTCCCCCTCCTATACCGGACTCATGCGGGTGCATCTGCCGATATGGCGATGCGGGTTCAAAAATAGTGTGAACCGACTGAAATTACCCTTCACTTACCTATAGGAAATTCGAGGTTACGGAAAAATCGGAACTAAGAGCCTTGCTATTTAATAAAAGATTATCGAATGGCTGTTAACATATTGTTTTCGTTACCAAGAGATTATGATAACCTCCATGAGGGGATTTTCGGGGGAGCGAAAAGGATTCAGAATTTTTTCTATGCCGGTGAAATTTTTTCTTGGGATGGCGAGAATGATCCTCTCTTTTCAGTTCACTATCTGTCAGTTCGTACATTCTGAAAGTTCTGCTGTTACTTCCGCATTGGCTTTGGTTATGGTCGCCATCTATGGTTCCTTCGCAGAATGATTTTGAGGACACTGAAACTTCCCAACAAGGCCATTCCGAGCTTGATGGCAGGCACGAGCATCCACTATAGCGCAAATAACAATTGAACCTCTTCCGCCTCAGAAATCACAGAAAGGGAGGCACACTTGAGACCTTTTCTATTCAAGTCCCTCGTGTTTTTTCCAGTATTCATACTCGTAAGGCCACTCTTCCTTGCGGTACACCATGAGTCGACGCATACGTTCTTTAAAGGCAGACATCTTCTCCTGCGTTTCTGGAAATGACTCTTTACCCTTCCAAGCCAGAACCAGCCGATTACCAAGATCGAGGGCGCTGGTGGTGATATCCTCAGGGAAATCGTCCCCGAAGATCAGGCCCATGGTTGCCCACACGGAGCCAACGGACTGAATGCCTGTAATCATTAGAAAATGGTTCATATACTCGGCAATAGGCTCCTCATCTCCTCCACCGGAGGTTACGACAGAAGCTCCGAACTTTCCATGAAAGGCAAGGCAATGGATGGCACAGGCGCAGCGGTCCATGAAGGCTTTCATCTGAGCGCTCACGCTAAAGATGTAATTAGGGCTTGCGAGAACAACACCGTCAGCTGCTTTCACCTTCTGCTGAATCTCTTCGAAAGAATCCTTCTGAGCACAGTGCCCCTTTTTATGACAGTAATCACATCCCAAGCAGGGCAGTACCGTGTTCCCTGGCAGGTAAATGGTCTCCGCCAGTGCTCCTTCGCTCCCAGCCCCTTCCAGGACTAAGCGAGTCAGCTTGGCTGTGTTTCCCTTCGCTCCATGAGGACTTCCGACAATGGCAACAATCTTCACTCTATCCTCCGCTACTGAATGCTATAGGCGAAATCACTCCTCGCGCAACTTGATCAGCTCCACCAGTTCGGGTGGCAGCTCTGCCGAGGCGCCGGATTTCTGGTCAACGTTTACCCAAATCACTTGCCCCGAAGCGCGAAGATCCTCCCCTTCCTTCGAGAATATCTCAATCTGAAAGGTCAGGCTTGAGCGGCCAATCCGAGGAATTCGCACACACACGTCGATTTCATCATCGAAGTGGCAGGGCTTGTGGAACTCCACTACCACCTTAACAGTGTGAAAGTCCTCTCCTCGATCCCTGGCATGAGCGAGATAGTCAAAGGGCAGGGAACGAAAATACTCGTAAATGGCGGTATCGAAGTAGGTGAGATAATGGGCGTTGAAGACGATGCCCTGAGCATCGGTCTCAGCGTAACGCACCCGCAGGGGAAAGAAAAACTTGAAGTCGCTCCGGGACATTTTACCAGCCTCAAAGGGACAAGTGCTTTTTCAAACTCTGTAATTGTTTCAACCTTTCTTCGTTGTCTCTTTGGGAGGTGCTTTTGACGCTGATCTGAGAACGGTCACCGCCTCTCCACCAATCCCCCAGTTGTCCGTTTCAACCTCATCGATCACGACAACCGTTGTCTGTGGATTCTTCCCAAGGACATCGGCTAAAAGCTGTGTGACCCCTTTGATAAGCTGGGCTTTCTGATCTGGGGTGGCACCTTCTCTGGTGATTTTGATGTTCACATAGGGCATGGCGATTTACCTCATCATTGAGATGACCATTCTTTTTGGCGCTAAGATCAAGGAATCTCGTATCTGTCTATTTCGCGCATTTCGAAAATGAACCCAGGATGTCTCCGTCTATTTTAAGGCAATGGCTTTCTCAGGACAGATTTCCTGGCAGCAAAAGCACGTAATGCACGTGTCAGCATCAACCTGAGGGAGGTCGTCACCCATGGACAGGGCCGATACCGGGCACTGCTCAATGCAAGTGCCACAGCGAGTGCACAATTCGGGATCAGCTTGCGGCCGCAAGAGCGTCTCGGTGGTCAAGCAGTTCCTGTATCGCCTTGTTGTGAAGATCGCTTCGCCGCCCAAGGGCGGAAGCTTGAAGTCGGGTAAGGGTTTCAACTCCCCGATCATTTCAATTGAACTCAGGTCATACTCCCCCAGGCCAACTTCCTTGGCCTTTTGAAGGAACCGTAGCCGTCCCGGCTCACATCCCATCATCGTGGCGATTACGGCGTCCATAGCCACGGCGTTGTCGGAGGCCAGGATCAAGCCGATGTCCCTCAGGTCGGGGGAAGCCGGACCATTGCCCTCCATGCCGACCACTGCATCCACCAGGAACAGATCGGGAACCCGGAGCCGGAACACGTCGACCACCATCTCATTGAACCGTTCCGGGCTGCCCGCCGCTTTGTGCAGTCTGGCTTTCTGAGCGCCAGGCAGCAATCCATAGCTGTTTTTGATCGCTCCTGTGAGAACGGTTAAGCCGTGGGTCTTGAACTTCGGCAGGCTGATGATAATGTCAGCCTCCAATACAATCCGGGAAAGGCTCACGGTTGGCATGAAATCGGGATTGAAAGCGACCTTCTGCGAGTCGTTTCCGATGTTCTGATAATAGCCCTTTGCCGCTTCCATCAGGCCTGTCTGTCTGAAGCTTTCCTCGTTCGCCCCATAGCTGAAAAGGCCAGGATTATCACCTACGACGATGCCTGGCAGGGCCCAGTGTTTCAACTTTTTCCACCACAGCACGGAGCACTGCCGGGTGGGTGACGATGCCTTCCTCGGCCTCCGAAGCCCGTCAGCACATTAGGTTTGATAAAGACGGTTTTTCCTCTCACTGCTCAGGGGGAAGAGTTCAAAAGCCCGGTCGACAGCCTCAGAGACTTTGTCATACGTTGCAGGATGGATCATCACTTTCGCCATGGATCTTCCCTCCTTCTGTCGGTCTATTTGGGATATAGCGCAAAGCGTGCCCGAGTGGTGATAAGTTGGGCATGCTATTGTCCGATGCCACTTGACGAAAGCTGGCCCTCGGGGTTGTCAAGAGACCACTCGGTGGCGACAAGGCGCCTGCCGGTGAGCCTGCGTCCTGCATCGGAGGCAAGAAAGACGGCCGGCGGGACCACGATCTCGGGCGGTAGAAGATGGCGTCGAAGCTCGTCAGGTATGTCCGGTGGGATCATGCCGGTTGCCGTTGCTCCGCCTGGGAGAATCTCATTTACGGTGATGCCTGTGCCATCCAAATCCTGTGCCCAAATGATCGTTTCAGACTCAAGAGCAGCCTTCGACGGGCCATACGGCGAGAAGCCCCGACGTTTCATCGTCTCGTAATTCATGGAGACATTGATGATGGCTCCAGTGCTGCGCCGTAGCATATGGGGTACAGCCGCTCGGGCCATCAGGAAAGGGCCGTTGACATTGGTGTCGATCACCATCCTCCAGACGGTGGGGTCAACCTCCCAAAAGCGTGTTGGCTCAGTAAGAAATTGGGGGCTGACATATCTCATGCCTCGGCCCGCGTTGTTAACCAGCACGTCAAGATGGCCGAAGCAGCTGATGGTGTCGGCCACGACGCGCTCACATGCAGTGGGATCGGTGACGTCTGCGACGATGGCGAGTGCAAGATCGGCACCCCAGGTGGCGGCAAAGGCTTCGATTTCCGAACGCTCTCGTGCCGCTGTAACAACGACGCGGGCTCCCTCGCGAACATACCCTTCTGCGATGGCGCGTCCGATGCCACGACCGCCGCCTGTGATAATCGCTACCTTTCCTTCAAGCTTTCCCATAGTTCCCTCACCTGTTTACTCGCCTGATCGAGGCCTCCAGATAGGGGGGTCGATTTTCCACTTTCGGCTGCCCATACCAGGTTAGTCATCTTTTCTCATTTCCAGAACGTCAGAAGAACTCAATCAAAAGGGTGCTTAACCGTGTCTGTCTCTTTTGGCGGTGGAATAGACTCCGGGAATTTCTCAGACCTCAACCTTTCCACCACAGAATTCAACAGGGCCGTAGATCTTCTGAGCCGCTTCGAGTCCCCTCTTCTCCCGAGTAAGGCAGAATGCTCCGTTATTGCAAGGATGAAATGAAATACCAGATCGCGACCACAATAAAGGCAATCGCCGGAATCAGGCCCATCAGCTTCCTTCGGCTCTTTGCAAAGATGGACTTTTTGTCCTCCTTCTTCATCTTTTTGACCGGTTCCGCAACTCGCTTGATGGTCTTCTTGTTTGACATGGTTATCCGATCCTTCTCTGTGGCCCTTGAGGCAGCCATGTCATGGCATATCTGAAATGGCCTACCACCATACCATCTTCATTTTCGTCCTGGCGCCGAAGCTTCAAAATCGACGGTATGTTTGAGGACCCTAATTTGCCTGAACTCCTCAGTGCCTCGTCTGCAATCGTCTCCATAAGGATTCAACGATGACCATCGAAGCATCGTCAGGATGCATGCTTTCGGAACCGCAAGATTTGAGTAAGTCTTTACTCCCATCCCACAATTTGAAGACTTCTCTTATGCCTGTTCCTGAGCCGAAATGGAATTGTCCCAGATCTGTTTCGTCGACGGTTCTGATCAACCCTTTGTCTTCCCGACTCAGCGTAGCGATCATTTGATCAACCGCTTCTTGAACGGTTTTCGGCAAACTCTTCTCAGCCAAAGGCATTCTGAACCTCCCCCGTCGTTGTTCGCGTCCGTTACTCCCTTTTTGGTTAAGGCGTCATGTGGTATTCTGAGCTATCGGCAAGCATTTTACTCCAGCCAATGTGAACAGGGGGATTTATGTCGAGGGATGGATGCAAGAAAGAGTGATGCTGTGGTTATTGCCCCCAATGGTTTGCAGTTCGAAGCTGATGGCAGAGACGCTTGAGGTCGGGGTGGTCAAGGAAATGGGGTACACACTGACCCGAGAAATGCCGACAGAACCGGAACTATGAGGATTAGGGGGAGAGAGAATGGATCGGGTGTTCTTCGCAATTGGCGCTATCTCGGCATTCTTGGGAGTGGCGGCTGGTGCCTTCGGCGCTCATGGCTTAAAGAGTCGCATCAGCACTGAGATGCTCACTGTCTTCGAAGTCGGTGTGCGCTATCAGATGTATCACGCATTTGCTCTGCTGGCGGTCGCTTTAGCACAGACAAAATGGCCAAGCACAATTATGACAGTGAGCGGCTGGTTTTTCATGATAGGGACATTGCTTTTCTCCGGCAGCCTTTATCTGCTGGCTTTTACTGGATTGCGCTGGTTAGGTTTAATTACTCCGTTTGGTGGATTGTCATTCCTTGCGGGTTGGCTGTGTTTAGCATGGGTTTCTCTGAGGTCGTTTACTTGAGATAGGAAGAATACTGTTGCTGACAGAAAGTAATGTCTTTGATCAGAGGGTTTGGGAAATTCTGAGTCAGAAGAAAGGATCAAAGCATCGTTTCCGGATGGACAGGAGTTAAGGTCAGGGTTACAGAATACGCGGAGGAAACCGACTCCTCCGGCTTCAGGGTAGACATATCGAAAGGATTTCAACTTGGGCACGCTTCCAGGAGGAAAGAGGATTAAACTGTTGCTCATCCTGGCTTGCGCCAGTACTGTCGCTGGTGCTGTTGTCTGCCACCCCGGACTGCTGCTGCGCGGAATCCGGACCACACGAAGGTTACCTAATCGGGATCTATGCCACGGGTTTACCATTTATCGAGAAAACGCCAAATGGAAGCTATGTCGGTGCAGAGGTTGAATTATGGGATGAAATCGCGCGGAGGGTAGGCTTCTCTTATCATTTTCGGGAGATGCACAGCCTTGCGGAGACACTCGAAGCACTGACCAGAGATGAGCTGGATTTTGCTCTGGCCACTACGACGGTCACCAGCAAGCGTTCCAAGTCGATGGTGTTTTCACACCCATATTTTGTGTCCGGGCAGGCCATTCTGGTCAATGCAAAGGAGACAACCACCATAAGGGTTCTGCTCGAAGCCATATGCTCCCCTATTATAATTCAGGCATTTCTGGCCTTGATACTGCTGCTCATCGTTTATGGGCATGTACTCTGGTTCGCTGAGCGCGGGAAAAACCCGCTGTTAGACAGCCGTTACTTTCCCGGCGTTTTCGAGGCTATGTGGTGTGCTTTTGCCATCAAAAGCACTATCGGCTTCGGTGATGTGGTGCCGCATAATTGGACGGCGAGGATCCTGGCGGTGCCGATCTGGCTCTCTGGAATAGTCCTCGCTTCAGTGATCAGCGCCCAGTTGATTTCCGCCTTCGTTGCCGAGAGAATCAAGCCAGAGTCCACGATTTCCGGCTATCTTGATCTAGTGGATAAAAAGGTGGCAGTGCTTGAAGGATCGACCGGCATGATTGCTGTTGTGGATATTGGAGTCAAAGACGATAGTCCAGGTCACATCCACTGAGGAAGGGTATCAAAGGCTTCTTAATCACGAGGTGGATGCGTTCGTTTTTGATCATCCCAGTCTTGCGTATGAAACCGACAAATTGAGAGACAAGGGACAGGAGGTAATGATAGTAGGCGAGCCTTTCACCCAGGAGTTCTACGCGATACCCATGAGCACTCAGCTTGCCGCTCGTGAACCAACCCTTATGGGGAGAATAGACTCCGCCATTCTTGCAATGCATGACGAAAAGCACCTCGATCGTTTGCGACAGAAATGGATCTCGGTTTTGAACGTCCGCTAAGAGCTTCCTTTCTGTTAATTCACATGAAGTCTGATCGCCCTTTTGGCAGGTCACAGATCTGTGCCTTCGTATTCCTTTTGAAGAAATCCAACCTTTTAATGATATGCTGTCACCCGATGGCTTGGCGTTGCACCTTGTTGAACAGAGATAGAAAGAGATGAGCAAGCAAGACCGAATCCTACTGGAGATTTTCTCCGACTATGTCTGACCCTGGTGCTACTTCATTACCGGGCGTATTGAAAAACTCAAACAAGCGTACGATATCGAGGTCAAGTGGATCGCGTTTCCCCTGCATCCGGAAACCCCGGAAGAAGGCCGGAGCCTGGAAGAACTCTTCGCAGGAAGGGATATCGATATTCCATCCATGATGGACCATCTGAAAAGGGTGGCAGCCGACTGCGGCCTGCCCTTCGGAATGCGCTCCAGGACATATAATAGCCGGCGGGCTCAGGAGCTGGGAAAGTGGGCTGAATCCCTGAGCAAGGGAAAGGAATTTCACCTGGCGGTGTTCAAGGCCTATTTTGGCGATGGACTCAACATTGCAAAGATTCCGGTATTGGTAGAGATTGCCGAATCGGTTGGCCTCAATGGAGCAGAAGAGGCTTTATCCAGTGGGGCTTTCAAAGAGGCAGTGGACCACGACTGGAAATACTCCCGAACCTGTGGAATCACGGCGGTCCCAACCTTTGTCGCTAATAGGCGCAAGGTGGTTGGTGCTCAGCCATATAAGGTTTTGGAAGAACTGATAATAGAGAGGGGTCCCTCTATTTCATAACGAGTGTGCGGAAAGTGGCCCATTTCATGGTTCGGGAGGAGGAATATGCAGGTTGCCACTGCTTTAAGGGAAAGGAGAAGCGTCCGTTCTTTTGAGAATCGGGAGGTTGAAGACGACAAACTGACGAGGGTGCTTGAAGCAGGGAGACTCTCGCCGTCAGCAGTTAATCGTCAGGAATGGAAATTCATTGTCGTCAGAAGCAATGACAAAAGGAAGAAATTAGTAGATGCCGCATGCGGTCAGTCTTTCGTAGGTCAGGCTCCCGTGGTTCTCGTCGCTTGTGCTACCGAAAGCAGGGCAATCATGACCTGTGGCCAGCCTGCCTATACCGTGGATGTGTCGATTGCCTTCGCATACATGATCCTCCAGGCGTGCGAGCTTGGTCTTGGCACCTGCTGGATCGGCGCCTTCAATGAAGACAAAGTTAAGGAGATCTTGGTGATTCCCGAAGACGTCCGCGTTGTGGCGATGTCTCCCCTGGGTTATCCGACTCACAAAAGCCCGCCGAGGCCAAGAAAGAAATTGGCGGAGATTGTCTGTTTTGAAAAGTACGCATAAAAGGTGAGGAATGACCATCTTTGGTATCGACCCAGAGTTGCTGGGTCTTAGTCTCATTTATTCGATCATCCCTGCCGCACTGACGACGGCTCACCCAGACTTCTTCGTCATCATCTCGGTGCCATCCGGTGTATTAAACCTCGTTGGGGTTGTCCTTCTGCTGCTTGGGATTCCACTGTGACTCCTTTCTCGTTTTTGAGGAATGACCAATCTCCTGAAAATGTCTCCTGAGCCACATCCCATAAGAAATGATCTCATTATGTTGAGCGACAACCGTCAGGTAACTGAACCCTGTGGGGAATAAGAGGCTGAGGACAGAGAAAGGTGAAGATATCTGCCTTCTTTCCACAAAAATCAGCGAGCAGAAACTTCAGGATTACAAAACCATATCACCAACAAATGGTCGGCGTTCTCTCTGGTCGGGATTGTTAAGGAACCGCCACATTTACTCCCCCTCAGGATTGAAGGAACTGAGAGACAACTATTTTCACAGCCAGTTTCATGCTATACTTGAAACCAAAAGAAAGAAGGGAACCACGGTTGGCGAAAGAACAGCACAAGAGGCTGGTCACCGGAGTTCTCTCTCAGGTTCTATGTTTGCCGCCTAGCCTTATCCGGGTTGCAGGGGAGGTGTCCCATGGCAACAGAAGGATTCAAGCGCAAGCTGGCCGCTGTCTTCAGTGCCGATGTAGCCGGTTACAGTCGGCTCATGGGCGAAGATGAAGCAGCAACCCTAACGACCCTCGAAGCCTACAAACAAGTGATGTCTGTTCTCATCAAGCAACACCGGGGGCGGGTGGTGGCTTCTCCCGGGGATAATGTCCTGGCCGAGTTTGCCAGCGTCGTGGATGCGGTCCAGTGCGGGGTGGCGGTGCAGAAGGAGATCCAGGCCCGCAACGCCGAACTTCCAGAGAACCGGAGAATGCAGTTTCGCATCGGGATCAACCTGGGGGATGTCATCGAGGAGGGAGACAGCATCTACGGGGACGGGGTGAACATCGCGGCGCGGCTGGAATCCCTCGCGGACCCCGGCGGGATCTGCATCTCCAAGATGGCTTTCGAACAGATCGAGACCAAGCTGCCCTTGGGATACGAGTCTCTTGGGGAGCAAACGGTCAAGAATATTGCGAAACCGGTAGGGGCTTACAAGGTTTTGATGGAGCCAAGGGTAACGGTAAAAGCCGCGACTGTTGCCAAGCCAAAAGTTAGCGCAAGGCGCAGGCCTCTGTTGGTGGCCCTCCTTGGCGTCCTGGTCGTGGTGGTGGGGGCAGCAGCGTTCTGGTATTTCACCCGTCCGCCTGCCCCACCGCCGGTGGAGAAAGCCTCCAAGGAGCGGATGGCCTAGCCTCTGCCCGACAAACCGTCCATCGCCGTCATGCCGTTCGTGAACATGACCGGGGATCAAAAGCAGGATTTCTTCTGCGATGGGTTGACCGAAAGCCTGATATCAGCCCTCTCAAAAGTGCCGGAACTATTCGTCATCTCTCGGGAATCCACCTTCAGCTACAAGGGCAAGGCGGTGAAGACCAGTCAGGTGAGCGAGGAGCTTGGGGTGCAGTACGTGCTGGAGGGGAGCGTGCAGATGGCCGGGGATCGAGTGCGGGTCACGGTGCAGCTCATCGATGCCCTCAGGGGACATCACCTCTGGTCAGAGAGCTACGACCGGAGCATGAAAGACCTCTTCGACCTGCAGGATGAGATGACCATGAAGATCCTCAAGGAACTGCGGGTGACGATCACTGGAGCACCGCGGACACGCTCAAAGGGAACGGACAACCTTAAGGCTTACTTGAAGCTTTTGGAAGGGGTTGGGTACCACAGACAGGGCACCAAAGAGGCGAATGCTGAGGCCCAACGGCTTTACCAGGAAGCCATCGCCCTGGACCCAAATTGGGCAACGCCTTATGCCAATCTCGCCCAAGCACTTCATCTGGATCTGTTTTACGGTGCCAGTGAATCGCCCAAAGAGACGCTCTCAAAGGCGATGAAATTGGCACAAAAAGCTGTCGAACTGGACAACTCCTCGTCTGAGGCCCACGCCGCTCTAGGCGAGATATTACTGGGAATGCGTCAGCATGATAAGGCGATTGAGGCCGGGGAGCGGGCTGTGACGCTTAACCCCAACGACTATGCGGCTCTACAGGGTCTTGCCCACTGTCTGTTCTACGCCGGGAGGAGTGAGGAGAGCCTTCCTTTGAGTCGACAGGCCATGCGACTCAATCCTTTTCGTCCCGGTAGCTACCGCACGTTTGCTCTCGCTTGTCGTGAAACCGGAAGGTATGAGGAGGGGATCGCCGCCCTCAAGAAATCCCTTCAGATTCTCCCTAAGGATGTGTTCAATAGAGTTATTCTGGTCAGTTTGTATATGTACGCCGGACGCGAAGATGAAGCCCGGGCTACCGTCGCGGAGATCCAGCGAATAGCCCCGAATTTTTCTGTCGAAAAGCTGGCCAAAGCACTCCCATACAAGGACGAAGCGACGCGGGATCGCTACATAGACTCTCTGCGCAATGCGGGGCTGAAGTGAGGAAGGCTGGCGGTTTTCCGGTGTTAGCAATCGGGGACGGAGAAGATAGGGATGGTCGATTCCACCCCATTCACACTTCTGACATAAGTGACCTGCCCCGAATCTTAGAAGGGATATGGCTTCAGGCGTTACCGCCGCAGGGTTTTTTATACGGCGTGAATACCACCGTCATGCGTCTTGGGCGGGTCAATGTAATTAATATTAGCTGCAAGGGAGAAGCGCCCATAATGGGTTGCCGCGACCGTTTCATCAGCAGAAATAGGAGGAGCCAATGCGCAACTTTACCGGCCTTAAACCTGTCGTTACCCTGGTTCTCCTTCTTGCTCTCCTTCCAACCACAGTGTATGCGGAAACTCCGGTTGAGTCGAATGTCGATAGCAGGCTGATCCTGGCATTTCAGGTGCGAGACAGCGAACTACAGAACTGGCTTCCCGCCTCTTGGCAGGTGAATCCGGTGACCGCCGGTCCGTCGAAGGGTGCAAACCTGTTCGTACTGTTCGCCCAGAACCTCCTGTGCCAGACTCCAGACGGAAAGCCATCAGCATCCGGTGGGACGGCCCGCTATGTCCCGCTCGTCATTCCGGCCAAGCACGCCCAGACGGGTGAGGAATCCTCTTTTGTCATGCGGATCTACACAACAGATCACGGCGGGCTTCCGGGACCCTACAAGAACTCAGTAAAGGCCGACGTGCACCGCGAACTCACACTGAGGGGCGAGAATCTGGCACCCGGCACCGGGAGCGACGACTGGGAAATGAAGGAGGCGAGCGGCGGAGGCATCGTGGTCCGGCTCGCGTATCAGCGGTCAGTCCCGGCGCGTGCCAAGATCGAGCAGAAAATTCGCTCCTCGGTCGATCCGGATTTCTATCGGATCTATCGGGTGGATCAGGGTGCCGAACTCGTGAGAAGCGTGCCCGCTGGTGTCGACCGACTGCAAAGCTATGAGTTCCGCTCCACGGTCTCCGAGCTTTCGAAGCTCTTCGATGGCAGCTCGCAGCTTGTTAGCATTACGGTGATCCCCTGGTACGTCCGGCAGGTTTCGCTGCCCTGACGCTTGTAGCAACGAACACGCGCAGCCAAGCGGGCAACCGGTGGATTTTCTCCCCTTGTGTCCTCACACCACCCGGCATGAGGGACCGCACGGGGCGGTTGTCCAGTCCCGCCGGCATATTCGAGCCATAAAGATGGCTGCAAATAGTGAAAGCCAAAAGACAGGCGGAGCAACCGCTTACTCTGACTTGAATTGACGTTGAAAACGATAGAATCAGGCTCCCATCCAGCGGGTGAAACATTTCTATCATGCGCAGCAAGCAAATGTAGCGATAACTGCCTTATCAATGGAAAAATCAGCGAACGAAAAGTTGAGGAAAGCAAAAGGATATCGCGCCCAGGTGACCTCTGCCCTCAAGGCTCAGAGGCTGTTAAGTTATCGCCATTTGGCCGGGTAGCAGGTTGTGAGAGTTCTTTCTTTAGGGTGTTGTTGGCCAGTTCAATGGAGGGAGTTGTGGTCGCGATCATGATGCCCGACTGAACTTGGTGTTGTGTGATGCTTGTGAATAAGCGCATGCCCTTTTCCACGGGAGATCAGCCAGCGGTTCGCAGGAAATGCGGCGACACCGGCAAGGACAAGTGAAAGCATGAGGCTGCCCCAGAAGAGCAGTTGATCCAGCCCTGCGGACATCGCACCAGGAATGGCGAGCATTACCGCGTTGTCAATAATCTCCATAATGGTGATGGAAAGTGTATCTGACGCCAGAGCGAGTATGATTGCCGTGCGGAACTCCAATTTTGCCCTCAGAAGAGGGATCAAGGTCAGGAGATAACCAAAAGCAAAGGCGAGAATCACTGAAAGCACGACTGTCGACCAGTTTCCCCATCCCAGTGCAGTGCCAATTATCATCCCAAGAACTTCACCAATTGAGCAACCAGTGAGACAATGGATTGTTGCACTGAGGGCGATACGATTCAAAGGAAGTGCGCTGCGATTATGTTTTTCCAGGTTCATATGGCATGCCTCCCTTACACGACTTCATTGATATCCGGCGTTCGCCTTCTGCGGTTGCCTGAAGCATAGCAGCGCTGGAGCGATGCGCCTGCAGGGCATTGTTAGAACCCTCAGATCGATGAGTTACTGTTGGTTCAGTGCGCTGGGTTCCATATAGATTAGTTCCCAGATGTGCCCATCGGGATCTTGGAAGCCGTGCTGATACATAAAGCCGTAGTCCTTCGGTTCGGCATAGGTCGTTCCGCCGGCAGCGACAGCTTTGCCGACCAAGTCGTTGACCATGTCTCGACTCTCACACGAAAAACACACCAGTACTTCTGTGCTTTTCTTGGCATCACAAATTGGTCTGGGAGTAAACTCCTTGAATTTCGCCTCAGTCAGCAGCATGACATAGATGTCTTCACTGACGACCATGCAGGCCGCCGTGTCGTCTGTGAACTGTGGATTGAAACTGTAGCCGAGCTTGGTGAAGAACTCCATGGACCTGTTCAGGTTCTTTACCGGGAGGTTGACAAAGATTTTGGTAGCCATGTTTTTCTCCTTGTAGAATCCTAGATGAAGGCACCGGGCGGATTGTGCGTCTGTTGGTGAGCATCCCTCCAACCGGTTAGAGTCATGACAATCCACGGGTTCGTTCTCGAGATGGTGGTGCAGGCGTCGATGTTGCTCATCGGTCATCGGCAACTGATGTGCTGCTCGATGATCAGCATTGATATCTTCGTATAGTTCCTCGTGTTCGGCCTCCTGGCTTTGGTGCAAAGTACGATGTTCTTTATACTCCTCACGAGGAAGCGCCAGAGATGGCGAAACCAAGCAACCCTGCCACGGGTAGGGTCAGGAGCACATTCTTCAGCAGTTGCGTTCTCATCATGGCATTCTCCTTTCGAATTGATGGAGTATGAATGAAGATAGGCACAGGAAAATCGAAAGGCAAGTGATATGCCAGGAGCGTGCTTCCCTGCTGGGCGTAGGTTATCGGAACCCTGAGGCGCAGCATTTCAGGTCCAAGTGCTTGTTTTCAGCCGATGGGGCCATTATTTTCAAGTTGAGTTGAACCGTTGGCAGAGGGAGAAGACAAAGAACATAAGAAGCATCATCAGGGTTTCCATCGCGATCTTGCTTCTTCTGATTACTTCGTGTGCGACCATTGAAAAAGCCGGGCATAGGTACATCATGAGAGGCCAGGTCCTTGAAGTCAGTGACAATATAGCCTATTTGTGTATAGGCAGCAAGGACGGAGCCCAGATTGTTTAGGAATACACGGTCTACAGATTTGTAAAAGTGCACAATCCGTACTCGAGACCTGGGGCTCAATACTCCTTTAAGAGGGAAGAAACGGGCAGAATAGAAATCACGGAAATAGTCGATGAGGATATGGCAACGGCCAAGGTGGTAAGAGGTGAAGTTAAGGAAAACGACGTCGTCGAATTGAACCAATAAAAGGGCTTGTCTGAGCTAATTCAAAGGCAAGGATTATGCGTGCCCTTAGCGTCGGAGAGAAATATGAAGATGAAAAGGAAACTGGTTTTCAATGCGTTTCTGGTGTTTCTGGTTGTCGCTCTGGCAGGGTGTTCCAGAATGGAAACTGAGAGACACGAGATCCTAATGAAGGGGCAGATACTCGAAGTTACCGATAATTCAGCTTATCTTTGCATCGGTAGCAAGGATGGAGCTGATGTGGGTGACCAGTTTGCGGTATACAAATTCACACGAGCAGAGAATCCCGATTCAAAGTATGCCGCACATCCCTACTATAAACGAGAAGTAGTGGGTAGAATAAAGATCACGGAAATAGTCGATGAGCACATGGCGAGGGCGAATATCCTCTCAGGTGAAGTGAAACCTCACTATTTCGTCGAATTGGAGGGCTAGAAAATGAAAGGCATCAGGTGAAACAGGGATCTGAACAGGCATGCCGATAGCTGCCTTGGTTCGAGCAAAATCGACGATCAAAAAGGTCAGTATTCCAAAAGGATATCTTCAACGATTCACCCCCATCATCATGAGCTTGAGGCTGTTAAGCTATCATGACCAGAGGTTTGGTCTCCCCCGAGGATGAAAACCGCCTTGGCTCTCCCTTTCGTCTGGGAGGCGAGCTTCTGACAAGCTTGATCATCGAGAATCGTGATGTTTGAGAAAACGGTCAGGCGGGTGGGCACCCTGTCCCCGAAACGCCTGGCGGCGCTTGATATTAATCTGCCAAGGGCGGTCAGTACCTTAGATGATGATATGCCACCATCGGGTACAAAAACTCTCCATCACTTCATCTTGCATTTGACTGAATCCGTTTTGGTTGGGCAGGGGGTTTTCGGAGGCCCTTTCCGAAAACCCCAGCACGGTTTTGACGGTGTCGCAGCCTTGTTGAGGAGTGAAACCGCCATTCCACATCTGCCCTGAAAGGGGGTCCTGATGTTGGAAAGAAGCTCGCCGGGCCAACACCAGGAAACCGCAGGCTGCGAGACGGTGCATAGATGGCGCCCGGCATGATCGTTACACCTCTGCCTTGCAGAGGCTCGTTGTGGGTTGCGGGTTGTTCATTTGACAAGAACCTCGATGAGCGCAGTGGAGCAAAGCTTTCCCGCGTTTCCTGGAGTCTTGATCAGTAAGTGATTTGACTCTGGGTCACTTTTCGGAGACCATCTCAACTATCCTAATCAGGACAGATAGATCCCACTGCAAAAGATCATCCCATCGACCTTCTCAAAATATACGGTTTTCGGCTGCAGCCTTTTGGTCGCCGGATTGAACCATTTGTATTCCGCCCAACCGCAACCCTTGGTGTTGGCATTATCTACGATTTCCTTAATGAAACTTTTACCATCCATATCCTGGATGTGATAGAAGTCCTTGCCGACAAACTTGGCATTGATCGGGTGAGCAAGCATGGTCCCATTGCTATCCAAGACGTATACATATTGTTCATCCTCGACAAAACGTCCGAGGGGAGTAGAGCATTCAGCTAATGCTATATCCTTGCCGTTAGCTTTGTAAAAGGTTTTGGCCTTTTCAACCCAACGTTTCGCATCGTCCGGCATGAGCTCGGTGAATCGCTCCTGACCGAGTCCCGTTTCTACCGCAGCGCTCGCCGGCTCCTGGGATGGGGTGATTTGTCCCACAGAAACCTCATCACCCACGATTGCAGCAAGGGGATCTTCAGGAGGGCTATAAGCCAGGTTGGACCCGTAGACGCCACTGCAAAAGATCATACCATCGACCCGTTCAAAGCATACTGTTTTAGGCTGTTCGCTTTTGGTGACGGGGTCAATCCATTTGTATTCCACCCAGCCGAAATCCTTGATGTTGGCAGTGTCGACGATTTCTTTAATGAACGACTTCCCGTCGGCGTCCTGGACCCGGTAGAAATCCTTGCCCGGATAACTTTCATTGACTCCGTGGGCAAGCATGGTGCCATTGATATCCAAGACATAAATATACTGCTCGCCTTGCACAAAGTGGCCTTGGGGGTTAGAGAATTCGGCTAAAGCGATTTCTTTGCCGGTAGCTTTGTAAAAAGCTATCGCCTTGTTCACCCAATCCATTGCATCATTTAGAACCAGTTCTCTCAGATAGCCTTCCATACGCTCCTCCTTTACTCGATGAAGGGTTGATCTGAAGCAACCGGACTCATACAAGTGCCAGTAGCATTCTGAAGCTTTCATCACTCAAATGGTGGTAGCCATTGCATAGCACTGGTTGACGCATCTTCCGTTTGGCCTCCTCATCCCACACCAACACCCTGATCGGGCGGTGAGGATCATCAAACCACGCCAAATCGATTACTTCCCGGATCGTTTTGAAATCGTGATTACCATTTGCGATGACCGGTTCATGCATTCTCTCTTTTGATACTTCATCCCAATGGCAATTCTCCATAAAATCTTCGGCCGTTGTCTCAAAGTATTCCAGATACATGACTGACCCTCCCCTTTAGATTCCTTGAGTTGAACAATGCCTTTCTTAAAGTTGATTCTCGTTTACCATGTAGGCAGTTAACGAAAGGTTAAACTAATAGGTGACAGAGCCAATTCAATGACCTGGCGACCTATATTCCCCCTCATTTCCTTTCAAGAAGGCTGATCTTAAAGAACCAGGTACAAGATCACTAGAAACAAGTCAGCTAACCGGAGCTACCGTACTTTCACCGAAATGCAACCCCTGGCCACAACCGAGACGACTTCTGTTGGTTTATTGATAGATTGATTTGACAGCAAGCTCTATGAGGATCGGCCCTTTCGTGCGGCCGATCCTCGGCGACTTCATGACCTTTGCCCTGCGGTGGGGGAACTCGGCCAGATCGGTCAGGACCAGGCGTAGTCAGAAAGAATGCGCAAGGTAATTGGGCCTACCCAATGATACCTATAGCCCATTACCGGTTGGCGCATTTTCGCAATAGCGTCTGGACCATATGCGGGAAGTTGCTCCTCTCTGAGCGGATCAAAGAACCATGCCAGTTCAGAATAGGTAATTCGCGAGATGACATCAAAAGGTGGATGGCCGTTGTGGACTAATGGCTCGCGCGCCTTATCCAGAGTGGCCTTATCCCGGGGGTAGTCGATAAAGGATCCGCCGTTCACACCATCAAAGCCGTTATCGGGGATGACGGTCCCGGCCACTCTTTTCAGTTCCTCGTTTTGGGCGATTCCAGACATTTTTTCCCTCCTCACAATGTTGGCGGTAAACAATGTTCATCGGGAATTGCACTGGTCGACTCAACCCTACCGATTGAGGACAGGGAAATCAATCGAGGGAAGTACCCTTTTTGCCTAGGTATGATTACCTAGGAACAGTGGAGGGAAATACTTAGGAAGTGACACAAAGGTGAGATATTAAAATTGAATATATCCCATTGAAAGGGCATACTTAACGAGGTCCGTGTTCTTAGTGATGTTCAGCTTTCTCATGATATTGGAACGATGATTGTCCACAGTACGAATACTTAAGCATAATATTGCCGCAATCTCCTTGCTCGATTTCCCCTCAGCAACGAGTTTCAGGACTTCCGTTTCCCGTGCCGTAAGGAGATCGGGTTGATTAACCTTTCGGTGCCTTTGAACATAGAATTCTTTCAGGTAGGGAACAATGAGGGGAGAGATGTATACCTCCCCCTGCTGTATGGTCTTTATTGCATTCAGGAGTTCTCTGGGCGCATCTTCTTTCAGCAGGTAACCATTGGCTCCTGCAGCGATGGCATGTTCCAGCAACTCTCTCCCCTTATGCATCGTAAGGATCAATACCTTAAGCCCGGGATAGATGGCTTTAACCCGCTGGGTGGCCTCGATTCCGGATATATTGGGCATGGTGATATCCAGAATCGCCAAGTCAGCCTTCACGTTTCGCAGGAGTTCCAAGAGTTCGGAGCCATCACTTGCTTCTCCTACTACCTGCAGATCCGGGCTCTCCTCGATGAGTTTCCTGATACCCTGGCGTACCAGGACATGGTCATCAGCCAGCACGATGCGGTAAGGGGACATCATGGCTTTTCCCTTTCCTTGAGGGTGAGTGAGAACGATACCATGGTCCCTTGCCCGGCTTGACTAAAATCTGGAACGCGCCACCCAGCATGTGGGTCCGTTCCTTCATGGCAAAGAGTCCCATACCCTTTTTAGAGGCCGGTCGCCGGCTCACTTCCCGGATATCAAACCCCTTACCGTTATCAGCCACACTGAAGTTCACCTGTTCGCCCTGCCTCTTGATGGACAAGGACACCTGAGTTGCCCCGGAATGTTTCACGATATTCGTCAAAGCCTCCTGGAAGACACGATATACTGCCGCCAACGTTCTTCGAGGGAAGTAGGGACTGATGTCCTGTCAAGTCCAACAGACAGCAGAGCCCATTTCTCTGGCACACCTCGTCGAACAAATGTTTGAGGGAAGCTGCGAGCCCCAACTCCTCCAGCAGATAGGGGCTTAAATCATGGCAGAGCCTTCGCATATCTGCAACGCTGTGGTCAATGCGGCTAAGCAGGAAGTCGCAATCATCTTTCAGGGACCTTTGATCTTCCTTCAGCTTATTCTGGATCGAGGTCAAGTAGATTTTCAGCACGGTCAGGTCTTGCCCCAGTCCATCATGCAGCTCTTTTGAAATCCGATTCCGCTCTTTTTCCTGGATGGTAAAGAGTTGCGAGGTCAAGGAGCGCAAGTTCTTTTCGGACTGTTGAAGGGTCTCTTCGCTCTTGAGCAGTGCCGCTTCTGCCCGCCTGCGCTCAGCAATTTCTTGACTCAGCTGCTCATTAGAGACTTTGATGGTGGCCAATGCCTCTTTGATCCCGCTCAAGTCCCTGGCGACAGCAACACTGCCGAGAGTTTTGTTTTGGCTGCCTCTAAGCAAGCCAATAGAAATCTCAAAGGGGACAATGTCGCCATCCTTTCTCTTCATCTTCATTTCCCATTTCTTCACCGAACCTTCCTGGCGCAGCTGCACGAGCATTCTTCGAAGTTCATCCTTATCCGCATATAGATCAAAACCGGACTTACCCTTCATTTCTTCGAGGGTATAGCCGTAAAGCTCTGCGGCCATTCGGTTCCACCTGATGAATCTGCCGGATCCATCGACGATGCCGATGGCATCGGGGGAATTCTCAAAGATGTTCTCCAGGTAGGTGTTCGCTTGCTTTAATTCATACTCTACATTTTTGCGGTCAGTGATGTCGGAAACGAGACCGTCGCAGGCGACAAGCCTGCTGGCGGCATCATAGCGGGGCACAATGGTATTCCGCACCCAGCGGGTGGTTCCATTCTTGTGAATAATGCGATGCTCCAACGGAACTTTTGCTTCGCCTCGTAAGGCGGTCTCCGCGTGCTGTTTCACGACATGCTGGTCTTCGGGATGAACCATTTCATACCACAGATAAGGCATCCGGACATAATCTTCCGGTGTGAAGCCAGTGACCGCTACGCAACCCTGGCCGTGGGTGGTGGACACTGGCAATCCGTCTTTCAACTCAACCGTGAAAATGTAGTCGGTAACCGAACCGAGCAACAGCTTGTAGCGTTGCTCGCTAGCCTGCAGGGCTTCCTCGCCTCGCTTGCGGTCGGTCATTTCACGGTTGCTCCCGCGCCGGCCCAGATACTGCCCCTCAGCATCAAACACCGGTTGATAGACGTGGCCGATCCAGCGTGTGGTGCCGTCACGATGGATGATGCGAAATTCGCATTCGCATGAGGTGCCGCTGGTCTGACACTGTTCTAAATGGGCCTCATATCGGCCCTTGTCATCGGGGTGGATGATACGGAAGAGCAGTTCGGGGTCGTCTTCGTACTCGCCTGCCCTGCGGCCAGTAATCCTTTCGCAGGAAGGCGACGAGTAAAGGTAGCGCCCTTCGGGGCTTACCCAATACTCCCAGTCATAGGTGTTATCCGCGACAATCCGGTGCTTGATCTCGGATGAGCGCAGTGCGTCTTCCGCCAGCCGGCGCTCGCTGATATCCTCGGCAAAGCCTTCCAGGATGGCGGGTTCAGCCGATCTGTCGGGAATTCTACGAAAGAATAGCCGCGCGGTGATTTTCTCGCCATCCTTGCGGCGCAAATGGATTTCCACCTTGTCCCATGCCCCGTTGCCTGCTAACGCTTTGCTTACTACGAGCTTCAGCCTCTCTTCCGGAGCGGCGTACAAAGCCTCAGCAACCGAGGTCCGGTTTGTCGTGGCGATCATTTCTTGGGGTGATGAGTAGCCGAGAATACGGGACAGCTCGAGGTTCGCATCGAGCAGTCTGCCGTCTGCCGTAGTGCGAAATATCCCGATGGGCGCATTATCGAAAATGCTGCGGTACTTCTCCTCGCTCGTCCGAAGAGCTTCCTCTGCTCGTTTACGATGGGTGATGTCCTGATGAAATCCAAGAAAATACGATTCGCCTCCAATCTGGATGACATTGCATGAAACGTTCAAGAGAACCTTGTGACCGTTCTTGTGATAATGCTCAACTTCAAAATTCATCGATTCGCCCGTCAAAAGCCTGCGCAGACGTTCGGGCGCCAATCTCGCGGTTTCGGGGGCGTCCAGATCCGACAGCTTTAGGTGTTCCATTTCCTTCGGGCTACCATAGCCATGTAATTTGGCGAACGATTCATTTACAGTGAAGTTCGTTTCGCCGATTGGCATCATCATGATCCCGTCAGTAGCCTGGTCAAAAAGCGTCCGGTATTTCGACTCGGATTGCTGTAGCGCCTCCTCCGCCTGCTTACGTTCGTCTTCTGCCTTCTCCAGTTCGGCCATGCGCCTACGCATCTGGATCAATTCATCAAGCAATTGCTCCTTGGTCTTAACTTTGTCTTTCATTCCGAGTCTCCTCAGATTTAAGTGGCACTGCTCTGCCCGGAATAATTCTACCATATTCAGAGTTAGACCTTACTTGCTACCGCGATGTTTTCAAACGCGAGCGACGCCGAGGATGGGTTCAACGGTAGCCCGTCGGAGGGGGGCGCCGGGGGCGGCCGGCACAGCGGTTCATAAGAAACTTGTATACCAGAAACCGAGTAAGATACCCAAGGTAATGATAGCTGCCTTGAATCGCGCTGTTGACGCTGCAACCTTTTAATTTCAGCTCTCCTATATGGATACCTGGAGGTCCTGCCAATTCCCTCAACAGTTGCTTTCTATATGTGCACAAGGCCAACCGTTGGAAAGCCCGAGTGCTGGACAACCGCTTGGAGAGCGCCCCCTTTCCCTCAACCAGTTTCTTCAGGATCTTGAGTGCGGTTTTCGGCGCTTTCGGAAAACGTTGCAGTCTCTCTTTCTTGATCTTCTCCCAGTCCAAAGCTCGACTATGATACACACATGACCCCGTGGGTAGGACATGGTGGTGATACGGAGAAGGGGAGCAAGCGATGATGAAAGTGGAAACGCTAGGAGCTGGAGAGAGGACCGGAAAACGAGCCAGGCTGTTGAGTCTCCTTCATTTACTGCCCTTGAGCTTCTCGATCTCCTTTTTTTGCACCATATCAAAATACTTGTCGGCTTCTTCAATGCTGAAAAACACTGCCTCGCGAGGCAAAGCGCTTACGATGTCAAACACTTTCCGAATCTGTGGCTGCAGGTTGATCAGAACCACATGACCATCTTGTGACCTTACAGCCTTTCTTGCGCTCACAATTGACTTGATCCCCATACTGCTGATGTAGTCCAATCTTTCCAGATCAAAGATCAATAACCTTGGAGAGCTGCTCACCACTGGGCCAATCTTCTCCTCAAGCTCAAAATACGTGTTGCTATCCAGCCTGCCTTCCAGTGTGATCAGGTGGGACCCCTCGTGACGCTTTATAATACCGACTTGCAGAGACATGGTACATTTCCTCCTCAGCAAAAGAGCGACCGTAGAGCTATTTTTTTCCTCTGGTTCTTCTGTAGTTCAGTTCTTGGCGATTGATGGATTTCATTCTGTCATTCCCATTGAAGGATGCATGGATTCGAGGTTGAGCGCAGTCCGTTGCTTTAAGACTCCGAGTCTCGCCTCAGCCTTCCCTTTACGAAGAAAACACCACCGGCGATGAGCGATGAAAGGCCAAGGACGGAGTCGATGACTCTGGCTTGGGTGGACATCTCGGGGAACACAATGGTCTGATAGAGAAGGTATGCCAAAACCCCCATTATGGCTCCTTCCCTCAGATTGCTGCGTTCCAAGATTTTTCCTTTGCACTCAAGGTTGAGCTTTACAGCATAGTTGAGGAGAATCCCTGTGAAAATCAGACCGTAAAACAATCCTTCGTTCATTTCTTGACCTTCAACTTGTTCGTTCAGGCTGCGCCAAAGAACACATGGCAGATCTGCGCCTGAGCGCATCACTCAACATTCTTCGCCAGCTTGTATCTGATCCTCAGAATGCCTTCCTCAAAGCTGGTTGACACTACTCGAAACGCCCCGATCTCACCCGTGGATTTCACATGAGGACCAATGCAAGGGCAGGCATCGTAGTCACCTATTCGGATGATTCTTATGTCATCGCCAGCATCTTCCGGAAGCCTTTCCAAATTGTACTGCCTCTCTGCTTCGTCTCTGGGAACAAATTCTTCGGTAACAGGAAGATCCGCCTGAATGATGTCGTTGACCTGCCTGGCCAGTTCATCGACTTCCTCTTGAGATAGAGCTCGGTCAAAATGGTAGTCGAGTTTGGACTTTTTCCTCTCGATGTGGGCACTGAAGCACCGGCCAGAGCGAAACATCCTATTCATCGTCTGGTTCACGATGTGCTCTGCTGAGTGCATCCGCGGATCAAACTGTTTTTCCAGTAGCTCGGGCATACCGCTCACCCTTGACCTTTCACTTTACCGCCCGGATATGTTTCTTACCTTGCAGGTTAGTCGGCCACATATCTGCCCCTGCAGAATGCCCCGTTATTGCAAGGATGAAATGAAATACCAGATCGCGATCACAATAAAGGCAATCGCCGGAATCAGGCCCATCAGCTTCCTTCGGCTCTTTGCAAAGATGGACTTTTTGTCCTCCTTCTTCATCTTTTTGACCGGTTCCGCAGTTCGCTTGATGGTCTTCTTGTTTGACATGGTTATCCTATCCTTCTCCATGGCCCTTGGGGCAGCCATGTCATTGCATATCTGAAATGGCCTACCAGCATACCATCTTCATTTTCGTCCTGGCGCCGAAGCTTCAAGGTCGACGGTTTGTTTAAGGACCCTAATTTGCCTGAACTCCTCAGTGCCTCGTCTGCAATCTTCTCCACAACGCTTCAATGATCACCATCGAGGCATCATCAGGATGCATTTCTTCTGATCCGCAAGATTCGCAGAAGATCCTTGTTCCCATGCCACAGCTGGAATGCTTCCCTGATTCCCGTTTCCAATCCGAAATGGAATTCTACCAGGTCTGCTTCAGTCGGCATTCTTGATCAACTCTTTTTCTCCGTGACCCAAAGCAGCGATCATGTGGTCGACTGCTTCTTGAACGGTTCGCGGTAAACCACCTTCAGCAAAAGGCATTCTGGATCTCCCTGGTCAATTCAATGAGAGGTGTTCGTGCCACCCTTGGTTTGTTTCTCAATTTCCAATTGTTTCTGAGCTTTCCATGCAGGGCACCATTTCCCATGCCACTCCATGACCTTCCCGAACAGAGTATCGGGGTTCTTTCTGGCGTACTGGCAGAGCGTGCAGTTGTCACAGGTCTCTCCAAGAAATCTGGTGAATCGGTTCATATAGCCCCCTGCTTTTGAGTTAAGGCGCCAGTGAAGATGTGATAGTGTGTCGTAATTCGGGTTGTCATTTTACCCGATTCGGTTTGGAATTTGCGATTTATGTCGTCACCCAACTGCCCTCTCGGGGGACAAATGCGGGAACAACCAAAGCTTCAGAAAATCATCTCAGGTGGACAAACCGGTGTTGACCGAGCAGCACTGGATATCGGTCTTGAGTTGGGGATTCCCATTGGCGGCTACTGCCCGAAAGGAAGACGGTCTGAAGATGGAACCATTCCCATCCTGAAAAGCCTCTTCTTACCTGTTCCTAATATCGCTCGTGTCGCCTGCGCTGTTGGGGGGCTTCAAAGGTCAGCGGGACAAATAGCGGAAATTGAGGCTTAGGCGATTACCGGAAGGGCTCGGAGAAGACCCTGGCTTTTTCTGTTTTTTCTACACAGGAGCAACACAGGAAAACAGGCGGTGTCTATAAAGTGGCGCGCCTGAAGGGATTCGAACCCCTGACCTACGGATTAGAAGTCCGTTGCTCTATCCAACTGAGCTACAGGCGCGCATGATTCATGGAAGCCAACTTCATGGTTGCCGAATTTAATAGTCGTTTTACCCTTGCATTGTCAACAGCCTTCTCCATGACGACGGCTTCTCCATAGCCTCGCTCAGGTCATTATTCTTGCTGATTAGCGTCGCTCTTCAGCCATGCATTTTGTCAACGGTCATTCCCGCATGCTCCCCGCTTAAAGCCTGCGGGGAGAGGCTTTAGCGGAAATCGAGCAAGGTTTTGCCCTATTACAAGCTGGATTCCCGCTCAAAACCGCTGCGCGAATGACAGATTCAGGAGCTCTGGTTAACATAAATCAGCCTTGGCTTCGTCTGGTTGAAGAATAGCGCTAATCGGATTTTTCTTTTGTGTTTTTCAGAGGCAAGTCGTAAACAACCAGGGATTCGGATGGTTGTTCCATGGCAAGGTCCCGTTCATTAATGGAGGATGGTCTATGTCGCGCAGAAGCCAGTGGCTGAGCTTGTTCGGGGGATGTGTCGTCTTTGTGTTGGGCATCATGGAACTCTACCAGCAGGGGAAGTGGGTTCTGCTTATACTGGGTCTCCTGATCATCGCCTTCACCATCTCCAACCTGGTCAAGAGCAGACTGAAGGAGGAGTGAGGTGCTGCTAATTCTCTCGCGCGGGTAATTGCCCTTGACCTTGGCGAGCAAATCATCTAACTTTCATGCGCTTAATGGCAATAGTTTACTTGAAGCTCTAAATGCAGAGGGAGAAAAGCGTCCGGTATGGAAGATCTCAACCTGGTGATGCGGGAACGGTTAAAAAAGGCGACGGAACTCGAGCAGAATGGTGTGGCACTTTTCCCGAACCGATACCCCGTCTCCCATCGCATCAAGGATCTGGCGGCTGGTTTTGCCTTATCCTCCGCTGAAGAACTCGAAGCGCAAACGGAACCTTATACGGTCGCCGGCCGAATCATCGCCATCCGCTCCTTCGGCAAGTCCATTTTCATGCATCTCCTGGATTCCGGACAAAAGCTGCAGGTCTACATACAGCAGAACCAGTTGGACAAGGAGGGGTATGAGCTTTCCAAAAAACTGGATATCGGAGACATCATTCGCGTCCGGGGGCCTCTCTTTCGAACCCGCACGCAAGAGCTCACCCTGCTCGCCAAAGAGGCGGTTCTCCTCAGCAAGAATTTGCGTCCCCTTCCCGAAAAGTACCACGGTCTGAAGGACGTCGAACTTCGCTATCGACAGCGCTATGTGGATCTCATCGTCAATGATGTGGTCCGCGAAACCTTCAGAAAACGTGCCGAAATCGTGCAAAGCGTCCGGCGCTTCCTTATGGACAGGGGCTTTCTTGAAGTGGAGACGCCCATGATGCAGCCGATTCCCGGCGGCGCGACGGCGAAGCCCTTCAAAACCTTTCACAATGCCCTTGGGATGGAGCTGTTTCTGCGCATTGCTCCCGAACTCTATCTCAAGCGGTTGTTGGTAGGGGGATTCGAAAGGGTTTTTGAGCTCAATCGGAACTTTCGGAATGAAGGCATCTCGACTCAGCATAATCCCGAGTTTACCATGCTGGAATTTTACCAGGCCTATGCGACGTTCGAAGACTTGATGAGCCTTACGGAAGAATTGTTCGGTGCGGTGGCGACGGCCGTTAACGGCGGCAACCTCCGTCTCCCCTACCAGGGACAGGAGATCAACCTCAACCCGCCTTGGGCTCGATACCGTTTCAACGATATTCTTGTGGAAATAGGCAACATCCCTCGATCAGCCGTTGAGGATCCCGAGGAGACCATGAAACTAGCCGGCGCCATGGGCCTTGGGCCGAACCGCGGGGAGGGCCAGGGGAAACTGCTCACCAAGATATTCGACTTGGCGGTTGAGCCGAAACTCATCCAACCAACCTTTGTCAGCCATTACCCGTTGGAGGTCTCGCCGCTTTCCCGTCGAAACGAATCGGACCCTGCCCTTGTCGACCGTTTCGAGCTGTTCATAGCGGGGAAGGAAATGGCCAACGCTTTCTCGGAACTGAATGATCCCCGGGATCAGCGCGAAAGGTTCGTTCACCAACTGGAGGCGCGTCAGGCAGGAGACGAGGAGGCCCATATGATGGATGAGGATTACCTTCGGGCTTTGGAATACGGAATGCCTCCGGCCGCAGGTGAAGGCATTGGAATCGACAGATTGGTAATGCTTTTCACCGATTCGCCATCGATTCGTGATGTGATCCTTTTCCCGCATCTTAAGCCGGAAAAGAAGATGTAAACAAAAGATGAATTTTGAACTCTTTGTCAGCCTTCGCTATCTTTTAGCCAAACGGCGTCAAACCTTCATTTCCCTCATAACCTTCATCTCGATTGCCGGTGTCGCCGTCGGTGTGACCGCACTGATAGTGGTCCTGGCCGTGATGAATGGTTTCCAGGACGACCTGCGCACCCGCATCCTCGGGATTACCTCCCACGTGGTCGTGGGCAGTTTCAACGGTGCCTTTGGCGATTACCAGGCACTGATGAAAGAAGTCGAAAAGGAACCGGGCGTGGTGGCCGCTACTCCCTTCATCTATGCACAGGTGATGGTCAGCTCCGGAAAGAACGTGTCGGGTGCGATTCTGCGCGGAATCGACCCGGCGACTGCGGCCAAGGTCATTAACATTCAAGAGAATATGATCCGGGGAAATCTTGCGGATTTGCGAACTGAGCTGTCCACGGCTTCCGGTTCCTCACCGCAGCAGGGAATTATCCTCGGAGTGGAGCTTGCCAACAATCTGGGCCTTCGCCAGGGAGAATGGGTGACCGTCATTTCGCCGACGGGGCGTCTGACACCCATGGGGCAGGTCCCCAAGAGCAAACTCTTCCAGGTGGTCGGCATCATTCAATCGGGAATGTATGAGTATGACAATACTCTCGCCTACATAAGCCTTGCGGCGGCCCAGCAATTCCTGGGTATCGGGGATGCTGTTTCAGGCATTGAACTCAAGGTCGATGATATTTACGGGGCACGCCAGATTGCAGAGAGCTTGAGGTCTCGCCTCGGGCTTCCCTATTGGGTGCGTGACTGGATGCAAATGAACCGCAACCTGTTCTCCGCCCTGAAACTGGAGAAGGTAGTCATGTTCATTATCCTGACCTTGATAATCCTGGTGGCGGCTTTCAACATCGTCAGTTCCCTGATCATGCTGGTTATGGAAAAAACGCGGGACATCGCCATTCTCAAGGCCATGGGAGCAACCACGGCAAGCATTCGCAAGATATTCGTGATGGAGGGTTTCCTGATCGGGACCTCGGGGACGCTTCTGGGTCTGCTGGGGGGGTTTACGCTTTGCAGTCTGTTGAAGAAGTACCAGTTCATAGAACTCCCCCGCGACGTCTACTACATTTCAACACTTCCCGTTAAGATGGAAGCGCTTGACGTCGGCATGATTGCTCTGGCGGCCATTTTTATCAGCCTTGTAGCGACCCTGTATCCTTCTCGTCAAGCTGCGAAGCTGGATCCCGCGGAAGCACTGCGTTATGAATAATGACCAGCAGCCGGTGGAGGTCCACGCTCTGTCCGTCACCAAGGTTTTTGGGCAGGGCACCAATACCATTGAACTTTTTCGGGACCTCGATCTGGTGATTCGTCGCGGTGAGCGAGTGGCGATCGTGGGTGCTTCGGGAGTCGGCAAGTCCACGCTGCTCCACATTCTCGGAACGCTGGAAAAACCTACCAACGGGAAGATCCTTTATGGCGGACAGGACATTTTCCTGTGGGAGGAGAAGGAACTCGCGCAGTTTCGCAATCGTCAAATTGGTTTTGTGTTCCAATTCCATTACCTGCTGCCGGAGTTTAACGCCCTGGAGAATGTGATGATGCCCGGCATCATCGCCGGCCTCTCGCAGCGGGAGGTGAAAGCTCAGGCCCTTTCTCTGCTGGAAAGACTGGGGCTGACCGACCGGCTTCACCACCGGGTGGGAGAGCTTTCCGGTGGTGAGCAACAACGCGTGGCGGTGGCGCGCGCTCTGCTCCTGCGGCCAAAGATCTTTCTCGCCGACGAACCTAGCGGGAATCTGGACAGTCGGACCGGGCGAAAGCTTCATGAGCTGCTGGTGACTCTGAATGGCGAATTGGGGCTGACGATGGTGATTGTGACCCATAACCAGGAGCTTGCGGCAATGATGCATCGCACCTTGAGGCTGGTAGACGGCCAACTGCGCCTGGAAGCAAGGAACTAGTGCTCAATTGGATAAGTCATTCACATAACAGATACTGCGTCACCCCGGTGCAAACCGGGGTTCGAAACCGCTTAAAGGCTGGATTCCGGCGTTCGCCGGAATGACGACAGGGCGCTTGTTTATGGCGACTATTTCTGCAACGAAGCACTAGCTGCCAGGCGGTGTTCGGAAAGGAATCAGTTGTGATGGAACGCGCGGTGGGCTATAGAGGATAAGCTGATTCGGCTTGAGTATATTCTGCCTGATAAAGGGCTTGTTCATGGAGGCTTTTGAACTTTTGGAGGGGTGGAGGCCCGGACTATGTTAAACGGCAAGAGGATCGTCCATGGATTGTGGATCCCTCTTTTTCTTGCGATCCTTAGTTCGGCGGCATGGGCACAGCAGGAGCAGAGCCCCAGCGTTGCGATCATGCCGTTCACCGTGCGTGGACCGCAGGAACCGGTCAAGATGCAAAAGACCATCGAAGAGCTCCTGGTCCGTCAGCTCAACGGCTGAGGGGGCGAGAGTCGTCAGCCCTCAGGACGTTGAAAAGGTGGTCAAGCCGGGAGAGGCGGTACAGACCGAGGAGCAGGCCCGGTTGCTGGGGCGGCGACTGCAGGCGGAGTATGTCTTGATCGGGAGTTGCAGCCAGATCGGCAATAGCATCAGTCTTGATGCAAGACTTGTTAACACTTCCGGACAAAAGAAAACGGAGCTTATTTTCGCGGAACAAAGAGGCCCGGAGAATTTGGCGGCGGCCGCCAATACGGTTGTCCAGCACATGCTGGTCAGCCTCCTGGCCAAGGCCGTGATCGCCGAGGTTCAGATTCGAGGGAATGAGCGGATAGAACCGGATGCTATCAAGCTGAATATCAGAAGCAAGAAGGGTGAGATCCTGCGACCGGAACAGGTTGCAGAGGACATAAAGGCCATCTACAAGATGGGCTTCTTCGAGAAAGTGAACGCGGATGTCTCCGACTCGCCGGCCGGCAAGGTGCTCATCTTTGTGGTGGTGGAAAACCCGACGATCCAGGAAGTGAACATCACCGGCAATAAAAAGATCAAGGAAAAGGATATCCTGGCCGCCATCTCCACCAGGCCTTACAGCGTCGTGCAGAAAAACCTTATCGCCGAGGACGTTCAGAAAATCATCAAACTGTATCATCAGAAAGGCTATTTCAATGTCGATGTGAAATACTCCATCGACTTTCCCAAAGATCCCCGGAAGGCAACGGTTACTTACGCTATCAATGAGAATGACAAGGTCTACATAAGAAAGATCAGCTTCACCGGCAACAAAAGCTTTTCCGCACGGAAACTGCGAAGCGTCATGGAAACCAAAGAGAAAATGTTCGTTGTCTCTTGGTTTACCGATCGAGGCATCCTCCAGAAAGAAATTCTGGATACCGATCTTGATCGTCTGAGCATCTTTTATCACGATAAAGGCTTTATGGAAGCCAAAGTGGGTACTCCGGAGATTTCTATGAAGGATGACGGCTTTCTACATAGAAATCCCGGTCGAGGAAGGTGAGCGCTACCGCGTTTCCAGTGTCGAGATAACAGGGGATACACTTGGAGTTCAATGATCGCCTCGTCAAAGCGCTGCAATCGAAACCGAAGGACTACTTCGGCCGCGAAAAGCTGCGTGAGGATATGGACCGAATAAGCAAAACCTACATGGATCAGGGCTATGCCTACACAACGGTCGACCCGATTGTAAAACGCGAATCGGAGCAACAAACAGCGAGCATCGACTTCGATGTGAAGAAGAAGGAAATCGTCCACATCGGCAGAGTAACGATCACGGGAAACAGCAAAACGCTTGATAAGGTCATTCGCCGGGAATTGAAATTGGCCGAAGGCGACCTTTTCAGCTCAACCAAACTTGAAAAAAGCCTCAACGCCCTGAGAAAGCTGGACTTTTTCGAAGATGTTGAAATCACTCCCACCGACACCGAACAGACCGACATCATGAACCTCAACGTCAAGGTCAAGGAGAAGCTGACGGGCTCCATCAGCGCGGGTGGTGGCTACTCTTCCGATGACGGGTTGTTCACCAGCGGCGAAATAACCCAGCGCAACCTGATGGGGACGGGCCAGTCCTTAGGTCTGAAAGGATATCTTGGACAGAACGCACAACGTTACGTGCTGAGTTGGACTGAGCCCTACCTCTTTGATCGACCGGTAACCGGCGGCATCGATCTTTATAACTGGCTCAGGGAATATCCGGACTTCACTCAAGACAGCACCGGGTTCCGGCTGCGTTCGGGCTATCGCTTCGGAAACTATAGCCGCCTCGCCGGTTTTTACACCTGGAGCAGTGCCCTTGTCACCTCAGTACCGTTCGACGCTCCCCCCATCATTGTCCAACAGGAAGGACGGCTGATCACGAGCAGTATCACTGCGGCTGTGGAGCGGGACAGCACCGATCACCCCTTCCTTCCGACGCGCGGAATGGTCTCCATGGCTTCGGTGCAGTGGGCCAGTCCGGTTCTGGGAGGCGAGAGCAATTTCATGAAAGCTGAGGTCCACCACGCTATTTTCTTCCCCCTGTTTTGGAAATTTGTGGGGTATGTCCGCGGCGAGTTTGGCTACATCAATATTCTCGGGGCGGATGATAACACCTCGGTCCCTTTGTATGATCGATATTTCTTGGGCGGCATCAATTCTCTCCGAGGTTTTAAATGGGCGACCGTCGGGCCCTACGACGGACCCTATATCATCGGTGGTACCAACTATGGGCTGGGCACCGTTGAACTGCTCTTTCCCCTGGTCGAGAGTATCGGTATGCGAGGGGTGTTCTTCTTTGATGCCGGCAACGCTTTCTTGACCATGCAGGATTTCAGTATCAATGCTTTTCGCACCGACGCGGGCGCCGGTATCCGCTGGAATTCGCCGTTAGGACCGTTGCGGATTGAGTGGGGTTATAATCTTCGATCCACAACCGGGTGAAAGTCAGTATCAGTTTCAGTTTTCAGCAGGAGCATTTTTCTAAGGAGCGTAACAGATGAAAAGAAGAGATTTGGGACAGGTGCTTTTGGCAACGGCAGTAGTGATACTCTTTTCCAGCACGGCAGCTTTCGCCGCCGGGACTGCGAAGATCGGAATTGTGGATGCCGTGGGGGCATTACAGCAGTCGCAGTGGGGCAAAGCGGCGGCGGATGAGCTCAAAAAGATAGCGGAAAAGATGGACGGCGATCTCGACCAGAAGCAGAAAGCGTTCGCAGGAGCGAAAGAGGAGTTCGACAAGAAACAAGGGGTGCTTGACGCGAAAGCAAAACCAAAAAGGAGCAGGAGCTTCGGGACATGCAGCAGGAAGGGCAGAAGTACCTGATGGATTCCAAGGGCAAGCTGAACGACCTGCAGGCGGCCCTGGCCAAAAAGGTCCATGATGTAGTCCAGAAGATCGGCAAAGACGAGAAGTACGATTTGATTCTCGAAAAGACCAGCACCGTCTTTTTCAATGAAAAAGATGAGATAACGAAGCAGGTGGCGAAAGAATTGGACAAATTGCCACCGTTCAGGCCTTAGTCGAGACCTTTACCGCTGATTCGCCGGCACACCCCCTGAGCAAAGTTCCCCTCTTGTTCCGGGGGGTGGCTTGTTCCTGAAAAGCCCCATCCGGAGACAGCGTTGATGTGGCGCTCCGGCTGTATTGTGCGGAAGGTGAGTCTTATGAGGAGGGCGACCCAACAAGCACCATGGCCATGAAAACATCTCAAGAGCAAAATTCGCCAAAATCCTTCTCACTGGAGGAGGTCGCCCATCTCACGGGGACAAGAATCAAGGGAAATCCGCAAATTCGCGTTTATGGTATTGGCTCGGTCGAGAATGCCACCCCTGATCAACTGAGCTTCATCAGCGATGAGCGCTACCTGCCTTTGATAGCCGACTGTCAAGCAGCAGTGCTGATTGTCCCGCCCGCTCTCGAATACCTCGATCGCCCATTGCTCATCTCCTCCCGGCCATACCTGGCCATGGCGCGCGCCGCACAGCTTTTTTCGAGCCCCCCTTATCTGCCGGCCGGCATCCACGAGACCGCATCGATTGGTGAAGCGGCCCGTCTGGGAGACTGCGTGCGGGTCGGCCCCTTGGCCCAAATCGGTTGCCGCAGCCGGATCGGCGAGGGGACCAGGGTCTATGGCGGGGCCTACCTGGGGTGCGATGTTGAGGTCGGCGAGGATTGCCTCATCTATCCGGGCGTGACCATACTCGACCGGTTGCCGCATTGGCAACCGAGTCATTATCCACAGTGGCACGGTCGTCGGCAGTGACGGTTTTGGCTTTGCTCAGGATGAAATGGGGCGCCACATCAAGATCCCGCAAACCGGCATCGTCCAGATCGACGACGATGTGGAGATTGGGGCCAACTGCACCATCGATCGCGCAGCCTTCGGACGAACCTGGATCCAGCGCGGGACAAAAATCGACAATTTGGTCCAGATAGCCCACAATGTAGTCATCGGGGAGCATTCCATCCTCATTGCTCAGGTAGGGGTTTCCGGCAGCACGCGCCTCGGCAAACACGTTGTTCTCGCGGGGCAGGTGGGAGTGGTGGGGCACATCGAAATCGGGGATGGCGTGCGGGTTGGAGCGCAGTCCGGTGTGGGTCGGTCGGTTAAGGCGGGAGAGGATGTGTCGGGCAGTCCCGTAATGCCCCACAAGGAATGGCTTAAAATGACTGTCAATGTCAAGCGTCTGCCCCAACTTAAGGCGGAGCTCAGACAACTCAAAACGAAGGTCCGGGAGCTTGAGAAAGCCATACACGGGGAATAGCTATGGAAAAGGACATCCTTGAGATCCTGAAGATGATGCCCCACCGATATCCGTTTCTTCTATTGGACCGAATTTTGGTCTTTAGTGAGGACGAAATCGTGGGCCTTAAGAATGTAACCATCAACGAGCCCTTTTTTCAGGGCCATTTTCCAACTCACCCGGTTATGCCCGGTGTCCTTATCATCGAAGCCCTGGCACAGGCAGGTGGGCTCTGGGCGTTTTCCCATGCTCCCAAGAAGGAACGATCGGCGGTCTATTTGATGGGGCTGGACAAGGTGCGCTTTCGCAAGCCCGTGCGGCCGGGTGATCAGTTGATTCTGAAGCTCAGACTCATCAAACAAAGAGGTGCGGTGTTCAAAATGAAAGGGGAGGCCTTTGTCGACTGATCAGTTGGTGGCGGAGGCCGAGATTTTGGCGACTCTGGATCCCGGAAAGTCGGAGATGGATGCTTGATTCGGTAGGAAGGAGATAGGCCCTCATATGGAGATTCATGCTACTGCGGTGGTGTCGCCCCGGGCGGAACTGGCTGAAGATGTGAAAATTGAAGCGTTTTCGATCATCGGCCCTCAAGTTACCATCGGGTCCGGTACGGTCGTCGGACCACATGCCATGATTGACGGCTGGACGACGATTGGTGAGCGCAACCGGATTTTCCCGTTTTCAACGATTGGCTATCCACCCCAGGACTTGAGCTACCGAGGAGAAGAGACCCAGCTGGTGATCGGGAACGATAACATCATCCGAGAGAATGTTACCATCAATCGCGGTACCCAGGGCGGCGGCGGCGTCACCCGAGTCGGCAACCGCAACTTGCTCATGGCCTATGCCCACGTTGCTCACGACTGCAATATCGGCAACTACGTCATCCTGGCAAATGCTACGACTCTGGGTGGACATGTGCGCATTGATGATTACGCCATCTTGGGGGGGTTGGTGGCCATCCACCAGTTTATCCGCATCGGCGCTTATGCTTTTATCGGTGGAAAATCCGGACTGCGGATGGATATGCCGCCCTACATGCTTGCTTTCGGGGCCCCGGCCAAACTTTACGGTCCCAATTTAGTCGGGTTGAGGCGACACGGTTTCCCAAGAACCACGATCCAAGCACTGAAGAGCAGTTATCGGATCATGTTTCGCTCCGGGCTGACGATTGCCGACGCGATCAACGCCATCCGCCAGGAGGTTGACAGCATTCCGGAGGTGGAAAACCTCATAGCGTTCATGCAGGGTCGTTCAAAACGAGGGGTCACCAGGTAATACGGACAGGTAGTGTTGAATGGACGACGCCTTTGTGAATCCTCAGAAGGATCTTCAAAAAATTGGCTTGATTGCAGGGAGCGGACAATTTCCGCTCCTTTTTGCTCATGCCGCCGCGGAATCCGGTCTCCAGGTTGTGGCCGTGGGCTTTCAGGGCGAGACCGATGTTGCCCTTGCAGAACACGTCGAAGAATTCCATCTGCTCAAACTGGGCCAGCTCAATCGGCTGATTCGCGCCTTCCAGAAGGCGGGTATAACCCGAGCTGCAATGGCCGGGGCCATCAACAAAACCAGGATCTACGCCCGCATTCGTCCGGACTGGCGTGCCGTCAAACTCCTGAACAAACTCAGAAATAAGAAAGATGACTTCCTCCTCAGGGCTATTGCACAGGAACTGGAGGCGGATGGAATCCGGATCGAAGCATCCACCATCCTGCTCCCGACGCTTCTTGCACCCGAGGGTATCCTGACGCGCCGCAAGCCGAACCGGCGGGAAGAACAGGACATGGCCTTTGGCTGGAGGTTGGCGAAAGGGATGGGGCATTTGGACGTCGGCCAGTGCCTCGTGGTCAAGAACCAGTCGGTCCTGGCCGTAGAGGGCATCGATGGCACCGATGCCACAATCGTTCGCGGCGGGGACCTCTGCCGTGAGGGCGCGGTGGTCATTAAGGTGAGCAAGCCTCGACAGGATCTAAGGTTTGACGTTCCGGCCGTAGGGCTTGAAACCGTAGCCACAATGAAGCGGGTGAATGCCAAAGTGCTGGTGATTGAGGCCGGGAAAACCATAATCTTCGACCAGGAGAGAATGATTGATGCTGCCGATACCGCGGGAATCAGCGTCGTGGTCCAAAAGGATCTGACGGAATATGGTCCGGAGCGTTTGAATCTCACCGAAGGCGGGGGTCCAGACTTTGACTCCCTGCTGTTGCCGCCATCCCGTCCCGCCCCTGCGCCGCCAAGCATCCTGTTGCGAAAAAGCAGGTCTGATGCTGTGCGGGTTGGCGTGGTGGGAGTCGGCTACCTCGGGGGGTTTCATGCACAGAAGTACGCGCGGCTGCCGGAAGCCGGCCTTATTGCCGTTGCCGACCCCGATGAAGGCCGTGCAAGAGCGGTTGCCGCTCAGCTTGAAACCGAATTCACGGTGAATTATCGGGAACTCATCGGACGGGTGGAGGCGGTCAGCATTGCCGCGCCGACCCCACTGCACCACCCCATCGCCAGAGACTTTCTCGAGGCCGGTGTTCATGTGCTGTTGGAAAAGCCCATGACGCAAACCGTTGCCGAGGCAGATGACCTGATTGCCCTGGCTGCGCGCAACGGCTGCATCCTCCAGATCGGCCACCTCGAACGCTTCAATTCCGCCTTCAGCGCCATCCATCCACATCTCAGGAATCCAATGTTTGTGGAAGCCGACCGCCTTGCGCTCTTTAACGAGCGGGGGTTGGATGTTGATGTCGTGCTGGATCTCATGATTCACGATATCGATATTGTCATGCATATCATTGATTCACCCCTGAAAGAACTTCGTGCATCCGGGGTGGCCGTGCTGACGGCTTTGCCCGACATCGCCAGTGTTCGGATGGAGTTTGCGAACGGGGCCGTCGCAAACCTCACTGCCAGCCGTATTTCCACCAAAAACATGCGGAAACTTCGCGTGTTTCAGGGAAATTCATATCTCGTCGCGGACTTCGCCGAACGTCGGGCCTATGCCGTGTACCGAGAGGAAGAGCCCGATGAAGACGGATATCCTCAGGTCTCGATGGAAGACATGGAAATCGAGGAGCACGACGCGCTGGAGGATGAGATCTTCGCTTTTCTCAAGGCAATCAGAAGCGGCGGGGACCCCGCGGTGGGCGGCAGAGAAGGCAAGCGCGCACTGAGCGTTGCCTTGGAGATATCATCCCAAATCGAGCAACAGATGCGGACGGGATGGCAGGACTCAGGAGGCGGGTCATCAAAGTTTTTCTGAGCGCCGGAGAGGCTTCGGGCGATTTGCACGGCTCCTATCTGGTGCGAGCCCTTAAGGCCCGTGCTCCCGGCATCCAGATCACGTGTATGGGAGGACCTCTTCTCCAAAACGCAGGGGCTGAGGTCCTGGTGGACCATCGGCGGCTGTCGGTGGTGGGCGTCTCTGAGGTTGCAGGCCACCTCAAAGTGCTCTATGGAGCGTGGCGAACCATCACCACTCATCTTCGCAGAAACCTTCCTGATAGGGTTATCCTTATAGACTTTCCGGACTTTAATTTCCTCCTTGCCCGGGCCGCCAAGCGCCTCGGAATCAGAGTGTTTTACTATATCAGCCCGCAGGTGTGGGCGTGGAGGAGCGGCAGGGTGCGGACCATCAGACGGCTCGTTGATCGGATGGCAGTGATTTTACCCTTCGAGACCGAATTCTATGCTCAATTCAACATGAAAGTGGACTTTGTGGGGCACCCCCTCCTGGATGTTCTGCCGGCTCCACCGCTTCCTGAGCAGGCAAGAGCACGACACCGGTGGCCAGGTTCAGGACCGCTCATTGGACTTCTGCCGGGCAGTCGCCGGAGCGAAATTCGATCGCTCCTTCCCATTTTTCTGGATGCGGCTGAGATCATCAAAGATCGTTTGCCTGACGCTTCCTTTATCATTCCTGTTGCCTCTTCTCTTCATCCCTCTTTGTTCGAGGCTGACGTATCGGAGCACGGACTCCCGGTGCGCCTGGCGACCGGCGACACCTACGGCGTCATGCGCGCCTGTGACCTTCTGCTGACGGTCTCCGGTACGGCAACCTTGGAAGCCGCCATCCTGGGCTCTCCGATGATCATTGTTAACAGAGTCTCCAATCTGAGTTATCATCTGGGTCGACACCTGATCCGGGTGAGCTTCATCGGCCTTCCCAATTTGATCGCCGGCCGGCAGATTGTGCCCGAATTTATTCAAAGTGATGCCCGACCGGAGCTTATTGCGGCGTCGGCACTGAGCCTGCTGGAGCATCCGGAGCGGCTAAAAGAGCAGCGGCAAGAACTCGGGTTGATCAGAAACAAGTTGGGAGAGGCCGGGGTGGCGGATCGGGTCGCTGAGCTTGCGCTCCAAAATTAAGTGTTCTGATGAAGGAGAGGACTCCTATGAACGCCTATGCCGATTTTTTGGTGCGAGAAAATTGCATCATGCTGCTTGTGGATATTCAAAAAGTCATGCTCGATCCTTGTGTGGATCATAATCTGGTAACCAAAAACGCTGCCGCGCTACTCGATATCGCCGGAATTCTTGAAGTCCCGATCATGTTTTCGGTTCACAACACAGAGAAGTTGGGTGGTTTTTTGCCGGAACTGTTGCAGAGAGTCTCTCTGCCGGCAATTTACCCCAAGCTGGAGTTCAGCTGTCTGGAAAATGAGGGTATCTTCCGCGCGCTGCAGCAGTCCGGGCGCCGAACCCTGCTGCTGGTCGGCTTGGAAACGCATGTGTGTATCTTTCATACCGGCGCCCATGCCTTGCGCTTGGGCTATCGCGTACATGTTGCCGCCGACGCTGTGACTTCCAGGAGCAAGATCAACCGGGAGGTCGGTTTGCGGCGTCTGGAAAGGGCTGGAGCGGTGATCAGTTCCACGGAAATGATCATTTTCGAGCTCCTCAATCGGGCGGGAACGCCGGAATTTCGTGCCGCTTTGCCTTTGCTCAAAACGCTCTAACGAGGGGCAGATCAGGGTTTTGCCAGGCATTGGCGGACACTCGTCATCGGAAATCGCCTGCCCGGGCAATCCGTGGCTGCCCCCGGTGCATCACGGTGGCCGATGATGTGGGTAACTGGAATATGGTAATAATCACATAGGGTTTTCAGGAGATAGTTCAGCGACTGAAGCTGACTGGCCGTGGGAGGTTCGGAATTGAAGTTCCCGACAAGGCCGATTCCGATTCCCTTCTCGTTCATTCCCGCCACATTGCAGTGCGCGCCGCCCTGTTGTTTGATCCAGCGGGGCGCCACTTCAATTTGACCGTCACCTTTCCCCAAGGTCCCATTATCGATCAGGAAATGGTACCCCAACCCATTCCAGAAACCTCGGTCCTGATGCGAACGGTTGATGAGATAAGCCTTGCCGACATCGGTAGCGGTGTGGTGAATGACGACATATTTCCACCGCGAGCTGGGGTAAAGCGCGATAACATTGCGAAGAGCTTTGGCATTTGGAATGACGAGCTTTTGGCCCTGGTGTATGGGATTGCCGGGTTTTAGAGAATTCGCCGTATAGATCGCCTCCGGGGAGACATCGTACATTCTGGAGATTCTCCAAACGGTTTCGAGCGGAGCCACTTCATGGATGATGGTTTGGGTGGTCCCCGGGTCAACAAAGCATTTTTCTACAACCTTTGGGCCCACGTCAGAGGACTGAGAGGGTTTGGTGGGAGGCGGGAGGGAGCCGGTGGAAGAGGCGGACCCTCCGGGCGGCAATGTGGCAACCTTGTGGGTGCAGCCGGCTGGAACCAACATAATGAAGAAAACCAGCACGAAACTGACGGTCCCCCGGGAACAGAAGGAAAAGAAAGTCTTCATCATAATGGTCTCTCTAGCGGGCCATTGCCGTGAAGCATCTTAGGATAAAGCCAAGGTGCACCTACGTTCTTTCATCTTAAAGATGTTTTGCGTGTTTTCAAGTGTCAATTTCGATGGAAATCTTCTTGACAATCCCTTTTCTTTTTAGTTAGTCTTCCGACCGAAACTGAAACCGAGGAGAGGTGATGTTTACCAAGTATTACCGCTATTATTATTGCAGCGAAATTCCGGGGAGCGCTGGGGATATGTAAGGCTGCCGATTTATTTTAAGTGAGTGCATCGAAGCCGTGGGTGTCCCGGAGTGATCCCGCGGCTCTTTTGTTTTCAGATTCAATGAAAGAATTCGGGCCGTGGGAATCAAATTCCCAATGGCCTTTTTTCTTGGCACAGAGCGTCCTGTCGAAGAGATGCCCTGGCCCTTCTTTCAAGGAGGTAAAACGTTCATGATTATTGTATTGAAACCCGGACACGAGGATGAGGATCTGCATCGGCTGGTAAGGCGCCTTGAAGACCTTGGCTTCCGAGCCCATATCTCAAAAGGCGAGCATCGGACCATCGTAGGGGCCATCGGGGATGAGCGCTCTTTACGAGAGGTTCCCCTGGAATCAATGCCGGGGGTGGAATCGGTATTGCCCATCCTTAAGCCTTACAAGCTGGTCAGCAGGGAATTCAAACCAGAAGACACCGTCATCAAAGTAGACGGACAGGAAATCGGAGGCCAAAAGATCCAGATTTTTGCAGGACCTTGTGCGGTTGAAAGCTCGGGAGGTTCTGGAGGAGATTGCTGAAGCCCTGCTCCCTTCGGGGGTTCATTTTCTCCGCGGCGGGGCGTTCAAACCTCGAACTTCGCCATACGCTTTTCAAGGCTGGGGTGAAAAGGGCCTTAAGTTTCTGGATGCGGTTCGGGAACGAACCGGAATGCTGGTTGTGACGGAGCTCATGGACCCCAGAGACACCGTCCTGGTGTGCAGATACGCGGATATCATCCAGATCGGCACCAGAAATATGCAGAATTTCAGGCTGTTGACGGAAGTGGGAAATATTGAGAAGCCGGTTATCCTGAAGCGTGGTATGAGCGCAACCATTAAGGAATTTTTGATGTCGGCCGAATACATTTTGGCACAGGGGAACGAGAGAGTCATCCTCTGTGAGCGGGGAATTCGGACCTTTGAAACCGAAACTCGCAACACTCTTGACATCAGCGCCGTTCCTTTGCTGAAACAGTTGACGCATCTGCCGGTGATCGTTGATCCAAGCCATGCAGTCGGTCGGGCGGATCTCGTTCCGGCAGTTTCCAAAGCGGCCATTGCAGCCGGAGCCGACGGCTTGCTTATAGAAGTGCACGTCAGGCCGGAGGAAGCATTCAGCGACGGCCCTCAGTCGTTGCGGCCTCGGGCTTTTGACAAGATGATCGAGGAATGCCGCCTTGTGGCGACGGCGGTGGGGCGGACCCTTTAGCCGACTGTTGAAAAACCGTCTCACAGCGATTATTGGATAACGAAGCCGATAGTGAGCCGGTTATTCGGGTAGACTTTTTCTCCAATCGTTCGCGGTTTTTAGAAGGACCCCTCATGGATGCCCAACAGCACCCCCCTCATTTTCGGCCTGACCAGGAAGAAGGCGAACTGCTGCGCTGGGGACGCGGAAGAACGATCGGGATTATCGGTGGTAATGGCCAGATGGGCCAATTGTTCGGTCGTTTCTTTGAGACCCAAGGATATCAGGTGTTCGTCTCCGACCGTGACCCGGGTCATGACAACAAAGAGATCATGCGAATATCCGATATGGTCCTTTTTGCGGTGCCGCTTCACGAGACGGTGAACATCATCCGGGAGCTTGTTGTGCATGCTCGCCCCGAGCAGCTGCTTATGGATTTGAGCAGCCTGAAGGTCGGTCCTGTGCAGGCAATGTTGCGCTCTCCTTCATCCGTTGTAGGACTGCATCCCATGTTTGGGGGAAACATTTCGTCCTTTGCCGGGCAAACCATCGTAGCCTGCCCGGTGCGCATTGATCCCTTTCGAATGGCGCTGTCTGCGGCAGACTGTTTGAAAATCAGGGGATCCGGGTTAAGGAATGCAGCCCGGAAAAACACGATTACATGATGAGTATTATCCAGGTGCTGTTTCATGTGACCACCATGCTGACCGGTCAGGGTCTTGCGGGACCTGGAAGTAGATGTTGGCCGAAACCATGGAATTTACAAGCCCCAGCTACCGGCTGGAGATGAATCTCCTCGGCCGAATGTTTGCTCAAAACCCTGCCCTCTACTCTGCGATTACCCAAATGAATCCCGTTCACCCGGGAGGTTCTCGACCATCTTGAAGCGGGTCTGAAGGTTACAAGGAATGGTATGGCGCTGCCGATTTCCCGGCATTTGTGGATGACTTCAAAAGGAGTGCCGAACATCTGGGGGATTTTTGTGAATCGGCATTCGAGGAGAGCTCTGCACTCCTGGACTTTGCCGTCAATTTGGCCCGATCCAGAAAAGAGCGACCGAGCAACCGCCGGAAAAGGGCAGGGGGGTTAAGATTTTCTCACTCTTTTCAGCGACAACAAATCTTTCCAGACAAACTCTTAGGCAGTCCTCACAATTGGAGGTCTGAGAACCCTTTTGGCAATATCGGGCAAAGGCGCTGAACCAGTCCAAGCCCGTACGGGGACACATCTTGATGAATTCGAGAAAACGAACCAGACGATCGACGGCCATGGGGTCAATCGCGTGTTCAACACGGCAGGCATTGGCCTCAGCCTCTGGAGGATCCAGTTGCAGTGCCGAGATGAAGAATTCTTTGAGGGTTTCGTGGCGGCGGATGATATCCTGAGCAACCGTGCGCCCGGCGGAAGTCAAAGTGATGTAGCTATACGGACTGTAATTGATCAGCCCGCGACCCGCCAAGGCCTTGAGCGCCCCCGTTACCGAAGCGCGTTGAACACTCATCTGGTCGGCAATGTCTTTGGCGCGTGCCACGCGGTTAGACCGCTCCAGATGGTAGATGACCTCAAGATAATCTTCCAAGCTGGCAGAAAGCCCTTCCGGGAGATCCTGGATCATAGCTGATGCCTTTTCGTAGTTTTTGATCACCGCTTGCACCTTATCCGCTTCCTCACGGCACGTCAAGTTATCCAGTTGTCCCCGAAGTCACGCGAAACCCTTTTTCATCCACGAATGGACACGAAGAAACACCAAGCAGAGATGATCATCGATTTACTTCGGGGGGCAACCGCGAGGCTATCTGCCGCACCTCTGCGGCATCTCTCGGGAGGAACTGGAGAAAAGGCTGGAAGCTTATCAGGGCTCTCGTCGCCAGTCGGTCGCAGCTGATGGAAGACGTGACAGACCTTGCATAAGAGGCCTGTTGGCAAGACCGGCAGATCACGACACGGCCACCTCGCGCTCTCAGTGATGCGGGCGGCTCTCATTCAATCATTGTCAGCGATATTGACAACCGCACTCCGTGCCGATGGGACGGCAGCGTACGCTGTGGTGTCCACAAGATTGAGCTCAACGGTCTCGATCCCCTCAGCGATCGCGTCGTCAATTGGTGTAAGGGTGACATCGATGGCGCTTGCTCCGGCAGGAATGGTTGTCGTCAGCGGCAGATTCGCGTAGTCCGTCCCATTCGTCGCCGTGCCCGTGAAAGTGCATTTTATATCTAATGCGGACCCGGTGCTTCCGGTACGACTGATCGTAAATTTACCTGCCTTTGGTCCCGCTTCCGAGGCGTTGGGGTCTGTGGCAACAACGCTCACTTTCGGCATGTTGTCCCCTAGAATGGTGACCGTTCCTTTGTTTGGTGTACCGATCTGGTAGGCCGTCTCGTTGGCTGCCAGGGAGAGAATGACTGTCTGATTAGGCTCCGTTTGGTTGTCATCGAGTGGGGTTATGGTGATGTTGATTGATGACTTACCCTTTGGAATGGAGACGGTCTTGGAGAGTTTCTGGTAATCAACACCATTAACAGCGGTACCGGCAACCGTGTATTTAACTGCCAGGGCGTTCGCTGTGGTCCCTGTTCGGGAAACCTTCAACTTTCCGGCATTGTCCGGCTTTGCAGCGATGGCATCGAACGCGGATAAGGTGACCGTTGGCAGATCATTTTCCCGTATGGTCATGGTGGCATTGTCGGGGGAGCCGCAACGGTACTTCGCATTGTCCAGGAGAGTGACCATTACGGTCTTGTTCCCTTCATATTCCGCATTGTCAATGGGTTTTACTTGGATGTTTGCCGAGGCTGAACCGGCGGGAATCGTAAGAGAGCCTGAGAGGTGCGTATAATCAACGCCGTCCGCTGCTGTTGAGCCGGTTGTTGCATATTTTACCGTGAGGGCTGAGGTCAAAGAACCGATGCGGGTGACGGTGAATCTTCCGGTGAAAGTGCCTGCCTCGGTGATGCTTTTGTCCTTGGCGGTGACTGTCACAGAGGGTTTTTCCGCATTCACGATCGTAACCTTGGCACTGGTCGGCGAAGTGAGGGTGTAAGAGGCATTAGCGGTGAGGGTGAGGTCAACCGTTTCATTGCCGTCATTTTCCTGGTTCTTGATGGGGATGATGTCAATATTTGCCGAGGATTGTCCCGCCGGAATGGTGCCAGTGGCCAGAATGGTCTGATAATCGACGCCGTTGGCAGCTTTCCCTCCAATGCTGTAATTAACGACCAACGAAGAAGTGGTGCTGCCGGTTCGAGAGATTTTGAACTGTCCATTATCGACAACGATCGTGGACGCTTTTGGGTCGGCCGCGGTGATGCTCACCTTGGGAAGATCGTTGTCGGCAATAGTGACGGTGGCGGTCGGTGGTGGCGAACCAATCGTATAGGCTGCATTGGTCGAGAGGGTCACCACAACCGTTTCCGGACCCTCAAATTCGGTATCGTCGATAGGCGTTACCTTGATAACCGCTGAGGAGGCTCCTGTCGGAATCGTCACCGAACCGGTGAGGGATTGATAGTCGGTTCCCTTTGTTGCCGTACCGCCAGTGGTGTACTTGACGGCGAGCGCCGCCTTGGTGATGCCGGTTCGGGTAACGGTGAATTGTCCGGTGTCCGTGCCGGGTTCGGAAGCATTGGGATCGGTCGCAGCGAGCGTAATCGCAGGGAGGTCGTTATCAACGATAGTGACCGATGCGCTCTTGGAGGAGCCCAAGGCATAGCCGGCGCCGGAAGTAAGGGTAAGGGTGACGGTTTCGTCGCCTTCGTAGTCCGTATCTTCTATCGCCGTTACCAATATGGTTGCGTAGGCCTGATCCGCAGGAATGGTCACGGATGTGGATAGACTGTTGTAATCAACTCCATTTGTTGCCGTCCCGCCGACGGTATAGTTTACCACCGATTCGGAATGGTTGTTGCCTATCCGCGAAACCCTGAACTGCCCTTCGGCTCCCCCCGCTTCACTCGTGTTGCGGATGAGATAAATGGATACTTCAGGGTTTTCATCATCCACGATGATGGCGGTTGCCTGATTTGGTGAACCAATATAATAAGAGGCGCTGTCGGAAAGAGAGAGGATGACCGTCTTATCAAGATCTACCGTAGTATTATTCAATGCGGTCACGATGATATCGACGGAAGACTGACTAGCCGCCATGGTCACAATTTCGGGAAGGGTGCTGTAATTGCCGCCCGGCACAGCGGTACCGCTCATTTTGTAGTTCACTATTAGAGGCGCACTGACGTCTCCGGTGCGAGATATCGTGAATATAGCCGTGTCATTTCCGGGTTCGGAGGCAACAGCATCGGTGGCGACAACCGTCACCGTCGGCCATTCGTCGTCGAGAATATTGATCGTGTCAACGGCAGGCGTTCCGATTGTGTATCCCGGGTTGGCCGCAAGGCTGACGATAATCGTCTCGGTCCCTTCGTAGAGTGAATCATCGATACTGGCTACCTGAATGACCGTTGTCGTTGGAGTCAGCCGGTATGGTCACCGTACCGGAGAGGGCATTGTAGTCGACACCGGGGTCTGCCGTCCCGGCAGTGCCATAGTGGACGGTCAGGGGCAAAGCGGTATTGCCCGTTCGACTCACCGTCAAGACCCCGGGGTCTGTTCCGCTTTCAAAGCTGTTAGCGACCGTAGTGGAGATAGTCACCGTCGGGAGGTCGTTGTCATGAATGACGACCATGCCGTCCTTTGGGTCACCGACCGTGTAGAAATCATCGTTTTTCGAAAGGGTGACGATTACTATTCTGTCGCCCTGGTATCCCGTATCGTCTTTGGGAATGACGAGCAAGTCCTGGGAAGCGCTTCCTCCCGGAATAGTCAGGGTGCCGTTGAGCTTCTGAAAATCCGTACCATTCTTTGCCGTGCCACTGACTTGGTAGTTCACCTGCAGCAGACTGATCTGGGTCGAATTGCGAGTGATGGTAAATCTCCCATTCCTCGGCCCCGTCTCAGATGCATTGTCATCCACCGTAACAATAGTCACGGTGGGGAGATCGTTTTCATTAATGTAGAGGGTGGCACTGAAGGGAGAACCGATCTTGTACCAGCCATTGCTGGCGAGGGTAAGTGAAACGAATTCGCGATCTTCAGGGATGGTGTCATCGATTGGAACAATCTGGATCGTCGCAGACAAAGCGCCGTCAGGAAGGACCACAGACGAGGGGATATAGCTGTAATCGGCACCATTCGTGGCTCGTACCGCCGATGGTATAGAAGACGGTCAGCGCCCCCGTGGTGTTTCCTGAACGCGAGACCTTGAATTCACCCGGGTCAGAGCCCTCCTCTGCGGCACGATTGTCATTCAAGGTAAGGGTCACCGTGGGCAGATCGTCATCGGCAATCGTGACGGTGGCGTTATCAGAGGAGGCGGGGTTATAGAGTTCGTTGGCCAGGAGGGCAAGCTTGACCGTCTCCGGCCCTTCCAACAGGGTGTCGTTGATGGGTGCTAAGGTGATCGTTGCGGAAGGCGAATTCGCCGGTATCACAAGTGAGCCGGGTAGTGCAGCATAATCAGTCCCATTCGTTGCGGTGCCGCCTATGCCATAATAGACGGTCAGCGGACTCGTTGTGATCCCGGTCCGGGAAACCGTAAAGAGGCCGGAAACCGCCGGTTCGGCTGCATTGGGGTTCGTGGCGGCGATGGCAACGATGGGGCGATCATCATCGGCAATGCTCACGGTCGCGCTGCTTTGGGCGGCGATTTTATAGTTTTGAGCGGGCGAAATGGTCAAAACTACCTCTTCGATACCTTCATAGTCGGTATCTTGCAAAGGAGCAACCAACACCGTGGCGGACGCAGCATATGCTGGAATCGTTACCGGGCTGGTGAGCAGGGCATAGTCGGTGCCGTTGGCTGCACTTCCGCTGACGCTGTAAGCCACAACCAACGGATTGGTTGTGCTCCCCGTGCGATACACCGTGAACTGACCTGTATCCGGCCCCTTTTCCGCAGCATTGGCATCGGTGGCGACAAGCGAGACAATTGGCCGTACGTCATCGGCAATGGTAATAGTGGCCTTGGGAGGGGCTCCCACATTATAGGAAGCGCTGCTTGAAATGGTGACGATAACGGTCTCTTCGCCCTCGATAACATCATCGCTGATTGGTGTTAGGGTGATCGTTTGCGAAGGCGAACCCGCTGGAATTACAAGCGAGCCGGAAAGCGCAGCATAGTCGTTTACAGCAGTTGCCGTACCGCTGGTGGTGTAGTTGACAGTCAAAGAGGAGGTGGTAATGCCGGTTCGCGTAACTGTGAGCAGACCTGGATTCGGTCCCATTTCCGAAGCATTAGGGGTGGTCGCAGCGATGCTCACCGTTGGCAGGTCATTGTCATGGATGGTCACCATCGCATTGTTGGGCGATCCCAGCTGATATGAAGAATTGCTTGCCAGTGCGAGTACGACGGTCTCGTCGCCCTCATATTCCCCATCGTCTATCGGCCTCACTGTGACATTGGCCGATGATGAACCCGCCGGAATGGTCACCGAACCGGGCACCGTATTAGGCACCGTCGTGTAGTCGCCACCATTCAAGGCCGCACCGGCGAGGGTATAGTAGACCACCAGCGAAGAACTGGTGATGCCCGTTCGGGTAATCATAAATTGCCCGGGATCAGTGTCGGTCTCGGAAGCGTTCGGATCCGTTGCGGTGACTGTTACTGTCGGCAGATCATTGTCAACAAGGGTAATTCTCGCACTATTGGGTGAAGCGACATTGTAGAGGGCGCTTCCGGAAAGGGTGAGGATGATCGTCTCGTTTCCCTCGTATTCGGTGTCATCAACCGAGGTCACCAGAACAGTGGCTGAAGGGGCGCCGGCCGGAATTGTCGCACTGAGGGGGAGGGGAGCATAGTCAGACCCGCTCGCCGCCGTTCCACTGACAGTCCAGTTAACCGCCAGGGCAGAGCTGGTAATTCCGGTGCGAGAGATCTTGAATTCGCCCTTCAGCGGTCCAGATTCAAGGAAAGAGGAAGTGGTCGCCGCGACGGTCACTGACGGCAGGTCGTTATCGACAATGGTCAGGGTGGCGCTGGCGGGAGAGCCAACTTTATAAGTAGAATTCAGCAATATGGTCAACACGACCGTCTCAGGACCTTCGAATTCCTCATCATCGACCGGTGTCACGGTGATGATCGAGGAAGATGAGCCCTGGGCAATAGTGACGGTTCCGGAGAGTTCTTTGTAGTCGGTGCCGTTAGTAGCCGTGCCGCTCACAACATACTTGACCGTCAGGGGGTTCGAGGTGTTCTCGGTTCGGTAAATGGTAAAACGCCCGGACTCTTGGTCCGCTTCATAAGCGGAGGGATCAGTCGCCGCAGTCGTCACTATCGGCAAATCGTTGTCGACGATGGTGATGGTGGCCGTAACGTTGGGACCGAGATTGTAGGAAGCATTCGGGGACAGGGTGAGGGTGACGGTTTCGTCTCCTTCATAGCCCGAGTCGTCAATGGGGGTTACAAAAATACTGGCGGTAGCAGCACCGACTGAAAAGGTTACGGTGCCGAAAAGCTGTCCGTAATCGCTGCCTGACGTAGCGGTGCCGCCAGCGCTGTAGCTGACGGTCAGAGGCGCGCTGGTTATGCCGGTGCGGGAGACGCTAAATTGAGCCGATCCTGGGCCCTGTTCCGGAACCGTGGCAACGGTGGTGGCGAGGGTTACCGTGGGCAGATCATTGTCGGCAATTGTGACTGTGCCGCTTTTGGCCAAACCGAGGACGTAGGATGGAGCGGAAGAAAGCGTGACCGTAACCGTCTCATCCCCTTCGTAATCCAAATCATCGATGGGTTTTACGGAGATTGCGGTTGAAGAGGCAAAGGCTGGAATGGTCACCAAGCCGTCGATCGCCTGAAAATCAACACCATCGGCGGCGGTGCCGCTGAGGATATAGTTTACGGTTAGAGGCGAAGAATTTATTCCGGTGCGGGAGACAATAAGTTGAGCCGATCCCGGGCCTTGCTCCGGAACCGTGGGAACCGTGGTGGCCATGGTCACCACTGGCAGGTCGTCATCGACAATGATCACGCTCGCGCTGACGGTGCCAAGGTTGTATGCACTCGAGGATAAGAGGATGACGGTGACCGCCTCGTCCCCCTCGTAATCGAGGTCATCGGTGGGTTTTACGATTATTGAGGCTGTTGCAACCCCGGCAGGGATGATAACTGAACCGGGGAGCTTCTCGAAATCGACGCCATTAGAAGCAGTGCCTCCGACGGCGTAATTCAAGGTTAGAGGAGAGGTGGTTATACCCGTTCGCGAAACAGTAAATTGCCCTGCTCCCAGGCCCTGTTCCGGGACCGTGGCAATCGTTGCTGCAATACTGACGGTCGGTAAATCGTTGTCAAGAATAGAAACCGCCGCAGTGTTCTGTAAGCTAACATCGTAAAGAGCTCCGCTGATGATGGTCAGTTCGACCGTTTCCGTACCTTCATAGGCCTGATCATCAATGGGGGAAACGGTGATGGTTAGCAGACGAAAGGCCAGCCGGAATGGTGACGGACCCAGGCAAGGAATCGTAATCCGCTCCGTTTGCGGCGGTCCCGCTGACCATGTAGTTTACCGTAATGGGTACATTCCTGGAATCTGAACAATTAATCGTAAATTGGCCTTTGTCTGCGCCCGGTTCGGATGCCACCGGATCGGTTGCGGTGACGCTGATCAGAGGTTTGGTCACGGTGATGTAGGAATTCTTGGTCAGAGTATCGGTCCCGCCAAAGCCGCTGACACTCAAACTCACGGTGTAGCTGCCGGGCGAGGCATATATGTGGCCTGGGTTCTGAACGGTGCTCGAGTTGCCATCTCCAAAATCCCAGAACCAGCTTGAGAAAGCTCCTTCGGACGCATCCGTAAATTGAACCGTAAGAGGAAATGTGCCAATCGATTTATTGGCACTGAAATTGGCCAAAAGAGCGTTGAGTTTCGCTACGAAAGCGTCCGATCCGGCAGTGTTAAAGGTCATGAATGCGTTCAGAGTGGCAGGAAAATCGAGAGACGAAGTCTTTCCGGTGACATAGACATTGCCGATGGTCCTCGCGGCAATGCAGTAGCCGATGTCGGCGGCACTGCCCCCAAGGTAGGTGGAGTAGTCGATTTTGTCTCCCGCGGCGCTGATTCTGGTGACAAAGGCATCGGAGCTTCCTCCACCGTAAATATTTTGGACGGCCTTGACGGTGGGGAAATTGCCGGAGGTTCTGCCGGCAGCGTAGGCGTTGCCATTGCTGTCGACGGCAATGGCGTAGCCGACGTCGCTGCCTCCGCCCCCGAGAAATGTTGCATAGGAAAGGGCATCTCCCTGGGAGGAGACCTTCGCCACAAAGGCATCGGCGTCGCCGCCGCCATAAGTGCTCTGGATGGCATTGGTGTGGGGAAAGTTGGGAGAGGAAGTCTTGCCGGTCACATAAGCTTGGCGGCTGCCGTCAACAGCGATGCCGCGAGCAAAATCGGCATTGCTGCCGCCCAGAAAGGTCGAATAGGCAACCTGCCCGGATGTGCCCAGGATCTTCATGACAAAGGCATCGGCGTCTCCGCCACCGTACGTATCCTGAAACCCTCCGGGAACAGGGAAATCCGACGAAGCCGTCTCGCCGGCCACGTAAATACTTCCGTTATCGTCCAAAGCGATGGCATAAACAGAGTCGGCCTGGGTGCCTCCGATAAAAGTGGAATAAGGGACCGCTATTCCAAGATTGTTGAGTTTCACCACAAAAGCATCGGAATAACCACCGCCGTAAATGTGCTGCAAAGCGGACCCGAAGATGGGGAAGTCGGGGGATGAGGTCACACCACCGACATAAGCCTGGCCGAACTTGTCCACGGAAATACCTTGGCCAACGTCATCAAGACTTCCTCCGAGATAGGTGGAGTAGATCAGAGCCGTACCGGTGGTGTTCAATTTGACCGCGAAGGCATCGGAATAGCCTGTGCTCCCGGGTGCATTGGGGAAGGCGCTGGCGGTTGTCGGAAAGTCGTCGGAAGCGGTTTCACCCGTTATGTAAGCGTAGCCGAGACTATCCACTGCAATACCGAGGCCGCTGTCCGTATCATTGCCTCCGAGGTAGGCAGAATATACGAGGGCGGTTCCCGTGGCATTGAGCTTGGTAACGAACACGTCCGCATCGCCACCTGCGTAGGGGCCAAGGCCCGGCATCGTGGTCGGCAAATTGGTGGATGATGTCTTTCCGGCAAAATAAGCATTGCCCTGCGCGTCAACGGCGATGGCATTGCCGGAATCGCTTCCGAGGCCCCCAAGATAGGTCGAATAAACCAGCACCGGGTCGATGATGAGAGGGTAATCTCGGTGGTAGGAAGCAATATCAAACCCAAAGATCAACTCCGTGTTCTCCGGTGATGTTCCGGGAGACCCGGGTTCAATATGGAACCCTCCTTCAACATCAAAACGTTTTCCGTTGATTTCCTGATAGACAACCGGTTTCCGATGAGTCAGGCTCCCACCGTCGGGAAGCTGTAACCACAAATCTCCACCGGGGGTGATGCCGAAATCCTGAATGCCTTGGTATCCGAATCTAACCCGCGATGGATCAGCGCCGGGTTTTACGATGACGTCGTATTCCAGGGCGTGGTTTGAACCGTAAAACTTGATGTCGACTCCGGGATAGGCTTCGTGATATACGACAGACCCGTAAGTCGCGATGTTGGTCCTCCACTTCCCCGGATCCTTTCCGATAAAGTAGTTAACCTTGCCTTCCTGTTGCTGTTGACCGTCAATTCGACCGCCTCTCTGCATGCCAACGGGGAAGAGACGAACCCGCGAGAATTCGGGGCCTCTTCCTCTATTCGGGGAGCTCACCTTGTCGCCGGATCGAACCGGGGATCGGGCTTCGGATTCAGACAGGAGGGGGGCGAAGGATTTTTCGAAACTGAAAACCACGTCGTCTTCGGAGAAGAGGATGGAATGTCCAGGACCTTTTTCGTAATATTTTACCCTGTCGGGGAGCTGCCCGTCATTCTTGATAAAATAGAGGGGAATTTTGCCATACATCCCAATTTGCGGTGGCGTATTCTCAATCACTGACAGGGCCGTGGAAAGCCCGAAGAAGATGAAAGGGCAGAGGAGTGTGATTAACAGGAGCAAGAGAAGGCTGCCCCTTGACCGGCCACGGAATAGATCAAGTCCCGTTAGGCATCTTCTGATAGCTTTCATTTTCCCCATCTCCTTTGGTTGCGATTTGCTTAAACTGGAATGAATCAAATGAGTGTCCATGATATTGAGTGCTCTATTTCCCGCGGCCTGACGATATCAACTCTCTAATTCCCAACTCCTCCGCCCGCGACTCAACTCTTTGAACAATCGCGGGATCCATCACAATATCCTCGGGCCAGTCACGAAGGTGCTGGTCTTCAGGTCCTTTTTTTGTGGCATCGATGACGATACGGTTGTCCCTTCTAATAAGATCGCGCTTGGGATCGACGTTGTTGAAAACCTTCCATAACACCAATGAAGCATCCTTCAAATCGATGTAGCTGTCGTACAGGACGACTATGGAGAAGGCCGCCAAGGTCTCACAATTCAGTAGATCTTCGGCCACTTCGCGACCGTTATGTTTTCCGTCCTTCTGAAAGCTGAGAAGCAGCAAACGGTGCTTCGTATACAAACGGGGAACATGGAAAGTCACCAGCAGGGATGAGATTTCCCGCAGTGCATCGGCTATAAGCAATTCGGAGGGAATCGGCAGGGAATCACTCGGGCGGCGGCGATGCTTCTCCTCGGGTAAACGCCTGGTGGCGTCAATTCCAAGCTTCGCTCCAAAGAGGGGTTCGGGTGCACTGTGGTCAAGAACATCGAGAACCCCCTCGGAAACATAAAGATCCGATCCCAGATCAACCTCGTTCAATAGGGTCTCGAGAACCTTTCGGGGTGAACCCAAATCCACCTCCGCATCCACCAGGACTAATGCTTTACAGAAGCTCATTTGTCCCTGTCCCCACAAGGCGCTCATGACCCGACGAGCATGTCCGGGATATTCCTTGCCCATGGAAATGACGGTGAGGTTGTGAAAAACCCCTTCCCACGGCATCCAGAAATCCCGGATTTCCGGCAGGACGGCATTGAGAAGCGGCAGGAAAATCCGTTCCGTCGCCTTGGCAAGATAGCAGTCTTCCATGGGAGGGCGCCCTACGAGGGTGGCTGCAAATACCGGGTGATTTTCGGTGGGTCATGGCGGTGACGTGGAAAACAGGATATTCTCCGACCAGCGAGTAATACCCGGTGTGATCTCCGAATGGCCCCTCCAAACGCAGCTCAACAGGGTCCACATAACCTTCCAGAATGAACTCGGCTTCGGCGGGTACTTCCAGGTCAATGGTAAGACATTTCACCATAGGAACCGATTTTCTGCGGATAAAACCGGCGAGCATCATTTCATCGATGCCGCGAGGAAGCGGGGCTGTGGCCGCGTAGGTCGTCGCCGGGTCCGTTCCAATCGCGACGGCTACCGGCATACGCTTACCCTCCTGACGATATTCCTGAAAGTAGTGAGAACCATCTTTATGGATGTGCCAATGCATGCCTGTGGTGCGCCGGTCGAAAACTTGCAGCCGATACATGCCGACGTTCCGTCGCCGCGTTTCGAGGCTGCGAGTAATCACCAACGGCAGCGTAATGAACGGGCCGCCATCTTGCGGCCAGCATTTCAGGACGGGCAGTTGCGAAAGGTCAACCTGCTCGCCGACAGCCACCACTTCCTGGCAAGGCGCTTTTCTCACCCTCTTTGGGCAGGAAACGGAGCACTTCCAAGCCCAGGGGAAGCAAGCGCAGGGCGTCCTTTAAAGACTTGGGCGGCTCCATCTGAACGAAGCGGCGCACGCGGTCGGCCAAAGCATCCAGATCGGGCACCCCAAGAGCCATGCAGATTCGTCGTTCACTTCCGAAAGCATTGGTCAGAACCGGAAATGGCGATTCGACCACGCGTTCGAACAGCAAAGCCTTTCCACCCCCCGAGACTCTTGGAGGCCAAATCGGTGATTTGAGAAATTTCCAGGTTCTCGGGAGACCGGGGCCTTGATCCTCTGCAGCTCACCGGCCTTCTCCAATAAGGCGATAAATTCCTGAAGATTTCGATAACAATACGGCATAAGTGATAAATGCCCCTCCTCTAAGTCCCTCTGGGAAACAGCTCTGAAGGCAACATGAATTCCAGAACAAGGCAAGGTCAAGTCATCCATGTGTCCAGGAGAACCGCCAAAAAAAGGAGCACGGACACAGCGCTGTTGATATGAAAGAAGGCAAAATTTACCTTATCCAACTGGTTTGGCTGGACCAGTTTGTGTTCGACGATGAGCAGAATGCAAATGAAGAGCAAAGCTCCGAGATAAACAGGGCCAAGATGAAAAACGAAAAAGACCAGAAACAGGAAAAATAAAGTGAGGCCATGCAGGACAGAGGAAATCTTCAAGGCCTGTTCAACGTCCCGGCAGGCCGGAAGCGAAAATAAACCTTCTTTGCGGTCGAACTCGATATCCTGACACGCGTAAAGGATATCGAACCCGGCAATATAGGTCATTAAAGCCAGGGATAGAGGCAAAATGCGCGCGTCCCATTCGCCCGTGCTGGCAATCCAGGCCCCTATCGGGGCAAGGCCAATGGCAAATCCAAGGACGAGATGGGAGAACGGGGTGAAACGCTTCGTATAAGAGTAGAAAAAGAGCACCATGAGCACGGGGACCGAAAGGCCCAGACAAAGCCGCCCAAGCATACCGGCACTCAAAAAGAAGATAGATGACGAAATCAAGACGAATACAAGTACGGACTTCTGGTCAATTTGACCCGCTGCAAGAGGGCGGGAAGAGGTCCGAGGGTTCCGGCGGTCGTATTCATGATCCACATACCGATTGAATCCCATGGCAGCTGAACGTGCGGATGCCAAGGCAAGCAGGATCCACCACAAGACTGCGGACCCTATCGGACGCTGTCGATACGCCAGCAGCACGGCTGCCAAGGCAAAGGGAAGGGCAAAGACGGTGTGGCTGAATTTGATCAATCGACCGTAAATCAGCATGCGATTCATCAACGCAACCAAATTTGCCCCTTTCTCGGAAAATCTTGTCCTGAGCCTCTCTTCTAGCCTTCTCCTGGTCATTGTTGCGTTTTTGTATTAGCATAACTTCTACACCAAGAAAAGGTTTCCAAAGGTTATTCCCTGTGGCGAGAGTTATAATGATTAATCAATATCGTGAATTCGACCGAACCCGGTATCGGGTCGTCGTCGTTGAAACGGTAGCAATTATCGGCGTGTGGTCTCCGTTGACAGAATCTTAGCCCATCAGCCCCAAGCTGTTGGATTTGATGGAATAATTGTGGTGAAATGGGAATGAGTGACATTCGTAAAGGCATGGACGTTGATTTGGAGGTTGAAAAGCTCGCATTCGGAGGAAAGGCCCTGACGCGGCTGGATGGTCTGGTTGTTTTCATGGACCACGCGCTTCCAGGCCAACGCGTACGGGTCAGAATCACTAAAAAGAAGCGACAGTTTGCCGAAGGTTTTGTGCAGGAATGCCTTTCCCAGTCTCCTCATTATGTGGAACCTGTTTGCCCTCATTTTGGAGTGTGCGGAGGATGCAGTTGGCAGGATCTGCAGTATGAGGAGCAACTATTCTGGAAGCGACTGCACGTGCTCGAATCCCTCCACCATCTTGCCGGTATCGACGAAGCAACCGTGCATCCCACTGTCGCTTCGCCCGGTACTCTTTGGTATCGGAACAAGATGGAGTTTAGCTTTTCCAATCGGTGTTGGGTCCAACGGTGGGATCCTGTTTCCGACAGGAATTCACGATCAGACCAATTGGCTCTGGGGCTCCACGTCCGAAAGTCCTTTGATGCGGTGCTGGATATCGAAAAGTGCATGTTACCGTCGCCACTGGCTGTGGAGATACTAAAAGAGGCACGGTGGTGGTCCCGGGAAAGTCGATTGCCCGCCTACAGCACGAGGAATCATCAAGGGTTCTGGCGCTTTTTGGTTATTCGTGAGGGAAAACTCACCAATCAGCTTCTGGTCCACCTTCTGACTTCGAGTCAGGGGGACAATGGTGCGGTGGCTGAGCGTCTGGCGGGTCACCTCCTCACTCGTTTTCCGGAGATCACCAGCTTCGTCCATTCCCTAACCGACAGAAAGGCCCAGGTCGCTTCCGGTGACTTCAGCCGGTGTTTGAGCGGCCCCGGCTTTATTGAAGATCGACTCGGGGATTTGAAATTCAGGATTTCCCCTCATTCGTTCTTTCAGACCAATACCCTCGCCGCCGAACAGCTTTACCGTGCCATCCTGGAACTCGGGGAATTCACCGGGAAAGAAACCGTTTGGGATCTCTATTGCGGCACGGGAAGCATTGCCCTCTTTATTGCCGCTCATGTACGGCAAGTGGTGGGGTTTGAAGTGAGCGAGCAAGCGGTAAAAGATGCTTACGACAACTGCATTTTGAATGGCGTTGAGAATTGCTCATTTGTGTCGGGAGATCTCAAGGATGTTATACGGGAAGGCCGCGGCTGCGGTGAATCAGGTCGCTCTCCGGACGTGGTGATAACGGACCCTCCGCGCTCCGGAATGCATCCTCGAGTACTGCAGGCTCTTCTTGAGATGGCTCCCTCCTGCATCGTTATGGTTTCGTGCAATCCCGCTACTCTGGCGAGGGACCTGGTAGTGCTGCTGGAAAAATATCAGATCGAATCGGTGCAACCTTTTGACCTTTTTCCACACACTCCCCACATTGAATGTCTGGTAAAGCTGAATAGACGGTGATTGCCATAAAGCAATGCGACCCATACGTTATCGAACCCATGAGCAAGCCTTTCGGGAACGTTCAGGGTTCCCCTAATTAGGTTCAACCCATGTTGCAGAACAAAGATAATCCGCGGCGGTTCTTCCTGAGGAGAATTCCGTTACTCGTCGTGCTCCTTATTCTGCTCTTGCTCGCCGGCTATTTCTTCTACCTGTATATCGAAGTGAAACAGCGATTTGAATCCCGTCGATGGAGCATTCCTTCCAGAGTTTTTTCCGCAGCCATACCGATCTACCCGGGACAGTCGCTTTCCATTTCTGAAATGAAGAAGATTCTGCAGGAACGGCGCTATAAAGAAGCCATCAAAGAACCGCTGCAAGCCGGAGAATATAAGTTGGGGCGTGACTGCATCACTGCCTATCTGCGGGAATTCCGTTTCCCGGGTCATGTTCTCCCCGCGCAGCGGGTTGAATTTACGTTTCAGCAAAGCAGTCTCGTGAAGATGATAAGCGGCCAGGTCGAGCTGCCCTTCCTGGAATTGGAGCCGCTTGAAATCGTCCGTCTGTTTGGACCCGAGCGGAAGAGTCGGCTGCTCATCAACATCAAGCAGGTTCCCGCCTATCTCATGGATGGGGTGCTGGCCATTGAGGATCATCGTTTCTACGAGCATCGCGGGGTCGATTGGTGGGGAACCCTGCGTGCTTTGTACACGGATATTGTCGCGCGGCGGGTTGTCCAGGGAGGTTCTACCATCACCCAGCAACTTGTGAAGAATTACTTTTTGGAACCGGAACGGACTCTCAAACGAAAGATCCAGGAGGCTTCCATGGCAGTGGTTCTGGAAGCTCTTTATGACAAGGATGCTATCCTTGAGATGTATATGAACGAAATCTACATGGGTCAAAGAGGCAGTGTCGCTATTCACGGAATGGGTGAAGCGGCCATCAATTATTTCGGCAGAAACGTTGAAGACCTGACTCTGGCCGAATGTGCCACCCTTGCAGGAATGATTCGTGCTCCTAACAGCTACTCGCCCGTGGCAAATCCGGAAGCATCGAGGGAGCGCCGCAATGTCGTTCTGAGGCGGATGCTTGATCTGGGAATGGTTTCCGCCATAGAGTACGAAAAGGCTCGCGGAGAACCCCGGATCGTGTCTGCCACGAAAAATCCGAGAGACGTCGCCCCCTACTATGTGGACTATGTGCGGCAGCAACTCCGTGTTCTTTATGATGAGAAAATTCTGGGGTCCGAGGGGTTGAGCATCCACACGGTACTCCATCCGGAAATGGCCGTGGCTGCAGATATCGCCTTGAGAGAAGAACTTCCCCTATTGGAGAAGGAATTATCCGAAAGTGCGGACACATCTTCTATCTCCGGGCCGCTTCAGGGGGTTATCATCGCGGTGCAACCGAAAACCGGGGACGTGCTTGCTTTGATTGGAGGCAGAGACTATGCGGCAAGCAACTTTAATCGAGCCCTCTCTGCCCATAGGCAACCAGGCTCTGCCATTCTGCCATTTGTTTATTTGACCGCTCTGGATCGTTTCACACCCGCCAGCTGGATCAAAGATGAGCCGGTGACCTACACGGCTAATGGAATCAGATGGTCTGCAACGAATTACGATGATCGGTATCGCGGCCCGGTTCTGTTTCGGGATGCCCTGGAACAGTCCCTGAATGCAGCCACGGTCAACCTCGCTGTGGCCGTGGGATTGGAGAAGATTATCACGATGATTCATAACCTGGGCATAGAATCGCCGATCCAACCGGTCCCCTCGTTGGCTCTGGGAGACTTCGAGGTAACGCCCCTTGAATTGGCGAAAGCATACGCTGCCTTGGACAATGACGGGCAGAAACCATTCCTTCTCAGTGTTAAGGAAGTGGTCACCGAGATGGGTGAGATCCAGGAAAGGCGCAGCGTTGAGATAGTTCCTGTTACGACTCCTGCTAGGGCCTTCCTCATCACTGACATCTTGGCGGGCGCCGCGCAAAGCAGAAACCTGGGAATTATCAGGGGACTTGGAATCGATGTCCCATGCGCAGTCAAGAATGGGGTTTCCTCCGATTATCGAGATTCGTGGTTTGTCGGCTATACTACCGACCTCCTGGTAGTCGTATGGGTGGGATACGACGACGGGCGCCCTGTGCGCCTGAGTCTCTCTCAGGGAGCTGCGCGCATATGGGCAAGGTTTATTCACGAGGTCCGACCATGGATTCATCCGCAGGAATTCCGGCCTCCCCCGGGAATCGCACAACGGCTGATCTGCTTGGAGTCGGGGAGGCTCGCAGCCACTCGCTGCCGGGAACAGCGCCTGGAGGTATTCCTCTCTGATGACGTTCCAAAGGAATATTGTACCCTCCACTGACGAGAGAATTCGCATCGGGTTCTTTTTGCAGATCCGTTCACATATCAGGCTTTTCATGCTATGAGTCTGACCCGGTCCGTTTGTTCTTCAGACTCAGCCAGATGATAGTATCGACAAACCATCGCCAAAATAGAGGAGGGTTCTTGATATGGTGATTTACCTGTGCAAAAGGAAGGTGTCGAGGCTGGCGCTGATTCTTTGCTTGCTGCTGGTTTCAGCCTGCGCTCCCAAAAAACCGGTCTATATCCCCTCTGAATGGCAACCGCCTCCTCCCGTCCAGCCGTCGTCGCCCCTTCCGCCATCGCCGGCGCCGGCGCCCAAACAGACGCCCATTCTTAAACCTCCCCCGGTCATCAAAGAGAGCGATATTGCGGCGCCTGCAGAGGCGCCGGTAAAAGCGGTGGAAAAGAGCCCGGCCCAACCCCCCCCTCAGCGTCTTGCCTCAATGCATCTCGTGAATCAGGCAAAGACTTCTTTGACCCAGGGTAAACCCGACCCCGCCATTCCTTTGCTTGAAAAGGCCATCCAGATCGATGTTCACAACGGTGAAGCCTTTTTCAACCTGGCGCGGGCATGGCGTATGAAAGGGTCTCGCCAGAAGGCGCTCGAATTCAGCAAAAAAGCGGAGATACTTTTTCAGGACGATCCGGCAAAACTGAAGCAGGTATACTTGCTTGAAGCCGACCTTTACAAGGAATTGGGTGACTCTGCCAAAACGGACGCATACCGTCAAAAGGCAGCAAAACTCAAATGAGAAAGAGAAGGGTGAGGGTCTCATTGACTACACTAAGAAAAGGCTAGGGGATGGACGGTGCGGATGAAAGGCAAAAAGATCCTTCCGTGAGGGTTCGCGGCTATCGGCCGTTCTTACTGAAGGAACAGGAGGAGAAGCTCCTGCATGATATTCGCGCTGTTGCCAAGTCGGTTCTCCTCGGAACCTTTCTTACGGCACTCTGTCAGGGCCTTGTAGGCGGCATCGGCTTGTCGCTTGTGGGTATTCCCGGCCTCTTCTGGGGAACGGTAATGGGCTTTTCCTCCCTCATCCCCATTGTGGGCACTGCGCTGGTCTGGATACCCGCTACCGTCTACCTGCTTCTGTTGGGAAATTGGAAATCTGCCCTATTTTTGGCGCTCTGGTCCATTTTTCTTTCCGGATCCATCGACAATATCCTGCGCCCGTTTCTCATGCGAGGAGAAGGGAGGATGTCCCCTTTCTATGTTTTCCTGGCCATTATCGGTGGGGTCCAGTACTTTGGGCTCTCGGGAATCCTCTATGGACCGTTGATTTTGAGCTTCGCCATGATCATGCTTTACCTTTACGGTGTCGAATACCGGGGTGACCTGCTTTCGGAAACCAAGAACATCGATGCGGTTTGACATCCTTTAGCGCTCACACCTGCCACCAAGGTTTTCTTGGCTTTGTCTTGGTCGGTTCCCGCTCGTCCGCTGACCTCTGAAGCCGTTCAGCTTCTGTCTGTTGCGCCTTATCCTTCCTCATCTCGAGAGCCACTACTCTCTCCGTCAGTTGCTCAATATGGTCTTCCAGCCGTCGGATAGACTCCTCTCTAGCAAGCATGATTCCTTTGAACTCAAGAAAAAATTGGTTCTGCTTGCGAAGTTCACCCAACTCCAGGAGCATCTGTTCATAACGTTCCCTGCTCAGGGTCACTATGCCTCCAACCTGTCCCATCTCAGCCGCTTTCCCAAGTGTCCCAAAGAGACGTCCCTGTCCGAAAAGAGGGTCACTTCCCAGGGACTTGACTTCAGGAAGCAAAAGAAGTGTCCTTGTCCCTTCCTTGACTTTTGTCAAGCGACCTTTTGTGAGGTATCGATGGATGGACTTGGTAGAAACTCCCAGGATCTGGGCCGCGGTTTTGACGGTGATCTTTTGGTCTGTCATCTGTCCCTTCATGATCAATCCCTCCTGCATGAGACATCTTATCATAGACTTTTCCGAGTGTAAAAAACACAAAAAGGATTTAGAATCGTATCGAGAGTGCCCGAAAGCGCTCAAGTGAGCGCTAATATTGACCTGAGACCCACTCGAGGCATGATGAGACGAGACGAACAACCGTGTATTTGACATCTTTCATCCACCGCGACGAACTATTCGATATTGCCGAGCGCTGGTTCTGCGGCCATTTAAGCCCCAACGACGGGCTGCGCCTGACACAAATCCTGATCAGTGACGGCTTTGTTTTAGGGCAAACCCTGGAGAATCTGGCGAAGAGCCTCATGAAGAGGGTCTATCCCGGGCTCATCAACGAAAAGCGCATCCACTTCAAAGGAGAGCTACGGGAAGCCATATGCCGCGGTGCCGGGGAGGTTACTGATCGAGAGCGTGAGCTTTTTTCCTTGTACCGGATGAACCCCGATTTTTATTATCGCGAAACGCCCATCGATGGGGTGATGTGCCTCGATGCTGAAGATCGGCTCACAGGCCTGTACCGCATAAAGAGGCCGCGGAGGATTGCTGAGAAGGCCAATCGCAAGATTGCCAACTGGATCTTCAGCGTGGTTCAGAGCAGGGCTCAGGAAATGGCAGCGGAACGAGCCAGGAAGTACGGTATTACTCTCGAATTGCTTCTCACCCCCGAATCGGAAATGGCTTGTGAGTTTGTCGAGGCAGAGAAGGCTATTTCGCAGGGGTTCGGCGCGGGAAGTGTCAAATTCGACCGCGAGGCTTTAACCATCCACGACGTTGGAGGAATCAAAATCGTTGCCAACGACGAGCAGTTGGTGGAAATCGAGGATGCCCTCCACCTTGATCCCAACATCCGTGTTGTGCAGGAAGAGAGTTTCTCAGGGTCCTTTCGCGCCAGAAGCCTTGTCCTGGAGTGTTCTTGGGACGCGGAACAAGCTTTTCGGAGGTACAGGGAATGCCGATGCTGGCAGAAGTATCTGAATCGGGGAATCTCTCAAAGGGATTTGATGAAAGGGTTGGAATGGCTGCTTCACGATCCCGGGACGACGATAAACGTGGAGTTGATCCTTTCGAACTTTCCGGATCTGGTTGAATCCGAACTTGGGAACAGCATTCATGAAGAGAGGATAATCGCTCAGAGGGACAGCAAGGTCTATCAGGGCTACATTCCGATGAATGTTGAATTCTTGATCGAGTATCTTTTCGCGGTTGGATTCAGCCCGCAGACGCACATCGACCATATCCCCATCAAGTTGTGGGGAAGATACCTGCCCGACACCTTGATTTCCTATATGCGCCAGTTGTACCTTTTACCGGTACAGGATCTCTTCTAATGAAATTCCGGCACCTTTCGAGATTTTACCCGGACCGAGTTTGTGAGGTTCAAACAAAAAGCCATCTTCACTGTTCCGAGAGAGTTCGCCGGCATTTCCGTGTCATGGCCTTAACCCTGGCGGAGCCAGAGCGCTGAAGTCGGTATCGGTATTATCTTCCTTCTCTGAAGTTTCACCAGCGCAGAAGTGCTGACGCCCAGGTGAAGCCGGAACCGAAGGCTATGAGGAGCAAATGATCGCCTCTTTCCAGTTTTCCGGCCTGATAGGCTTCGTCTAACAGGAGAGGAATAGATGCTGCGGTCGTATTACCATATTTATGAATGTTATTCAGGAACTTTTCATGTGGAAATCCAAGGCGTTCCGCGACAAGCTGGTTGATTCTTTGATTTGCCTGATGGGGGATAACGTATTTGATATCTTCCGGTTGCATGCTGCATTGTTTAAGCGCATGGGTGACCAGTTCGGCCATACGGATCACTGCGTGTTTGAAAACGGTTTTCCCGTCCATTTGAGGCCAAATCTCTCCGGTGTCGATGCTCTCATGCGTGAGATAGGGTTTTCGGGAAATATTCCAGACGTCCATATGGAGCGCCTTGGCAAACCTGCCATCGGCATGAAGTTCCGTGTAGAGGATGCCGCGATCTTCCTCCGAGGAGGAAGCGAGCACCACGGCTCCGGCTCCGTCACCAAAAAGCACGCTGACATCTCGGCCCTCATCGGAGAAATTCAGGGCGTTCGAATGAAGTTCGGAGCCGACCACCAGCACATGGCGGTACATGCCAATGCGAATGAAAGCATCCCCCACCGCCAGACCATAGATAAAGCCCGTGCACTGGTTGCGCAGATCGAGGCAGCCAATATAGGGAACGCCGAGCTTGGCCTGAAGAAAGCATGCGGTGCCGGGGAAATGGTGATCCGGGCTCACGGTGGCAAAGATAATAAAGTCTAGATCCGAGGGTTCAAGATGGGCATCCGCCAGGGCATTGTTGGCCGCTTCGAGAGCAAGGTCCGAACAGTACACTCCCTCTCCTGCAAAACGCCTTTCCTTGATACCACTCCGGGTGCGAATCCACTCATCACTCGTCGTCATCAGTCGGGAGAGATCGTCGTTGGTTACCACCCGGGGTGGCACATAGCTTCCAATTCCTGCAATCACGCTGCGCCTCATGTACTTCCTCCTCAAGCAAATTTGGGGGGCTGCCGAAATCGCTTTCATAGGGGTTGAACCTAACGTACTTCTCTCTATACCGGGCCGGCGTAAAAGTCACTCGTAATCCAATCGCGGAGTTTTGGGGTTCTTACGAAAAGGTTCCCTGGGCAGGCGTGATAATATTCCTGCATCGATTCTGCGGTGTGCTAAAATAGATAGGATTTTTTCAATTCCCAAGTTGAGTGATTCCAACGGCAACCCCTCGTCATTCCGTTGAAAGCAGGAATGACGACTCGGGATCGTCACGATATGAATCGCTCAATTCAAGTACCTACTCGTTGAGTCCGGTGCGATGGGCTCCGTGTCTGTCTGTGAGAACAAGAAACCACGACGGATTGAGTACGACTCTCTCCATGCAGCCGCATAGAATTGATGACGCATAAACAAAAATCCGATGGGAGCGATCCTTGGTTATGGCAGACAACTCCGAAAAGAAATTTCTTCCCAAACCTGTAGGAACCCGCTGCTTTGGTTGCGGCGACCGCAATCCTTTGGGTCTCAACATGTCCTTCTACCGTCTTGGAACGACCTTGCGTTCGGACATTACTCTGAGCGAGCACCACATGGGTTGGGAGAACCTGGCCCACGGGGGAATAATCTCCACCGTTCTTGATGAAATCATGGGCTGGACGGTCATCGCCTTTAGACGTGTTTTCTTTGTCACCCGTAGCATTGAAGTCCACTATTTGCGGCCGGTGCCGCTGAATTCACCCCTTACCGCCGTTGGCGAAATTGAAGCCGATCATGCCCCGAAGGGCTGTTCAACCAGAGGTTACCTGATCAACGCCGCAGGGGTGAAACTGGCGGAAGGGCGCGCTCAGATGGTTTATTTGTCGGAGAAACGGTTGCCGCTGCTGCCCGAACAGTACCGAAAGGACATGCTCAAACTCTTTGAGCGGATCCGGGAGTTGCTGGATTGATCCCAGAGAGCTTGCCGCGGCCGAGAGCACCCAACGTCCGGAAAAAATGTGCTGCGAGCGCTGACGATCACTTCGGCGACGTTAAGGACCTGCGACTTCTGCGTGAAGGGGGCATTGCAGTGTTCGTATGGACGGTGAACGAAGAGGCAGCCATGCGCTTCCTGATCGAACAAAGGGTGAGCGGAATTTTCACGGACTTCCCTCAGCGGTTGAGATCGGTCCTCGACTTCCGGCGCGACTCATGACGGCAACAATCCAAATTGCGATGCTCTTCGCTCTGCCCCAGGAATATGGCTGTTTCAAGCGGCTTACGGCACCATGGCTTCGGGCGCGACCTGAACCTTTCCCGAGCTTTGTTCGCAGTACCCCTCACCAAGAGCTCATCATGGTGGAAAGTGGAATGGGCTCCAACCGGATGATCGAGGCCCTGAAATGGCTTCTTGGGTGGACCCGCCCCGACCTCGTGATTGTGGGAGGGTTTGCCGGCAGCCTCATGCCGGACTTGAAGGTGGGGGATGTTTGTCTGGGAGGGGTCTTTAGCAGCTTTGACCGGCAATGCGGTTCTCTGGGCCAGCCGACGATCCGGTTGAAATTCTCGGAAAGACTCTTTCGTTTCTGTAAAGAGCAACGGATTCGAGAGACCCGGATGGTCACCGTTGTGCGGCCGGAAGCAAAACGACTGGTCAGACAAACATTGGGAGATGCCGCTTCGATCATGGATATGGAAAGCTATTCCGTGGCCCGGTTCTGCTATGAGAACCACATCCCGTTCCTCTCTTTTCGGGCGGTCAGTGATGGCTTCCGCGATGAGATCGATTTCGACCTGCAAGCGATCAGCGATGCTCGGGGACGTGTAAAAATTCCGCTCGTGCTCTCATCAATAGTTGAAAATCCGGCCCTCGTCAGGTCCTACTTGCATTCATGGAAGCGTTCCAGCAGGGCATCAAGGAGTCTGGGACGGGCTCTTACCGCTCTTCTCGATCTGTCACCGGTGGAGTTGCGATCCTTGGTTGAGGAGAACTGCTTATATGTGTCAGTCTAAGGGAGGGCGGCAGGCCCCCGACAGGGGAAAATCCCGGCAGTGTTGAGCAATGTGGGACGGGGTGAGGTGAGAATGCTTATAGAAGGTGAAAAGCAAGACCAGCAGACTCGGGAAAAAGAGGATCGTGCAGCCCACAATCCCCAGAAAATGTTCCTCGATCCAGAATGTAACCGCAAGGTTGAAAACAAGGATACAGAGGTAGAGCAGGGGACCCGACATCCCTATCCAAGGGATCTCGGCAAGCACGGATGGTTTGCCTGGTTCGAGAGCGGGGACGGTATCCAACGCCTGGAGCACTCCGATCATCACTAAGCCCACCAACAGCCAGCCACCAAAGTTGCTCATCGGTATGCCGAAATAGAGCCCGTTTTGTCGGTAGCCATAGATCTGACCGAGAAACCAGCGGTCGCCTCTGAGTGCAACAGGGTCGATGATGATATCCAGCAGCACAAATAGAAAAGCCCCCAGAACAAGGGTCTGAAGGGATCGTCTGAGATGATGGGTTTCGAGAATGATAACCGTTTTTTTGCTGAAGAGCACCGGGCTGAGGATAAAGAGCGCCATTGCATAACTGCAATAAGAAAGAAAAACATAAGAAAGCGAGTCCATGAAGGGCACGCCCAAAACCCACAGCTCCCGGTCTGCCGTGCCGGGAAGGTAAAAGTAGTCTCCATAAGGGAATCCCCAATGAATCGAAGAGAATTCGGAAAGCCAGGCAAGGCTGTAGCCGACGGGAAGAAAGAGCAGGGTTTTTCGCCATCCGAGATGGGATGCTGAGGCAGCAAGGTACATGGTTAGAAACGCAAAAACATAAGGGCGAAGAGCAATCGTTCCAAGGAGCAGTCGGCAGAAATCAAACATAAAGATTCCACTTCACCATCCGCAACAAGTCCTTGCCATTCATCTCGAGGACCACGGTGGGTTCAAACCCGCAATGGACCATGCACTGGGCGCAGCGCGGGTCTTTGCCGGATACGTAATGGTCCCAGTCCGTTTGTTCCATGAGTTCCCGAAAGGTTGGGTAATGCGTGTCGGTGATGAGATAGCAGGGAGATTTCCATCCCTGGGTGTTTCTGGTCGGGTTTCCCCAGGGGGTGCATTGCAGCTTGCGTCCTCCTGCCACGAAATCGAGATAGAGGGGATTGCTGATCAGGGGAAAGCGCCGCCCCCATCGGCGTATTTCCCTGAACTTCTGCATGATTTCCTGGCGGGTCAGAAACACCTCGCCGGCTACGTTCTCATAGCTGAATCCCGGAGCCACCAAAATGCCGTCCACACCGGCAGCGGTCAACTGCTTAAAGAGCACCTCAAGGTCGGCAAGATCCGTTTCCCGATAAACCGTGGTATTAGTGCTCACCCTGAAGCCTTTGCTCTTGGCCGCCAGCAATCCGGCAAAAGCTTTTCTAAATCCGCCGGGGCGCCCGATGATGAGGTCATGGACGGGCTCGGAGCCGTCAAAATGGAGGTTCCAGGTAAAACGGGAGCAGGGACGGAAGTGCTCTAGCGATTCTTCGAGCAACAGGCCGTTGGTGCAAAAATAGATGTGCTTTCCGCGTGCAAGCACCGATTCTACGAGTTCATTCACGCGTGAGTAAAGCAGCGGCTCGCCGCCGGTAATGGTCACCACGGGTGCATCCGCCTCATCGACTGCCTCGAGGCAAGATTCGATGCTCATTTCATCGAGAATCGTGTCACGATACTCGCGAATGCGGCCGCAGCCGGCACAGGTCAAATTACAGCGATGGGTCGGTTCAAGCATGAGCACGAGAGGGAAAAGCTTTTCCTTGTGCATTCTTTTTCGAACCAAATACCGGGTCATGGAAGCATAGAGACTGATGGGAAAGCGCATTCAAACCTCAATTCACTATTTTCGGGTCACGTAGCCGCGATTGCGGAACCACGAGACGGCTTCGGCCAGGGCGGTTTCCACAGGGGTTTGGGGAAGACCCAATTCGCTTATGGCTTTGCCCGCATCAAAAAACATGAACCGCTTCGCCATCTTAACCCCTTCGTAAGGGATAAGCGGCTCTCTGCCGGTGATTTTCGACGTCGCCTGAAAAATGGCGCCTAGAAACAAGATGGGATAATAGGGCAGGCGATAGCGCGGGGCTGGAATTCCCGAGACCTTTTCCAGAAGCCGAAAAATCTCCGCAAGGGTCAAGTTTTGATTCCCCAGAATATACTTTTCCCCCACCCGTCCGTATTCCAGAGCCAGCAAATGACCTTCTGCGACATCGGATACGTGGATCAAATTCAAGCCGGTGTCCAAAAAAGCGGGCATACGGCGATTCAAAAAGTCTACGATGATTTTACCGGTCGGCGTCGGCTTGTGGTCGCCGGGGCCTACCGGCGTGCTGGGATGGACCATAACCACCGGCAATCCCTGATCAAGGAAACCCTCCGTTGAGCGTTCCGCCAGGAATTTTGACTTCTTGTAATGCCCTACCATCTCCTCCAGGCAAACGGGAGTCGCTTCGTCGGACGGTCTTCCGCCGGGTTTCAAGCCAAGAGCACCCACACTGCTCGTGTAAACGACCCGCTCGACGCGGTTTGCGAGCGCCGCCTGCATCACGTTCACGGTCCCGGTGACATTGGTTTCGTAGATCTCCTCGGGATTCTTTGCCCATAGACGATAATCGGCGGCAACATGAAAGACGACATCACAACCGGCCATTGCCGACCGGATTTGCTCAAAACTCCGAATGTCCCCTGAATGCCAATCGATTTCGGCCCATTCGACAAAGGGCGCAGGCGATTGGGGGCGCCTCAGAGCGCGAACTCTCCAACCCCGCTGCACCAAATGAATTGCCACATGGCCTCCAATAAAGCCGGTGGCGCCGGTAATAAAGGCAGTTGGCATCTTGATTACTCTCAATTTATAGTCGCAAAAAATGTTCGTCTTCTATATCAAAATCATCTATAGCTCGCAACCCGACATCTCCGAAAGCTAAAGAAATAAACCGATTTCTCCAGGCTCACAGTCCTCTCACTTACGGGTTGTTGTATTTAACCTTGAGGTGATCTTTGTGGTTCCCCAATTGCCTTGACTCGTCCTCTTCTCTCCTCTAAACTCGATACCGGATACGCAAAGGTTAGGAGCAGGATTGGAGGGGCGCTTAAAGAGGGAGGGTCGAAAATGAAACAGACTTTGATGGTGGTCGCACTGATTTCAGTTTTGAGCTTTTGTAGTTCCGGAAACACCCAGGCGCAACCGATTGAAAGTGAGCTTTATCTGATCACCCCTGTCTCTAAGGACGTCCATGATCCCGTTCTGAAGGCGTTTGAGCAATATGCCAAGAAGAAATGGAACGTCGACCTGAAGACGAGCGCGATTCCCAAAGGCACACCGGTTGCGTATGGTCAGATCCTGGAATGGAAGGGCAGGCCCCAGGCCGATGTTTTCTGGGGTGGTGAAGGAACCCTTTTTGATGACCTGGCGGCACAAGGGTTGTTGGAGAAGGTGCAGCTCCCTCAGAAGGTTTGGGATGAAATTCCGGCGAGCATCGGAAAGCCGGTGCCCCTGCCTCTCAAGGATCCTAAGATGTTCTGGGTGGGGACGATGCTCGAACCCTATGGAATCATCTATCAGCCGAAGCTTTTGAAACGGCTGGGTGTTGAAATCAAAGACTGGGACGACCTGCTCAATCCTAAACTAAAGGGTCAAATTGCCCAGTGCACCCCCGATCGATCGAGCTCGAGTCATGCCACCTGTGAGGTCGTCCTCCAGACCTACGGGTGGGAAAAGGGCTGGGAATGGTTGACTAAGCTGGCGGCCAATACGGGAATTTTTACCGCCCGTTCCCGAGACGTGCCGAATGTGGTGGCAAAAGGGGAATTTGCCGTCGGATTCGGGGTGCCCAGCTATATGGCCTTTGCTGAGGTCCTGGGCGGGTATGAACTCATGTATGTGTATCCGACCAACGCCTACGTCACGCCTGAACCAATGTCCGTGCTGAAAGGAGCACCGCATCCCAAAGCAGCCCACGCTTTCATCGAGTTCCTGATATCCGAGGAGGGGCAGAAACTCGTCTCGGAATTAGGCGTCTACCCCATAACGCCCAAGTACAAAGTTCAGGGCCCTCCGGGATCCAACCAGGAGAAGGCGGTTGCTTTTACAGGCGGAGTCCGTTCATTCTTCGATATCCCTGTCGGTAACGTTTATGATGTCAGCCTCGCGGGCGAGAAGAAGCGCATTGAAGAGGTCAACGCCTATTTTCGTAAGGAGATTACCGAAAAACACAAAGACATCGTTAAAGATAAATAGGAGTGACGATTTCCCGATTTCGAATTTGAGGAATAGCGATATGAGGAGCTTTGAGGAATTATCCGGCCGAGGGCAGGGGCCCCGGCCTGGCAATTCCTCAGTTCATCCGCCTTCCGGGTTATTCGCAGCACTCCTGAGAGGAAGTCTAGCTCCCGGCTTGTCTGGGTCCGGCCGGCAGGTGCATGATTCGGGTCGCATGCAAAAGATTCTTTGAGCTTGCCTCCTAGTGTTGGAAGCAAATCAAAGGTTCTTAAGAATGCCTGAGAAAATAAAGCTCCGAGCAGAAACAGGATTGAATTCCAGAATTTCTCAATCCTCCACCCCCTCATTCAGAAGAAGAACCCGGTCATCTCGAAATGAACATTGAACTGCAGGACGTTGTTAAGAGGTTTGGCGCCCTTGAAGCGGTAAGCCACGTTTCCCTGTCCATCAAAGCCGGGGAACTCTTCACCCTCTTGGGCCCTTCCGGTTGCGGTAAGACCACGATTCTACGACTGATCGGTGGTTTTCACCAGCCAGATCTCGGCTTAATCGCTTTCGGAGGTAAAAACGTCACCGGAATCCCGCCTTATGAACGAAACATCGGCATGGTTTTTCAGAATTACGCCCTGTGGCCCCACATGACGATCTACGCCAATATCGCCTACGGATTGAAACTACAGAAGATTGCAAAAGGAGAGGTTGAAAGGAAAGTCTCCCACGCCCTGCATCTGGTCAACCTGGAGGGACTCGGGGAGCGCTACCCCGGCCAATTGTCAGGAGGGCAACAGCAGCGGGTCGCTCTGGCAAGGGCCCTGGTTCTGAATCCCGACGTGCTGCTGCTGGACGAACCTCTGAGCAATCTGGACGCCAAGATCCGGCTCCAGGTGCGGGCTGAAATTCGCAAACTCCAGAAGGAGCTCGCCATAACCACCGTCTATGTTACCCATGACCAGGAAGAAGCCCTCACCCTTTCCGATCGCATTGCCGTGATCGAACACGGGCGACTGCAGCAGGTCGGCACCCCCTGGGACCTCTATGAAAGACCGACAAACCCCTTTGTGGCTGACTTTATCGGGATCAACAACCTCATTCCGGGTCAGGTTCTGGAACACAGCCAAACCGAAGGTCTGGTGACGGTGGAGACGGAGGTCGGACAGTTCCTGGGGGAGCACTCAATGAACCTTCAGAGACGAGGGCAATGTATGGTCTGCGTGCGACCCGAAACTGCTTCCATCGGTGAGACGGAACCGGCCGACCATACGCTCAACAGGATTTCCGGAGCGGTCAGTTTTGCGTCCTTCATCGGGAATGCCGTTCGCTATGACGTTGATATTGGTTTTGGCCTGACCTTCAGGGTTGATGTTCAAAATCCAAGGGATCACAAACCCTATGACATTGGGGAGAAGGTCATCGTCAGTTTTTCAACCAGGACGACTCTCGCCATTCCAGCCTAACCCCCATGACCCCGAGGGTCACAACGAAAAATGAAATCCCCCTTTTGTAAAGGGGGGCATGGGGGATTTCATATAAACAGGATGTCAAGGATCGACATGGACCCAGTGCGTGAGGCAATCACAACAACAAGCCGGGCCGGCTTGGGCCGGCGACTCAACCTCGGCGGTTTGTTGGGTTATGCCGGAATTTGGCTGTTCATGGCGATATTCCTCATCTATCCTCTCATCCGCCTTTTCTACGACGCTTTCACCACCGATGCCGACGCCTTCACCTTCATGAACTTCTATGACTTCTTCAGCGATCCTTTCTATCTTAAAGCCCTTGTTAATTCGCTCCTCCTAGGGGTTGCCACCGTCATTACAACTTCCGTCATCGGGATCACCTTCGCCTTTCTTCTGCTGCGCTACGAGTTCCCCGGGAGGGGTCTCTTCTCCTTTCTATCAATCGTTCCCATGATCATGCCCCCCTTGGTCGGGGTCATGGGCTTCGTTTTTATCTTGGGCAGGGCAGGTACGGTGAATGTGATTCTGATGGATTATCTCGGCTTTTCCAAACCGATCAATTTCATGTACGGAATTCACGGCGTGCTGTTGGTTGAGACGCTGCACCTCTTTCCTCTCATGACTCTGAGCATCGTTGACGCGATGGGGAAAATCTCGCCCTCTCTGGATGAAGCGGCGGAGAGCGTCGGGTCCACCGGGTTTCGGAAATTTTGGGACATCACCTTTCCCCTCACCACTCCCGGCTATGTGTCGGGCGCCCTTCTGGTCTTTATCTGGACCTTTGCCGACTTCGCCACACCTCTGGTGGTGGGGATAGATGATCTCCTGGCTTCCCAGGCCTACCTGAACATCGTACAGTTCGTGGATCGAAGACTGTTCAAGATGGGTATCGTCATCTCCGCCATCATGATTCTTCTTGCCATCGTGTTTCTGATTGTCGCCAAGCGCTACGTTGCCCTGAAGGACTACAGCTCGCTGTCCTACAGCGTAATCGAGAGAAGAGCCCTCTCCACCCCGGGAAAAATCGGGGTGTTAATTTTTCTGAGTGCGGTTCTCATTTTTGCCTTCATTCCCTACCTGGGGATCATCCTCGATTCCTTTGGCAAAGGCTGGGCCCTGACCCCCATTCCGGTAAAGTATACCTTCCAATATTTTCAACGAGTCGCCATTGAAACCCCCAAGTTCATCCTGAACAGCATCCTCTATTCGGGGATTACGGTTGTGATCTGCATCGTCATCGGGGTGCCGATCGCCTGGGTAATGGCCCGGACCAAGCTACCCGGACGAGACGCCCTTGATTCTCTCACCACCCTGATCCTGGCCCTTCCCGGAACCGGCATCGGCATTGCCTACCTCCGTGCTTTTCGAGAGCCTTTTCCGTTTACGTCCACAGCCCTGATCGGTATGTGGATCGTCATACCCCTTGTCCTGGGGGTGCGGCGCATGCCCTATACGGTGAGAGGAACCTTCGCGTCGCTCCAGATCGTCCATCAATCGTTTGAAGAGGCGGCCGAAAGTGTCGGCGCAAAGAAGGCCACTACGTTCAAGGACGTGACGCTGCCTCTGATCTGGAAGGGGGTGCTGGTGGGATCCCTCTATTCTTTTATCCTGGCGCTTCAGGAAGCCTCAGCCACCCTTCTTCTGGTGGTTCCCGGCCATGAGATGATGCCCGTAGGTATTTTTAATTTCTATATCGGGGGTTCAGTGAACGAAGCGGCCGCCCTCGGTCTTATCTTGATTATTCTTGGAGCAACGTGTCTCTTTGCCATCAACAAAATTACGGGGACGAAGATGGGCGGCGTTTTCGGATAGGCATGAATGGATGCGGATTGAGGTGGTGCTAGGGGCGGACAGGGATAAATCTGCCGTGTTCTTATCAGTCCCGCCCATCCCTGTCTCACAAGAAAGAACGAATCACCACAAGGTGCAAACCGGGTTTCAATGGCAAGCAGCGTCAGCCAGAAGTTCGACCTCATCGTCATCGGTTCCGGTCTTGCCGGAACGGCAGCCAGCTGTTTTGCGGCGGCGCGGGGTTTGAGAATCGCACAGGTCTCGGCCACCGGAGGGGAGCTTGCCTTCGCCAGCGGCTTGCTGGATCTTCTCGGTGTCTATCCACCCCATGAACAAAGGCCCTGGGACGATCCCTGGGCCGGGATTGCCGCTCTTGCCGCTGTCTCCCCGCAGCATCCCTATGCACGCATGACCGTCAATACCATCCGGGAGGCGCTCAGGGAATTTCTCACAATCCTGGATGCAGCAGGGCTCCCCTACTGTGGATTGCCGGACCGCAATGCTATGTTGGCCACTGCAGCGGGGACGCTGAAGACGACCTATCGGGTCCCCCAATCCATGTATCGCGGAGTGCTTGCCCTCCAGGAAAAGCGCCCGACCCTGCTCGTTGATTTTGAGGGTATGAAGGATTTCAGCGCCGCCATGATGGTAGCGGTGATGCGTCCCCGGTGGCCTGCTTTGGCGGCTTTGCGCCTCCCTTTCCCGGAGACCTTCCCGGGTGTTGATCGCCAGAATCTTCAGCTTGCCGAAGCCGTTGAGTCCTCAGAAGTCCGGGCAGCACTCGCCGATGCCATCCGTCCCCATCTTGCCAGTGCTCAGTTTGTGGGCATGCCGGCGGTGCTCGGGACTTCGCTCATCGAATGAGGTCATCGCTGATTTGGAAGCTCGGCTCGGAGTGGGGATCTTTGAAATTCCCACACTGCCTCCCTCGGTTCCCGGCGTGCGCCTGCGGGAGGCACTCGAGGGGGTCCTGATGCGGCAAGGCGTTCAACTCTTGGCGGGAAGGCGGGTGATCGCGGTTCGGGATGGGGACAGCCGCTGTACCGAAATTGTCGTCGGTACCGCAAAATGGCGGGAGACACTGGAAGGGGAGGTGGTGATCCTGGCCACCGGGCGGTTTTTGGGGGAGGGCTCACGGCCGACCGAAACGGTATACGCGAAACCGCATTTGGGTTTCCGGTCACGCAGCCGCCCACCAGAGAATTGTGGCACCGCGAGCGGTTTCTGGACCTCCGAGGCCACCCCATAAATGAAGCGGGACTGGAAATCGATGATCAGTTTCGCCCCCTGGGGACAAACGGAAGGCCGGCTTCGAGAATGTCTTCGCTGCGGGTTCTGTGCTGGCCCACCAGGACTGGATTCGCACCAAGAGCGGAGCCGGGCTGGCGATCGCCACCGCATACGGCGCGGTCGAGGCTTTCATGAGAGACGGATGTACGCGACGAAACGAAGACACGGATGAACACGGCTGGGATTAACGAGCGGAGAAGGAATCGGCAGCATCATGTCCGTGGCTAGCCGCGTCTAGCGTCCATCCGCGTCTCCAGGTTTAACAAACCACAGTGAATCGCTTCCTGGAGTTGCTCCTGCACCAGTTGGCCACCCCAGAGCACCGGCCGCAAGCCCTTCCAGCGAGTTTCAAGAAACGCCTTCAATTCCTGTATTCCTTGGTCGCCCGTGAAGACGCCGAGTCCATAGAGAAAACCCGTCGTTCGTAGGCTGCAAAAAGCCCCCTGGCAGGACCCTTTGCCCATGCGACTGTGCAGCCGAATGGCATCGAGGCTAACGGCTTCGCGATCGGTCTCGATCTGGTGAACGATCTGAGCGACGGCGCTCACGGGTACCATTTCACACTCGCACAGCAGCGCATCATCGGGACTCTTCTGCTGCCTCCAGAGTCGGGGGGCGAGGCCGGCCACGACCCAATCGTTCTCTGGCTCACTGGGCAGCGGTATATCCCTGGTGAGGCATGGAGCAGTGACCCCGAGGCGCTCGCAAACCAGATGCGCAGCTCTTTCGGCCGTTAGCCGGAAGGTCGTCAATTTGCCGCATACGACCGTGATCAAATTGACAAGGCCATCCCTCTCATGATCGATAATCTCGGAGCCCCGACTGACGGTGCGATCGCAGTCCAGGGGCGTGCCGCAGACGAGTGGTCTGACCCCGGCGAAAGCCCTTACGAAACGTGTTTTGTTCATTATCGGGACGACCTTCGCGGATTCTTCCACGAGGAAGTCCACTTCGCCAAAATCGGATCGGAGGTACTCGATATCCTTCACTCTTACCGAGGTCGTTCCCACCAGCGAGACGGTTCCCCCCGGAACCACAATATCGCCGTCAGCCGGCGGCCGCAGCCGGTTGATGACCCGATCGGCAATTTTCTGCTGGGCGATCAGCATACTGCCCTTCGACCATATCACCGGTATTTGCAGGCCGGCCAGTTCGGCAACTTTCCGACCCAGGCGCCGCCGGCATTGACAATCAGGTCCGCCTCGACGTCGATCTCTCTGCCGCTCTTAAGCCGGCGTATTCTTACGGTACGGATGCGCCTGCCTTGCCGAACCATGCCGACCACCGCGGAGAAAGTCAGCAGCTCAGCGCCATGCCGGCCTGCATCAGTCATATTATTGTAGGAGAGTGCGAAAGGATCAACGGTTGCGTCCTCAACCCGAAAAGCCGCAATGATATTTTCCGACAATTCCGGTTCAAGGTCTCTGGCCTCTTGACAATCCACCGCCTGCACCGCTATCCCGTTTTGCACGCAGAGGTGTGGAAAGTCTGCAATATATGCTTCGTTGTCTCCGGCAACGGCAACGAACAGCCCCCCGGTATCTATGCAGCATCCGGGCGCCAATTGTTTCAGCAGGCGGGATTCCAACGCGCATTCCTGCGCCGTGACCGGATCGTTGGAAACATAACGGGCCCCGCTGTGGAGCAATCCGTGGTTGGCTCCCGATGCTCCTGAGTTGACGTGCCCTTTTTCCACTACCAGGCACTGCAGACCGCGCAACGCGAGATCGCGAGCCAGACCCATCCCCGCAATCCCGCCGCCGATGATCAACACCTGGGTCTTCAGTCTGCTTGCAGCTCCGATCATTGCCACCGCCTCCCGTTTCAAGCGTCCCCACATTTCAGAACATCGAATGGCCCTCGAAAGTGTCGCTCAAACATAATATGATTGCAATGGACTTTAATTGAACAATTCTCTTACCCCCTGTTGTTGAGGGAGGGAAAGCGGGGACTTACAGGCTTTGTGGTCTTGCTCAGGACTGAACATTATCGATAGAAGGACTGCGAGAAGAGCACAATTTGGAGAACGGAGCCCGACATGATCGCTTCAATTCGCAAGATGGACATCGAAACCGCAAAAAACCTCGAAGGTGTTTTATTCGATATTGACGACACTTTTACCACTCGCGGCAAGATCCCGGCATCCGCCTATCAGGCGCTGTGGGCTCTTAAAGCATCGGGGCTCAAAATCGTGCCCATCACCGGCCGGCCGGCCGGCTGGTGTGATCTCATTGCCCGCATGTGGCCTGTGGATGCCGTGGTCGGCGAAAACGGGGCCTTCTATTTCTGGCTGGACGAACGCGCGGGAATGCTCAAGAGACGGTTTCTCGATCCCGCCCCCATCCGCCGGGAGAAACAAGCTCGCCTCAAGCAAATCGAACAGGAGGTGATTCAGTCAGTTCCCGGCAGTGCCGTCGCATCCGATCAACCCTATCGGGAAACCGATCTTGCCATCGATTTCTGTGAAGATGTCAAACCTCTTGACTGGCAAGCTATTGACCGCATTGGTGAGATCTTCAAAAAGCACGGGGCGACCAGCAAAGTCTCTTCGATCCATGTCAATGGCTGGTTTGGCGACTACAATAAACTGGGCATGACCAAGGCCATGGCACGAGAACTATGGGGAATGGACCTCGACGCAACCAGACGGCGCTTTCTCTTCTGTGGAGACTCCCCCAACGATGAGCCGATGTTTCAATTCTTTCCATGCACTGCGGGTGTCGGCAACGTCCTTCGCTTCATCGAACGGATGCATCATCTTCCGACCTTTGTGGCCGAGTACGAAGGCGGCGAAGGTTTTGCACAAATCGTCGAAACCGTTCTTTCACTCAGGGCATCGCTTCCCCGTCCGAGTCCAGTGGCTGACTAAGTCCCGTGAGCCTCCATTTATCTCTATCATTTCAGGAATCTAAGCTTGTTTCAATTGCAGAGTCCTGCTCCCGCTGGAAACCATACACATTGGATAAATATTGTTTTAACTAATGATATCAACACATGATAAAAATAATGGGGAAAGTAGGTGATTTTGAATTGCTTTTCTAAATTTAGCGATTATACTCTCGGCATGCTGGTTGAGTACGATATTTTGAGTTCTGCAAGAAATCGGTCTTTCGCCAAGACAAAAGGTGCGGTTTCCGAGCAGTCCCTAATACCGCACCATAAAAGCAGTGGAAAAAACAAAATTTCAACTACAAATTTAGAGAAGGATTTAAGAAATGGCGGAAGGCAAAGTAAAATGGTTTAATGACAGCAAGGGTTTTGGCTTTATCGAAACTGACGCAGGGCATGACGTGTTCGTTCATCACACGGCCATCCAAGGTGAAGGTTTTAAAACGCTCGGTGAAGGTGAGCGGGTGAGTTTCGTTGAGGAAAAAGGCGTTAAGGGGCCTCAAGCGACCAATGTGAGAAAGCTCTAGCCAGAGTATAATTAACGCGATTCGATCATGAACATTAGCCGGGGCTATAAAAAGCCCCGGCTTTTTTTATGGTACTAATCCCCATTGCCGGCTTCTTCAAACACACAGGGTGTGAAAACCTTTCGGTTCGCACACCCTGTGCCATCTCAATGACTATTTGTTTCAAGACCTCTTTCCCTCTCGGTCGAAAACATCGAGCTTCATTGGGAGACTCTGTCTTCCCAAGGAATTACATCAATCCGTGCCGTTTGATCCTTCAAGTGGTCATTGGGCGAACTTCTTGCCTTTCAGGAAATCCCGCACTGCATCGGCGGATGTCCCCACCGCTCTGACGGCATTCTTTAACTGCATGTCGGTGCAGGTGAACTTTTGACACCAGTATTTCACTTCATTCGGTTCATAAGGGTTGACACGGTGATTCCCATAAGGGCCCCGTTTGGGTTTACCAGAAGTCATGGTTTCTCTCCTTGTCAAAGGGTGGCAATGCATCGATGAAATGCGAGAAGGCATAAACCCAAAACCTTTTTCTTAAGCAGCATAAAAGTCCTTCGGTTGTTATGCCTGACTCACTATCCGGATCTCTCTGGTCCCGGGAGACACACATGAGCACTTCGGCTCTGGAGACTCCACAAAGCAAAATATATCACTTCGCAGGACTAAAGGATATGCGTCGTGCCTATTTAACCCATAAATTCCCGAGTTACGTCCAAGCCTTCAATAGTGTTGATGATTATCAATGCCTTTGAGTCGAGCAAGAAAATCTAATCATCGACCGACTTGCTGAGGAAGTCGAGTCCGGAGCGCCATGATTGAGGATCTAGATGTTAGAGGCCTGGCAATGCCGCAGCATAGGTCTCTCCATAGCCCGATCCGTATTTGCTCGTTGCTGAGGATCTCGATTATTTTGAGAATGACTTCGCCTTATGTTCCAGCATTTGTTATCATGACCGCAGTTGGAAATTGGATGAGGTGTCCACCTTTCTATAAGCCGATGCCCACTGTGCGCTGAGCCTTCCTCCCTCTGGTGGCAAATTGTCGAGAATCGTGGATGGCAACTCAGGATTGCCGCCTTCCAAAGAAACAGGCGGGCGAACCGGGTTGTTTTGCGAGACACTGGACCAGCACCGATGGGAGACTGATCATGGCAGAGGCGCAACTTGCATTAGTAAAAGATTTGATCTCCACAGGGTATTTCTTTAAGGAGTTAAGGACTTACTCCGAGTCTAAGGAAATTGACCTTCCTTCGTTTAGCAGGCATTTTGCCGTTCCATACTTAACCAGAATCTCAGAATCGTATGAAGAATCCGGGAAACCGGATAAAAGCCAGATCCTGAATCTTGCTGTCAAGCATCTATCTAATGTCAGTGATGAAGAACTGGTGGAATCCATCTTCGGGCTCAAGAAAATCGCTGCATCCGAAATAGATGTTAACGAAAAAGCTTTGCATCAAAGCGACCAGCTCAACAAGTCCCAACTCCGGTCTTGTCGTCAGAAATCCGAATCCGCGACGTCTCTCTCAAAGCTGCTCGTAAGCATTATCAGGATGTTTAAGCTCTCCGAAGGCACGTTCAAACGCGACAAATCCGAGGAAGGCAGGAATTCGATTTACGATGTGATAAAAGACAACTGGAACCTATCCGTTCCGTCGACCGTATGATCTCGCCATCTGTTTGAAGCCATTCGCAGCGATCGGAGGCAGGTCTTTAGAAGCGAAAATAGCTGGAGCTATCATCACTCCGGCTCATGCTGGTTCCGAATGGTTTTGGACAATGTTTCGGCGGGAGCTTTCTCACACTGGTCGCATGAATGTTATTTAATTCGATCAAGCCACATCAGGAGGGGAAAGCTCTGGCGGGTGGTTGCTGATTGCCGGTCCGTGATCAGCTGCAGAGGCGCCAAATCGGGAGAATCCGCCCCCCGGTTCAGCGGGCTGAGCCTCACCTCAGAGCTGGTTCACGCCGCAAATCATGCTTGAATCAAAAAGGGGCTTCGGGGGAATGAACCCCGGACTGTCACACTTCTAACAAAAAAGCACGAATCATTGATTGCGCGCTATTTCAACCTCGCTCAAGAATGTCCATTGTGTGTTGAGAAGCTTGACTGAAAGCGACTTGCAGTTTTTGAGGTTGAATGGCGTCGAATTGGATATCACATATTCAGTGCCGGAATCTGAAGAAATGCCTGTTCCCATGGGAGGAGGCGTAACTGCCTTGGTGGGACCGAATTCGGCGCCGTCAGTGGAACAACGTACCTGAAGTTTTGCGGGTGATGTAATCCCCCAACTTGGCTGTACTACAATGTGAACTCCCAACCAATCCACGTTGGTAGGTGCCGAGAAATCAAATATCAATTGAGCGTTTCCCGGAACACCAACCCAACCGGTGCTGAATATGTTCTTAGGGTCTGCTGTGCTTGCATCATTGAGTTCTCCATATGAATCAGGGTATTGTGATGAAGGAGGCGTGATCCAGCGATATGATCCTTCATAACTCAAATAGGCACCCTTAAATCCATACAGGGCTTGGTAGGAGCTAAACAGTCGCCGAGCCTCCTTGTAACCCGCATTCGGCCCCCGGGAAGGACTCATGTGGCTTTGAAACAGCCATGATATTCGCTTCCCGGGCAACCGAGCTGCCGATAATTGCTGGTTCAGTCTTGCAACAGAAGCACTGCGTGTAGCTCTTAAAATTGAAAAGCTCCACATCCGCCCAGACAGCCTCTGAGCCAAGGCGATTAACTAATTCGAAATAATAATCTTCAGTGGAGTATTTGTCTTGTCCATCCGATGAAGGTTGGTTGGCAAACGCCCCCGTTCCATCCTGCCATGCTTGGATGTCGATTTCCGTTGCATCCCTGAAAAAAGCGGCCACATGAGCCAGATCTGACGGGCTCAGGGCGCCAGGCTGCAGATAAGGGGATATGACAACCTTCTTCCCTGGGGTCAATTCCTTCAGTTGGCGGGTAATATTCGAGTAATATGGGATCTTCTTGATCAGAGAAAGATCGGCTCCCGTTTCATCTGGTATGTACCAACCGGCGAAAGCAGGATGATCTTTGTAAGTATCAGCAACAATCTTTATATTGGTTTTTATATCCTGATATACTAAGTCTTTATTGGGACTTTTATGAAAATCATCACAGTTCATAAATGACATGACTGCGCCCATGTATACGATCATCCCTCGTTTGTGTGCTTCATCCAAAACTTCGTTCAGTTTATCAGGGAATCCGGCAACCCAATAGAAATCGTTCGCGCCGCCTCCACAGCCGGCACCGCTCTTTTTCATGCGAACAGCATCCAGAACAATTATGTTCATTCCCAAAGAACGCATTTCATTGAGTAGTTGCTTGAATTGTTTGATGGTCATGGCCGGGGTGGTATCACTATAGCCAAAATGAACAAATGACCCATTTATGAGGTTGAGTGCTTCGTTTGCACTCCCGGACATGGGGTTTGCGACCCATAGTGCCAGCAGGACGATCATAATACCGATGGTCCTTTTCATTGCGTTTCTCCATTTGCATGAAGCATTCAAGCACAAATTCTAATAAAGCCGTGAACTCCTTCGGTATTCCCCCGTCAGTCCCCGTCATTCAACGTCGTTTGATTTTAACCTATCCCCGGCTATGTTGAGAAGGGGAATAGGCAGGAGAAGGGAAGTCTCCTTGCCGATCCGTTCTCACCCGCCAAGATAGGCGTCCTGTATCCAAATGTCCTTTATGAGGTCCCTGCCGTTTCCCTCCAAATCAGTCACCCACGGGTTTCCCGCTTCGTTATTTTCCGGAAGAAGAGTCGGACCATCTCGGTGTGAAGGGCAAAGGCTAAATCCATGGGCTCCGTCAGAACTGCCCTTTCGATGGTCTCCTCGGTGGGTTTAAAGGGAGGGATCTCCTGAGGAGTCTTGGCCTGAGCGAGACCAAAAATCAAGAGCGTGCCGTCGTCAGCACTTCTCACCCCGAATTCGGTAATTTCGTGGGGCTTCACGGAAATCCCGGTCTCTTCGTATAGCTCGCGAACGACAGCCTGTTGCCATGATTCACCCAGGTTGACGTACCCGCCGGGAAGAGCCAACATTCCTCTGTGAGGCTCTATCCCTCGGCGAATCACGATGAGACCTTCGCCAACGGGGAGCAGAACCACCGCAACCGGAATCGGATTGAGAAAAGTGATGTTGCCGCAGATGTTGCAGCGTCTTGGCCAGGCATCGCCGATACGGAAAGCATGCCCGCAATAGGAACAGTGAGAGTTCTTTTCATGCATTTTCCGGCTATTCCTTCTCCAATCTCCTTGCCTTTGGTCGATGGTTGTGTAAGGGATATGCACCAACTCGAAACTGCCTACAACCCTGGAGCGTTCAAATATGGCGACCGCAAGACCTATTATAACAACCCGAACATTAACTCAAGACCGCGCACTCACCTTGCGTTTTGCTCAAGAAACGGATGTCGACTTGATATTGCAGTTCACGCAAGAGCTTGCCGACTACGAGCGACTCTCCCATGAAGTGGTGGCGGATGCCGACACGCTGCGTCGATCACTGTTCGACGGGCAGCGGGCAGCGGAAGTCGTGATTGCGGAATACAACGGAAGTCCTGCCGGAGTGGCCCTCTTTTTCCACAATTTCTCGACCTTTTTGGGCAGGCCGGGCCTTTTCCTCGAGGATCTGTTCGTCAAGCCTCCCTTTCGCGGCAAAGGGATTGGCCGAACCTTGCTCTTGTTTCTGGCAAAACTGGCGAAGGAGCGCGGATGCGGTCGGCTGGAGTTTTCGGTGTTGGATTGGAATGAATCGGCTATCGGGTTCTATAAGAAGCTGGGAGCCCGCGCACAACATGATTGGACTATTTTTCGCATCGCCGGGAAAGAACTGGATGATCTTTCCGAGCACTTTGTTGTGAGAACTGACTGAATTCAGAGCTGAGGCGCTGACCGTGCGAGGCACAGTCGGCATGAATCGGGAAAAGGGCAGGGGCCCTTCTATTGGGGAGGCCAGGACTTATTTCGACAGTGGTGAGATTTTCCGGGGGATACCGGAACTATGGTCGTTCAATGATCTGCGTCAACCGGCGCCGAATGTTCATTATCGGCTTCACCTCCGCAGTCTTCAAAGGTAATGCCCTTAATCCTGGCATCCGCCGCCATCTTGAACGTGGATGTGAATTCCATGACCACCCTCTTTTCTTCATCATAGAGCGTTGCCCGGCCCTTGAGGATTCTCCCTTCTCGATGAACCACTTTGGCTTTTGCGGTAACGATTCCTTTCTTTACGGGCGCTAGATACTTCGCTTCCAGCGCAATTGTGCCGAAATGCGACAAGGGAGGGACGATGCTCTTTATGGCCATCACCACGGCCGTATCGGCCAGGCTCACGAGGGCGCCCCCGTGCATCAGCCCACCGCCTTGGGCGTACTCGATGAAGAAGGGCATGCTCAATATCGCCCGACCCTCGGCAGCCTCAACAATACTGACATTCAGCAGCCGCTCGAAGGGGGCGCAGCTGATCCATCCCTCCATGTGAAAGCGGTGTGGACCTGTCGATGGGGAAGTCGTCGCTATTTCTGTTTTCGACATGTTATCGGTTGCGTCTCCTTGCCAAGCTCATAAACTCGTCATCTTTTCCACAGAAGGGGAGGGCGCTTACGTTTTCGCGTTTCTCATCATGTTCCAGTATTCCCGCATCACCCCGCCTCCTCACCACATCTTCTTCCGCCCTCACCGTTTCTCCGCGTCTCCGTGTCACCCCATCTCCCTCTCCCCGCGCTCGGCCTCCCTCTCTCCCTCTTTCCCCGTGTGTCCGCATCGCCGTGTGCCGCTCACTGCGCCTTTCGCTATGGCACGAGGGGGCGGGCTCCGCCTCTTCGCCCCCTCGGCCGCCGCTTCAGGCTCCGTTCGCTCCTGCTTGCCAGGCTATCCCCGCCTGCCAGGCGGAACCAGGGCCACACGAAAACCCAGGATGTGGTACCGGAGCGACGGCTCGGACCCTGAGGCGGAACGCCGAGCGGCAGTACCCGGACACGCAGCCCCAGCCGCCGCCCCGGATCACCCGGACCGGGACCTCCTCATCTCCAACGGTATCAATACACCACTCCCAGACATTCCCCGCCATATCTTCAAGCTCAAAATCTTTCGATCTCGATCGTGGGAAAATGCCCACCGCCGACGTGCTCTCCAGCCCGGCTTCAGAGCTGTTGCAGATGCCATCCTCCCAGTCGTTGCCCCATGGATAAACGTATCCCTTCGGTCCTCTTGCCGCAGCCTCCCATTGCCGCTCCGTGGGCAGTGTCCCCCCAGCCCAGCGGGCAAAGGCCTCGGCTTCCCAGAACGAGACCCCGACCACCGGCTGATTCGGAGCAGCAAAGTCGGGATGGCGCCAATATTCTGGTTCGCTGACCTGCTCTTCGCCAAGCCACTGCCATCCCTCCTTGGTCCAATACTCTTTCTCCTGGTACCCCCCGGCTCTTCATGAAAAGCCCATACTGCGCGTTCGTCACCGGATAGCGACTGAGCCAGAACGGCTTGCTAATGGTAAACCGTTCTTTCTTATCACCGTATCGGTATGTCTCCTGCAGGAATCTTCACGTATCCCCGATGCTCGTCAGGATGGCCTGCAACTCTGCAAGTCGGTGACGATCCGCGGATCTCCCAACCGTCCCAACGCCACGGCCAGGGTGTGTCGCTCTTTGACGGCAATCTCTTGGGCGATGGCCTGTGTCACCACCTTCTCGAAGAATTCACACAACTTCCTTGGCAGTTCCACCTTGCGGCCGATGAGGATCTCCAGGCAGTCGCCCAGGACAATCGCCAGGTTCCAGACACCACCTGTCGCCCCTTGCTGGGATTGGTCCGCTTCGGGCAACCGGATACCGCTTACCATGTCCTGCAAAAGCTCTACTCCGGCTTTGGGATTGATCTTCTTTACCAGACAGCCAAACAGGAACGACAGGGTATTCCGCCAACCCGCAGCCGGCCCGCGCTCCAGCATGAGGTCTCTGAATCCGTCCGGTTGGCGCCAATGGCGAACGAACAGTTGGTCGGTGGCCAGGAATTCCTGGAACGACAGATGGTAAAACGCCGCCCGAGCATCGCCGCGCGACACGAGCAAGCCCGACCGTGACAACAGATCTTCCCGCACCGCGACCGTATCGTGGAGCCCCTTGTCCGTGGCGCCATCGAGCTTATGATACTCCTGCAGCAGCAGGTCGATTTCACGGTCGGAACCAGAGGCTTCGGGATTTTCTCGTTCCTGCCTCAAGCCCTCACCCGTATGCATCCCCAAGGCAATCGCTGCAAGCCGCGCCCGGACCTCAGTCACAAGCTGAATCACCGGATAACGCTTGTAAAGGACCGTATCGACGATACGGTCATAGAGTTCATACTTGTCTTCCGGCAGGCGCCTGCCCTCCGCGTAGATGATGCACATACCCGTCAGCAGGAGTGGATTGGCGGCCAGTTCATCCAGGCCGCGCTGGCCCTGCAGGTGGTCGATCATTTCGGCGGCCTTTTTGAGCCCATGTTCCCTGGTATCGCTCAGACGCACGAACCAGCGGCGGACCAGCAGCGTCTGCAGCTCCGGGTCCAGCCCTGGATGGGGGCGGGCAGCAGATGAAGCTTCTGTTGCTGATGCGCATCCAGTCCGTAGGGCCGGCTGGTAACCAGCACCCGATTGTTCGCCTTGGTCCAGCGCCCGACCGCATCGGCCAGCACCTCAAGGAGCATGGTGCGAGGATACCACTCGCCGTCATTCTTCGTATGGAGGGATGGGACTTCGTCGACACCGTCCAGCATCAGCAGGGCCGAGCCGTTATCGAGATGGGCCTTCACACAGGCCCAGTCAAGGCCGGGTGGCTTTTGGTCCATGACCCAATTGTCCAGTGCCTTCTCGAGACCAGCGAGGCCGACTGAAGGTGCACCGGACGGCCCCAGATGGGGCCAGAAATCCCGCAGGGGCACGAGCACCGGCAACCGCCCGCGTAAGAGGTCGGGAAATTTCTCCTGATAAGGTTCGGGCGCCGGGACGTCCATAGGCGGCATAATGCCATTGCAGATGAGCCAGGTTGCCCAACGGCAGAAGGTGGACTTGCCCGTACCCGGATCACCCGAGACATACAGCGACTCTTTGTTGAGCAAATCGAGGAGAGATTGAGGAGCTTTGTGCGGTTCCTCAAGCAGTTCGCTGTCGAACTTCCGACCGCGAGGAGTATCGCGTTCCGGCCGGACGGCAGTCGTGAGAGGCGTGTAGACATGGTTCAGACATACGGCTGCACCGTGCTTGGGCTGAAGCCCCAGCAGATCAACGTCGCAGCACTGGTCGAGCAGCCAGGCAGTGTATTCGGGCGGGACGACAGGCTTGCTTGGGGTTTTTTTCTTTTTTGACGCTTCCGGCGGCTCTCCGGTTGCGGTTTTCAATTCGGGCAATTGGAACAGGATCTGCCGCAGGTGTTCGCCCACCTTTTCATAAAAGCCGTCTTTGTCGCCACGCACACCCCTGTAACTGCTCACCAGCCCCAAGTCATTCAGCGTCTCGCGAAACCGGCAAACCCCGAGATACTGCTCCACGTCCGCAGGCTTAGTCGAGAGTGGCGGGTCGTCTCGAAAGTAGAAGGTGATCCACGGCGTGCCCGCTTTTTTCCACTTCTTCACGGCGTCGTTGAACTCTTTCTCGGTGCCGCTTCCGCAGCCGTCGGTGGGCGTGCCGAAACGGGTGGACATGATGCCCAGGTAGATGTTGTAGACGGGGGTCTGCCGGTCGACGACCTGCTGCGGCTTCGGGCCGATTTGGCGGGCGACGTCGTGCTCCCAGCGGAAGAGCTCCAACCGGAAGCGGCGGGCTCGGCCTTCGGTGCGGTTGATGGAGGCGCAGATTTCATCCATTACGGCGCGCTCCTCAGAGACATCGCCCGGCGAGGAGACGAAGACGGTGATGATTTGAACGGGGTTCGAGGTTTCGGGAGAGGCGTCGGTGGTTTTCTTGGTCATGAGCTTAACTCCGCAATGAGCTTCAAATATTGAGGCGGCTCTCTGCAAAGCTCACCGGCGAGACTTTGCGCCAGAGAGCTAACTGCGATTCCTTGTCTTTGACGGCCTGATCAAGGAGTGATGCGAGATTCTGCCTGGCTTTCGAATAGGTGTAGACAGCCATCAGGTTACCTCCATAATTTTGACTTTCATCTTCTTTGCGCAAAAGCTCAGTTCGCGATCGAGGGTAATCAAAGGAAACCTGCACTTCAAGGCGCATCGGATGATATAGGCATCGTAAGCGTAAAGGTTAAGCGTCTCGGCGATCTCGATGGATTGCTCCAGTGTAGCAGATCAGATTGTATTCAGCAAGTAGCGTGGAAACACTCCGGTCAAGCCTCTTTGGGGGGCTGCAATGGGAGTGTGGCTCTGCCCCTTTTTTCGGAGGGCAAGAGCTGTCATTATACTGCCGAGAGAGCATCAAATTGATTCCAATTGGTTTGAGGAGCTATTTATGAGACGTTCTCTTTAGAAATCTCGGGATCTCTGACATGTGCTTTCTTGCATTATTCCTCGATCTTATGAGGCTGACCCGCCTGGTTCCAACGTTTGACTCAAAATGAACAATGAGAGAGAAACTACTTGAACATGAAAAAATATTGTATAGTCTAGGAAATTTTTTGCTGCTCTAATTGACCGTGAATGATGCAAGGGAGAAGATTCAAGGGGCTGTTTGGAGAGAAAATGAATCGAACGGGATGGCGGTCTTCAGGGTGGATGGCGGTGATCCAGTAAAGACGAAGGGGATTGTAAAGAGAAGGTAAGAACGGTTTTTAAAGAGCGGGCTTTGCATGTTAAGAAAATTGAGTCTGGAAAGGGGGGATGTGATAGTTCAATTATCTCTGCGAAAGTGTTACATAGGCGCGACAAATCGGGGTTTTCTTAAATAGATCGAGTCAAGTGAGTAAAACAAGGAGAACGATATGAACGCAGCAATTCTTATGATCGTAGCAGCTGCTTTTTTCTGGTTCGCTTACCGTTTTTACGGAAGATACATTTCAAAGGTCTTTGAAGAAAATGATGACAATCCGACACCGGCATGTTGTCATGAAGGATGACTGTGATTATGTGCCGACCAAACCGATTGTCCTCTTCGGACACCATTTTGCCAGCATCGCCGGCGGCGGGCCGATCATCGGTCCTACCGTCGCGATGATGTTCGGATTCATCCCCGTATGGCTGTGGGCGGTGTTCGGGAGTATCTTTATCGGCGCCGTGCATGACATGACGACGCTTTTTGCCAGCGTCAGGGAGAAGGGACATTCGGTTGCCGAGATCGCCAAATCGACCTTGGGAAACACGGGATTCTTTCTCTTTATCTCGTTTACCATATGCGTGCTGTTACTGGTGACCTCGGCGTTTCTGGGCCTGACGGCAACGGCTCTGACGTCTTTGCTGCCCCTGGACGTCCTCAAGCTGGATCCTTCGCAAACGGTGGTGAAGACCATCGAGGCCGGAGGAGTGGTCAAGGCCCAGATCGGCGGTATCGCCTCCACGTCCGTCATCATTATTACCTGCTTTGCACCGATTATCGGCTTCCTGGTGTATAAGAAGGGAATCAATGTTTATCTTGCCTCCGGAATCGCGATCGTTGTGTGCATCCTTTCCGTTATCGTTGGAATGGAATATCCGATTTCCATCGCAGCCAATACCTGGATGATCATCCTCTGTTTTTATACCTTGCTGGCCGCGGGCATTCCCGTCTGGATTATTCTGCAGCCGCGGGACTTTACCAACTCGTTTTTGCTCTACGCCGGAGTTGCGGCATTGTTTATTGCAAGTATTGCGGCAGGCCTCAAAGGGGTTACCTTCAACGCCCCCATTACGAATATCGCGGCAGGGACAAGCAAGTTGGGTCCCATCTGGCCGTTTTTGTTCATTACCGTAGCCTGTGGCGCCATTTCAGGCTTCCATTGCCTGGTTGCCGGCGGCACTTCATCAAAACAGGTTTCAAAAGAATCGGATATTATTAAAGTCGGCTACGGCGGGATGTTATTGGAAGGTTTGCTTGCCATCGGCGTCCTGGTTGCCGTCGGCTGCGGCCTCACGTTTCAGGATTACATGAATATTGTGTTCCCGACAGCCGCCGGGGCAAAGTCAAACCCGATTCTGGCCTTTGCCGCCGGCGCCGGCGGTTTGCTTGACAAAGGGTTGGGGATAGCACCCGTGTACGGGACCATTTTCGGAATTCTTCTCGTGGAAGGCTTTGTGGTCACCACCCTGGATACGGCCGTGCGGCTCAACCGATATTTATTCGAAGAGCTGTGGCAGGTTATGTTCACGAATGTTCCGAAGATAATGAAAGGATATCTATTCAACTCGGCACTCTGTGTGATTCTCATGTACCTTCTGGCCTACAACAATGCGTTTTTGGCTCTCTGGCCCGCATTCGGCTCCGCGAATCAATTGCTTGCCTCTTTGGCGCTGATCGCCGTATCCGTGTGGCTGGTGAATAAGGGGAAAAGTGCCGTGTTTACCGTAATCCCGGCGATATTCATGATGGCAACAACGTTATATTCACTGGTTAGTTTGCTTATTGAGACAATATCTTCCCAAGGGAGATTATATGCTAGCCGCCTTTGCGGTATTGTTGATTGTTCTTTCCATCGGTGTCATTGCATTATCATTCAAGAAATGGAGAGAAATAAGAAAGAATGGCGTAGTAGCACCAAGTGCGGCATAATATGAGGGTAATAAGAAACAGATGTATTATCGTATGTGGGTACTCATTGTATGAGAGCAAACTCATATTAGCGGAAAGTGTTCTCTCAGATATACCGTGCTCTGTTAGAGGGACAGCTTAAACTGTCCCTCTTTTTTCGGATGGTGTGTCTTTCATAACCCTCATTTCGCCCAAATCAGCAAACTTGAGTGATTTAGATTGCCCTCTAATACTTCGCTTGTTAGCGCGGTATTTAGAGAGGCAACCTCTGGCCCTATAGTTTAGACTGCCCCTAGCGAACGATCAAGAGGTTGTTGACCTTATGCACACCATAAATGCTCTGGGCCAATTCCGTCGCGCGATTCTTGGCAAATTCCGATTCCACCGCCCCCGTGAGGGTAACCTCACCCTGGAAAGTGTCCACGGAGACCGCGAAGCCGCTCAGATAAGGATCGTTGAAGATCTTGCTTTTGATGGTTGTCGTAATATTCATGTCATCGAGGACTTGGCCAGGGGTCCTGCCTGCGGCGGTCATGCAGGAGCTGACACTCAAAAGCAGCAAGACAGACGAGGAAGGCACAGGGAGTTCTTTCGATGTCGCATCAGGCATCCTCCTTTGTTTATTTAGCGTGCGAACCCAGCACGATACCGGTGCTGAGCGCGAGCAAAAGTTGCGATTTTAAAAACCAAGCAGCGCCATAAGCGCACACCAGGACGCCCGTACCATTAATCTGATCGCGTTTAAGTTTCAAGAGGGCATCATTGGCCAGCTCCAGGGGGAAGAGCTGGACTTTCGGGCGGATGGGGATTTCGGCTGCGAGTTCCAGTAATTCTACGGCGTCTTGCCATGGTGTTCGCGGTGACGCTATCGAACGTTCTTCTCGTAAAAGAGGTGCTCCTCATAGTTCAGTTCGGGGATGGCGGTCATGTATATTCCCGCAAGCGCCAGCGTCCCCCCTTTGCAAGGCGGGCCAAGGGCACGGGCTGGGGATCCGGCCAATCCGACCAGTCGAGCGGGGCCTTTTCCACCGGCGCGCAACCTTTAAGAACCATCGCTTTCATGGTCTTTCCTCGAAGAAGGCAGACTCTTAGTTCTTCACCGCAGAGTCGCAGAGGACGCAGAGATTCAAAGCAAAGAGCTTTCTCTGCGCTCTCAGAGTCTCTGCACCGAAAAGTCATCGTGCGCAGGCCACCTTCAAAGACCGACTCGGTTTGGAAACCGAGTCGGTCTGGTCACCACCGTACAGCTTTTCATGTGTCTTCGGGTGTCCCGAAGGGACATGAGGGACTGCGGTAAATTTAAAAATGAAAAATATCCGTAAAAGAGCTGTAGTTGATTTGTCTCAGCAATTCCTTCATAATGCAGCACAAGCGAATCATTTTGTAAATGGGGATTTATCTTGCTGCGACCGAAAAAAACCGTCAGAGGAAAGCGTCCTGACAACACCCATTTTGTGTTCAGGCTTTTTGCCTGGGCCCTTTTAGGCCTCTTCCTCATCTCCCTGACCTTAGTCCTGGCCCTGCATATCCCGGCGGTGCAGCAGTACTTGTTCAAAGAGGCGGCCCGCAGGCTTGAAAGCTCCGCCGGCATCGCGGTTCAGCTCGATTCCTTTCACTGGTCGCCGTTTCGCGAATTGCGTCTCCTTAACCTGAAGGTGAAGTCGCGGGGAAAAATTTTCTCGAATGTGAGGAGGCAAGGCTCGCCTATCGCCTCTCCTGGTCATGGCCTTATCTCCGCCCGGGAAAGCTTTCCTTGGAAAAGCCCTGGCTGCAACTTCAGCGCGATTCACAGGGGGATTTTCAACTTCCTGCCGAAAAATCGCCCGGAACTCGAGATTCCCAGGGGAGCAAGCCTTTTCCCTGGGCCGGTTTTCCCTGGCCGCAGGTGCGCATCGTTTCCGGAAACATTGTGGCCTACCAGGATGGTCAGGTTGTGCTTTCCGTCCGGGATGTGAATGCGACCGTTTCTTTGCAGGAGGTTTCCGGGAGCGATGGTCCGAAGCTCAAGATCAATTTTGGTCAGTGGCAGGGCTGCGCAGAGGTCCCGGAGCTCGGCGAATGGCAACTCACCGGCGAGGCGGAAATCCGGAAAGAAACGCTTCTTGTCAGGCAATTGGAGCTGAACATCCCGAACGTGGCTCAACTCTTCACTCACGGCAGCTGGGAACTGGCACCGCCCTTTGACGGTACGCTGGAAATCCAGGTGGCACAGTTATCAACGGCCATTTTCCCGCCGCTTCAGAAAAGCCTTCCCGCACTCCGAGAGATCACGGGATCGTTGCGCCTCACCAGGCAAGCGGGAACCTGTCCCTTGACCATGACTTGCAAAGCAACCTTGGAAATCTGCAGGGGACGCTTCTGATCGCGCCCAACGCCGCGGGCACCAGGTTCGTTCAGCTCCTTTCCCGCTTTGCCGACCTTCATGTACCCGTTTCAAGACAACCTTCCGAATCCCATCTTTTCGGCCAGGTGGCGCTTACTTTGGAGGGAACGGAGCTTCGCACGGCAGAGGCCACCTTGCACGCCCTGGTGGAATCCTCGCGGTGGGGAGACCAGACCATTCACCGCGGCGAGGTGACGGGAACCTACGGACAGGGAATGGTGCAAGTGAAGTCGTCAAAGATTCAGAGCTCTCTTGGGGATTTCGATTTTTCCGGTGCTGCCGACCTCAGAGGATTATGGGACAACCAGCACTCCGGCGGAGTAAAATTCGATCTGCGCGCCGAACGGGCCAGCCTGCAAAAAGTGCTCCCGGGGGCTGCGCCGCGCTTTGGGGGGAGCATTGTCTACGAAGGCCATTACGGGGCTGGGGACTTCAGCAGGTGGGAGCGATGGCAGAGCAACATGGAAGCCAATATTTCCCTGCCCGCGTTCTTGACGCTAAAAGCATCAGGAAAGCAGAAGAATGAATCTCTGGCTCTCGATTACGACCTCGAAGCCAGCGATCTTCAAGGACTTGCCTCATTGTTTCCGTCGCTGGCGCGGCAAGGGCAAGGTAACATCACGGGGAAGCATCAAGGGAAGATGGCCCGATTGGGTGTGGGAGGGCGTCGTCAGCTCCCCGGCGTTCCAGGCCGGACCGGTGCTGGGAGAACAGGCATCGTTGAAGGGTAAGGGAAAGATCATCGGCAAAGAAGCCCAGCGAGAGTTGACCCTCAAGGTTCAAAACCTCAGTGTCGATGGCAAGAAACTGGGGGCCTTGAACCTTGACCTGCAGCAGGAGGCGGATACCTGTCGTTTCACCATCAGGAGTGAAGGCGTCTTGACTCATGGCGGGGCCAGGCTTTCGGGACGCGTTGAAAAAATCTGGGGGCCGGTAAGGACCCTGCTGGTCAATCAAAGTGCGCTCGCATGGAAGAATCAAAGCGCAGCACTTGATGCCAAAATTGAGGCAGGGAGCGAGGGGATTCGGGTACCATCCCTGACGATGCAGCACAACAAGGAAAAGCTTCAGCTCGCGGGAGAAGTCCGGTTTGATGCCCGGAGTGACCTGAAGCTTACCTTTGAAGGGATTGACCTGGGTCAGTGGTCTCAGGTCCTCGCTCCCGAGCACCAGGTGTCAGGGACGGCGTCCGGGCAGATTGCGCTAAGGGGCCGCGCCGACCAGCCCGAAGCATCGCTCAACCTGCAGTTGACTCGAGCTTCGATCAAGCTCCCGAAAGATTCCGGCCGCGCTTTGGATGCTTCCCCTCAAAGTAAAAGGACCAGCGACGCGCTGTCGATCGAGCGGCTGCAGCTCCAGGGTGCCTTCGCCGGGAAGATTTTGAGCATTCAAGGTGACCTCGAGAGCTCGTCGGTGCAAACCCCCGTTCACTTTTCGGCAAAAGTACCGGTGCATATCAGTCTTCGGCCTCCTCTGCTGGAACTTTCCCGCACCGAGCAGTGGTCCTTTTCCTCGAAGGTGGCCGGGTTCCAGGTGGCGAGCCTCCTGCCTTACCTTACTTTCCTGGAAACACTTGGGGGCAGGATCGACCTCGATGTCCAGGGCGGAGGAACGATCAATCAACCACTTGTTGCCGGCTGTCGGCTCCTGGCAGAATGGTTCGATGAAAATCAAGAAATGGCCGCACCTGATCGAAAATATCAAGGTCGAATGGCAGGCGGATGCCCGGCAAATCACCATTCAAAAAGGCGTGATGGAACTCCTCGGGGGCCATCTGGAACTGAAGGGCAGGGTCGCTTACCCGTCCTTTGAGGAGATGACTTTGAGGCTCACGGCACCGACTTGGAGGCGAAGGATATTTATGGCACCACGGGAAAGGTGTCAGGCCATGCCCAGTTGACTGGGACGAGCGCGGGAAGCAAACTTACGGGCGACTCTCCACCTGGCCAAAGGGGAAATGAATCTCGCGCAGCTCGAAACCAACCTGGCCCGAAGCATTCGCGTGATTGATGGGGAGAGCAAGGGAGAAGTCATTGAAGTCCGGAAAGAAGCACCGGGTCAAGGTAACTTTTTCAGCAAGCTGGAAATGGACCTCACCATTCATCTCCCTCCGTCCGGGACCTGGGTGCGCGGAATGGGACTGGATGCCGAAATAACGGGCTCCCTCAAAATTGAAAAGCGACCATTCGCAGAAGTGAAGCTGCGCGGAGGATTCCAAACGCTTGCGAGGCGAATATCGGTTCCAGGACTATAAACTCAAAATCGTCAGCGGTGAAGTGGTCTTCCCCGAGTCTCCGCAGCCTGACCCCCAGCTAAAAATCATTTGTCAAAAGGATGTGAAGGATGCCATCATACAGGTACAGGTTACGGGACCGCTGAAGCAACCGAAGCTGGTCATGAGCAGTATGCCCTCGATGAACCAGGTGGATATCCTCTCTTATCTGCTTTTTGATCGGGCCGCAGGGGATTTGAGCTCCAAAGAGAGCTTTCAGCTCCAGGATAAGGCGGCTCATGGCTTGGGTCACAAACCTCGCAACTGCTCAAAAGGGTCCTCGGAGACACCCCGTTTACTCCGGATACCATCGAATATCGGAAAGGCCAGCTCAAGCCGACGGGCACTTCGGGGAGTGAAAACAGAAGGTGGGTGTTGTGGCGATTGGAAAGTACCTCACTCCGGACTTGTATGTGAACTTCGAAAAGAGCGTTACCGGGGAAGAAGGGAACCAGGTCGAATGTTGAATACAGGTTGAACCGTCATCTTTCGATTCAGACGCAATTCGGTGGGACGCAACAGAGTGGAATCGACGTCTTCTGGCGCCACGATTTCGGCAAATAGGGGCGAGGATTTCGGATTCGGATGCGGATGTCGGATTGTCGGATGGCGGATGTTGGATTGCGGATGTTGGATTGCGGATGTTGGATGCGGATGTCGGATGGCGGATTTCGGTTTCGGATTGGATGTGAAATTTCGGGTGTCGGATGTCGAAGGTCAGAATTTGGGATTCAGGCTGAGGAATGGATGCGCAATTTTGATGTTATGATAGTTACCCGAAGTTCATTTTGGGATAGCAAAATAAGCATGGAAGTATCGGTTTGGAGGTCGGTGTTGTTTCTTTTTCTGGCCACTGACCACTAACCACTGACCACTATTTTTTAGGAGCAGTCTTCATGAAGATGCAGGAAATTCGCCAGATGGCAAAGAAAATGGGGATCAATTCCTTCGGTAAGACCAAGATCGAATTGGTCCGGGAGATCCAGCGCAAGGAAGGTAATTTTGACTGTTATGGAACAGGTGCGGAGCAATGTGATCAACTGGAATGCCTGTTTCGATCCCCATGCCTTGAAAAACCTGCTGGTAAGTAGCAGAGGAAAGGATCAACCCTGATGAAGGACCCTGTTGTGCTGCAAGATCAAGACGTTCTGCTCAGGATTCAAAACAACAAGAATCCCGACCAGGGGATCTTTCTGGTCATCGATGCATCCCGTGAACACCTCCAGACCCAGGGCCTGCAGGCGCTTTTTGGCTTGAAGGAAATCCGCATGGCGACGCAAGATGTGGTGCAATCTCTTCATGAATACGCGCAAGTGCTCTCCTTCATTCTCGAAACCATCTCGACCGCTGAAGAGCTGGGATTGCCGTACCGCTACCAGAATGAATTTCAATTCGGCGACGCCAACTATACTCTCTATGAGGAAGGGGAGCACCGGATGCTGAGAAAGGTGGAAGCATAGGGCTCGTTTCCTCCACCTCTCATTTTGACATTTCGGGGTGGGAGAGCCCCTGTGCTATCCGCTTTACTTCGTCTGCGAGGCCCACTTTGACTTTATCCCAGTCAATGTTCCAGAGGAGTATCGGGGAAGCGTCCCTTTCTGCTTCTTCAAAATCGACCAGCCCTTTCAGAAAAAGCAAGCGGCTGAAGCGAAGTGTTCCTTGTTCTTCCATAGCCTGCAGCAGAAGTTCCTCCAGAGAAATTGCAGAGCGGGTAAGACAGTAGAGATCGACAAAATCCTTTCTGCTGCCGCGGCTGGCTATGGCGTGGAGCTTCATCCGGCCGATATCCTTGAGATCGGCCATTTGAAACGTGCCGCTTTCAGAGGCTATGGTCTTGAGTGGAAACTTGGGCGGAATCCGCTCCCGTAAGTAATCCACTTTGATTGTCTCGATGACCATTTCGCAATGGTGGGGCGTCTGGTTGATCACCGTGGAGTTCATCCCGAGATCCCGCATCTCGCGCATCAGAGCCGAATAATCAAAATCTTCGGGGACGAAGAAATCCAGATCAGCGGAGATCCGATGCCCCATCTGTAGGGCCAGAGCTGTGCCCCCACCGAGATAGACTGATTGCATCGACTTGAGAAGGCTCAATCCCAGGAGCAATCTCCAAACGGGGTCGGGTATCGCTTCACGGTGCATGATTCCTCCTTGGCGCCCAGGAGAAGGGCCCAGAATTTCCGCGATCTCCGGGATATCGACCGGCTCACCTTGAGTGTCTCCAGGAGCTCTTCTGCGGCGTAGGTCTGCAAGAGAAAACGCAAAGCGGCTTCATCACCATGTTCCATAAGCCGGCTGATGATGAAATGGGAGAAGTCGCCCAAAGAGAAAGTGTCAAAGTCGACGTCCCAGAAGAAGGGCTTCAAGGACGTCGGCAGATCTTTGGCCATTTTCAAGGACTCCGGTTCTTTCATTTGCGGAACCCGCGCTGGATCGCATTAATCATCTGACGGTGCAAATCCCCTGCGCAGGGTGTTCTCCACGATGTTGCGGGGCACCATGAATTGCAGCAGATAGTCAGGGCCGCCGGCCTTGGAACCGATCCCGGACATCTTGAAACCGCCGAACGGATGGCGCTGCACCAGCGCCCCGGTGCAGCCTCGATTGAGATAGAGGTTGCCGACGCGAAATTCCCTTCGCGCCCTGGCGATATTTTCAGGACTTCGCGAAAACACCGCTCCCGTCAGGGCATATTGTGTGCTGTTTGCCACCTGCAGAGCTTCCTCAAAGTCCTTCACCTTCATAATGGCGAGAACCGGTCCGAAGATCTCCTCTTGCGCCAGGCGATGTTCCGGGCGGATATCGGTAAAGATGGTGAGGGGAACGAAGAGGGAGTGATGAGTGATGAGTGATGAGTGATGAGTGGCGGTTGCGGGGTGCTGATTCTTGAGTGTTGAGTGCTGGGTGCTGAGTGCTGGGTGCTGGGTGTCAGGAAGGTAGTCGCGCTGGAGGAGGAGGGTGCCTTCCTCTTTGCCGATGGCGATGTAATCGAGGATTTTTTGTCTGGCAGCGGGTTCGATCACCGCTCCGATGATGTTTTTAGGATCTTCGACCGGTCCGAGAGGGATGCTTTCCGCCGCAGATACTAAACGTTCCACCAGGCGGTCGTAATTTTCTTCGAGGACGATCAAACGGGAGCAGGCGGAGCATTTCTGACCCTGGTAGCCAAACGCTGAGTGCAAAATGTGCAGAACCGCCTCATCGAGGTCCGCGTCGGCATCCACAATGATGGCGTTCTTGCCCCCCATTTCCGCGATCACGTGTTTGACCCCTCGTGCGCTCCGGCCGGTTTTGGCTGCCAGCTCAACGATGTGGAGGCCGGTTTCTTTGCTTCCGGTGAAGGCAATGAGAGCCACCTCGGGATGGCTCACCAGGTAATCGCCAATTTCACTGCCGGGCCCGGGCAGGAAATTCAAGACGCCGGGCGGCAGCTTCGCCTCCCGGAACAACTCGGAAACCATGGAACCGATCACGGGAGACTGGGAGGCGGGTTTGTAGACGACCGTGTTGCCGGTAACGATGGCGGCGGAAGTCATTCCCATCGAGATCGCGAGAGGAAAATTCCAGGGAGCGATGACCACGCAGACGCCTCTTGGTTCGTAGATGAGATGGCTCAGTTCACCCGGAGCGTGCCCCATGCGCCGCGGCGGCCCGAGCCGCAGCATCTCGCGGCCGTAGTATTCGAGAAAATCAATCGCTTCACAGACATCGGCATCCGCTTCGCCCCAGGCCTTTCCTACTTCAAAAACCTGCAGCGCCGCAAGATCGTAGCGCATCTTGCGCGCTCGCCATGCGGCCTGAAAAAGAAACTCGGCACGCTCCCGGTAGGGGGTGTCCCGCCACCCTGGAAAAGCCTCGCTTGCGGCCCGAACCGCCGCTTCCGCCTCCGCTCTGCCCGCCGCCGCCACGACTCCCACCACTTCATCCGGCGCGTTCGGGTTTACCGAGGAGATGGACCTGCCGGTTTCAAGCGTCTTGCCGCCAATGACCAGAGGGACCTTTCGCGGAAAGGTCTTGCGCAGGCGCTTCAGGGTCTCGCCGAAGCGCTCACGGGGTCCCCCAAGCGTCCAATCCCACAGGGGCTCGTTTTGGAAAGGGCCCTTGTCTTCGTATTCGGGCGCCTCCTGCCGGGGTCCCTGGGGCGGGGGTTGCTCCTGCAGCATTTCTTTTGGATTGCGGAGCAACGCTTCGACCGGGATGCCTTGGACAAAGCTCTGGCGGAGAAAGGACTCGTTGGAGGTATTTTCAAGCAGGCGGCGAACGAGATAAGCCATACCCTGGAGCATCTCGCCAATGGGCGCATAGACGCGCAGCGGCAGGCCCGCTTTCCGCAGGGCGTTCCTTATGGGCTCCCCCATGCCGTAGATGACCTGATATTCGACCTGCTCGGCGGGGACACGCAGTTCTTTCGCGGCTTCGATCACGAAGGCGAGCGACCGCAGGTTATGCGAGGCGCATGCCAGTCGGACGCGTTCATGGTGCTGCAGAATAATGCGGGCCAGTCTTTCAAAATGGGCATCGGTTTCAGGCTTACTGGTAAAGACCGGGATCGGCCAATTGTTCTGACGCGCCCAGATGACCTCCGAATCCCAGTAGGCCCCTTTCACGAGGCGGATGGTAAAGGGGATTTTGCGGGTTCGCGCCCACTGGAGCAGGTCCTCGAGGTCCGCTTCACTATCCTGACGATAGCACTGAAGAGCAATGCCGGTGTGGGGGTAATCGTGGAACTCGGGTTCATCCATAAGGCTGCGGTAGAGCGCCAGGGTGAGGTTTTTGAGCCCATGGTGTTCCATGTCCAGATTAACAAAGGCCCCCATCGCGACCGCCTTCCTGAAGAGAGGACGCAGCCGTTCTTTCGCCATCGCTACGGAATGTTCGAAGGCGGTTGCCCGCAACTGGGAATACATGGCGGAAGCCTTGATGGAAACGTTGACCTTGGGCGAATGTCCCCAGTCCAGGTCGGTAGAGCCTTCACCAAGGGCGGGCCAGCCATGCTGGACCCCGTCCAGCACGTCGAAGAGTTCGAGATAGCGGTCATAATAGTCGTTGGCTTCATTCTCCGAAACCACCGCTTCGCCGAGCAAATCGGCGGTAAATCCGACACCCAGCGAACGCAGACGCTCCAGGGCGGGAAGGGCTTGCTCCGGAGTGCTTCCCAGGACGAATTGCCGGGCCATGCTGGTGATGTTATCGGTGAAGCTTTTCGCCACCATCTTTGCCGTGAACGAGGTCGACGAGCCCAATTTGATTCCCCACTGCAATGCCGAAGGGAGTTTCAATTCCGGCCGCCCGAAGTATTCCTGAAGGTGTCTGGCGATGGACTCAGGCTGGGTGAGGTAGGGAAAGACATCGATGAAGCGAAACATTTGCACCCGAAACGCATCGTCGCGCATGCACCAGTCGAGCACCTTGCCGATCCAGTACTGCTTTTGAAAGAGGGTAGGGGACTCCCCTTCGAGCAACTGGTAGAGCCCTCTTCCCGTCTCCTGAACGCGTTCTTCAAGGTCGGCCGCCATCATCTTCCTCCATCAGGCCAGGCAGTCATAAAAGAAACAACATCACAACTTTTTGGCCAATACAAACTCATTATATCATCTACACCGAAGTTGACACAAAGGGGGTTCCCTGTTATTTTTCGCATACTTCTGTAAAGGAGTGTGGAAAGAGGCCTGGCGGATTTCATTTGGTTGCCATCTGTTCTTATCTACAAAAGGGGAGGGTTCCATGAAAAAGCTGCTTTTTCTTGCTCTGGTTTTGTCCTTTATCATGGGTCAAGCTTATGCCGCGGATACCGTTAAGATCGGCCTCATGGGTCCGATGACGGGTTCGTGGGCCAGCGAGGGACAGGAAATGAAACAGGTCCTGGATCTGCTGGCGGAAGAATTGAATGCCAAAGGCGGAGTGATGGGAAAAAAGGTGGAGGTGATCAGCGAGGACGACGGCGGTGATCCGCGCACCGCTTCGCTGGCCGCCACGCGACTGTCCACCCAGGGCATTGTCGGCGTTATCGGAACTTACGGCTCAGCCGTGACCGAAGCCACCCAGAACATCTACAATGAAGCCAAGATCCCTCAGATTGCCAATGGTTCTACCGCGATTCGCCTGACCGAAAAAGGCTTGCCCATGTTCTTCAGGACCTGTCCCCGTGATGATGAGCAGGCCAAAGTAGCGGCTCAGACGGTCCAGAAGCTGGGCGTGAAGAAGCTCGCGATCCTGCATGACAACAGCACCTACGCCAAAGGCCTCGCCGACGAAACCAAGGCGCTGCTTCAGGGAAAGGGTGTAGACATCGTTTTCTTCGATGCCCTGACGCCCAAGGAACAGGATTACACCACTATTCTCACCAAGATGAAGGCGGCCCAGCCTGATTTCGTCTTCTTCACCGGCTACTATGGAGAAGGCGGATTGCTCCTCAAGCAGAAAAAAGACATGAATTGGAATGTCCCCTTTATGGGTGGCGATGCGACCAACAATCCGGATCTGGTTAAGATCGCCGGGAAAGATGCCGCGGCCGGCTTCTACTTCCTCAGCGCGCCCCTGCCCAAGGACCTTCCTTTTGAAGAAGCAAAGGCTTTCCTTGCCGCGTTCGCCAAAAAATACGGAAATCCTCCCAGTTCGGTTTATGCGGTGCTGGCTGGAGACGGGTTCCGAGTCCTCGCCTATGCCATCGACCAGACCAAATCTACTGACACCTCCAAGCTCTCCGATTACCTGCACAAAGATCTCAAGGATTTTCCGGGCCTGACGGGGAAGATTTCCTTTAACGACAAGGGCGACCGCGTCGGAGAAGTCTACAAAGTTTACCAGGTCAATCCGGACGGACAGTTCATTCTGCAGCCTTAAGTTGCCCGCTTCGCTTCGAAACCAGCGCATGGGAAATCATCTGATCATGCGCTGGTTTTTTTGGTACGTTTCCTCTAGGATTTCAACGGTGGAGACTTTTCGTTGCGAGAGCGCCACACGCACGGTACGCGGAAGGTTGTTTAAAGGCCTTTCTCTGCGTTCTCTGCGACTCTGCGGTGGGCTTTTTGACGTAAGAAGCATAGGCCATGGAACAATTTTTTCAGCAATTGACCAACGGCTTGGCGGTCGGCGGGATCTATGCGCTGATCGCCCTGGGCTACACCATGGTCTATGGCGTTCTCAAGCTGATCAACTTTGCCCACGCGGATCTCTTCACTCTCGGAGCGTATCTCGGCTTGACGCTCCTGACCTCGATGGCTCTGACCAACCACCTGGGACCGCTCTGGGGAACACTGCTGCTGGCGCTCATGGTGATGGGACTGATCGCTCTCGTGGGCGCGCTCCTGGACCGTGTCGCCTATCGCCCGCTGCGGGCGTCACCGCGCCTCTCCGCCGTGGTTTCGGCGCTGGGCGCCTCGATCTTTCTGCAAAACACGGTCATGCTGGTCTACGGGGCCCGCTTCCAGGTCTATCCCCAAAACATTCTGCCCAAGGCCGCTCTCGACGTGGCGGGACTGTCCATCCCCGTGGTGCGGCTCATGGTCCTTGCCACCTCGTTGATCATGATGGCGGCGCTCTACCTTTTTATCCAAAAAACCAAGATCGGCACGGCGATTCGGGCTGCCGCCATCGATCAGGGAGCCGCGAGGCTCATGGGGATCGATGTCAACCGCGTCATTCTGATGGTGTTTCTGGTCGGCCCTGCACTCGGTGGTCTGGCCGGCCTGATGGTCGGGCTCTATTATGGCCAGATCAATTTCACCATGGGCTGGGGATACGGCCTCAAGGCCTTTACCGCAGCCATCCTCGGGGGCATCGGCAACATTCCGGGAGCCATGGTCGGGGGCCTGCTCCTTGGCATCGTTGAAGCCATGGGAGCGGCTTATCTCTCCATGGCGTGGAAAGACGCCATCGCGTTTTGCGTGCTGATTCTTATTCTTATTGTTCGTCCGACGGGACTCCTGGGCGAGCGGGTTGCCGAAAAAGTATGAGCAGACAAAGAACCGTTCTGACCCTGGCGCTCACCGGCCTATTCTTTTCTTTTGCCGTCATTGCTGAATACCTACTGGGTCGACGTCCTCAATAGCATCGGCATTTATGCCATCCTCGGCGCTCAGTCTCAATTTGATCGTGGGACATGCGGGGCTTTTTAACCTCGGTCATGCCGCCTTCTATGCCGTGGGAGCTTATACCGCGGCAATTCTTAACACTCATTTCCATATGCCTGTTCTGTGGCTCATTCCGCTTTGCGGGCTCACGTCCGGTCTTTTTGCCCTGCTCATCGCCCGTCCCATCATCCATCTGCGGGGAGATTATCTTTGCATCGTCACCATCGGGGTCGGCGAAATTGTGCGAATCGCTCTCATCAATAATGTCTTCGGCATTACCGGAGGCGCGAACGGGATTTTCGGCATCGCGCGCCCGAGCCTGTTCGGATTTGTCCTTCGCACCCCTCACCATTTCTTTTACCTCATTTGGATTTTTGTATGTGTAACCATATACTTATTCCATCTTTTGGAATATTCCCGCTATGGCCGGGCTTTGAATTATCTCCGTGAAGACGAGGTTGCAGCGGAAGGAAGCGGCATCAATACCGCCTACTACAAGCTCGCGGCTTTTGTCGTCGGGGCCGCCTGGGCGGGGATGGTCGGCAACATCTATGCTGCGAAAATGACGATTATTTCTCCGGAATCCTTCAGTTTCTGGGAATCGGTTCTGATGTTCGCCATCGTCATCCTGGGCGGCGCGGGAAGCATCCCCGGGGTATTGCTCGGGTCTTTCCTCATCGTCGGGTTGCCCGAAGCATTCAGAGAGTTCGCCAACGCCCGCATGCTGGTTTTCGGAGCAGCCATGGTGGTCATGATGATTTTCCGCACCCAGGGACTGCTGCCGCCGCAACCGCGCATCTACAACCTCCGGGGCCGGTGGAAGGCGAGGGCAGGGGATGAGCGTTCTCAGCATCAACCGCTGACCAAGAATTTTGGAGGTCTAACGGCGGTAAGCAACGTCTCCTTCGAGGTGGATTTCGGGGGGATCGTTGGCCTCATCGGGCCCAACGGAGCCGGTAAAACAACGGTGTTTAACCTGATTACCGGGATTTATCGCCCCGATCAGGGGGAGATCACCTTTAACCAGGTTTCCGTGGTGGGTCGTCCCACCCATCGCATTATCGCGATGGGGATTGGAAGGACATTCCAGACCATCAGGCTCTTTCAAAATCTGTCCGTGATGGAAAATGTTTTGGCCGGATGCCACTGCCAGATGAAAGTCGGGAGTCCTGTCATCGATGATTCATACTCCCGGCCAAAGGCGGAAGAAAAGAGGGCACTCGGTGAAGCTCTGCGTGTTCTCGAATTTGTCGGGCTGCGCCATGAGGTGCAGCAGCTTGCCAAGAATCTTTCTTACGGCAATCAACGTCTTCTCGAAATTGCCCGTGCTCTCGCCACTAGACCCAAGCTGCTCATCCTGGATGAACCGGCAGGGGGGATGAATGAACAGGAAACGACCCAATTGGTTACGCTGATTCAGGAAGATTCGGGACCAGGGAGTTACCATCCTGTTGATCGAGCATGACATGAGCTTTGTCATGCGCGTGTGCGAGAAAATTGTGGTACTGGAATATGGGTCGAAGATCGCCGAAGGACCGCCCGAACAAATCAAACAGGACCCCAAAGTCATCGAAGCTTACCTGGGTGTAGAGGAAGACTGGTAGCATGGCCCTCCTTGAAATTGTGGATCTGCATGTTAAATACGGGAATATCGAGGTGCTCCATGGGATCGATCTTCGCGTCGACGAAGGGGAAATCGTCACGATTCTCGGTGCCAACGGTGCAGGGAAATCGACAACCCTGCTTACCCTCAGCGGATTGGTCAGAACCCTCGGAGGGTAGCATTGCTTTCGGCGGGCGGGCTATCGATAAACTGCCGGCCCATGCAATCGTCAAGCTGGGTATTGCTCAGGTGCCGGAAGGCCGACGCATTTTCAATACCCTGACGGTTCAGGAAAACCTGAATCTCGGCGCCTTTGTCTCCAAGGACTCGGGCTGGTAAAGAAGACTCAGGACTGGATCTACGGGCTTTTACCGATATTGTCCGAACGCCGCCAGCAACTGGGGGGAACGCTGAGCGGCGGGGAGCAGCAGATGCTCGCCATCGGGCGAGCGCTGATGAGCCAACCGAAAATTCTTCTGTTGGACGAGCCCAGCCTCGGCCTGGCCCCGCTGCTGGTGAAGACCATTTTCCAGACCCTCCGGGAAATCAACGCCACGGGCGTGACCATCGTGCTGGTGGAACAAAATGCCCGCGCGGCGCTTAAGCTGGCGCACCGCGGTTACGTGATGGAACTGGGCAAGATCGTGCTGGAAGGCCCCTCGGCGGAGCTTATGGCCGATCCCGAAGTGCAGGCGGCTTATCTCGGGACGGGAAGTCAGTAGACAGGAGACAGAAGTTGGACAGGACAGAAGTCAGTAGCAGGAGTCAGAAGTCAGGAAGGACAGAAGCAAAAAGTCAGAAGACAGGAGTCAGTAGTCAGAAATCAGCAGTCGGATCACAAGGTTCTCTTGTGGCGCTCGTTTTTTGCATCTCGCTTCCAATCTCTCTTTTTTCCGCCTTTTTGCTTATTCCCCTTGCCAGCCCCATTCTTGACCGGGGAATGAGTAGTCTGCAACTGATGGGCATCCACAAAGAAGGAGCCGGCGGAAGCCGGAAGGTCCGGTCGCGAGGGTTTCGCCTCGACCTTTTTCCGAGTGGTCAGGGCGGCGTGTTGCTCGGCGCGAATCAAAGGGAAGATCGAGGTGCCTGACAGAGATCGATTCCACCAGATACAAGGCGGCGCCTGCCCAGTGAATTCGTTCACCCTCGGCGTGGGCCCTGGCTGCGCGAATCTCGACCAGGATCGGTTCCGGATCGCGCCTCCTGCCAAGGCGGAGAGCCAGCTCTTTATCAGCGGCGACTGGGACATAGGGGCGATGCGAGCGGGCAATGCCATGTTCCTTGAGTGAGGCATATTGTTTGCGTCTGCAGGCGAAGTGAAGCCTTTCCGGAACAATATCGGCGAGCGGATAGGGGGGCTGTATCAGATCCGGCCCGCAAGCGCAACAGATTTCCCTCCAGGGCGAACGGAAGCTCGCAGCCCGGAAGGTAGTTCAACTCCCGGACAATGCCCTCACGAACAAACCGCAGCGAGGGGTCCTCCTGCAGCGCCCAATACAGTTCCTTCCAGGGCATCGTGCCGTCGGGGTCCCAGAAGAGACCGTATTCCGCCGGTGCCTGATAAGCAATATACGACAGGGTTTTCGCCAATGTTTTTGGATTGTACTGCGCGGCCATCGAAGAAGCCCTCCGGTATTATGCAAGGCCCAACTTGTAGCTGAAAGCCTGCGCATCAGCGTATCACAGAATCGGTATCGAGTTGAACAGGGGAGTCGCCTCGTCAAGGTACTTCTGAGGGTCTTTGGCAATCTTCAGTGCACTCTGGAAAAGCGCTTTTCTTAAGTTTACATAATATATATTATCAGACGTTATGGCTGCGGATGCGCCTGCGTATTTTTCCCTTGACTTTCCCTGCCTTATCCATTATCTAAATCTCCGCGACTGAGCGGGAATAACTCAGCGGTAGAGTGCAACCTTGCCAAGGTTGAAGTCGCGGGTTCAAATCCCGTTTCCCGCTCCATTGGTGAAAAGCCGGGGTGGTAATGCAAGCCACCCTTTTTTTGTCATGCAAAATTCGACTGGGCGTTTTCTTTGCGATTCCAATGGAAGATGAAGAAAAATAAGATAGATTCACCGGTCAGGAACGCCAACCGGCACCGCTCAAAAAAAGAAGCCCTCAAAGAGCTCTATTCCCATTTTCATCCCAAAGATCACGTTCTCATAACCATCGATCCCGACCCGGATGCCATCGCCTCGGCCCTGGCGCTCAAGCGTCTTCTCTGGCACAAGGTCCAGTCCACCACCATTGGCATGATTCGCCCCATCAGGCGCCTCAATAATCTAACCATGGTCCGGGTGTTGCGACTCCCCCTGGTGCTCCTCAGCCGGGACAAACCCGAGCGCTATGATAAATATGTTGTGGTTGATGGGCAGCCGAGCCACAACGATTTCTTCCAGCGCTTCCACTACAACGCGGTCATTGACCACCACCCGATCACGAATTCTTTCGGCGAAGACCCTTTTCTCGATATTCGCCCCGATTACGGTTCCACTTCCACGATCCTCACGGAATACCTGAAAACCGCCCGGATTAAACCCTCTCAAACCATCGCCACCTCACTCTTATATGGCATCAAGACCGATACCCGCAACTTCGAGCGCAACACAATTCTTGCCGATATCGAAGCCTTCCGCTATCTGTTTCCGTTGGCAAATCATAACATATTGAGAAAAATAGAGATTTCCGATTTATCCTTCGGTGATCTCAAGTTTTTTCATAAGGCGGTGGAGCGCAAGCATATTGTCAGGGACCGCCTCTTCGCTCACCTGGACGAAGTCCCTACGGCCGATATTTTGGTGGTCATTGCCGAGTTCTTTCTGAAAGTCCATGACATCTCGTGGAGCATCATCTCCGGCATCCTGGAAGGCAACTTGATTATCATCGTGCGCAGTGACGGCAGCAGGGATACCGGCAAGATCATCCGGCGGGCCTTCGGGCACCTGGGATGCGCCGGCGGTCATCAGGCCATGGCCCGGGCCGAAATTCCCCTTGCCAACCTGAACCAGGTCCTGGAGAAGCCCACTTCGGCAGCAATCGAGGCAGTTGATCCGGAAGCGACTTTCGCCGTTCAAGTAGGAGTCTTGCATGGGGGATGCCGGTTTCCGAGGACAAATCAAACCCAGGGGTTTAGTATGGTTATACCAGCATGTCTGAAATCCGCATCGTTCCGGGTGACTAAACGGCAGTGACTATGCTGTGCAGTGGCAGCCACGAGTGAGTCGATTGCTGCCATCTTCTTCCCCTTGGCTTCCAGCGAACCCGTCAGTTGCCCCCAAGTCAGAACAACTTCAATATTGATCGCTAGAATCCGCCCACTGAACCTTGCCAGCAGTTCTTCATTGAGCCAGGCATGGAGGGTGGTTTTACGCCTGGAAACCGGCAGTTTCTCGATACCCTTCCGAATCTCGCCAATAGTAATAACACTCAGGTATGCGCTTTCGGGATCAATGCTGTCGATCCAATCGACGACCCGAGGATTCGGCCTTTTGGCAACCAACTCTGAAATCACGCAGGTGTCGAGGAGATATTTCATAGAGCGATATCCTCTCTGAGATCACTCCTGTCACGATCCAGGTCCAATTCCACGCCAACCAGCGGCGAATCCCGGAAAAAGGCAGAAAGCTTCTTCTGGGAGGCGATCATCTTCCGGTACTCAGCATAGGAAAGCAGTATTCCCACTTCAACCCCCCTCTTGGTGATGATCTGGGGTCCATGTTCAAGTGCCTCTTGAAGAACCTGACTCAGTTTGTTCTTTGCTTCCTGCAATTGCCACGCGCGTCTCATATCCGGCTCCTTCTGGCTAGTCAGTCTAGATTGTATGCCCAGCTTAGCATGAGGTCAAGCAAGGATTCCTTATCTCCTGTCCCGGGTCATCAGATGGAATGTCATCGAGATTTATCCTTGGAACTGAAAACGAAAATGCGATAGGTTGAGAGGTGAAAGAAAAACAATGCCGAATCCGAAATCAGAAATCAGAAACCCAACCAAGGTCGAGGTTTTTACCGACGGAGCCTGCAACCCGAACCCTGGACCCGGAGGCTGGGGGGCCATATTGCGCTATGGGGAAGTCGAAAAGGAACTTTCCGGGTATGCTCCCATGACCACCAACAATCGCATGGAGTTGACGGCGGTCGTGGAAGCACTCCGGGCCATCAAGAGGCCATGCCACCTGACCATTCACACCGACTCGCGCTACCTGAAAGACGGCATCACCAGCTGGATTCTCAAGTGGAAGCGAAACGGCTGGAAGACCGCAACGGGCACAGCGGTCAAGAACAAGGACCTGTGGCTTGCCCTGGATGAGGCGAGTCGGCGCCATGCTATCGAATGGCATTGGGTCAAAGGCCACGTCGGGCACCCTGAGAATGAACGGTGCGACGAGCTCGCTCGTTCGGCAATCATTGAACACGCCGCTGGTTCTTGAAGAATTGCCACGCAGGTCCGGACCATAATCAATGGGAATCGCAGTCCATTAACTTGATCGTATAGGAATTTCCATTTTTTTTACCGCAGAGGACGCAGAGAAAAGCATTGGAAGCCTCCAATCGTGATTTCGGAACTCTTGAGGGGAGATCTTTACTGCATTGCTAACGTTCAAGCTCTTGAAATTCTGTTAAGATTTTTCTCTAAGCTATTGTTCCCTCTGCGCTCTCTGCGGTGAATTTGTGTTTTGTAGTCCGCCCGAAGGGCGCTAACTCGACGGACCTTGACGATCAAGAGAACGAACCTTAATAAAACCTTTTGTCGCATTCGAGCGGGGCAACGTTGCAGCGGCCCAATTGTCGTAACCATCGAAGCCTTCCCTCCACCGGGGCAGACGGATTTCAAAGGAAGAACCATGGAAACGAAGACGAAATTCTCGCTTTGGTACGTTGTGATCGCGGTCTGGGCGATACTTATCATACAGAATTATATCGCCTCGCAATTTACTCCGAGGGTCTTGCCTTACAGTGCGTTTATAAAAGCTCTTAAGGACAATCAGATCATCGAAGTCGTCATTACCGAGGGCCGTATTGCCGGCAAAATGAAGGTCACCGAAAACGATCAGAGCAAAGAGGTCAACTTTACGACCTATCGGGTGGATATTGATCTCTCCGAAGAGCTCGCCAAGCACAACGTCATTTTCCGGGGGCAGCCTGAGAACACCTTCCTGCGTGACCTTCTGTCGTGGGTCCTGCCCGCCCTCATTTTCTTCGGCCTCTGGTTTCTTCTCATGAAGCGGTTCAGTCCCGGCGCCGGGATGATGTCCTTCGGGAGGAACAAGGCCAAGGTTTATGCGGAAAAAGAGATCGAAACCCGCTTCGAGGATGTCGCGGGTGCGGATGAGGCCAAAGCGGAACTGGTCGAGGTCGTGGACTATCTTAAAGAGCCCCAGCGCTATCAGCAGCTTGGGGGAAGGATGCCCAAGGGCGTTTTGCTGGTCGGCCCGCCCGGTACGGGCAAGACGCTGCTGGCGCGTGCCGTTGCCGGTGAAGCGAGTGTCCCTTTTTTTAGTATAAGCGGGTCTGAGTTTGTCGAGATGTTTGTGGGTGTTGGCGCGGCAAGGGTGCGCGAGCTCTTCCAACAGGCCCGGGAAAAGGCCCCGTGTATTATCTTTATTGATGAACTGGACGCCATCGGCAAAGCCCGGGGGGCAATGACCATCGGCGGCCACGATGAACGGGAGCAGACCCTGAACCAGCTTCTCGTTGAAATGGATGGGTTTGATCCACGGGTGGGCGTGGTCATTCTGGCCGCGACCAACCGTCCGGAAACCCTGGACCCTGCCCTGCTCCGAGCCGGGCGGTTCGATCGGCAGGTTCTCGTGGATCGGCCCGATGTCAACGGGCGTGAGGCTATTCTCAGGATTCATGTAAAGAAAGTCAAGGTGGCTGAGAGCGTTGACCTGAGGGTCATTGCGCAGAAGACTCCCGGCTTCTCGGGGGCGGATCTCGCCAATGTGATCAATGAAGCCGCTCTGCTTGCGGCGCGCAAAAACAAGAGCGCCATCGAGATGGAAGACCTGGACGAAGCGGTCGACCGCATTATCGCCGGCCTTGAAAAGAAGAACCGGGTGATCAATCCGAAAGAAAAACAAATCGTCGCCCATCACGAGACCGGACACGCCCTGGTTGCCGCTTTTACGCCCGGGGCCGACAAGGTCCACAAGATTTCCATCATCCCCCGAGGCATCGCCGCTCTCGGCTACACCCAGCAGTTGCCGACCGAGGACCGTTACCTCATGACGCGCCAGGAGCTCATGGGAAAGATCGACGTGCTCCTCGGGGGGAGGATGGCTGAGGAAATCGTCTTCGGCGACATCTCCACGGGCGCGCATAATGATTTGCAGCGGGCCACCGACATCGCCCGGGCCATGGTTTCCGAGTACGGGATGGGGAGGACGCTCGGGCTCTCCACTTATCCGCGCCAGAACCGACCGATGTTCCTGAGTCCCGAGCAGGGCCCGCTGGTCGGGAAGGAGTACAGTGAAGCAACCGCGGCCAAGCTGGACGATGAGGTCAAAGACCTGATCACGGAGAGGGCTGTCGGCGTCCGCGAACTGCTCTCGCGAAACCGCGGGCTGCTCGAGGAAATAGCCGGAGAGCTCCTGAAGAAGGAAGTAATGGAGAGCGAAGAATTTTACCGGTTGGTGGATACTCACCGAATGGTCGCGAAGCTTGACCTTTAGAAGTGGAGCATATGAGAGCATCGGGAATCGCTTTTCTGATCAGCATGCTGGGGCTCATGTTTGCCTCTTCCTGCTCGCACAACCCGGCAGCTTTCGATGAGGGCAAGTGGCGCAAGCAGGTGGAGGGTCAGAGCGTCGAAAAGCTTTACGCGGCCCATTTCAGCGACGGGCAGTACGGCAATCCCTGGATGCCCTTGCAGCATGGCGGGTTCTGGCGCCTTTTGAAATGGCGGTTAGCAGGCAAGGCCAAGTATTCGGAGGAAGAGCAAAATTACCAACCGAAATTCATCCCGGAACTGAAGAAGCGGCTCGAAGCTATGCCGGAAGGGGATTTCATCGCCTGGATCGGGCACGCCACCTTTCTCCTGCGACTTCAGGGGGATTATTGGATCACCGATCCCATGTTTTCGAAACGCGCCCTTCTCCCCAAGCGTGTTACGCCACCGGCCATTACCGGCAAGGAATTGGCTGATTTGACACCGCGCTTGAACGTATTGATTTCCCATAACCATTACGATCACCTCGACGTCGAGAGCATTCGTTCCTTGCCGCCCGAGTCGCGGATCTATGTTCCCCTCGGTCTTAAGAAGTTTGTCGAGGAAATCCACAAAGGTGTGGTGAAGGAGCTCGACTGGTGGCAGGAAATCCCTTTGGGAGATGGGAAGAAGCTGGTCTGTCTGCCGGCTCAGCACTGGTCGAGGCGAATCGGGCAGGGCTACAATGAAACGCTTTGGGCCAGTTTTTTGCTGATTACCCCCGAGACCTCGGTCTATTACGGGGGCGACAGCGGTTATTTCATCGGCTACAAGGAGATCGGAAGACGCTTCCCGGGCATCGATTTCGCCCTGCTTTCGACCACCGCCTACCATCCGCGATGGTTCATGCATTACGCACACAAGAGCATTCCTGAAGCTCTCGATGCTTTTCACGATCTCGGCGCGAAGCATTTCATCCCAACCCAGTGGGGCACCTTCCAGCTCGGCGATGAGCCTCCCGGCTATGCGGCACTGGACTTGACGAGGACCATCGAAGCAAGTAAGCTCAACCCCTCCCGGTTTATCATCATGGACATTGGGGAGATTCGTCCGATGCACAAGGCGGCCATGCGGAAGGCGGGTGAGCGGGCGCTCCATGGTTCCCAAGCTGGAGCTTGGGAACCAGGGACGGTGAAACACGCGGGCAAACAAGTATCGTTCATGATCGTTAGTATGAAGTTGGATGAAGTGAAAGGATTTGATTATGAAAAGATCTTCCGGTTTCAAACGACATTGGTGGCTGATTACTGTCGCAGTTTTGTTTTTGCTGAACCTTGGTCTTTTGGCGAACTTGACCGAAGCAGCCGGGATCAAGGACTCGGAGTCGGCCACGCACGGGGGCGAGGACGCTTTTCACCAGATTGTGGACACGTACAAGTTCCCCGGCTTTGAGATTGTGCAGTTCAATCTGCCGGTGTTGAGCCACTACTCCTACCTGCTGGTTTCCGGCAAGGAGGCGCTGGTGGTTGACCCGAACCGGGATATCAACGCCTACCTCGACCATGCAAAAAAGCACGGTCTGACGATCAAGGGCGTCTTTCTCACCCACTCCCACGCCGACTTTGTCGCCGGGCATCTGGAATTGGTACGGTCATTGAAGGTGCCGATCTACCAAAATGCGGCCAGCGGCGCGAAATATAAAATCGAAGCGCTTCAGGAAGGCTCCTCATTTAAAGTGGGCGTTGCCACGGTAAAAGTCATGGTGACCCCCGGCCACACGCCTGACGGCATGTGCGGCTTGGTTTTCTCCGAGGGGGATGCGCAGCCAAAGGCCATTCTCACGGGTGATACCTTGTTCGTGGGCTCGATTGGAAGGCCGGATCTGCTCGAAGGGAAAATGACGGCTGCCACCCTGGCCTCCATGAGCTTCGATACCTGGCACAATAAGCTCTCCAAACTGCCGGACACGGTCCTGGTGCTGCCTGCGCACGGTGCGGGATCTTTGTGCGGCGCCCACCTGTCCGACGATCCGGCATCAACCATCGGCAGGGAAAGGTCATCCAATCCCTACCTGCAGCACAAGGGCCGGAGTGAGTTCATCGCGGCGGTGCTGGAAGGTCTGCCGGAAGCGCCGCAGTACTTCAAACACAACGCGGCCATGAACCGCGAAGGACCGCCGCTGGTATCCTGGGATGCCGCGCCCGCGCAGGCAAAGGTGGATGAATCCATCACCAGGGTGGAAGAACAATGGCTGGTGGACCTGCGGGACGCCAAGCTTTACGCCGACGGGCATGTGCCCGGGTCGATAAACATTGGACTGCGGGGTCGGCTGGAAAGTTGGGTGGGCATCATGGTGCCGTGGAAGCGCGCCGATGGTGCTGATCGGCTCCCCGGCGGAAATCAAGGAGGCGGTCTTTCGTCTGCATCGGGTGGCCTACACGGGATCGGTGTTGCCGTTCGAAGCCTGGACCAAAGCCGGCCTGCCTCTTGCCAAGAGCGGGACCATCAAGCCCGGCGAACTCTACGCTCAAATGCAGGACGGCACCGCTCCGATCATCGTGGACGTGCGCATGCCCAGTGAATGGATGGCTCTGCGCATCGGGACGGTGGTGAATTTGCCCATCAACCACCTGGGTGAGCTTTCCGGCAAACTCGATCCGAGCTTGCCGGTAGTGGCGGTGTGCAACAGCGCGTATCGGTCGAGTCTGGCGGTGGGCATCCTGCAGCGGAAAGGATTCAAACAGGTTTCCAGCCTCGAGGGGGGCAGCGCCGCATGGATTGAAGCGGGCTATCCGGTATTTGGCAGCGAAAAGAAAGCCGCCGTCTCCGCTTCACCCAAGCGTCAGGTTCCTCTTGCGGAGCGGATTTCGCCGGCGGATTTGAACGACTGATGAAGGATATGCCCGGGACCTTTGATCTGGTGGACATCCGCCCGCCCGAGGCCTTTCAGGATTATGCCTTGCCTGGATCGATCAATGCCGACCTGGCAGATGTCTTGTCGAATGCTGCGTATCTTACGGGCGCAGGGCCGCTGATCATCGTGGATCGTGACGGCTCTCTGGCGATGATGGTTGCCGGCATCCTTTCACAGAAGACGAAGCGGCCAATCAAGGCCTTGTACGGCGGGCTGGATGGCTTCTGGGAAGAGACGGAACTGAAGAGCGCGGTGCGCTCCGTGCCTCTTCCCGGCGCTGGCTCAGGACTCAAGGCGGCCCCGGCGGGATCCCCGGCCCCGCAGTCGGCAACTCCTGCACCCCCGCCGACTGCTCCTGCCGCTCCCAAGAAGAAGTCTGCCGGTTGCTGAGTCATTCAGCATGACCTTTCACCACGAAGAGCACCAAAGACACAAAATGATTTCTTCGTGTCTCTTCGCATCCTTCGTGTGCTTTCGTGATGAAACAACGTCGAAAGGACTGCAGGTTGTTTTTGGACGCTTGCCAACCCGTCATCGAAGAGGAATCGACCATGAACCGATGCCAATCCGCTCATTCCGACGGCCCCAGGCCATACATGAACCCTTATCTGGCCGGCCTCATGTTGGGGTTTGTGCTTCTGGCCAGTTTCCTGATCCTGGGAGTCGGGCTGGGAGCTTCCTCCGGTATCGCCCGTGCCGGCGCCTATGTGCAAAGCGTTCTGATGCCGCAGCATGTTGCTGAGAGTGCATACTTCGGTGCTTGGGGGAGGAATCCGTTGCGATACTATCTGGTCTTTATGTTTGTCGGCACCCTCATCGGGGGCTTGGTGTCCGCCATCCTGGGACGGCGCATCCGGCCGCAACTCGAGCGTGGGCCGACGGCTTCGCCCCAACTTCGTATCGTGCTGGCGCTGGTGGGCGGGATCCTTGCGGGTTTTGCCAGCCGCCTGGCTTCCGGGTGCACCTCCGGCCAGGCCCTTACCGGTGGGGCGATGCTGACCAGCGGCAGCCTGCTTTTTCTCGTGTCTCTCTTTGCCAGTGGTTATGCGGTGGCATGGTTTGTCAGGAGGCAATGGTCATGATCACAACCTTCTTTGGCGACGGCGCTCTGGACAGCAGCGCAGCTTTGGTGGTTTCACTGCTGGTGGGTTTCGGCTTTGGTTTTGCGCTCGAGCGGGCGGGCTTCGGGAGCTCCAAGAGGCTGGCCGGAATCTTCTATCTTCGCGACATGACCGTGCTGCGCGTCATGTTCACGGCCATGATCACGGCCATGCTCGGCCTGCAGCTGGCCCTGTTGCTGGGCGTCATAACTTTGGACCAGATCTATTTTTTACCCACCGTCTACGGTGCCCAAATTGTGGGTGGCCTGCTCTTTGGAGTCGGTTTCGCCCTGGGCGGCTGGTGTCCGGGTACGGCTGCCGTGGGATTGGCTTCGGGTCGTCTGGACGCCTTGATCTTCCTTCTGGGAGCGGCGCTTGGCAGCGTCCTCTTCAATGAGCTCTACAGCTTGCTTGAACCCCTCTACACCTGGGGCGACAGTGGTGTGAAATTCGCGTGGGCAGCTCTGGGTCTGTCCGCCTCGTTATTTGCTTTGATTTTTTCGGGTTTTGGAGTGGGCGCATTTTGGCTCTCGGAATGGATCGAGAGGAGAACAGCAGGTGCCGGCCCCTACCTCGGCAGTCCCTTCCTGAAGGCTTTCAGCGTGGCCATTCTAGTCAGTGCGCTTGCCGTGGCGGTGCTGCCAACGGACGGCGCGCGGCAGCAACTCGCCCAAACCCGTCCCGTTAGCGATGCGACCCTCCTCCAGGCCATGGAAGCCGGAGAAGATCACCTATGAACCGGAAGAGCTGGCCGACCGTATCATGGCCGGCGACCCGGCCCTGTTGCTGGTAGATATTCGTACACCGGCCGAGTTTGCGAGCTTTCACATCAAGGGGGCGGTGAACAGTTCCGCTGCCGATCTGCCGGAAATGCTCGCTCCCCTGAAGAACAAGGGAGCCATCGTCCTTTACTCGAACGGCATGACACACCCCGCCCAGGTCAGGGACACGCTGGCACGAATGGGCTTCGGCAATGTTTATCTGCTGACCGATGGTTTGCAGGGGTTCATGCACCGCGTGCTCAAGCCCATATCGCTCCGGGAGGCGGTGCTGACGGACGACATGAAGACCAGGGTGACGGCGTGGCGGAATTTTTTCCTGAGCGATGAGGCTCCCCGGAACGCAGTCTCGGCAGCATGCCGTGGTGAATCCCCCCGGCTGGTCGAACCGGCATGGCTGAATGAAAACCTTGAACGCGGCGACCTGCGAATCATCGAGGTACGTTCCCAGCCGGCCTACAACGGCGGCCACCTTCCCGGTTCCGTGCGGATGGACCCCGAGCACTTCCGCGGGGTGATCGGCGGCGTGTCGTCCATGTTGCTGCCCGCTGACATGATTGCTCAGCACCTTGGCCTGGTGGGAATCAAGCCGGAAACGACGGTCATCATCGTACCAAGTGAGAAGCTCCAGGACGCAACCCTCGTGGGAATCGCCCTCGAACGGGCCGGTCACCGGCGCTACGCCATTCTCGATGGCGGCTGGGAGAAGTGGCGGGCGGAGCAGCGACCGGTCGATACCGGGCTTCCCAAAATCACCGCTACGGATTATCCGGTGCCCAAACATGCCGATTCGTTTACCGTGGATTACCTGACGGTGCTGGAATACTCGCAGCGCAGGAGTGCCGTCATTCTCGATGTGCGGCCCGCAGACTTCTACACGGGATTAAAGTCCGATGAAGCGCGTGCCGGCCATATCCCCGGCGCGGTCAACAGGCCCTTTAACGCTGATCTGACAACCATGAAGGCGTCACGAGATTCAAACCGGTCGCAGAACTCCAGGAAGCCTATGACAGACTGATCGCCTCCAAAGATGCAACGGTGGTGGTCACCTGCCGAACGGGTCATCAGGCCAGTCAAACTTGGTTTGTACTCAGGTACCTGCTGGGCTACAAAAATGTCTTGTGGTACGACGGCGGTTGGGCGGAGTGGTCCAGCCGGCCGGAGTTGCCGGTTGAGACGATTAAGTAGGTAAGCCTGGAACGGCAGTTGATGAGAAGAGCGTCTTCCCGCACCATCCTGGTGGTCCTCATGGCAGTGATCCTCATTTCTGGAGGGGTAGCGCTGCTTTGGGACTCGCCATACCCGGCCGTGCTGGGGTCCCACCTGCGGCGGGTGTGGGCCTACCTTCAGGACAAAGAACAAATCCGCAGCATGACGGAATCATGGGGACAGTGGGGCCCGCTCTTCCTGATCCTCTTCCAGGCCATACAGGTCGTGGTCGTTCCCATCCCCGGTGAGACCACCACCGGTTTGGTGAGCGGCTTTCTCTACGGCCCCTGGCTGGGCGCCCTTTACACCATGGTGGGCCTCACCCTGGGTTCGGTGTTGGGATTCTTTTTGGGCCACTGGCTGGGGGATCATATCATCAACCGACTGATCTCCCAGGCATCCCGGAAGCGTCTCGATGAAATGATGCGGCATCAGGGAGGTCTGGCGGCACTCCTTGTCTTTGCCCTGCCCTACTTCCCCAAGGACTATTTCTGTATAGGTTTGGGGATGGCGGGTATGCCCCTGAAAATATTTCTGGTGGCGGTGATCGCCGGCCGCCTTCCCAATGCCCTCTTGTTCAATCTCCAGGGAGCGTACCTTTACGAGGGGAATTATCTGAGCTTTTTCCTTCTCCTGAGCGGCTTTCTGACCTTTGCGGCCGTGGTCTTCCTGTGCCGGGAGCGCCTCTCCCGCTTGTTTGAGCGTTTGGGGCAGTCTTCAGACGAGAAATGACCCCCTGACACAGGGCAGTTTCTTCAGCCGTGCAGTATTGATTACAGGCTCGCACAAAAATCACCAGGGTACTTGATTGCGTCGGATTCCGGCGAAAACCGGAGTGCCATGCAGGAATGCCTGGATACCGGCTTTGCCGGTAATGACGAACTGACTTTGAGTTCATTGCTGTAATGTACTAAGGACTTTTCGCCCCCAGGATGTAGCGGCAGGCTCGGCCTTTGCCAATGCGCTGCAGCACGCCCGAGTCAACCATTTCGGCCAGTTCCCGCAAGGCCTGACGCTCCGATAAGTCATTGAGCTGGGAGTAATACTTGTTCGTGATAAAGCCGTGCTCCTTAATGAAATCAATGGTCCGTAGCTGACGCGGGCGCAGGTTCCACTGCGGGAGGCGGCCGCCGTGGCTCAACTCGCTGATTGGTTTGAGCTCCACCGGCTGCCATGTTTTCTCGGGCGGCGGCTCCCTTCGATAGTCCTCGGTTCTGGTGGGTGGAGCGGGTTCGCGGACCTCCTGGGGAAGGTCCTTGACCAAGATTTTCTCGCCATTCGAGAGAATTACGGCCCTTTCGATCACGTTCTCCAATTCCCGGACATTCCCGGGCCACGAGTAATCCAGCAGACAGCGCAGGGCTTCGGGCTCAATGGTGATCAAAGCCAGGCTGCTCTCCTGCGAATACTTGGCCAAAAAATGATTGACCAGCAGCGGAATGTCATCGGTTCTTTCCCTTAGCGGGGGAAGATGGATGTGAACGACATTGAGGCGGAAAAAGAGATCGGAGCGGAAGCGTCGCTGGGCCACTTCCTCTTTGAGGATTCGATTGGATGCGGCGACGATGCGGACATCCACGCGAATGGTCTGGCTGCCTCCCACCCGCTCAAACTCCATTTCCTGCAGCACGCGCAAGAGCTTAACCTGCAATGGCGGTGACATTTCACTGATTTCATCGAGGAAAAGAGTCCCTTCATGAGCCAGTTCAAACCGCCCTTTCCGCAGATTAACGGCGCCGCTGAAGGCCCCCCGCTCGTGGCCGAAGAGTTCACTTTCCAGGAGCGTTTCAGGCAGTGCCCCGCAGTTAACTGAAATAAACGGCTGCTCGCGCCTCGGACTGTTGAAATGGATGGCGCGCGCAATCAGTTCCTTGCCCGTACCCGAGTCACCCGTGATCAGGACGGTGGCCTTGGATGGAGCTACCTTCTCAATCAACTGGTAGATGCGCTGCATGGGTGCGCTCTTGCCGATGATCTTGCCAAACTCGTAGCGTTCCTGAAGCTCGCGCGTGAGGTAGCGGTTTTTGCGGAGCAACACGTGGTGGTCGATCGCTTTGCGGATGGTGAGCTTTAGTTCCTCGTTCTTAAAGGGTTTGAGGATGTAGTCGAAGGCCCCCTTGCGCATTGCCTCCACCGCCTTTTCCACCGACCCGTAGGCGGTCATCATGATGATCGGGAGATCGGGATTTTGCAGCTGAATGCGATCGAGGAAGGCCATACCGTCCATCCCGGGCATTTTCATATCCGTGATGACGGCATCGAGGTCATACTCCGCAACGATATCCAGGCCATTTTCCGCAGATTCCGCGGTGACGACCTGGTATCCCTCTTCGCTGAGGAGGTCTTCGAGGATCAGCAGATAATTCTTTTCGTCATCGACAATGAGGATACTTTCCATGAGTGCTTTTACCATCAATAAATCAAAAGCGTCCACGAAGGCACACGAAGGAGAAAACGAAGTCACACGAAAACGACGGAAAATCAAGAGTTAAGAGCCAAAGCCAGGAGCCAACAACAGACGGCTAATGGTGAACCGCTAAGATCCAAGAGCTAAGAGCTAACCGCTAAGAGCTAACAGCCATCTCGCTGTCTTCTTCGGACCTTTCTTCTGAGTTCGGCTGAAAGAGCGGCAGGCGGATGATCATCGCGGTGCCCTTCCCTTCTGCACTATCCACCTCGATCTCACCATTATGGCTGTCGATAATGTTTCTCACAATCGCGAGCCCCAGCCCCGTACCCTTCTCGCGCGTGGTAAAGAAGGGATTAAAGATTTTCTTCTGAACCTTCTGGGGAATCCCCGGCCCCGTGTCTTGAATGGTCAATTCTATCTGGGCGGGCTTGACCCTGCCATTGGCAAGGGCGGTCCGGACCCGCAAGATGCCTCCTTCGGGCATGGCTTGCAGAGCGTTAGCCAAAAGATTTACAAAGGCCCGGTAAAGCAAGTCGGGATCGGCTTCCAGAGCGAAACTTCCGCTCTCGTATTGGCGTTCCACTTGCACCCCAAGTCTCTGAAGTTCGGGCTCCATCACTTTGAGGTTACGCTCCAATATGTCTTCGATTCTGCATTTCATGGGATGGAGCGTTTTGGGGCGAGCAAAATCGAGGAACTCCGTCAGGGTATCGTTCAGGCGCGAAGCTTCCTCTACGATGATCGAGGAGAAGCGTTTCTGCCGCTCGCTTTCCGCACGGTCATGAAGCAGTTCCGCCGTGCTCCGAATGATCCCCAAAGGATTGCGAATCTCATGGGAAATTCCGGCGATCATCTCTCCCAATGCGGCCAGCCGTTCCGCCTGGTGCAGCTTCTCCTCCAATTTGCGCTGCTCGGCTGCACGACCGGTTATAATCCGTTCAGCCCGGCGTGCGATGAGGAGAATCGTCGTAAAAAGGACCCCGACGAACCCCAAAAAACTCATCGCCACAATCCACTGAAACCGACGGATGGTTGCATAATCGTGGGTGACGTCCTGAATGATCTCAAAAACCCCGAGCACCTTCCCCCGCTTCCAGCTCATGGGGCGCTCCTCCCACATGGGAAGATAGGTTTTCAGAGTGCGCATCCCGCCCTTCCATTCAATGCCCAGAAACGAGTTTTCGTCGTGAGACAGGAGCGAGACCGACTGCTCGGCCAATGCCTCCTTGAACACATCGCCGATGTCCCCTCGCGTGCCGACTTTTTCGGGGTCCGTGCTGTAGGTAAGGACTTCGTCGGGATCATAAATGTTGACGCTCTCAACCGAAAACCCATGAATCGTATTGTGCACCACCCGATCCAGCCGTTCATACTGATTGGGGCGGCTCAACCGAATTTCACCCTCGGCAATCAGGGTCGGCAGCGTAAATTGAAAAAAAACCTGATGATTGAGGTTTTCAGCGACGAGCAGGGCATATTGTTCGCTTTTGTGGAACAGGATCTTCCTTGCTCGCTGGGAAATGAAGCCGGAAAGGAGAAGCGTGCATACCAGGATAACCATGAGGCTGCTTAGCGACAGGTATTTAACCAGACGAAAGGGTTTGATGCCTTCGATAGTCTTTGTGCCGGTCTTTATCACTTTCATAGTGGATGCCGATGGGCGCCTCAATATTGAGTAAAGGTGAAGATTGAACAGACATCACTTCAATGCATGATCGACCAGGTCTTCAAAGTCAGCGGCAGTCTCGCAGTTTCTCATTTGCCGCCACAATAAGCGCAACATTTCATGACTGCGAATCTGATGGAGTTTGTCGACGAGGCGCTGAGACGGAAGCCCGAAGCGCATTTCCATAATTTCCAGGATTATCTCACACGCTTCTTGAAAGCCTCTCTACCTTCCAACAGCCCTCTTTTCTCACCTTCCAACAGCCCTTTTTTCTCACCCTCCTGAAACCATTGTTCTGCAAGCGTCGGCATAATTGTCTCTCCTTCCGGCATACCGGAGATGGCTCTTTTGAAATCGTCTCTGCTCAGTTTATCCGTACCCTGAACAAGGTAGCGGAAAAGCACCTCCAGGTATTTAAGCCCTTTATCCTTTTCTGCCAAGTCCCGCAACAAATCGAGGATGCCTGGAAGTTTTTGGGGCAGCTCATCTTTCAGGGCATATTTCATGGTGAGCAGCATCACTCGGGCTAACACGCCGCCTTTAATCTGTTCATCGCTATACTCTGAGAGGTCATAAACAATGAACTGAAAATCAGGTACATAGGGGTGTAGCGCTTGTTGGTCCAAATCCAGAAGATCCTTGAATCGATGGCCAACGTCCCACGCGCCGGTTCCCTGATAAAGCACCAATGGCAGGATGGCGGGCAGGTCTCGTTTCGTAGACTGCTGAAGATGCAGTTCCCAAATCCGGATTATGTATTTCAGAAGCTGAAAAGCGGTGTATCGATCAGGAAAATTCTTGTGCTCAAACAATATATAAATGAAGGCGCGGCTGCCGGCCAGCTTCACCTCATAGAGCAGGTCGGAAAAGAATTCTCTGAGCTCCTCATCGACAAACGAATCCTTCCTGATTTCCATTGTCTCGAGATCTAAAATCTGAAGAATATCTGCTGGCAGGTAATTGGCAAGGAAGTCCGCCGCCGTCTTTTTCTCAGAAAAGACCTCTTTAAAGAACTTGTCATGAGGATTCGTTATCTTGTGCACAGTTAAGATCCCACAGTGTTTGTCGTCGCTGCTGTTGCCAACTTTTGCCTCCATTTGGATGTTTTGCAAGGACACAACCATACGCGATATTAGCGCAATTGGTTCAAAAAAACTATTCTTCCTTCCCTTTAATTTCGGTCACCAGGGTGCTGACTTCACGGATTATGCGATGTTTGGTCGGAAGCATTTTTAGCAGCGCTGCTCGTGCGTTGTACCCAGAACGAATCCTTGACTCTTCCAAAGAACCCGTAATATCGTGATGCTCTTTTGGTAAGTTCTTTCACTGTTCCATTGATCTGGCGTTGGGCACAACATCTGTTGACTGGCGGGCGGGTGAGGTGGTAGCTTAAATTCCCAAGAAGCATGCTTTAACCCTACTTGGTGATTCACCTGTTGCCATTCTGACTTGAGGAGGGATGCCATGATGTGCGCGCAAAGGTTTTTGTCTTCCGGCCACTCTTGGCGTTTTTCGTTCAGATCCTGGATTTTTGGGGTGAGATGCTGGGATTTTTCGTGATTTTTTGTCTCGTCCTTGGCTCTGAGGTGGGTGCATGGGTGAGCCCTCTTTGGTTCTGCCCATGCTCCGTTGAACATCGGAGAGAATCGTGAAATGTCAATGGCAGCAATTCCCGCTGGAGCAGCCAAAACGGATGTTTTTGAGGTCGAAGTGTCAACATAGAGCGTCGAGTCGGGGTAATATACCAGACACTGGGTTGATTTAAAGCTCAGATCGAGGTTTTTTCTCAAGAAGGGACGGTTGGTTGCCCAACGAAGGCAATATGACTCACCGGGAATCTGAGACCAAGCCGATCAGTAGTTTTCCAATAGTGGGTAATGACTCGTAAAAGGATTTATGGAAGCAGGTTACGATGTATCGTCAAGAAACACTGGGCGGAGATTTTGAGGTCCGGCAACTATCGCGCGGTAGAGCATTTCCATGGATTCAACGTTATTGTTCAGGGGACAAACGGGCAGGTACTTCAAGAGTGGCGCGCGCTGCCATAACCCTTAAGTGAGTTGGGACCGGGGTCCAAGTCAAAGAAGCCCGCGAGCCCGATAGTGTTTTTGGCCAGAGTCGCTCTGGCACATGACAGGGAGGGAATCATGAAGCTGAGAATCAATATTCTATTATTTTTGCTTTTCGTTATGCTGACGTCTCAAGTTCTCGCAGAGCCTCTGGATCATTGGAATCTGCGGAACCCCCTGCTGGCTAACGCCCAAAGGGTACCGACCTACGTTAATAACACCTTCATCTCCATCGGAAGTTCTGGCAGGATCACCACATCTCCTAATGGCGTAAAATGGACCAATAGAATCTCGGGCACTGAGGCGGCGCTGGATGATATCGCCTACGGCAACGGCCTAATTGTTGTTACCGGATCTGGCGGCACCATCCTCACATCATCAGATGGGGAGTCCTGGACGTCAAGATTATCGGGAACGAGTGAATATCTCGGAGCTGTCGTTTATGCTAATAACCTATTTGTTGTCATTGGATCTGGCGGTACCATCCTCACATCTCCTGACGGGGAGTTGTGGACCTCAAGGCAATCCGGAACGAGCGAAAGTCTCCAGGCGATAACTTATGGCAACAACACGTTCGTCGTTCATTCTTACTGGGGCAATCTCATCCTCACCTCACCAGACGCGGAGACTTGGACAGTTAGACAAACAGAAGAAAGGTTGCGCAAAATAGCTTTTGGCAACGGTACGTTTGTTGCCACAACGGTCACTGGCACCATCGTCACCTCACCAGACGGAGATACTTGGACAGTCAGATCATCGGGAAGTACTTATACTTGGAATATAACTTATGCGAATAACATATTCCTCGCTTTCGGAGACAGTTGGAAAATCTTTACGTCCCCAGACGGAAACACCTGGACCAAGCGATCATCAGGAACATGGCAGGGGGTCACCGGCATAACTTTTGGCAATAACATGTTCGTTGCCTGGGGATATGGTGGTATTATGCTCTCATCTCCCAACGGGAATAAATGGAGAAAGCGGTCATCAGGAACTACCGCAAGTGTGGTTGGAATAACTTACGGGAACAACACATTCGTAGCTTTGGCCAACGATGGTATTGATGAGAGGTATGAAATCCTTACATCCAAAGATGGGAAAGAATGGGTTAAAAGATTGGCAGGAACCTATGCTTCTCTCCTCGGAATAACCCATTGCAACGGTATCTACGTTGCTGTAGGACACAACATGACAATCCTTGCCTCTGCAAACGGGGAAAAATGGACAAAGATTTCTTTGGCAGGTCCCGACTGGAGCTACTACACGGAGGACTACGACCTAGGGGGCATAGCCTGCGGTAATCACACCCTCGTTGCTTTTGGTGATGGCGGCACAATTATCACCTCCCAGGATGGGAGACTCTGGACGAATACCAGTGGGGGTGAAGGATACTTCAACGCTATAGTCTATGGCAATAAGATATTTGTTGCCACGTCATCTTGGTATGGAGACAACACGGAGACGCTGTACCACGAACTTTGGACTTCCACAGACGCGAAAACGTGGACATATCGGTATGCCACGAATCAACCACATCAAATAATGGCCTATGGCAATAAAGTATTTGTAGGTGTTAGGTACGACCGTCAGAAGAAGTGCGATACCATCGTCACATCACCAGACGGGATACAATGGGCCAAAACATCATCAGGAATTACCAAGGGGCTCTATGACATAGCCTACGGCAACGGAATATTCGTTGCGGTTGGCCAAGAGGGCACGATTCTTACATCAAAAAACGGGAGAACGTGGACAAACAGATCTTTTGGAATCAGTGATAAAAGCATCTACCGAATTGCTTACGGGAACAAAACATTCCTTGCAATAACAGTAGACGGTACCGTCCTCACATCGCCAGACGGGAAGCTGTGGACTGAGGGATCGGCTGGAGTTGGTGCAACGTTAATGAATGCGATAACCTATGGCAATAAATCGTTCGTTGCCGTGGGCGATCAGGGAGTCATTCTCCAGTCAGATTCTCTTAGAGAAAGTGCATCAGTTAGAGAGCTATCGCCATAGGTCCCTTTCGCGAGGCTGAAGCTCTTACCGTGGACTGATGCGAGTCTGTCGAGAACGCCGACCATTTGTTGACGATATCGTTCTGTGATCCTGAACTTTTCGTTCGCCGATTTTCTCGAAGGAAGGCAGGTATCGCCACTCTCCTAAGCTTTCGATAGACTGGTTGTAAGTGTTCACGGGGTCTAGTTCTAAATCCAAGAAACATCGGGAATTTGGTTTTGGCGTGCGCAGGTGAGAGCTTGAACCAGGACAGGGTACGTAGGAAGATTCCGCAGGCGGCAGGTTTCCCGCAAAGAGAGAATTCGCTCGACCCAACGGTCCCCTTTTTCGTTGAAGTTCCCCTGCATCATCCGACGCCAGAGCACCGCAAAACGAAGGGCTCTTTCCGCACGATTATTGGTGGGTTCGACGCCATCTTCCAGGAGAAAGACCCCACAGGCTGCCCATCTCGCTATCCAGCAATCGGGCAAGCCTTCCCGCCTCATCTTTACGGTCCCTATGACAGGCGATCAGATGACACATTCGCGCATACCATGTCGCAACTTCTCCTGGCGTCGGAGGGGCATTGGCCCAATGAATCAGACGCTGAAGCTCGGAGGAAACGCGCTGTCCAAACCAGCTAATGCGCCAAGTCTTTTCTCTGGCCAAGTCCTTTCGCTGTGCGGATGAGATGGGCAAGGCAAGTTTGCCGCAGTTCTACCCATTTGCGATATACCCCATAGTTGTCGCTTAACGAGAATCCCTGCCCAGTGTCCGATCAATTCCTCGAAAGCCGCCTTCGACCGGCTGGCCTTCACACTGAAGAAGGCCACCGTGCTGTTGACCATTACCCACAGCCAGCCAAGCACCCCGTGCTGGTAGCAGGATGTCTCATCCACATAGTTTACTTTCGAGCTCCGAGCTTTGGCTGCGATCGCTTCGTAATAGGGAACGATTGCTTGAGACACCCGATCCACACAGCGTTGGATTCCGCCAACGCTAATGGGAATGCTGAGCACCGATTCGACAGAATTCCTTGACAGACCTACGACTGCAACGTTGGCTACCGCTCAACTCCCCAATCAGAGCTGTCAGCCGTTCACCATATCCAACCTGGAAAAGTTCCGGGACCGTGCCCCAGAGGTCCTGCCGCAATGGCGTGCAGTCCCCTTCCATCAGGATGAAATGCGTGACTTGCATCACGATTTCTGGAAACTCGATATGTTGATGCGTATAGAATGGCCTCAGGTTCTAAAAGTCTTGACATCCGCAGCCACACGGCTTCGGCGGCGCCACCACCTCCTTGGTGGGTGCAAGAAGCGATTGCTGGTGTCCTTTGTGACCCTCCTTGGCTCCCGGCTTGCAAGTTCCTTTCGACTCTCTCTTGGCTCTCTGATCCGGACGGTCCGACGAGGGAGGACGGTTCGAATTCTGCGAGTTCTGCCCTAGCCTCGCTTCCATTTCTCCCACGCGCTTGGTCAGTTCTATAATGAGCTCATGTTGCTGCAAGACCAACAACCGTACCGCAGATGGCGTCTCTTTCCAGTCCTCTTCGCTGATGGGAAAACCGTTGGGAAGATCCTGCAAACCATCCAGCCACACTCCAATTCCGGTTGCTTTTCGCCTCGTGTTCAATCTTTCAGTCTCCATTACACGAAAGGGTTGGATTTGTTCTCTCAAAAATGCAGAACCAGGGAAAAATTGCGTACCCCCTGAACGGTTATGGGTTCTTCGCTTTGGCCACTTCTTGACGCCGCTCCAGGATGGTTTCCCGTTGCGTTCCTTCCCAGCCGCGCGCCGTCGGCTCATAAAAAACAGGGTTCTTCAGCGTTTCGGGTAAGTAATGTTCCGGGATCCAGGCGTCTGGATAATCGTGAGGGTACCGATAGTCTTTGCCGTAGCCAAGCTCTTTCATGAGCACCGTCGGGGCATTGCGGATGTGCATGGGGACCGGTGCCGTGCCCGTTTTTCTCGCCAGATCCAGGGCTTTGCCGAAAGCCGTATAGATCGCATTGCTCTTCGGCGCCAGGGCGAGATAGACGACGGTCTGGGCAAGGGCCAGGTCGCCTTCGGGACTTCCCAGGAACTGATAGGATTGCTGCGCCGCGATGGCTCTGAACCATCGCCAGGGGGTCGGCGAGGCCGATATCTTCGACCGCCATTCGCACCAGGCGGCGGGCGATATAGAGGGGGTCCTCCCCGGCGTCCAGCATGCGCGCCAGCCAATAGAGCGCAGCATCGGGATCACTGCCGCGAACGCTCTTATGCAAAGCGGAAATGAGATTGAAGTGCTCCTCTCCGCCTTTGTCATAATGGACTGCTTTACGCTGCAAAGCCTCTTCCATGGTTTTGCGATCAACCAAGCGCACGCCGTCCGGTCCCGGAGGCGTGGTCAGGGCTGCCAGTTCGAGGGCATTGAGGACGATCCGGGCATCTCCTCCCGAGGCCGCGAAGAGGTGCTCTTCCGCTTCTTCGGTGAGCCGGGCCGGGAATTTGCCGAGGCCATGCTCCTCGTCCGCCAGAGCACGCGCGATGATCCTCCGCAGGTCCTCGATTTGCAGTGGCTCCAGGACCACCACCTGAGCCCTGGAGAGCAGCGGCCGAATGACTTCAAAGGAGGGATTTTCCGTGGTGGCGCCAAGCAGCAGCAGAGTGCCACGCTCGACGTGGGGCAGGAGAGTGTCCTGTTGGGCCTTGTTCAAGCGATGGATTTCATCCATGAACAGCCACGTCCGCTTCTTTTCTCTGGCCCAAACCCCTTGCGCCTCCTCGACTGCGGCGCGGATTTCACGCGTCCCGGCCATGACTGCCGACATGGCAATGAGGTGGGTGTCGGTTTGGCAGGCGATAATTCGGGCCAGCGTCGTTTTTCCCGAACCGGGAGGTCCCCACAGAATAAAGGACTGCAGCCTCTGGTTGTGCAGCACGCGGTGCAGGATCTTGCCGGGACCCAACAGATGGGCCTGTCCGACAAATTCATCAAGGCGGGTCGGGCGCATCCGCTCGGCCAGTGGCGCGCTGCCCTTCAAGGCCTCTTCGGAGCGTTTCTGAAATGGGCTGAGCTGCTGCATCAACGGCCTCTATTCACCGAGATAAGCCTTGCGCACGCGCTCATCCTGCAGGAGCTTCTGGCCGGGGCCTTCAAGAGTCACCCTTCCCGTCTCCAGGACATAAGCATAATCAGCCACATTGAGGGCCGCCATCGCGTTTTGCTCCACCAGCAGAATGGTTGCTCCCTGTTCGTTGATGGTCCGAATCGTCCTGAAAACCTCCTCGACCACCAGTGGCGCCAGGCCCAAAGAGGGCTCATCGAGGAGCACCAGCTTCGGCCTGCTCATCAACGCCCGTCCCAGGGCCACCATCTGTTGTTCGCCGCCGCTGAGGGTCCCGGCCAGCTGCGTTTGACGCTCCCGAAGCCGCGGAAACAAGGAACAGACCCATTCCAATTGCGCCAGGAAGTCCTTGGGACTTTGATGGTAGGCCCCGAGCTCGAGGTTTTCGAGCACCGTCAGATTGGGAAACACATGGCGCCCTTCGGGGCTGACCCCAATGCCCCGGCGAATGATCTGGTGAGTGGTCATCTTCCCCAGGTCTTCCTCACCAAACCGGATCGAACCCGAACGAGGCCTTACCAGGCCAACGATGGCTCTCAGCGTGGTGCTTTTGCCGGCGCCGTTGGCCCCGATCAGAGTGACGATCCGGCCCGCCTCGACCTTGAGGTCAACGCCCTTGAGGGCGTGAATACCTCCGTAGTAGACATGGAGATCATTCACTCGAAGCATGTTTTTTGTCTCCCAGGTAGGCCTTGATCACGTCGGGGTTACTCTGGATTTCTGCCGGGGTGCCTTCCGCGATGGTGATCCCGTAATCGAGGACCTTCATGCGTTCACAGACACGCATGACGAATTTCATATCGTGCTCGATGAGGAATATGGTGAGCGCGTATTTCGGGCGCAGCTCCTGAAGCAACTCGGCCAGTTCCATGGTTTCCTGCGGGTTCATCCCCGCTGCCGGCTCATCAAGGAGGAGGAGGCTGGGGCGGGTGGCGAGGGCCCGGGCAATTTCCAAACGCCGTTGCTGTCCATAGGGCAGAGCGCCGGCCTTTTCCGAGGCCAAATGCGCCAGCCCCATCTCCTGGAGAAATTCCATGGATTCTTCGCGGATGCGGGCCTCCTCCCGGCGATACCTGGGCAACCCCAGCATCGCTTCCCAGAAATGCGCCCGAAGATCGTAATGGAAAGAGACCAGGACGTTCTCCAAAACGCTCAGATCGGTGAACAGGCGAATATTTTGAAAGGTCCGGGCAATGCCCTTTGGGGCAATTTGCTGTGGTGGCAGGCGGGTGATGTTCTCGCCGCGCCAGACAACCCGTCCGGAAGTCGGTGTAAGCGCCCCGGTAATCATGTTGAAAACCGTTGTTTTTCCGGCGCCATTCGGCCCGATCAGTCCGATCAACTCACCCGGCTCCAGGGTGATCGAGAACTTATTCACTGCGGTAAGACCGCCGAACTGCATGACCAGATGTTCCAACCTGAAAAAGGCCGTCATGAGAAAATCCGTTATTGGCTTTTGGTTGATGGTTGATGGTTAATGGTTGATAGTCGATGGGAGTTGTCCCATACTCTGTCCCTGCTCGCTCCCCCAACCTATTCGTGTGACTTCGCTTTCCTTCGTGTGCCTTCGTGGATGAAATGGTTTCATTGCCTGGAAGCCCCCACCCGCTGCAACCAGTTCCAATTGAGCTCATTGCGTCCCATGATGCCACGGCGGGCAAACACGATAACGATCATCAGGATAAGACTGAATACCACCATCCGCATTCCCGGAATGCCCGGAATCGTGAACACGCCAAAATCCATGGGGCGTTCGACGATTCTCAGGGCCTCCCCACCCCAGGCAAAGAGGGCGGCGCCGAGGACTGCTCCGGTGGTGCTTCCCAGACCTCCCACCACGATCATGATGAGCAGATTAAAAGTGAGGAAGAAGGTGAACAGCGTCGGAGAGATGGTCGTGATCAAGTGCGCCAGGAGCCCGCCCGCCACCCCGGAAAAAAAGGCGCTGACCAAAAACCCCAGCAGCAAATGCCGATAGGGGTCAACTCCCATCGCCCGGGCGGCGGTTTCGTCTTCACGAATGGCCTTCATGGCGCGGCCCCAACTGCTGTTGATCAACCTCGCGACGAGGATTACGGTAAGCACCGCCACCCCCCAGGTCCACCAAAGATTCGTGTGCGGGGCCAATCCCTTGAGGCCGAGGGGGCCGTTGGTCACGCTCTGCAAAGCATTGCAGAAAACGCGCACCACTTCGCCGAATCCCAGGGTCACGATGGCCAGATAGTCGCCCCGGACCCGGAAAACCGGAAAGCTTATGAGATAGGCAAAGACCGTGGCCATGGCGCCCGCAACCAGGAGTGACACCACAAAGGGGACCTGCACCACACTGAGGGGCCAGATGAGCGGCTGGATGATGAAGTTGAGCTGTTTTTCCGCGGAGTCATCGTAAGCAGGGCCGAGGCGTAGGCCCCAATGGCGATAAAGGCATTGGGACCCAGGTGCAGCACACCACAGAAACCGTTTATGAGATTGTAGCTTACTGCCAGCGTGATAAATATCCCCATGTTGTTCAGGATGCGAATCTGGTATTCGGTGCCGTAAATATTGAAGAGATAAAGGATAACGAACAAGACGATGATGGCGGCGGCATCGAACCAGGAGTTCCGCTTCTCGTTATTCATGATCTTTCCTTTTTGCGACCAAGCCTCCAGTCGAAATCCGCAATCCCCCAAAAGCTCTCCACGAAGTCACACGAAGACTAACAAAGACACACGAATTGGATTCACTGTCCAGCCATCCGAAATCCGACATCCGCAATCCGAAATCCGACATCTCCCCAAAAGCTGTCCACCAAGTCACACGAAAACTCACGAAGACACACGAATTGGATTTACTGTCCAGCCACCCAAAATCCGACATCCGCAATCCCGACATCCGCAATCCGAAATCCGAAATCCGAAATCCGAAATCAGTTCGTGATCGGCTCACCCATGATTCCGGTAGGTCTGAACAGCAGGACCAGGATCAGGATAACAAAAGCGAAAGCATCTCGATATTGGGCTAAACCCGGCACGAAGGCCACGATCAGGATTTCCCCGAGGCCCAGCACGAAGCCCCCGATCACGGCCCCGACGATATTCCCTATTCCGCCCAGCACGGCGGCGACAAAGGCCTTGATGCCCGGGAAGATTCCCATAAAGGGGTTGACCTGCGGGTATTTCATCGCCCACATGATGCCCCCCGCGGCGGCGAGGCTCGAGCCCAGAAGAAAGGTAATCGCAATGACCCAGTCCAGGTTGATGCCCATCAGCCGGGTGGTTTCAAAATCCTTGGACGCTGCCCGCATGGCCTTACCGACCTTGGTTTTGAACACGATATAGAGCAGTCCGAAAAGAAGGATGAGCGTAATCGCAGGGGTGTAAATGGTGAGCACTTGCACGTGCAGCCCCATGAAGACAATGACCTTATCGAAGATCGGGGGCCTGGGAAAGGCCTTGGGAACGCCGCCAATGAACACCACCGCCAGATTTTCCAGAAGGAACGAGGCCCCGATTGCGGAAATGAGGAGCGAGATGCGAGGGGCATTGCGCAATGGTTTGTAGGCAGCGCGATCGAGGAGGATCCCCAGGAGGCCCGTCACCAGTACCGCCAGAGGAAAGCTGATGTACCAGGGAAGAGTAAATAGCGCGATCGAATAAATCGCCACGTAAGCAGCAAACATCAGGAGATCGCCGTGAGCAAAGTTGATCAACCGCAGGATGCCATAGACCATGGTGTAACCAATGGCCACAAGACCATAGAGACTGCCGAGGGAAATGCCATTGATCAGTTGTTGAAGGAAAATCGTCAGATCCACACGCACCTCGATCTTGATTCTTTAGTCGGATCACCCGCAGGGTGTCATGCCCGCGAAGGCGGGAACCTGCCATAAAGCCAAATTTAAAAATCCCCGCTTGAGCAGGGATGGCGACTGGAGGCTATCAGAAGCTCACCGGGCCAATTCCCGCCACAAACATAAAAGTGATGAGCGGATATCATAAAATTTTACGCGGCACTTTCAATGCTCAAATCGAAAATACCTTACCGGCGGGACAAAAAGAAACAGGAAAGCATAAAACTTTCCTGTCTCTTTTCGCGTTCTGACACGGATGGTTGATCTCATCGCGCCCCTGACGGCCACGAACTGTCACTGCCAACCATCAACCATCAACGATCAACTATCAACCATCAACCAGACATCAAGGATTGACGGTAGTGACGTAGACGAACTTGCCGCCCTCGACTTTGTTAATCACCATGCTCTTAACCGGATTCCCGCCTTCGCCCATGGTGATGGTGCCGGAAACCCCCTGGAAGTCCTTGGTGGCGGCAAGGGCTTCACGAATCTTGGCGCCGTCTGTTGAGCCCGCGCGCTTGATGGCGTCGACCAGCAGGAAATAAGCATCAGCGCCAAGAGCATCAAAGGCGCCCGCTTCTTTCTTGTATTTTTCTTCGTAACGCTTGATGTACTCTTTAGCCCTGTCAGTGGTTGCTGCCTGTTTGTGAAAATGGCCGGTAAAGTACATATTCTCAACGGATGCGCCACCCACCTTGATCAGCGTTTCGTCCTGAGCGCCGTCACCGGTCAGGATCGGCAGTTTGATTCCCAGGTCGCGGGCCTGTTTCGCCATCAGAGCATCTTCCGTGTAATAGTTGGGCGCATAGATGATATCCGGTTTCGCAGCCTGCACTGCGGAAAGCTGTGCGGAAAAATCCTGGTCCCCGGTCTGAATATAGGTCTTGGACACGATTTTCCCACCGAGTTTCTCGAACTCTTTTTCAAAGTAGTTGGCAAGGCCGACGCAGTAATCCTGAGCCTGGTCAATGATCAGGGCCGCAGTCTGTGCCTTGAGCTCATTCCGGGCAAAGCGGGCGGCTACCTCACCCTGGAAGGGATCGATAAAGCAGGCGCGGAACGCATACATCTTCCCCTGGGTGACGAGAGGATTGGTTGCCGTCGGGCTCACTGAGGGAATCTTGGCCGCCTCGGAGATGGGATTCCCAGCCATGCTGTTGCCGCTGATGGCCTCTCCCAGGATGCCGACGACCTTTTCTTTTTCCACCAGAAGCGATACCGCATTTGCCGCTTCAATCTTGTCGCTCTTGGTGTCGACCAGGACCACATCGATTTTCTTGCCCAGGACCGTGGGCTCCATATCACGGGCAATCTGGATCCCGGACCATTCCATGTCGCCATAGGCTGCCACGCCGCCGGTCATGGGCAGAAAGGCCCCGATCTTGATCGCATCCTGCGCCATACCGAGACCGGGCATTCCCAACAGAAAAACGCCCAACAACGCCACCACAGCAAGAACACTTGTCTTTCTCATTTCTCTCTCCTTCGATCTCATTGCCTGTTCATGGGAAGAATACAAAGCTTTGGTTCACTACACTCATACCGATTGCGGATAAGTGTTCTCTACTCCGGGGGAATTGTGCTGTCAACTGATTAGTGGCTAGCGGGTAGTGGTTGATAGTTGATGGTTGATAGTTGATGGTTGATGGTTGGTGGTTGAAAATTGATGACGAATGGTTGATGGATGATGGTTGGTGGTTGGCGACTCGAGGTCCAAAAGTAGGCTCGTATGGAAGAAAATAGACTGATGAAATACTGCCCCGGCTCGACTGACTCACTGCGTTGGGGGCTTACGGCGGGCCGTCGAGGATTGTGGCCTGCCGGGCTACTGCTTGTACCGGGTAAGAGGCGGCAGCGGGGCTTCGATGCGGATTTCAACCCATTGGCCGACTATAAGGTCGTCAAAATCAGCTGGCTTCAAACCACTTTGCAGTCCGTTGGAAAAGGGTGGTGTCCTTGTTTAGGGTGATGGAGGCCCGACCGTAAACGGCCGCACTTCCTTTTTCCTCATCCACAACCACTCTGCCGAGCCCCCCTTGACGCTGGGATTGGGCGTCAGCCCTGAAGATTTCGGCGATCTTGCCAACAATCGTCGCAGTATGTTCCTCGTTCGAGGGGACAATCGGCTCGCCGGCACCCGGCTTCTTTGTACTCTTGAAAACGACCCGGTACTTGTCGAAAAGCCGCTGCTCAGCGTCTGCAAAGTTTGCTGGCCTGTTTCGCCTTGCGTACTCGCTTCGTAATCTCTTCCCGTGCCTCTTCGAAAGGCACCACCTGCTCGGAAATCCTGTCCTCGAGCTTGAAGATGAGCAGGCCGCCATCAACCCTCAGGATCGAGCTGACCTCATTGATCTTCAAGTTGAACACACGCTCTTCAATCTCCGGGACCAGCCTCCCACGGGCGAAGTATTCCGGCTCCTCTTTATACCCTCGTTCGGATAATGACTCAGCGACCGCCTGGGGATTCTCTCCACTCCGCAGCCTGGCGACCGCTTCGTTGGCCCGGGCTTCCTTCCCTGCTATTTCCTCAGGGGTGGCGTCCGCAGGGAGGTCGACAAAAATCGAGGGAGCCCGGATCCTTTCCGGGACGATAAACTGGTCTCGGTGATCATCGTAATATTGCTTCATTTCCTGATCCCCCAGAGTGACGTCGGCAAGGATCTTTTCCTTGGAGTACTCCTCCGCCAGAAGGGCCTTGGTAATGGCTCGAAGTTTCGCTTTGAAACGCTCCGACTTGTGTAAACCAAGGGACCTCGCCTTCTCGAGAAAAGACTTCGATCCTGACCAATTCTTTGAGCAGATGCTCTTGGCCGTCATCCGATGCGAACTGTTCCCTGAAGCTGGCGGGGAGGTTCTTTAACTGATTATCGAGATCCTCTCGGGTGATGCGGTCGTTTCCAATCGTCGCCAGGACCTCGGCCGTCTCGGCGGTCCCCGCGAGACCCTGCGCACGAGGCAACAACTCATCAAGAAGATCAGGATACCGGCCGTAAGCATCAGGCAAAAGGAATTCTTTTCAGGCATAAGGGACCCATATCGGCAATCAGTTCTTGGCGACGGCCTTGTCTTTCAAATTCTTGACAGAAGTATCAAAATAGGGCGAGAAGATCTCATCGGGCGAATCAAAAAAATACATGCTGTTAACCCCATTGGCATAGTTATTTGCTCCTGAATCTCCCGGCACAAACTTGAGAATCCAGGGTCCGCCGCTGAACCCCGGTCTCTGGCTGGTGCCAACACCCGTAGTATCTGGCGATGCGCCGGCATAGACGGTGGCGTAAGAGGCCTGCGTCTCCACCATCCACTCCCCGTTCCAAGGGGAACCTGCGGGGTAGCCGAAAACATTCCAGTGCTGCTTCCGGGAATAATTCCAGGCAAAGCCCAGCAAACCAACCGTTTTTGCCAGCGTTTTTCCCCCCTGGTTGGTGACGGTGGCGAAGCCAACGTCCCTGCCCCATTGCCCGTTGTTAAGCCAGGCGGTAAAGGTGGTCAGCCAGAAGGCGGGCCACGTTCCGTAGGGTTTGTTACCGTTCTTGTAAGCTGGAACGAAAGTCCAGTTCGTCGCCCACTTTTTCTTTCCGCCGTCGGAAACACAGTGCCCGGCAGTCAGAACGGCTTTGTTGCCGATGGACGATCCGGAGCAGACGTAATTGCTGCCGTTAAGAGAAAAAAACACCTTACCTATGGTTCGATAAGGGTAGGTACTGTAGAGACTGCTCAACACATAGAAGGTGGTGTGAGGCGGCGGATAATCGTAGCCATCACTTGCCGAAGTCACAGAAGCCTCGAAGGCACCGGTGAAGGCCAGTGCATCGAACTCATCGTCAGACATCAACACCGAGTCCAGAGTCCGCAAACTACCCTTATCGGCACCGGGAGGGCCAACCGGCTCGTCCTCTGTATCCGGAACCCGAGGTGGGGCTTTCCCCGGAATGCCGTTGTAGGGATAGGGTTTTGCGTTCAGCATCCGCTCCTGGGTCCAATAGGCGGGGGCCGCCTGCACGTGCCGATTGCGGTACGGTGTAGGTCGCCACGGACTCGGCAGCATGAGTCGTACATACCATCCCAGCGGCTGTCAAAAAGAGACCAAGTAGAATACAGGTTAATCTCTTCATTCTTTCAACCTCCCTGGCAATTCGCCAAACCAAAGGGTTAGGTTTTCTTTAAAGACTTGTTCCCCTTTATGCCGCTGTAATTGTCTTACTGTGTTGCGCGGTTTGCAAATCATTTTTATCCTCGCGGTCTGGGGGGTTGGAGTCCATAAGGCGCTTCTAATAGGGAGCGGAAATCTGCGGTGGGAGCGTTGTGGAGTGGAGATGCCATTGCAGGCCGCGTGTGATTTTGTTATAGGAGGCGGGCGAAACTTTATCAGACCGGATAGAAAGAAGGTTGGGATGGCAACGGCTTTGGTTACCGGCGCCACGGGGTTTATTGGGAGCCACGTGGCTGTTAACTTGGTTGCGAAGGGTTGGCGTGTTCGCGCCTTGAGACGCGCAACTTCGCACCCGCCGGATATCGGAAGGCTGGATGTCGAGTGGTGTTCGGGAGACATTCGCAATTTTGACCAGGTCCGTTCAGCATTGGCCGGGTGCGATGCTGTTTTCCACGTTGCCGCGGATTACCGTCTCTGGGCGCGGAATCCTGAGGAAATATACGAAACAAATGTCGCCGGGACGGTAAATGTGCTGCGGGCAGCGCTTCAGCAGCGGGTCGAACGGTTGGTTTACACGAGCAGCGTTGGCGCCCTCGGGTCAAGGCCTGACGGAAAACCGGCTGATGAAACGACTCCGGTTTGCCTCGAGGACATGGTCGGGCATTACAAGCGCTCCAAATTCCTGGCGGAACGGGAGGCGGAGCGCTTCCTGGAGCAGGGCTTGCCGGTCATCATGGTTCACCCCAGTACGCCGGTCGGTCCCGGAGACCATAAGCCCACGCCGACCGGTAAAATCATTGTGGATTTTCTGAATGGCCGCATGCCGGCGTTTTTGGATACGGGCCTCAACTTGATCCACGTAAGCGATGTTGCGGAAGGTCATCTGCTTGCCCTCGAACGAGGCCGCGTTGGCGAAAAGTACATTCTCGGGAACCGGGACCTGACGCTCGCCGAGATCTTCGCCCTCTTGGAAAGAGTCTCCGGAGTTCCTGCCCCGCGTTTTCGCTTGCCCTATTATCCGATTTTGGGGCTTGGATATGTTTGTGAAATGCTCTCACGGATCACCGGCAGGGAACCGCTCATTCCCCTGGAAGGGGTGAAGATGGCTCGGAAGTTCATGTTTTTTGATGCCACCAAAGCCGTGCGCGAATTGGGACTTCCGCAAACCCCCGTGGAGCTTGCGCTGGCGGAAGCGGTTGGGTGGTTCCGAGAACGTGGGTATGTGTGTCGGTGAAGAACAGTTTCTTTTCCACCGCAGAGACGCAGAGGACGCAGAGAATTCATTTTAATGGTTTTCTCTGCGCTCTCTGCGTCTCTGCGGTGGATATGAGAGAGGGATGGCATGCGTTTTCCCGTTAGTCTCTATCTTTCGATGACGCGGTATCTGCTTCAAAAGAAGATGAAGAAGGATGACCGTTTCCCTCTCGTCCTGATGCTGGAGCCGACTCATCGCTGCAACCTGACTTGTGCGGGCTGCGGGCGCATTCGCGAGTACCGCGACACGCTTCTCGAGGAAATGACCCTGGCAGAATGCCTCACCGCGGTTGATGAGGCCGGTGCTCCGGTGGTGACGATAACCGGCGGCGAACCCTTGCTCTACTCACAGGTGACCGAGCTCGTCGACGCCGTGCTCGCGCGGGGCAAACACATCTATTTTTGCACCAATGGTCTGCTTCTCGAAGAGTCATTGGAGCGCTTCCACCCGGACTCTCGTTTTACCTGGAACATCCATTTCGATGGCGCCGAGACCGTGCATGACCATATCATCGGGCGTCCCGGCGGGTTCCGGAAGGCCTTCGCCGGATTGCTGGCAGCCAAGAGCAAGGGTTTCCGGGTGAGCACCAATACCACTGTTTATCGGGAAACCGATCTTGCCGACCTCGAGGACCTCTTCACGCAACTCTCCGCTGCGGGTGTGGACGGCATCCTCGTGGCCCCCGGTTTCAGCTATGAGGACGTGGCCGGTGACGTCTTTTTGGACCGCCGGGAAATCACGCAAAAATTCAAGGAAATACGCCGGTGGGGCAGGCGTTTTCCGCTGATCAGCAATCCCCTTTACCTCGATTTCGTGGCAGGAGAGCGACCGCTCCACTGCACCCCATGGGGCAACCCCACCCGGAACCCGCGAGGCTGGAAGTCCCCCTGCTACCTCATCACCGACACCCATTACCCGACCTATCGGGAGCTTATGCAACAAACGGACTGGGACCACTACGTCTCCGGCAAGGACCCCCGGTGCGCCCAGTGCATGGTGCACTGCGGGTATGAACCGACGGTGGTCCTGCAGATGAGCGGGAAAGATCTGCTGCGGATGGTCAAGTGGAATCTTTATGTTTGATTGCGGCCGCCTGCTTCGGGGAACCATTCTTCTTCGCCCTTATGTTTTCGCGTTCTTAACCATTTACCTGGCCGCCGCTGCGGCTCATCTCGGATGGCGAAGGACCCTGCTTTTTCTCCCCCTCGGTTACAGCCTGGCCTGGCTTTCCGAATACTCTTCCATCCATTGGGGGTTTCCTTACGGAGACTACTTCTATATCCCAAGCACCCTGGATCGGGAGCTATGGGTGTCCGGGGTGCCTTTTATGGACTCCCTGTCCTATGTTTTTTTGGCATACTGCAGTTATGCCATGGCGCTCTTTATCCTCAGCCCGCTCCTTTTGACCAAAAACCGGGTCGTCATTCTTGAAACCCACCACCTCAGGCGTTCTCGGCAGACGCTTATCCTGGGGGCTTTTCTTTTTGTGTTGCTCGATATCATTATCGACCCCGTGGCGCTCCGGGGCGATCGCTGGTTCCTGGGCCAGATCTACGGGTACCGGGAAGCCGGGTTTTACTTCGGCATCCCGATGAGCAACTTTGGCGGCTGGCTGCTGGTGGGGGCGGCGATGATCGCACTGCTCCAGGTCTTGGCTGCCCGGCGCTCTCTCGAGCCAACAAAGGCCTCGATGCTTGCCGGGATTCCTGGGATCGGGCTGCTGGGTCCCCTGCTCTACGCCGGGGTCCTCGCCTTCAACCTGGCGGTCACCTTGTGGATCGGGGAATATTTTCTGGGTATTGTAGGATGCCTTATCCTCTTTTTCCCGGGCCTGCTGGTCGCGTTTTTCACTCGGTACAAGCACGCGAACCTGAGCCCGTCACAGATCGCCGAGCATGCCAGGGATTTTCCTCTGTCGAAGCTTAACCGCCCTCCCCTTTCCTCCGACAAATGGGGCACGTCGGTGTAAGTCTCTGCGCGTTTCCGGTGGGCACAAAGAGACGTGCCCACCCTACTCCCTGCCTCAGAGCTTCAAACATTGTAGGGTGGGCACAGCTTTTTATCGTGCCCACCAACCCCATATCCATCAACCCAGTCTTTTGCCCTGAAGGGGCTCCATAAATTAGCCCAGGGTCAGCAATAGCGCCACCCTGGGGGCTGAGCACAACACGAATATCTACCCTGAAGGGGTTACATAAAGCGTACCGACACAACGATATATCCAACCCTTTCAGGGTAAGCGAAAATGGGATTCGGATTCTAGCCCAGATGCAGTAATCGGTTATCCTCGATTATGGTGAACAATTCCGCAGAAGAGAGACGAAGGAGACCAGACAGCGTTCTTGCCAGAGCCATTGCCGCCTTCCTGGAACGTTTCCAGGAAAGGTAATAGCTCCTGAGGAGTCGAGGGTTTTTGAGCACCGATGCTATAACGCGGGGGATTTTCACGCGACCTCGGGCATCGCTGATCGCTTCCAGATCGAAATCGATCTCATCAAAAAGACCATCGCTGATGGCGCGAAAACAGAGGAAGGGGATGTGGTTCCGGTGACACCATTGGGCCACAAAATAACTCTCCATATCCATGATCGCGGCCGTTCCTTCAAAATCTCGGGCCATTTGCCGTTTGCTTCCAGGCTGCTTTACGGTCACTATCCGGGTCTTTCGAATCCGGTGTGCATCGCAATAACGCGCTAATCCTTCCGAAATATTTAGACTGATCCCTGGTGTGAGTTGGGAGTGAGGTTGTGGGTCATAGGCGGCAAAGCTCTCCCCTAAACAAACATCGCCCACGGTCAGGTCCTGGGTAAGGCTTCCGGCAAAACCCGCCACGATCACGAGGTCAGGCCGACTCCACCCAACCACCCATTCCAGCGCTTGGAGCATCCGTTCATGCCCCATTCCGGTTTCTATCAGGAACAGTTCTCTTGGCCGTTCTTTGGAAGGGGCATGGCGCACGAAGGTTTTGAAAGGCCCCTGCGGCACAAGCTTCCAGGGGGCTGTGACCCGCTTGAAAACGGCATATTCCTGGGGCAGCGCAAAAAGGAGGGCCATGCGAAGATGCGCCGTCATGAGCCCTTTTTCCCGCTGACGATGGGACGAAGCAACTGGGGGAAGTCCGTGAAGATCCCGTTCACCCCCCTGGCGATCAGGGAATGCATCGTTCTTTCGTCATTTGCGACCCAGACCAGGACCGCGATGCCCCGTTCACGCAGAAGCGGAAGATCCTCTGTGTGGAGAGCAGAAACGCGTGGGTGATAGGATGTGGCTTCCTGGTCCAGCGCGAGCCCGACAGGATTGAGAGGGCGGTGCTCGACCAGGACCCCTGTTGGAATGGCGGGATTCAAGGCTTTCACCTGCTTCAGGTAGCGGTGGTTGAATGATGAGATGAGGATGCGATCGGTCATTTCGAGCCTCGCCACCAGCCCCATGACCTTCGCGACGATCTCGCGGTCGCCGGGGCCGCCCCGCAGGTCCTTGATTTCAATGTTGACATACCATTCATGAGCCAGGGTAAATTGCAGTGCTTCGTCAAGAGTCGGCGCCCGTTCGCCTCGATAACTCTGCAAATCCTTCTCGGACACGACCCCGGCGGCAACTTGACCAAAGGGGTCCTCTTTTGCGAACCATGATCCGAAATCCAGGCGCCGGATTTCTTCGAGCGTGAATTCGCGCACCCGCCACGGCCGGCGCGATGGAAACACGTGTGCCGCATTGGACGTGCGCTTAAGGCTCTCGTCATGAATGACAATCGGCTGGCCGTCTGCCGTCATCATCACGTCCAATTCCCACAGATCCGCTCCTTCCCTCAGGGCTCTCAGCGCAGCAGACAGGGTATTCTCGGGGGCCAGGGAACGCGCTCCCCGGTGAGCGATATTTAGCATCCGGCCTTCGGCAATGGTATCGAGTAATGATTTCATGCGCGCATAAAGGGTTGTCGGTCCTGTTCGGCTCACTCCAGCAACTGCCGCATCTGTTCGAAGAGGGCGAGCATGTCCTTTCGGTATTGCTCGGGGAGCACCGGGAGGCGCTTCTCCGAGAGGTACACCATCTCAGCATGCCCTTCCGCCAGTTTCGTCCCCTCGGCGTCGAGGAGAGAACCTCTTGTGGAGCAACCCTTGGGAGCAAAATCGGTTTCGATTTCACCTACAGCCGTTAAGGGTACATTCACCCGAACCGGCCGCAAATAGTGTACTCCAATGCTGCGCGTGACGAAGAAAACGCGGCGAAAGGCAAGAACCGTCCAGCCCATGATTTCATCCAGGATGGTAGAAATCATGCCGCCATGCGCAAGGTTTTCCCATCCCATGTGGTGTTTGCTCAACGTGACATCCGACCGCACCGTTTTTCCCACGCAATAGAATGACATATTAAGCCCCAGGGGATTCTCGCTGCCACAGCCAATACAGCGGTTGCCTTTGAGTTTCGGTAGATACTTCCTTTCGGATCTGAGTCATCATAACCAGGGGTCCCTCCACCTTTCAGGTCAGCTTTTCGATTCTTATAGCTCACCTTGCCGCCGATTGCGATGCTGACATAAATGGTTTATCACGCTTTTCCCAATTGATTTGCTCCTCGATGGACAAGAAATGCTCCACGAAAAGCTTGATCAGTAATCTAAATCCTAACAGGATTTCTGAGAATCTCGCCACCCTTTTTAGGGGTCTCTCTTCTACCCAAATCTTGTTTGACATAAAATGCATTATGTAAATAATCTGGAGGCGGGTTTTGGAGCGCAAAAATGCTCCTAACTGACTGCCTCCAAACCGGTTAGAAAGAAAATATGAAAACCAAAAAACAACTGCTGGTGCCGACAGCAGCACCCGGGACGGCGGCGCCGATCCCCGAAGAGTCCGTGTGGCTGAAAAATTTTGTGTCGCCACGGACCCGGCAAACCTATCTCAATGCGGTGCGCGAGTTCATCGGCTTTCATCAAATCACTGATCCCGCGGAGTTGCGGACAATCAACCAGGCGCATGTTATCAGCTGGCGGGATTTTTTGATCGAATCCGGTGCCACCCCCAAAACTATTCACAACCGCATCTCGGCCGTGTCATCGCTCTTCAAACATTTGTGCGAGCGCCAGGTGGCGAAAAGAAACCCGACCGTGGGAGTCAAGCGCCCGCATGTCGACAGCAGCCAGGTCAAAACTCCGGTCATCACTCCCGAGCAGGTAAGAAAAATGCTCGACGTCCCTGCTCCGAAAAAACTTCAAGGGCTGCGCGACCAGGCGGTCCTCCACATTCTTTTTTACACGGGATGTCGGATCAGCGAAGTGTGTTCGCTCAAGGTCAAAGATTTCTACGAAGATGGCGGCTACTTTGTTTTGGATTTTCTGGTGAAGGGTGGAAAAAGAAATCGCCTGGCCATTCATCCAGGAGCTGCAGCTGGTTCTCAAAAACTATCTGGAGGCCTCCGGGCACCAACACAAACCGGAGGCACCTTTAATTCTCGCGGCCAAGAAGAAAACCGGCCGCAAGGAGCTCGCTCCCCTCTCCCGCCAGCAGATGCACAACCTCTTTATGCGCTATGCCCAAAAAGCCGGATTGCCCCAGGGCGTCCGGCCGCACACGGCCCGGGCAACTTTCATCACCCAAGCGCTGGAAAAGAAGTGTCCCATCGAGGCCGTCCAAAGAAGCGTCGGCCACAGCCGGATCTCCACTACCCAGATGTATGACAAGCGGATTCTCAAACACCGGGAGAGCGCCAGCTTTGCGGTAGTTTACTAACCGGTTTAAAGATTGGGAGAAGATACTGGTAGGTGGATTCATTTTTTTCAGTTGAGAATCGCAAAGAGCTGGTTTCCTCGTCTGGCCAGTCCGCAACTTTCGCCGAAGAGCGCGTAGTCCTTGAGCACGTCGCCGGCTACGGTATGGATGAGCTCGGCCAGGTGAAAGTGAGAAACAGGGGTGTAACTGTCAGTCGCCTCGGGAATCTTGATTAGGTCAAGTTCCTGCCGAGATACTAACTTGCTGCCGTTCTTCTCGTCGATTGATAGTCCTTGCATGGTTTACCTCCTAGATTGAGATATGCTGTTCCTTTTGGGAAAACGTGAACTTTTTCAATCGTTCCCCCCACGGAAACAGGAATGGAGGTAACCGTGTTTGTTAAATTCTTCACTTGCTACTGTAAATTAATTCGTTCCGCTAGATACGAATATCGTTTTACGTCACTAGAAGTAATTTATTAACGACTTGATAAGTGGTTGTTGATTGATAATTGTGCCAAACATCACAAGCTATATGAAACTACAACTGCTACTGGAATGATTTTTTTGATTGAATATCGAAACTGATTCTGCTACTATGGTCCGAAATGATGAAGGTTATTATTGACGATGGAGAGGAGATGGCCATGGCTTTCAAGAAATTCACTCAGGTGGGCGCGCGGTCCTTCACGCCCAAGGTGGGAATCTGGGCGAAGGGCCAGGTGGGATTCAACAAGGGAGCGGTCGAAAAATGGAAACTCGGCCAGTACAGCTATGTGGTCCTGTACTATGACGACGACGCCAAGCAGATCGGAGTGCAGTTCACTAACGACGAAAATGCGGAAGGAGTAATTAAGATTATCAAACGGGCAACTGGAATATCGTTCTCAGCCAACTCATTCCTGAAGCATTTCGAAATTGTCATTCCACAGGATAAGCAACAGTACGATGTGAAGTTTGACAACGAGGAGAAAATGTGTATAATCGATCTTCCAAAATAGGAACGGCCGGGTTGACTGGCGGGTCAACTCAGCCGCTTAACGCCGTGGCGACTCTAATTTGCCAGAGTCTCCACCGAAGCCACCCCGGTGAAGGGGTCCTATCGTATGCAAGCAGTAAGATTATAGGCACCGGGTGGGTTCGTCAAGGCCAAAATTTGGCAGATAGGAAGGAGGTGGCCCACCTGGCTGATAACAAGGAAAAGGACGTGATCTTCGTCCGCTACTTCCGACACTACCGAACGGGTAAGATTGTTTACCCGAAGAAAGGTGAGTTCATTAAGATCGTAATTAAGAAATAATCCTCGGCGCAATGGTCCGGACAGCCCCTTCCGGATCGCGCCTCATACTCCGCCCAGGTCCGCCTGGGCGGTTTCATTTTGTTACTAATTTCAAAGAACTTATACTTTCCGCGCAATCTCGGGTCAGGCTCGCTCCCCTCTCCCGCCAGCAGATGCACAACCTCTTTATGCGCTATGCCAAAAAAGCCGGATTGCCCCAGGGCGTCCGGCCGCACACGGCCCGGCAACTTTCATCACCCAAGCGCTGGAAAAGAAGTGTCCCATCGAGGCCGTGCAGGGAGCTCCGCCATAGCCGGATCTCCACAACACAGATGTATGATAAGCGAACTTTGAAGCACCGAGAGAGCGCCAGCTTTGCGGTGGTGTACTGAACAGCTCATCAGGATGATTTGTGGCTGGTTGCAGAAATCTTAGGGGTTTGGTTTACTTGTCTGGAACAGCATTGCCCCCCCATGAATAATCTGCTCGAAATCCTTGAAGGCCATCCGAACTCTGTCCACTCTGGAAGGAGGCTAAATGTCACAAGCAAACATCAGAGAAGCACACCGGTGCGCGGTGCAATTGGACAGCCTTGGTGCGGAGTATTCAGACCGCGAAGTGATGAGGCGCTGTCTTGGCAAGTGGCGGTTTGGCATCAAATTTTGCGCTATCAATTTGGTGCGCCACATCGAAATCGCGTGGATACAAATGTTATCCATCCTTAGAGGACATATATCATCAGAATAGGAGCATGTTATGCGCAAAGTCTTAGTGATCGTTTCTGTCATAGTCGCATGTTGCTGGGGCGTAGCCGAGGGTCAACTCTTGAGCAATGGCTGGGTGGTTGATGTGTCGGAGAAATATCTGACGCTAAACTCTGGCGGCGAAACCGAGAAGAAGTTCACGATCGACAGAGTTCTTACAGTCGTCCTCAATGCGAGTTGCAAAAAAACGACCTGAAAGACTATCGAGGTTGGAGGGCTTTACACTGTTCACTCGGTCGGCGGTAACGTCGCGAAAGAAATATGGCCAGGCCCCATAAGATGATTAAAGATTTTAATGCCTGCCCGTGCGGGGGATGTCGGTAACGATTTATTGTAACGCGCAGGTGTTACTCGATAAAGGGGCCGATGTCGATGTTCGGGAAAAGGACGGCAATACTGCGCTGAGAGTTGCAACCACTAAAAGAGAAACATATCAATAAATATGGTCCGTTAGGCAGAAATGGGGAAACAGGATGATTAGCAAAATACGTTGGCAGCGTAGCTGTAAAGCGAGACTGATAGCGTTGTTGGTGGCTGGCATAGCGCTGTGGACGCCCATTGCTATCGCTGGAGTGAATGAGGATTTGTTCGAAGCATCAAAGCGAGGCGATCTGCCTGAGGTCAAACGACTCATCAATAAGGGGGCCGACGTAAATGCCAAAAACAATCAAGGCTGGACCGCGTTGATGTTGGCTTCCCATAATGGCCACTTTGAAGTCGTGCAGGTGTTGCTCGATAAAGGGGCCGATGCCAATGCTAGGGAGAATAAAGGCTTTACCATATTGATGGTTGCCTGCCAGAAAGGCCACCTTGAGGTCGTGCAGACCTTGCTGGCTAAGGGTGCAGAGGTTGATGCAGAGAATGATGTGGGCGGAACCGCGTTGATGGCTGCAGCCTTCGCTGGGCACCCGGAGGTCGTGCAGGCGTTGCTCGATAAAGGGGCCGATGTCGATGCCAAGAAAAAGGCGGCAATACCGCGTTGATGGCTGCGTCCGTGAATGGCCACTTTGAGGTCGTGCAGGCGCTGATTAATAAGGGGGCGAAGGTCTATGCTAAGGAGAACAAAGGCTTTACCGCGCTGATGATGGCCGCCCAAAATGGCCACCTTGAGGTCGTTCGGATTTTGCTCCTTAAAGGTGCCGATGTCAATGCCAAGAACAACAAAGCTACAACCGCGTTGATGTTGGCTTCCCAAAATGGCCACCTTGAGGTCGTGCAGGCGCTGATTAATAAGGGGGCGAAGGTCGTAATGCTAAAACGAATGACGGCTCAACCGCATTGACGGCTGCGTCCGTGAATGGCCACCCTGAGGTCGTAAAACTGCTTGTCAAGGCGGGAGCAAAATAGTCACCCACTAGACCGAAACATTTTAGACATTTTGTTTTGTTACTCACCGAACGAGAAAGGTTTAGCAATGAAAAGAATTGTAACTGTCGGTTTGATCGTTTCTATTTTTTGTATAACCTTTTTGTTCTCCGCAGTAGTGGCAGCGGGCCCAAAAGAAAGTGCGAAAGGTCATGACACTTCGACACTGCCAAAAGCACTAATAGGCCATTGGGCACCAACATCCACCACAACTCATTATTATTTTGATTCGAAATCCTTAATCACGATAACTGATGGCAAACGCACGGCCCTAAACTACACAGTCGTGCAATCGAACGAGGCTGAAAACTCGATACATATCCGTGTAAGAACGCAAGAGGATAAAGGTCATGATAAACAATTAATATTTTCTTCTGACCGTAACTCATTTGATGAGACTATTCGAATCAGGATGGGCGATAAGGTAATGTCGTTTACTTATCAATATAAATATGTTGATTCAAATACACGCCCATGATTTCATCTAACCAATAAGAATAATACTGTCTTTGATATCAAGATAAGGTAAGGCACTATAGCCGTACAGAACCTATAATGCTAGCGATCGCACGGCGGTTGAGAAGAACATAAGCCTTTATATTTTTCATGTTCTTTATCACAACGGTCAAAATACCAAAATATTATTATCCAAGCAATAGCACAGAACGGACCCAAGGCAAGAGTTAAACCCAAAAGCGCATAACACCACTTCGTTATAGTGTCCATTCTCTCATTTTCGTATTTACGGCATTCTTCACGGCACAGTCGCAAGTGCTTGCCGCTCTCTCCTGTTTCGCATCCAACACTAACACTAGTAAGTGTGACTAAGCCAACGAAGGTCTTAATGATGGTTACACATGCCTCCCGCCTAGATAGGATGATGAAGTCGGGTTTGGACAATGGACACTCCCTTTCCCTTCGCATCTGCGATCAATTCGGCCAGTGAAATAACCCGCTGATCGAGGGCATGTGCCTTTGAGAACTATACTTATTCCAGTCCAGTTATTGGCTCAGCACTGTTCCAATAAGCAACATATTCCAGAAGGACCGCCTCGGTGACACGGCCAAGCTATGGAGTTCTCACAGAATCCATTTATTCTTCATTGAAATAAGGGCAGAGTCTTCTCAATTTGTCATTAGTATATGTCGAACCAGGATATAATTCCATCCTACACGAGACTGTTTTTGTCTCTCCAACTACTTGTTGCCCACCAGTTACTTGTTTTCTATACTCTGATCCTCCTGCCTTCATGGTTATACGCGTTGTTTGGGGACTGTTCCATATTTGATAAATTACGTGATCTCTGTATATAATAGTATGCTTCCCTGGCGCTAAATAAATATCTTGAGTTTCATAATCCCACGATTGGTTTAGACGTGGAAAGAAACAATATGTTTTAGGGATGTCAAATGAATCGATTTTTTGGATAATAAAACCGTTAATGATAGGAATATGTTTAATCAGCACCATGTTACCTTTTGGAATTTCACTTACAGATGAAGGAAGGTAGATAGTCACAGGACCACAAGAAGAACATCCTATTGTAATCGTGCACACCAGTACTAGGAGACAATAATGTAGCTTAATGATTAGTTGTATGATAATAATCGTTGTATTATTTCTATCTGATTTTCTCATTTTAGACCCTTCCAAAAAGTAGCACGACCAATATTCTTACAAAATTACAATCTTGATAAGTTATAAGATGATGTCTCATGGTTGCGAAACTTTGTCAAGCCCTAAAGTCAGCAACGGTCAAGCACGCTAACCGTCTTCATATAGTGAGAAGTTGAAAAATGAGTCAAGTTTATGGAAAAAGGACGAACCTAACCCTTGCCTCGCAAAGAACCTTTTTGCAAAGGTCAAAACTCCGGTGATCACTCCCGAGCAGGTAAGAAAAATGCTCGACTCCCCTGCTCCGAAAAAACTTCAAGGGCTGCGCGACCAGGCGGTCCTCCACATTCTTTTTTACACGGGATGTAGGATCAGCGAAGTGTGTTCGCTCAAGGTCAAAGATTTCTACGAAGACGGCGGCTACTTTGTTTTGGATTTTCTGGTGAAGGGTGGAAAAAGAAATTGCCTGGCCATTCATCCAGAGCTGCAGCTGGTTCTCAAAAACTATCTGGAGGCCTCCGGGCACCAACACAAACCGGAGGCACCTTTAATTCTCGCGGCCAAGAAGAAAACCGGCAGGAAGGCCTTCGCTCCCCTATCGCGCCAGCAGATGCACAACCTCTTTATGCGCTACGCCCAAAAAGCGGGACTGCCCCAAGGGGTCCGGCCGCATACCGCCCGGGCCACTTTCATTACCCAGGCCTTGGAAAAAAAGTGCCCCATCGAGGCGGTGCAAAGAAGCGTCGGCCATAGCCGGATCTCCACAACACAGATGTATGACAAGCGGACACTCAAACACCGCGAATCCGCCAGCTTTGCGGTAGTGTACTAAGTGCTCATCAGCATGATTTCCGGGGGTCGGCTCACTTTTCTCTTGACGGCATCTATCCTTCAAACATAAGATTCTTCGAGTTCAATAATTCATGATGACGCTTCGATATTCATTCATCCTAAAAGGAACTTAAGATGGCGATAGCAGGAATTAGTAATCGGAATGTCTTTGCGAAACATTTAACCATTGGCACAAAGTGCCTACTAGTAGTTATATTCATGACTACGCTAGGATGTTCTTGTGGCCGTGGCACTCTTTACATTCCATCATCAATAAATACAATGCCTAAAAGCAATATGGTGCTGGTTGCCACCCAAGACAATTTATACTTGCCTACAATAGCTAGCGTTGATGGTGTTGATATGCGTGATAGACATTGCATTTTAAAAAATACAAAAGATTACGACATTTATTTAATGCCAGGAGCACATACCTTTCAGATTCAAACTGCTCACTGGGAATATATAGGATCATCTAATACTGTACATATATATAAAGGTTTCATACATAGCCCAGGGGTAGGAGGAGGTCCAGATATTGTATACCCTGGAGGAGCCCATTTTAAGGCGACCGTAATCACAAAACCATGCACGTTGCAATTGGACCGTCCTGGTGGGAAATATACTCAATTGGAAGTGATGAAACTCTGCGGCCTGATTTGTACACAATATGACTGTTATCCTTACTATAATACTCCGTCAGATTAGGAGGCGTCACTCGACCTCAATTTCCTTTAAGAAACACTTGAATTTACGAAAAGTAAAGCTTGGCTGATCGATGTGCTATGCGCCCTCAGAGAATATCCTGGAATTGCTAAAATAGTGATCACTGTGTATCAGCCTCTATTTTGAAATCCAACAGAATTCCACACCATGCTCAGATGCTGCCCTTGCGACCTGACGTTTTAAATCATCTAAAGAATATGCTTTTTCCATTATATCGCTATTCTTATATTTAATTGTCCACATCTTTAACGTGGCCCAATTGCAGCTCCAAGGTCATTGTAAGGTTCCTTTCGGCTAGGAGAGTTGCGAATCGAAAATTCATTTAAGCTGAATAGTGTGTGGTTGCCAATCGGCTTCATAACTTGCCACTTGTTGCGTGCTTAGTCAACAAAGAATGCTCCCCTTCAAGAAAGAGTCGTCAGGCCACAGCCGAATCTGTTCCAACCAAAAACCCCATCTCAATTTGGGGTAGACCCAACAGTCGTGTCACCAGGGGCCATTTGGAACATGGGTGTTGAGGGAGCAATGGAACAGAAAGGCCGGGTAAAGCACCACCATTGTATTGTTCATCGATGATTAACAAACCAAGTACAGTAATCATCCAGTAATTCAACGTTTTTTGAGCTCTCATCTACAGGTTCCAAGTCGGCTAAGGGAAGATCGAATTTCTTTTTATCGGAAAGGCGCTGGACGTTAACGAAAATCCCTTCCGTATCATCAGAATCCTCGTAAAAATTGATTATCTTAAATTCATCAGTGTACGATGGGCGTGTCTTCTTTAGTTGTTCGTATTCCTTTTTATTGCCTGGGCCAAAGACATAATATTCTTCCCATCTGAAGTCTTCTCTTCCTGTCACAATGCACGGTAATTCGATATTCTCTTTCAAATATTCCAGATATCTCCTGAGAGTCTCTTCATTGACATCAGTTTGTTCTTCAACTTCAACTCCCAAAACTGCAAAGATTCTTTTGTCCTGTAGAGAGAGTTTAGCGCTACCCTTCTTGACGATTTCTTGGAGTAATTTCTGCTTTTCCAGTTTGACCTCTGTACCACTCACTTCTGCGCCTACATTTCTCCCAAGCTTTTTCAGCCTTGATTTCTTTCCCATATGCAGGTGTTCCTTCCTTTATATGTTGTTCTCAGCATAATCGATTCGGTAGATAGTAGAGGTGTGTACCCCGAAGGTCTTTGCAATCTGCTGGACGGATGTGCCTTCCGCCACCAGACGCTTTGCGAGCCTCTCTTGCTCCTCATTCAATTTCTTAGGACGCCCGAATCGTACCCCACGCCTCTTGGCAGCCTCTCGGCCGGTCCCGGTTCGTTCACGGATCAGTTCACGCTCAAATTCGGCAATTCCAGCAAAAACCGTCAGGATCATCTTGCCGGCATGTGAGGTGGTATCGGCCCAAGGCTCAGAAAGTGATTGGAAGTCGGCTCCGGCCCCTCTGATACTTTCGACGATATCGAGCAGATCCCGAGTAGAGCGTGCCAATCGATCTAATTTCCATATGATCACAGTATCTCCTTCCCGGAGTTGATCGAGCATCCGATGAAGCTCCGGGCGATTACGTTCTTTGCCGGAAGCTTTCTCTTTGAAGATGCGATGGCATCCGGCATTTTTGAGCGCATCGAACTGGAGATGGAAGTTCTGATCTTCTGTTGAAACCCGTGTGTATCCGATTCTCATAGGCAATCCCCATGGATCTTTTTTCGCAAAAGATAACGCAAAACAATTGACTTTTGCAAGTAAGTTTTGCGAAAAGAGCTGCGCTAGAAATCGCTGAGTTTTCAGACCTTCAGGATCCAGTTGCATAACTTAGGAGTTTTGCGAATTGGAGGTTGCGGGAACAAACGTTGCTGACCGCTGGATATTGACGCCTGAAGATCAAGTGCTCGTACTGGCCAAAAGTAGAGCAAACCGGCTAGGCTTCGCCCTGCTGCTCTTGTTCTATCGGACGCAAGGTCGGTTTCCAAACACGTCAGCGGAAATCGATCCGGGTGCTGCCGATCTAGTGGCGCGGCAACTTGGCATCGTTCTGACATCTTATGATGGCTTCGATACAGCCACTCGTACCTGGAAGCGTCATCGTGCCGAGATCCGTGCCTTATTCGGCTTTCGCGAATCGACGGTGGCCGATGCCGAAACGCTCTCCGAGTGGCTTCGTGATCAAGCTGCAGCGGCTGGTTGCGTTCCCGAGCACCTTGCTGAACTCCTGTATGCGCGATGTCGTGAACTGTTGATCGAGCCGCCGTCGGCCGACCGGGTTCGATCGTGTCGTGCGTTCCGCCATTCTTGCCCACGAGGAACGCTTTTGCGCAAGTATTTACAGTCGCTTGACACCGACTGTCCGTGTCCGGCTGGATGCGCTCCTACGGCCCGCAATGAGTAACGACGAGAGCTCAGAAGCTAAAGATGCGCACGGGACGGCCCCCACAATGCTTCTTCGGTTACGCGGTGACCCGGGCCAGCCGAGACTTGCTAGCGTGGAGGACGAATTGGCCAAATTGGAGCTGATACGCCAACTCGGTCTGCCACCAGATCTGTTCGACCACGCACTACCGCACGAACTAGAGCGGTATCGTCGACACGTCGCGGTTGAAGCGCCCTACGAACTACGTCGACATCCGGAGGCAACCCGGCTGACCTGGCTGGCAGCCTTTGCCCATCTGCGCGGTCGCAGCCTGACCGACGACCTGGTCGACCTACTGATCGAGACCATCCATCACATCGGCGCACGCGCCGAGCGCAAGGTCGAGCGCGAACTGCTGGACGACCTCAAGCGCGTGACCGGCAAGCAGAACCTCCTGTTCGAACTGGCCGACGCCACGCTTGATCAACCAGATGGAATAGTGCGCGAGGTCGTGTTCCCGGTCGTCGGCGAGCAGACCCTACGCGATCTGGTCAAGGAATGGAAGGCAACGGGCCCGACCTATCGCACAACTCTGCGCACAGTAATCCGCAATTCTTACAGGGGCCATTACCGCCGCATGGTGCCGCAGGTTCTTCAGATCTTGGAGTTCCGTTCGAACAACGAGCGCCATCGTCCGGTCATCTTGGCGCTCGACCTCATTAAACGCTACGCCGGCACCAAGGTGCATACCTTTCCGGTCGAGGAAGAGGTGCCGCTGGACGGTGTCGTGCGCGAGCCTCTGGCGCGAAGCAGTGACCGAGGAGGACGCTCAGGGACGTCAACGCGTCAACCGGATTACCTATGAAATCTGCGTGCTCGAGGCCCTGCGCGATCAGTTGCGCTGCAAGGAGATCTGGGTGGTCGGTGCCAACCGCTACCGCAACCCAGACGAAGACTTGCCGGCCGACTTCGAGGCTCAGCGCGCGCCCTATTATCAGGCGCTGAATCTGCCACTTGATGCTGAACGCTTCATCGCCGATCTACAGGCCGAGATGCGTGAAGTGCTTGCAGAGTCTCGATGCCGGTCTGCCGAACAACCCTTATGTCCGGATCAGTAACAAGCGCGGTGCCTGGATCACTCTGGCAGCCGCTCGATGCTCAGCCGGAACCGTCCAATCTTACCGCGCTCAAGGCCGAGATCACCGCCACATGGCCGATGACGAGCTTGCTCGACATGGTCAAGGAGGCCGATCTGCGTCTGAGCTTCACCGATGCGCTGAAGAGTCCGACGGCCTACGAGACATTGGATCGTTCTGTCCTGCAGCCACGTCTATTGCTCTGCCTGCATGGCCTCGGTACCAATGCCGGCCTGCAACGCATGGCCGGCCATCAGTCAGGCATGACCTACAAGGATCTGGCCTATGTGCGGCATCGCTATATCAGCGTCGACGCACTGCGTCGGGCCATCGCCATCGTGACCAACGGCACGCTGCATGCCCGCGACCCGGCCATCTGGGGCAACGGCACGACCGCCTGCGCATCCGATTCCAAGCACTTCGGCTGCCTGGGACCAGAACCTGACGACGCAGTGGCACGTCCGTTATGGCGGCCGCGGCATCATGATCTACTGGCACGTCGAACGAAAATCGCTGTGCATTCATTCCCAACTCAAATCGCCGTCATCCTCCGAGGTTGCGTCGATGATCGAGGGCGTGGTTCACCACTGCACCGAGATGGAGATTGATCGACAATACGTCGATTCTCACGGTCAGAGCACGGTTGCCTTCGCGTTCTGTCGTCTGCTGGGTTTTCAGCTCATGCCACGACTGAAGGCGATCCATTCTCAGAAGCTGTATCGGCCTGATACCGGACAACCAGATGCCTACAAGCATCTGCAGTTGGTACTGACCAAGCCGATCAATTGGGAATTGATCCGCCAGCAGTACGACCAGATGGTCAAATACACAACGGCACTGCGCCTGGGTACGGCCGAGACCGAAGCGATCCTGCGCCGCTTCACCCGAAACAACGTTCAGCACCCGACGTACAAGGCATTCGCTGAGCTTGGCAAGGCGATCAAGACGATCTTCCTGTGCCGATACCTCCACAGCGAAGCGATGCGCCGCGAAATCCACGAGGGACTCAACGTCATCGAGCAATGGAACGGAGCTAACGACTTCGTCTTCTTCGCTCGTCGCGGTGAGCTTGCGAGCAACCGCCGCGAGGACCACGAGGTGAGCATGCTGGCATTACATCTGTTGCAGAATTGCATGGTCTATATCAATACACTGATGCTCCAACAGGTGCTCGCACAACCGCATTGGGAGGGGAAGCTCACCCTCAGAGATCTGAGTGCTCTGACGCCATTGATTTGGGAGCATGTCAACCCCTATGGCCGCTTCGAACTTGACATGAATACCCGTCTCCCGCTCAAATAATCCAAATGGCCCCTGGTGACACGACTGTTGGGTGTACCCCTTATAAGAGGATAATCAGTCTTTGAGAGGCAGGATCCCCTTTGGATTCTGCCTTTGTGGCAGTGAACGCTATTTAACCCAAGGGAGGCCCCAACGGAGCCTCCCTTCTTTTTTCCAGACAACAGGCAAGATCCGCAGTTCAGCTTCCTCTCCCCTGTCCGATCTATACAACCACCCCACCGGCTCAAAAATCCCAGAACGCGGCTGCCGCAACCTCTCCACAACCCGCACATCACGCCTCCAAAATCCGAGACCTGCCACCAAAACGCTTCCCCAATCCGAGACCTGCCACCGCTCCCCAAGGCTTGTTTGCCTTCTCCGCCCCAAGCTTCCCCGCCTTACCGCCCCAGCCAATCCGGGCCGTAAAAATCCGAGCGGCTTTGTGGTCGGCCTTTATTTGAATCAGGTTCAAAAGAACCAAGCTACAAAGTCTTAGCCAGTCGTGGAGTTACAAGGCGACGGTGAAAGCCAGCAGCCCAGATGCCGTCGTCCTTAAGTTGGCGCCTGATCACAGAGAGCTTACCGTCGGAGTCGACCACATCGGCAACGAGAAAATTCCCCTCTGACTCGAACAGGAAGAATGTTGCGTACCCGTCAGCCCGAAGCCAGTTGCGATACTTTTTCACAAAGTTCTTTATCTGGGCCTGTGTGAAGCAGAGTTTCCTCACATCAGTATTCAGTTCGTCGAACATTTGCGAAAAAGTCGCATCCTCTGATCATCTCGTGGACACCGACAGGAGTTTCAGCCGTTGGATTGCCGATTTCATCGGCGTCTTTTTTGAACTCCGGGTCGATGTCACCGGTAAAGACGTCTTTCGCATTCGCCAAGTTTTCGGTTCCGCCAACAGCATCGACGGTGAGCGAGTAATCGCCGGAGATGAGCCGCAGAATAGGTTTTGTGACAACACCCGTCCAGCAATTCTCCTTGCGGAGAAACTTTTTCAGTTCAGCAAGCCATTCCTGGCCCGCTTCGCCCGACAACTTCTCATTCAGATCGCAGAGTACCCCGAGCATTTCCAGAGGGAGATCCACAATCTTACGAATTAATACACCGAGCATGTCTTTCATAGTCAATTCCTTTTCTCTTGTTTGACTTGTCTATTACGCCAGCCCACCGGCTTCACCGATCAAAAATCCGAGACCTGCCCAACTCCCAACGGCTTATTTACCCTCGCTACCCGATTCTCCCCAGCCTACCGTCCCAGCCAATCCGGGCCGTAAATATCCGGGACTTTTTCCGCCAAAAGTCCCGCATTTTTGATGCTCGCGTTCCGAATTTTTGACGGCCAGGTCCCGTAAATTGGACAAACAAAAAAAGCCCGGGCACAATGCAAGATGATATTCAACTAAACACCCCATGAAACATTTACGCCTGGCGGGCCCCAAAAGAGAACTTCGCTCCCCTGCCCTGGCCGAAACCAAGCCAGTCATCGCTTGCCCCTATTGCTCATCGAGGCAACTCATTAAGAAGGGACAGCGCCGGAAAAAATATGAGCAAGTCCAACTATACTTTTGCCGCTGCTGCAAGCGGAAATTCACCCCGCTCATCAACAAGCATCACTCCTACCCGCTCAAGGTCATCCAGGATGCCGTCACCCTTTACAATCGCTTTTACTCAATGCAAGAGGCAGCCAAAATAGTGACCGGAACCTACGGCATCGCTGTCCGCCACCAAACCGTTGCCAAATGGCTTAAGGATTTCAAAGAATACCTCCCAATCTTAAAGACTCGGACCGCCCTTATGGCCAATTATGATTTACGAAAAGCCTTTATTGAAGCGCGCCTCCTTCACGGCCAGGTGTACGACTTCAAGTGCCATTACGCCAAACTCGACTACCTTTTACACCGACATCACTCAAATAGAATTTTCGGCAATCTGCAAGGCTTTCTAAAGGACGTCCCCAGCGCCTGCCCTCACGACCTTTTCCGGAAAGGGCCAAAACCAGCAACCGCTCATCTAAACACCAGGATGTTTTTAGCCTCGATCAGGTAAATATATCTCCTCGACCGGCGAGCTCCGCAATTAAGAACGCTCGTTTCGTCCTGCAGGACCAACAGAAAAATAGCTGCTATTTGGGGCAACAAGAATCCATTAAAAATTGCATTTTTCTGATTTTCCCATGTTGGGCAAGCTTCTAGTTTAAATATTCGCGGCACGGTTAGGCTGCCACGAGAAAGGATGGTTTGTCGAAATCAAGCCTAGAAACGCCATAGGGGTTGATATTCGAAGTAAATAGCGGCGTAAGCGCCCGGAAATCCTCTTTTGTCATCCGCTCCCCAAAAGCTTCATACTCAAAGACCCGTTCCACCATGAGGGTATTGACCAAAATAACGGCATTCTGCAACAGGTGGAGACAGAGAATGCTCAATTGTTGCATTTCGGGATTGTTGGTTTGGAGTTCGCTTTGGCGGTCGTAGCAGATGAATTCATTTTCCGCGTTGAAATTCTCAACCACATTCAGGACCTCATGCCTTTCATGACGGAGGCTTGGCGAGGTGATTTCGCGGCATAAATGAATGGTCTTGAGGGCTTTGCCAAGTTCGATGAACGCCTTGTACAAAGGATTGGAGCGATTACGGGAATTAAATCGCCACAGAATGGACTCGGTCGGCCCTGTAGCTTCCGCGACGGCCACCACATGTTGGACCATTTCATCATACTGTTCATAGGCCAGGTCCCAGCGGATGGGACGCGCCAGGATTCCTGCCAGATGCGGCAAACCATTCGCGGCTTTGGAGTCTGGCAAGTAGGGGGTATCCCAACATTCGCACGATCAGGGGCAAAGTGGACTTCCAAGGCAATAAGAACGAACAGCATCAGCGTAAAGGCGATCCACCTGAGGCCATAGGCTCGCTTGGGTGGTGTTAATGTTTCGTACCTTGTGCTGCTTGAGGATGATGACACTGGCATTAGATCAATTTCTTCCATATCTTTCATTGGCCCGAAAAGTCATTCCTTACAAGGATATCCCTCAGAGGTCAGGAAACGCCTTGCGCGTGCAGTTCTCACACTTATACCCTTCAAGGCCGACACTGAAACCATCTTCACCAAGTCTGATCGTGATTCCGCACCTGATACATTTTGTGGGTTCAAAATCGGGGACATCAGGAAGCTTCTCGAAATTATATTCGTTCGTTCCGCGATAAACGTATAACTCCGTCGGAAATGCCTCACGGCAGTCAGAGCAATCCTTCCAATCACCGGAATGTCCTTCATTGTGATGATAGCCACATAAGGTATATCGCGCATGATTGCGGTAGCAGCTGTTGCGAGCATACGAGAAGAGAACGTATTTATGTTCGTCATTGCAAATCCATTGTCCGCAGCATTCCGTTCTTATTAGATTTCCGATCTTCCAGCATAAACCACAACGGACTTGGTTATCAGGTGGGACAGATTTTGGTTTGCCAGATGCATCCTTCTTTAGTCTTGATTTCTTTCCCACCGTTGAACAGCCCTTTCCATCAAAATGTAATTTAATGGTGCTTGTTTTACGGGTCGTCTCAGAAAACGGATTACAAAGTACGCTAAGCGTGCGCCGAGGCCGGAACCCAGCGGTAGAGCGTAGGAATGGATACGCCGAGGTTCTTGGCTACGTCTCTGGGCGGGACGCCACTGGCCAGCAGCTTCTTAGCCGACTCGATCTTGCCGTTTGTCATCTTTGGCTTGCGACCACCCTTGCGACCAAGCTGACGCGCGACTTCCAGCCCGGCACGAGTGCGCTCGACCGTCAACTCGCGCTCCATTTCGGCGAGGCTGCCCATGACGTGGAAGAAGAACCGGCCTGAAGGGGTGCCAGTGTCGATGGCGTCGGTGAGGCTCTTGAACTGGATGCCTTGCTTGTGCAGTTCGCCGACCAGATCGACTAGTTGCTTGACGCTGCGGCCCAGGCGATCCAGTTTCCAGACGACGAGGGTGTCGCCCTCGCGCAGCATTTCCAGAGCCTTGATTAGTGCGGGTCGCTCGGAGCGCGTACCACTGGCTTTGTCTTCAAAGACTTTCTTGCATCCGGCCTTGTTCAACGCCTCTCGCTGGAGATCCAGATTCTGATCTTGCGTTGAGACGCGTGCATAACCAATCAACATGATAACAACCGTGTCCACAGCCTCGAAGCTGGGCATTCGGGAAATTTTGCGGTGTCGAAAGTGCTCGGCATTTGCATTGTGTCTACCGCTATGGGGTTGGATCGTATCTTTTCACTCTCTCAATGACAACGGCAGCACGCGCAAACGCGGCCGGTTTGGATCAAGAGTGACCAGGGCCCCTTCCTCCAACTCGGCTGTCATCTGCCTTAAGGCAACGATAATCGACTTGCCAATCACATCTGGGCTGACATCCTCCGAGCGGATTTGAACGACGCTAGGTTTGTCGCCGTGTGTGGCGGCAAGGATCGCGCCGAACTCCAGATCGTGGGTGAGAACCACATAGTCGTTGGCTTTGGCGAAGGCCATGATCTCAGTGTCAGACGCGTTGCTCCTTCCAAGCGTCGACCAGTGGGTCGCCTCGAAACCCGCATCCCCGAGTATACCCAGCGTGGGGACAGGTTCATATCGATCAGCAGCTTCATGCCCTGGCCAACTCGACTTCGCGCTCTTCAGTTCGCCACGCCGCATAGCGCAGTGCCTGCATGATATCCTCGCGTTCCAGATACGGGTAGTCAGAGAGAATTTCCTCGATGTTGTGACCCGTCCCGATCTGGCCGACGATCATTCCCACTGTAACCCGCATGCCACGGATGCACGCCTTGCCGCCCATCACATCGGGCTGTTGGGTGATACGGTCAAATTGTCCCACGAGCATCTCCTTTTATCAAAACTCATTGAAACAGTAATCAATCGACAATAGTATTTCAAGAACCATTTTCGAGAATGCAGAAGTCTTGGTTCCGTGTACCGCGATACCGATCTTTCCATCATCCGGCAACATCGCGGGCTAGCGAACCGGCTGGGCTTCGCGGTGCAGCTTTGCTACATGCGCTATCCTGGCATGATGCTCGCTGTGGATGCTGAGCCGTTCGCACCTTTGCTGCGCCTGGTGGCCACGCAATTGAAGGTGCCGCCTGAAGCCTGGAAAGATTGCGGCCAGCGTGCGGAGACTCGTCGCGAGCATCTGCTCGAACGGCAATCGGTCTTTGGGTTCCAGCCATTCACAACGCGGCACTATCGCCCCAGCGTAAACAGGCTGGATGAATAGGCGTGGCAGACCGGCAATTATCTGATTTTTTACCTGCCGATTGAGGGCGGTATTAAGGTTGTCAGGGTTTTGCCTGGAATGCGAGATACCGACACCCTCTTTTGACCGGTCCCGTAGTTGTTCTTGGCGCACCATCCCTTTCTTTACCAATAGTAGACGTGTGGCTGATGGTTGCCGGGCGGCCAGAGAGCTGCCTCAACATCCATGCCCCTCAACACACGGGTTGCATCCGCGCCGGTTCGCATGACGCAGCGGGCGCGTCATGTGCGTTTTCCGCCACCGGCGCGGGGCGCCGTCCGGAAAGCGCACTTTGTCATAGCGACGCAGCTTGCGCCCTTTTTCCTCGCTTCGATAAGTTCGTGACATGAATGAATTGAGAGCCTCTTGAAAGAGTTGCAGGGCGGATTGAGAGTGACTTTTGGGTGATGCTGGTATAGAGAGAGGAGTCTTTCAATCCCTGATGAAAGCGGGTTTGCCCACGCCAGGAATAAAGTTAAGGAGGATTCGATGACACGCAGCGTGATTGCCGGCATTGGCAGCTTTGTGCCGCCGCGAGTGGTCAGCAATGAGGACCTTGCCGGTTTGATGACAACGAGTGATGAGTGGATTCGAACACGAAGCGGCATAGAAGAACGGCGGTTTGCGGAGGAGGGGGTGTATTGCTCGGATCTGGCGCTGGAAGCGACCAGAAACGCTCTCGCCGATGCCAATCTGGAACCCTCGGACCTGGATTTTATCATCTTCGCCACCATCAGCCCCGATCACCATTTTCCCGGGACGGGCTGTTTCCTGCAAGCCAAACTCGGGGTGCCATCCATTGGCTGCCTGGATGTGCGCAATCAGTGCACGGGTTTTCTCTACGGTCTGGCGATAGGTGACGCCTTTATCCGCACGGGAATGTACCGCCATATCCTGGTGGTCGGGTCGGAACTCCACTCGAACGCCCTCAATTTTTCCGATGAGGGACGAGATGTCGCCGTGCTTTTCGGGGATGGCGCCGCCGCAGTGGTGCTCGCTCCCTCTTCCGGGGAAGAGCGCGGCGTCCTCTACTCGGAACTCCACGCCGACGGCAGGTTCGCCAAGGCACTTCACATGGACGTTTGGAATATTTCCCGGAAACCCTATCTCACCCATGAGAGCATCGAGACGGGAGAGATCTGGCCGCACATGGATGGAAAAACCGTCTTCAAACATGCCGTGACCCGCATGGCCGAGCTGGTGACCAATGCCCTTGACCGGTGCAATGTGCAGGCCGGAGGAGATCAAGTACATTATCCCTCACCAGGCCAACATGAGAATCAACCAACTCGTTGCGGAACGCCTTGGATTCGCTCCGGAAAAGTTCCTGAATAATATCCAGAAATATGGCAATACCACCGCCGCATCAATCCCCTTACTGCTGGACCAAACCTATCGGGCTGGAAAATTGCAGAAAGGAGACCTTTTGCTTCTTGTGGCCTTTGGTTCAGGCTTCACCTGGGCATCAACCCTCCTGCGGTGGTAACGGCGGAGAGTAAGGAGTAAGGAAGTGGCAGTAAGGAGTAGGCAGTAAGGAGTAGGCAGTAAGGAGTAAGAGGTGAGGAGTGAGGGTGAGGAAAGAGTAAAAAGGAGCAACCAACCGGGCTGCGTCTGCTTACGCTGAAACACCACCTCGATGGGCAAAACCTGCACGCCTTAGCTCGTCTCCATAACGGAATCCCATCTGTTGCGTAGGGGCGGGCTTTATGCCCGCCCGAAGAGCATGCGGAATGACGTCCGGCACATTTCAGGAGGGGGTAAACCCCTCCCCTACAGTCCGAACTCCAACAAGATGCAGTTTCCGGATGGACACTGAGCTCGAGGACCTTCAGCAGAAGAGGTCTTGTGGGGGAAGATGGTATAGGGTGCGAACATATGAGATCAGAGTGTCGGGGAGGTATCTTCCCCACAATCTGATGGGGAGATGTTCGATGTGCACCTCCGGGCTGAACCCTACGGCAAAGAGATATTCGACCAGGAATTCAACATTCATCGGTATATAACCCTGATACATCCTGCTGTCCCTTTGGGCGACGATGCGCTCCTCGTGAATGCTGTTTCCAAGCTCGGATTCCACCAAGTCCGGAAAGTTCGAAAGGATCAACTCCACGTTTATCGTTGATTTGGGATTCTTTAGCAGTGATTCCAGTCCCTTCCGCAACTCATTTTCAGGGATACCGCGATGCAGGTATCGTTGCCAGCACCGGCCTTCCCTGTACTTCCGAAAGGTCTTTTCCGCATCCCAGGAGGACTCCAGGATCAAGCTCCTGGCGCGGAAGGAGCCATGGTAACTCTCTTTGGCGGAAACCCGGAGGTTTGGATCGTTGTGCAGGGCTTCTTCGAGGGCCGCTAACCGGTCATCACCCGCGACGATCTTGATGCCTCCCACATCATGGATCGTCAACGCCTCGCGATCGAACTTGACACCCCCTTCACTGAAGCTCTGAGCAATCGCCTTTTCCGCCTCGATAAATTCACGAGCCATCTCAGGTTCGGGAGTGAGAAGGCATTCCAGCGGGACCCCGAACCTGCTTGCCCGCTCTGCCGCCATTTGCTTCGCTTTGCTCTGCACCACGCCAAAGATCCAGTTGGCGATCTTACGATTCGCTTTTTCGGCGATCCTCCTGGCCCTCTTGATGCGGTACAGACCCAGGAGCTGCCCTTCGTCATCAAGGCACATGACGCCGTTGACGGGCGTCTCCCGGTAGTAAAAATCCGGGTTCAGCCGATACTGGGAAAAAAGCTCCAGCTCCCGCTCTGTTATTACCCTGCTGCCGCGACAGAGGATCTCCCTCAATTCGCCTTTGACGCGGATCCGTCTTTGTTCGATGGGCTTATGATGGATTCTCGCCAGGAGGTTCTTTGTCAGCCATTCCAGGGTTTCTCCAAGAACGAAGCCGTCGCAGATCAGGATGTGGGTCAGGCGCAAGCCGTCGTCGGGATGCAAATGACCGCAGAACCAGCGTTCGGCAATGTCAAAAAGTTCGTCACGATGGATGAATGAAGTCAAATACACGTTGCCGGATCTCCGCGAATTATCTTCATGCCTTCCTAACCGCTCAGGTTAGATACTGTCCAAAAACAACTTGCAATCATTTCAGCCCTTTTTCGAACCACGAAGATCACGAAGAGCACGAAGAAATCACTTCGTGTTGCTTCGTGTTCTTCGTGATAAAAGAAGGCCTTTCATTTTTGGACGCCCCCTTAGCGGTTGCTTCGCCGCTTTCCAGCGATTGCTTTAAACGTCATTCTATACCTATTTTTTGCTTTGTTCATGTGGAAAAGGCGGCGATAATATGTCCCAACTGGGAGGGAATGTGATGAAGGGACAAGGGACAGAACAACAGATCACCATCAAGACCGCTGCGCAGATCCTTGGCGTATCGCCCAAGTCCGTCCAGCGCTACCTCGCCAAGGGGCGTCTTACCAAGATTAAGAAAGAGACAAGGACACTGCTTCTGCTGGCTGAAGTAAAGGCCCTGGCGAGCGATCCATCTTTAGGACAGGGACGTCCATCGGGAGGGGTTGGGAAAGGTCCCGGGATGGGACAGGTTGGAGACACCGTGACCCTGAGTCAGGGAGCGCTATGAGCAAATGCTCCTCGAACTGGGCGAACTTCGCAAGCAGAACCAATTCTTCTTGGAGTTCAAGGGCATGCTGCTGGCAAAAGAGGAGTCTATTCGAAGGCTCGAACGAGACGTTGAGCTCCTGGGAGAAAGGGTTCGTGCGCTGGAGATGAGGAGGCAGAAGGAACCTCGGGGCGCCGCTGACGATCTGCATGACTCCGCAGGTGATCGGGGACAGCCAAAAACGAAGCAAAAAAAACCCTGGTGGCAGGCCTGAGTTTTAAGCCGGCTCAACCGTTTTACTTTCTGAAAGGAGATCGCCCCGGTATTCGACCCCGTAAAGGTAAAGCATGATCATGGCAAAGCTCAGGATCAGCGGACCGTAAAGGATTCCCACGAGCCCAAAGTATTGGACTCCCCCGATGATGGCCAGGAAAATGTAGAAGGGGGACATCCTGCCTTCGCCCCGCATCAGGAACGGCCGAAGGAAATTGTCAATCGATCCGCAGAGGAAAATGGACCACAGCGCCAAAAACAGGGCCGACTTGAGGTTTCCCAGGATAATGAGATAGACCGCAGCGGGAATCCAGATGAGAGCGGTGCCCACGATCGGGATAAGGGAGGCAAAACCCATTACGGTGCCCCAGAAGAGGCCGGGGACCCCGACAATGGAGAGGCCAACGCCGCCCACCAGGCCCTGGCACAGGGCGGTAAAAAACGTCCCCAGCAGAACCGATTTAGCGACCGCACGAATCCCGTGCAGGAGTTCCTCTTCCTGCTCTTTTCGCAGGGGTGAGAAAGACCTCCCCTTCTGCAGCATTTCATAGCCGTCCCGAACAAGGTAGAAAACGACAAAGATCATGATGAAGAAATGGGTGACAAGGCTTGCCACATTTCCGAGCAGGGTCGCCCCCTTGCTCAGAAGAAATTGCCCAAGATTTTTGCTGAACTCCAGGAGATTGCTGACGACGTCCAGTTTCTTCAGTTCCAGGAACCCGAAGCGTTCAGTGAACCTCTCACTGTAGGCAAGAATTCGAGGGTCTTCGGTAATTTTATCGAGATTGCCGGCCCTCAGCCACTCATGGACCCTGGAAACCGAATCCAGGCCCTGGCTTACCAGTGCTGAGACAAATACAAATATGGGAATGACCAGCAGAAAGGTGATGATGAAGATAATCGTCAGGGCCGCGAGGCTGCTTCTTCCGCGATAAATGCGCACAAGATAAACCTGCAGCGGATAGAAAAGGGAAGCAAAAACGATGGAAAAGATGAGCGTGTCCATGAATGGGCCGAGGATCAGGTAGACGAGGTAGAGTGAGAAAAATAGGATAACCAGTAAGAACGGCCGATACCCTCGAGCCCCCAGGGAAGAATCCGGGTGTTTTTTGCCGGCGCAATCAGCCATCGATCCACCTTTTTCAGCAAAATCCATCAATTACCCGACGTTTCCCCGCTCATTTCAGCTTTGCCGCCTTCTGGCGGTATGAATCCATTTTCGCTGCATCTCCCATCTCTTTATACAGGTCGGCCTCAAACAGATAGACCTGTTTCAACTTTCCCGCATCGTTCTGGAAGAGGACTTCGGCTTTTTGGCTGAACTGGAGGGCCTTCTGACGAGATCCCTTCATGCGCCATGCCTTTGCCAGGTTGAAAAAGGCTTCACCGTTATGGACATCAACCTGGATGGCCTTTTCAAGGAGGGGAATTGCCGGGTCGGCTTTACCCTGCGCCAGGGATGCTTTTGCCTGATCTACCAGGTGCATCGAGGCAACCTGCTGCGGCGGCGGCGGCGCAGGTTTCTTCTCGGGCGGCTTGGACGGGACCTCTGCGGGGGCGGCGATATCGCTTTCTTTGATCGCGGGCGGCGGCTTGAGGATAGGTGTTTGTTTCGGTGCCGGTGCCGGCACTGGTGCCGGGGCAGGAGTTTGTACCGTGGGGGGTGGCGGCTGCCATTCCGAGGGAATATAAACAGGCTTTTTAGGAGCGCAGGCCGAAACCAGGACAAGCAGAAGTATCACCGCCATGCCCAGAACTCTGAGACTGCCCGAATAGGTTGCCATATCAAGATCCCTCCCTCGTTTTGGCGATCCGTTCTCGAGATTACAAGATGCTCAAAGGTGAACTATTATGAAACGATCCGGATGAGACACATAGCACGAAAAGCATCCTATGTGAATACAATGGCCGGGCAGATTCCTCTCAATTGTGGAGAGGGCAATATTCTTTTGGGACCTGCTCACTGAGGAAAGCTTCCAGGCGCTGCTCACGGCACCGAGCCGTGGCGAGCAGTCCTGACTCAAGGCAGATCAGGCGCTGTAAAATCCCCGGCGGCGGCTGAAATTCCTCGGGATGAATCCAGGGCCGAATCTGGTTAAGAAATCTCACCCATATCCGGGCTGCTCCTTGAGAGCCACGCAGTTGCGCAGGCTGGTTGTCGTCGTATCCGAGCCATACGAGGACGAGGAGATCCGTGGTATAGCCGACAAACCAGGAGTCCCGATCGTCGCCGGCAGTGCCGCTCTTGGCGGCATAGGGAAAATCCACTCCAAGATCGGTGAGATCCCGGGCCGTCCCCTTTTGCGTTGTTTTCTCCAAAATGTTGGTAATGAGGTAAGCCTTGGCGGGAGTTGTCACGGGAACGATTTCAACGTTGCGTCGTTCCTGGATTTCGCCGCTTTCGGTAAAGACTTCCTTGACACCGAGCAGGTATGGTTTCTGTCCATCATTGTCCAAAGCAGCATACGCCCCGGCTATTTCGAGAGGGGTTGCTTTGAAGTCTCCCAGGACCATCGAGGGCTCGGGTTGGAGCGGCGATTGTATGCCCAGACTGTGAATCATCGTGATGATCTTCTCCAGCCCCACCGCGACCGCAAGATTGACGGTAGCAGCATCAGTGATTGATCGAGGGCGTCCCTTAACATGACCGGACCGCGATACCGGCCATCATAATTTCGTGGGGTCCAATCCGAGCCATTGACCGTAAAGGTCACTGGTTCATCCTTCAGCCAACTGACTGGTGTAAACTGGTCCAAAGCGGTCAAATAAACAAACGGCATGACTGCGGACCCTGGCTGACGATAGGCGGAGAGAGCTCGATTGACACCGTCTGACGAGTAGTCTCTCCCGCCAACCAAGGCAAGTACGTCCCCCGTTTTCGGCTGAAGGGCGATGACAACGCCTTGAAGCGTTGCGGCCTCGGAAGACGTGCTTTGGCGATTGGATCGTTCCTTTTCCAGCAGCAACAGTTCCGCCTTCAAAGCAGCGTCGGCAGCAACGGCCATCTCCGGATGGAGAGAGGTGTATATGGTCAACCCCTCAGACCCCAGGCTGGTTTCATCATAAAGATCATGAAGCTGCTGCGTGGCGTAATCGACAAAATAGGGAGCGAGCTCTCTGGGGGGACTGGCGGCAGCGATTCTTCGGGGCTCTCCGCGACTCTTTTCATACTCCGAGGGCGGAATCATGCCGAGATCGAGCATGCGTTTAAGAACGACATTGCGGCGATCGATCGAAGCCTGGGGCTTAGTGAGCGGGGAATAGCCGTTGGGCCCTCGAATCATGCCGGCGAGAGTGGCGCATTCAGCAAGAGTGAGGTCTTCAACATTTCGTCCGAAATAATAGAGGGCTGCCTCCCCCATTCCATGGATAGCCACGCTGCCTTTTTGGCCCATGTAGATCTCGTTCATATACATCTCGAGGATGGCATCCTTTTCATAAAGGGCCTCGAGAACAACCGCCATGGAAGCCTCTTGGAGCTTACGTTTGAAGGTGCGCTCCGGTTCCAGAAAGTAGTTCTTCACCAGTTGCTGCGTGATCGTGGAACCGCCCTGGACAACCCGCCGAGCGATGAGGTCCGTGTACAAGGCGCGCATGGTTCCAAACCAATCGACCCCGCGATGTTCATAGAAACGATGGTCCTCGATGGCCAAAACCGCGTCAGTGAGGCAAGCAGGGGCTTGTTTGATGTTGATGAGCAACCGGCTCTTTCGTTCCGGGCCAAAGAGCCGGGCGATTTCAAGAGGCTCCAGTTCGAGAAAGGGCAGTTCCGTTTGACCACTCCTGATCCTTACCAGCGTGTTTTGCTGAAAGGCAAATTCGATGCGTTGCGCGGGGAGAGCGTGGCCAGGGAAGCGAAATTGGCGCAGATAAGCAACACAGTTGTCTCGGCCTAATTTATATTCGCCGGCCTGCAGCGGTTCTTTGACGGCCTCCTTATAGCGCCGCTCTTCCAGAAGCTGTTTCATCTGGGAGATGGAGAGGGACTGACCGGGATAAAGCGGGACCGTTGTGGAAAAAACCCGCGAAGGAATGCTCCATCGTCGCGATTCAAACCGCTGCCTGACTTCCGCATAAAGATAGACAAAGTAACCGACCAGCAAGAGCGGAAGAAGCAGGACGGACGAGGATTGGAATGGTCCTCCGGAAGGACGGTCGCCATGGCCTGCTATGCGGTATCATGGGCTGCACCTGTCACTTTTTCTTCAGCTTGACCAGGCATTCGATATGCGGCGTATGCGGAAAGAGATCAAACGGTTGCACGGATTCAAGGTGGTAGTGTTCGAGAAGCACCACAAGGTCCCTTGCGAGGGTCGCAGGGTTGCAGGATACGGCGATGATGGAGGGCGGGGCAATCTCGATCAGCGCGTTTAGAACATGCGGATGCATGCCGGCGCGGGGCGGGTCCGTGATCACCACATCCGGAGAACCATGGTCGGGTGCAGACTCTCTGACCCTCCGGATGACATCCTTGAGGTCTCCGGATACAAACGAACAATTGTCGACCCCATTGAGGGTGCAGTTTTCGCGAGCGTCTTCGATGGCTTCCTCGCTCACTTCAAACCCCAGAACGTGCCGCACATGCCCGGCAATGAAAAGAGCAATGCTGCCGGTGCCGCAATAAAGGTCCCAGACCGCTTCTTTCCCGGTAAATTGTCCAAGTTGGAGGATGGCTTCGTAGAGCTGTTCGGCAGCGAGGGTATTGGTCTGAAAAAATGAGTGGGGAGAAATCCTGAATTGCAGATGCCCTATGCGATCCTCGATGGTGCCGGGACCAATCAAACATCGGCTATGGCCGCCGGCGGCAACCTGCGCCTTGCTGTCGGTGATGGAGTGCACAAAGGTCGTAAGGTAGGGAAACCGGGCGCGGAGATGGTTGGCCAGACGTTCCGCTACGGTTCCGTTGTCCCCCTGACTCGAAGTGAGGAGATGGACAAGAAATTGATTGGTGCGCTTCCCTTCGCGAATCACCAGGAAACGCCAGAATCCCTGATGGTCCCTGGTGTTATAGGCGGGAAGGGAAGTCTCCCGACACCACTCCCGCACTTCTTTCAAGACCTCAACAGCCTGTGGTGATGCCAGGAAACATCGGTCAATATTGAGCGCCGCGTCGAAGGACCTTCGAGCATGGAGGCCAAGGGCCAGGGGTTCCGACCGAGGGAGCTTCGCCGCATCCGGATCCAGGCGCTCAATCCAGGACCGGTTGGAGAAGGTAAACTCCATCTTGTTCCGGTACCAGATCACGTCGGGTGAAGGGACAGCCGGTTGCACCGTGGCTTCACTCACTCCGGCAAGGTGTTCGAGCGACTCCATGACGTGGAGGCGTTTCCACCGGAGCTGCTCCTCATATTGCAGGTCCTGCCAGCTGCAGCCCCCACAGACACCAAAATGAGGGCAAACGGGCTCCACGTAATGAGGAGACGGCGAGAGCCGTTCCTGAACATACCCTTCGGCAAATTGCCGTCTCTTCTTGGTGATCCTGACCCGCACCCGTTCTTCCGGAAGGGCATGGTCCATAAAGACGACCAGACCATCCCGCCGCGCCAGGGCCTTTCCCCCGAAGGCGAGCTTTTCCACAAGCAGTTCGATCTCCGCGCCCTTTTGAACCTCACTCATCCTGCTCCACCGTCTCCGGACCCGTGAACCATGAACTTAGTATACCTCCGCATAAATAAGTGTCCGAATTCGAGACGTCATTCCCGCGTGTTTCTGGCGGGAATCCAGGGTGGGCAAATTCTCTGGATTCCCGCTAAAAGCATGCGGGAATGATGCCCGGGGGTACTGGACACTCTATTCTGCGGTGCTGTACAACTTAGAATTATTACCATAACAATACTTTGGCAGAGCGTCAAACCGTGTGGGGCAGGCTTTCCAGCCTGCCATGCCGAGCCCGCCAAAAGGCAGGCTGGAAAGCCTGCCCCACAATCCAAGGCCCCCTGTGGAAATCTCGCCTTTGCACCAGGAACTGAGAGCCCCCAGCCATCCCCCCAAGCGCTAACAGCCAAGAGCTAAACAGCCAAGAGCCAACCCCCTTCCTGTCATCTTTCCTTGCCGCAGAAGTTATGCTAATACAAATCGGCAATAATGGCTAGAAGAAGGCTGGGAAACAGGCCCAGGGATGCATTTTTTCAGAGAGTTCGGAATTTGGTATTGCTATTGATGGTCGCGTGCTGATTTATGGTCGCTTGATCAAGTTCAGCCACACCGTTTTCGCCCTCCCTTTTGCCCTCGCAGCGATGCTGCTGGCCTATCGGGAGCACCCGATCGGGCCCTCTGTTCTCTTCTGGATTTTGGTGGCCATGGCTTCGGCACGTTCTGCGGCGATGGGATTCAATCGCTATCATCGATTACGAATACGATCGCCGTAATCCTCGCACTGCCGACCGTCCACTGGCGGCGGGTCAAATCGACAAGAAGTCCGTTCTCATCTTTGTCATCATTTCCTCAACCGTGTTCATTTTCAGTGCCGGCATGCTCGGGCGCCTTTGCCTGGTGCTTTCCTTTCCCGTGCTGCTGGTGCTCTTTTTCTATTCCTGCACGAAGCGTTTCACCCCCTTCTCCCATCTCGTTCTCGGCTTTGCCATTGGTCTGGCTCCTGCCGGGGCCTGGATCGCGAGCACGGGCGAGTGGGACATGCGCATATTGCCGCTTTCGCTGGCCCTCATGACCTATATTGCCGGCTTCGATATTCTCTATGCCTGTCAAGATATCGAATTCGACCGCGAAGAGAAGTTATTTTCCCTCCCGGCATGTTGGGATGTGGAGCGGGCGCTCAAGGTTTCCGCAATCCTTCACGGCTTCACTTTTCTGTTCCTCCTTCTCGTCTCTTTCGTCTTTCATCTTGGTCCCGTTTATCTGGGGATTTTGGGCTTGATCAGTGCACTGCTGCTCCTTGAACACAAACTCGTTCGACCCGACCAGCTGGACAAGGTCAACTTTGCGTTTTTCCATATCAACAGCGCTGTTTCCCTGCTTCTTTTTTTCGCAGTTCTTCTGGACACCTGGATGGCTTGAAAAGGAGGAGATCCGCGATGCGCCAGCCGTATTGTTATCGAAATCTCCAGGAATTTATCGCCGCCCTGGAGAAGGCGGGCGAACTGTGTCGGGTCAAGGCCCCTGTCTCTCGAGACCTGGAAATCTCACAGATTACCGATCTGGCCTCAAAAGGCCCCGGCGGCGGCAAAGCGCTCTTGTTCGAACGTGTCGTCGCTTCGCCTTTTCCGGTTCTGACCAATGCCTTCGGCAGTGAGCGGCGAATCTGCATGGCGCTGGGGGTCCCGGACCTGGATACTTTGGCCGCGCGCGTGCGCCGTTTCGTCGGCATGGAACCACCCAAGTCACTGAAGGATGGACTGCGATTGCTTCCTCTGGGTTTGGACCTGCTGCGCTTCCTGCCCAGAACGGTAAAACGCGCCCCGTGTCAGGAGGTGGTGGCTGCTCGGGGAGCAGGTCGACCTCGCGCAGTTGCCCGTGCTCAAATGTTGGCCTCAGGATGGTGGTCCCTTCATTACCCTGCCGGTGGTGATCACGCGCAGCCTCGAAACGCGCCGGCGCAACGCCGGCATGTATCGGCTGCAGGTTTTTGACCGCTGCACCACGGGCATGCATTGGCACATCCACAAGGACGGTTCGCACTATTTTCAGGAATATCGTAAAAGGGGCAAACGCATGCCGGTTGCCGTCGCCATCGGAACCGATCCGGCAACGACCTACGCCGCCACCGCACCCCTGCCCCGGGGCATTGACGAAATGATCCTGGCCGGCTTCATCCGCCGAAAACCGGTCCCCATGGTGAGATGCGTCACGGTAGACCTGGAGGTCCCGGCGGAGGCCGAATTCATCCTCGAGGGCTATGTCGATCCGGATGAACTGCGCCTCGAAGGGCCGTTCGGGGACCACACCGGGTATTATTCGTTGGTCGGCGAATATCCGGTCTTCCACGTTACCGGCAATAACCCACCGAAAGCATCCGGTGTATGCGGCAACCCTTGTCGGACGCCCGCCAATGGAGGATTGTTATCTTGCCAAAGCCACCGAGAGGATTTTTCTGCCGCTTCTCAATGCCGTTCTGCCCGAGATTCGTGATTTCTGGATGCCGTGGGAAGGAGTTTTTCACAACATCACGGTCATTGCCATTGAAAAGGAATACGCCGGGCATGCCCGGCGGGTGATGAGCGCCTTGTGGGGACAGGGCCAGATGAGCTTCTGCAAGGCGCTGGTCGTCGTGGATACCAAGGTGGATTTGAGCAAACCCGAGGGTGTTCTTGAGACCCTTTTGAACGAAGTTGACCTGGAATCAGATCTCTATGTGACGGAAGGCGTTCTCGACGTTCTCGACCACAGCGCTCCCGATCCTCTCTTTGGGGAAAAGCTCGGCATTGACGCCACGAGCCGCCTGGCCGACGAGAAGGTTCGCCGCCATCCGAGCGGGCCGTTGCCCCTTCCCGCCTCGACGCTCATCCACCAGGCGTTGCAGGAGATTTCACCGCTGCTGGCAGCGTTCCATGTTCCCCGATTAAAGGTCAGGAACCCGCTGCTGCTCGTCAATTTTCAAAAGGATGGGAGCCACACCGGTCGCAATGTGGCCGAAAAGCTCCTGAGCCATGATGCTCTGAAGCCTTTTTCCATAGCAATCCTCTACGATGCCGCGATCGATCTTGCGGATGCGTCCCTGGTGTTATGGAAGGTTTTTAACAATGTGGATCCCAAGCGCGATGTGATCAGGCAAGCCGGCCGCATGGTCATCGATGCCACCAGGAAAGGACCCGAAGACGATCACCATCGGCCGTGGCCGGACGATATCGTGATGGATTTCGCGATCGTTGAAAGAGTGGCCTCGCGCGCGGAGGAATTGGGCATTCAGGAGTTTGTTCGGACCCCAAAACCTATTTGATAAGGTTCCCCAGAACCTCCGGGAACGCCCCGGCGACTCTCTCCGCGGAAGCCAGGCGTTCTTTCGCCCTCTCAAGAAAGGGCTGGTTTTGCGGGCCCTCGAAATGCTCCAAAGCCTCCGCGACCCATTTAACCACGTAGATATTCTCGTGTTCGACAAGCCTCTGTAACATCGCCACGCTTGCGGGAACGGGGACATTTCCGAGGACCTTGATCAGCCCCCCTTTGAGTTCATCAAAAGCAGGGTTTTCGTCGAGGACGCAAAGGTGAGGAATGTGTCCTGGGATGAGCAAGCTTAGGACTTGTCCAAGAACAACAGAGCATCTTTCACCACGGATTACACGGCTTGCACAGATAACACGGAATACTCAGAGACACGATAGACACAAAAGAGCAGAAGTTATTTCTTCGTGATCTTCGTGTCCTTCGTGGTTTGAAACAGGATCGAAATGAGAGCAAGATATTTTTGGACGAACGCTTACCCTGCCCGAGCTGTCCGAGTTGCACCTTGACGCACGGTGATGAAGTGGATAAGGTGGGCCGGAAGCATCCCAACAAGGAAAAAGGCAGCGGTTATGATCGATGATCCCCAGGAAGGACTTTCCGCCAGCTTAGAAGATTATCTTGAGGTCATCTACCATCTGGAGGGGTCCAACCGTGTCGCCCGGGCCAAGGACATTGCCGATCAGATGAGTGTGCAGCGCGCTTCGGTAACCGGAGCGCTCAAGGCCCTGGCAGGTCGGGGACTGATCAACTACAGCCCCTACAGCTACATCACCTTGACCTCCGCCGGGCGTACCGTCGCCCGCGATGTCATTCGCCGTCACGAAACGCTGAGAGAATTCTTCATCGCGGCGTTGCAGCTGGATCCGGAAGAGGCCGAGGCCAACGCCTGCCGAATTGAACATGCCATTGACCCCATGGCTGTCGATCGCCTGGTTCAGTTTCTCGAATTTATTAAAATGTGTCCTCGCACCGGCCTGGATTGGTTGAGCGCCTTTGCTCGATATTGTCAAAAGGGTTCCCAGACCTCCGATTGTGAACATTGTCTAAAAGAGTGTCTGGAAAGAATCAACGTCCCTCAATCGGTGCAGGCGCCTTAGACCCCTACCCTTCTGACTCGATCGACGGAAAACTCCAAGAGCGTCGAGCTCTCCTCGAAGGCGACCCTGCAAAAATCTCCCAAATGTCCGGCACTCCTTTCAAAGTCACTCACGAAGGCCGACAGGTCGGCAGCGCGATACCATTCTTTATAACGTTTCAGGCCGGCCTCCAGGTGATCGAGAACGTCCTGCGAGAATGGATTCATTTGGGTAATAGCGGAGTAAAGGAGCGGGTTCTGCGCGAAGATCCGGCCGAGAAGGTTCATCTCGAGTCGATAGCTGGGGCTGGTAAATTCCATGGTTTCGGGAACATCCACTTCCAGTTCCCGCAGCACCCTGCCGGTCAACATGGTGGTCACATGAAACAGCACCTGAATGATGCTCATCATGTGATCGTGCTTTTCCGGAGTGCATTCCTTGATGCGCATTCCCTGGCTTTCGAAGAGTCTGCGCAGACCGCTCCATGCGTGCGGATCAATGCGCACCGGACACGCCACCATGGTTTGGCCCGAAAAGGATGAAATGTTTCCTCCGAACATGGGGTGCAGCCCCACAATAGATGATGGGGAGCACAACATGGCTTGGAGCGGAGCAACCTTGAGGCTGCTCAAATCCATGAGCAACTGCTCGGGACGAGCAAACGGGATGAGGTCCCGGATAATGCTCACCGTCTGGTGAAGCGGCACGGCAAAGAGGACCATCTCCGATGTCCTCATGACTTCTTCATTGCTTTTCCGGCCTTGGGGTCAGCAATCGATCTACTTGATATCCCTGGGCCTCGAAGAAACTGCCAAAGAGCTGCCCCATCTGACCCATGCCGCCAATGATTCCTATCCTATTTCCGCGAACCCAGCGCTGCGATTCGTCATCTCCCTGCTCGGGCAAAAAGTGAGGGAAGTCCTGCTGTGCCTCCATGCATTGTCCTTCTCGAGATCGCCTTTATGGTCAGCGATGTTCGACACCAAGTACAGCGCCACAGAATGAAGTGACCATAGACCTGACGCGTCATTCCGGTGAAAACCGGAATCCAGAAAGATTGCCTGGATACCGGTTTTCGCCGGTATGACGATCTGAATCCGGACGCTTATTCGTGTCGAGCCTTACGAAGAGCTGTATCCCCATATGCCCTGTCATCCGGGGCTCCCTTAACGTGACCTGCGGAGCTAAAGAGTCCGCCCGACTGCTTCGGCCACGCGTCGGCATTCCTCGATCATGGTTGCGAAAGCCTGGGGGCGCAGAGACTGAGGGCCGTCACTGAAGGCTTCTTCCGGCCTGACATGGACTTCGACGAGCAACCCGTCGGCGCCGGCAGCGATCGCAGCTCTTCGCGACTGCGGGAACCAGGTCCGCCCGGCCCACCGCATGGCTTGGGTCCACAAATACCGGCAAATGGGTAAGCTGCTTCAGCAGGGGAACGGCACTGATGTCGAGAGTGTTGCGCGTTTCGGTTTCAAAGGTCCGGATTCCCCGTTCACAGAGGATCACTCTCTCGTTCCCCTGAGCGAGGATGTATTCCGCTGACATGAGGAACTCCTTTATGGTGGCGCTCATCCCGCGTTTCAGGATCACCGGCTTTTCGATGTTTCCCACTTCCGTCAAGAGCCTGAAGTTTTGCATGTTTCGGGTGCCGATCTGGATGATATCAGCATACCTGCAGACCAGGACCGTGTCCCTGGGGTCCATGAGCTCGGTCACCACCAGCATGCCGGTTCGTTCCCGCACGGCATCCAGGAACTTGAGGCCCTTCTCGCCCCAGCCCTGAAACGCGTATGGCGAGGAGCGAGGTTTGAACGCTCCTCCCCGGAGAAAATGGACCCCCGAAGGCAGCAGCGCCTCAGCAATTTCTTCCAGCACCTCCCGGCTTTCTATCGCGCAGGGCCCGGCAAACACCTGGATCTTCTGGCCGCCGATTTCCTGGCCGTTGACCTTGATAACGGTGTCTTCAGGTTTGAATTCCCTGCTGACCAGTTTGTAGGGCTTGAGGATAGGCAGCACCGATTCCACTCCGGGCATCGATTCCAGGGGGACTTCCCGCAAAACCCGCTCATCCCCGATGGCCCCGACGATGGTCCGGTGTTCGCCTTTGGAGATGTGCGCACGCAGCCCCAGATCCTCAAGGCGTCTGACAAGGCGATGAAGATCTTCCTCTTGGTGATCCGGGTTTCAAAACAATAATCATGAGCTTCTGTTGCCTCCTTGAAAGAATGGCAAGGCATCTTTTGATCCCGATGCCTTGGCCAAATAAAAAAGGGCCGTCGGAAGATTCATTCCCACGGCCCGGATTTGTTGTTTGGATCTGAAAACAAAAGAGCCGTGGGACCACTCCGGGATACCCACGGCTTCAATGCACTCACTTAGACATAAACTGGCAGCCTCACATATCCCAAGCGCTCCCTCAACAGTCCGCTGCAATAATAATAGCGATAATAGTTCGTAAACATTATTTCTCCCCTGTTTCACCGTTCTTGAAACAGTATAAGAGTAACGAAAAGGAAACGGGCCTGTCAAGAACTTTTCCATCCAAGCCTTGCTGTTAGATATTCACACTTGAAAACCTGTGAAACATCTTTAAGATGGTACAAACTAAGATGAGCCAAGGCTTTGGCTCACTAGAAGAGATTTATATGACGAAAACTTCTTTGCCTTCCTATTCCCGAAAGCTCCTCGCTGTAACGTTGGTTCTCTTCATTGCTCTGGCTTCGACCAGCTGCAGCCAGCAAGGTCGTAACCGTGGCGCCGATGCGGCCTGCCGCCGTCCGGCTCCGTCTCCTCCTCCTCCGAGAGCTCCCAGCCACCCGCCTCCGCCGGCAAGGTCGTGGAAAAATGTTTCATCGATCCCGGGAGCCCTCAGACCATCACCCATGAGGTAGCTCCTCTGGAAACCATCTGGAGGATCTCCAGGATGTATGATGTTTCTCCTGAGGCGATCTATGCGGCCAACTCGCTCAAACCCGGCGATCCCAATCTACCAAGGTCAGAAGCTGATCATTCCCAATGCCAAAGGGGTTTCGGAATATTATTCCCCTCTACCCAATTCGCGCTGGAAATACATCGTCATCCACCACACCGCCACCGACGTTGGCAAGGCCTATCTCATCAACCGGTCGCACCTGGATCGCGGTTTTTGGAATGGCCTGGGATATCATTTTCTGATCGACAATGGAACCTTGGGAAAAGGTGACGGCCAAATTGAAGCTGCGCTCCCGCTGGATCAAGCAACAAAGCGGAGCTCACTGCAATACCGGAGGAATGAATGAAAAGGGGATCGGCGTGGCCCTGGTCGGCAACTTCAATGACGAGCTTCCCACCGCCAAACAGCTGCCAGTCGTTGAACTATCTCCTGAAGACTCTCACTGACTATTACCATATTCCCCCAAGGCAACATCATCGGCCACCGCGATGCTCAGGGGGCGGCCACGGAATGCCCGGGCAAACGTTTCCCCATGGCGAGACGTGCGCCAATGCCTCGTCAGACCCTAGAGGGAGCAATCACAAGGACCCGATGTCTCTCTTCTTAACCACGGAACAACACCACGGAATACACGGAATACATGGAAAAGATCATAAAACAATCCTTTCAATGAATCCGATAGCTTTCTTCCTCGAATTTCAGTTTTCCCATTTTCTGATTTTTCCGTGTATTCCGTGTGTTCCGTGGTTTAAAGCTTTTTGAGCAGGGGCAAAGCAGCACGGAATTCCGGCGTTCCCGCTCGGTTCAGCAGTTCGAAGATGATCATTTCGGTGGAACTGATTACCGCTCCCGCCTTTTCCAGCCGCCGCAAGCCAACCTCGCGGTTGCTCGCGCTTCGCGACGTAACCGCATCGGCAGCCAGGTGCACGCGATAACCCAGCCTTAGGGCGTGGGCGCCCGTGTGAAAGATACAGACGTGGGTTTCCAGCCCTGCGAGCAGCAAGGTGCGGCGGCCGGATTCCTGCAGCGCACGGAAGATCCCTTCATTTTCAAAACAACTGAATTCGAGTTTGTTCATTACCGTCGGCTGCGGGACTCGTTCCAGCAGTTCGGGTAAGAAGCCGCCCAGTTTATCGGCGTTGTGGACCGTGAACACCATCGGGATTTCAAAGAGTTTGGCGATATCGATCAGGGCAGCCGCATTTTTGGCTACCACATCGTGCTCCACGCACGGGTCCAGCATGACTTTCTGGATGTCCACCAGCAGCAGGATACAGTCCTCTCTTACCAGGAACTCTGCATGTGTGTTCATCGAGGTCCTCCCCTCTATTCGAGATCCGTAATTTCCATGCACAAGCTGCGCCACCCGGCCGGCCACTCCCGGCTCTCCCAGCTTGTTTCTAATCCCGGCAAGGTCCTGCCGCTGCTGTTCCAGGCGCTCCGGATGTTGCAGAAGGTTGAGCGCCTCGGCGGCAATAAGCTCGAGCCGCGCATCATGCTGCACAAATTCCGGCACAATCTGATGACCGGCGACCAGGTTCGGAAGTCCGATATAGTTCACTCGTATCAAGTGCCGACCCAGATAATAACTCAGGTTGGACACCCTGTTGACAATGATCATCGGCGTACCCAGAATGGCGGCTTCGAGAGTTGCCGTTCCCGAGACCGTCAACAGCAGATCACAGGCTCGCATTACGCCATACGTGTCTCCCTTCACCAACCGCACCGGGAGGTTGCGATCCTGGAACGCAGCTTCAAAAGAGGATGGCTGCAGGGAAGAGGCGACGGGAATGATGAAAGAGACCTTCGGCAAATGCTCTCTCAGGATCTCCGCCGTATCCAGAAAAAGGGGAAGGAGAGAGCGGATTTCGCTCTGGCGGCTCCCGGGCAGGAGCCCAATGAGCGGTTCCACTTCCGGGGGCCGGTATTGCGCCCTTGCCTGCGCCGGCGATGGTGGGGTTGCCAGGACATCCAGGAGCGGATGTCCGACAAAGCATACTTTCATCTCGTGCTGCGCGTAGAACTCGGTTTCGAACGGCAGAATCACTGCCATGCGGTCTACCAGGCGTTTTATGGTCCGGACCCGGCCGCTCCGCCAGGCCCAAATCTGCGGGCTGATGTAATAGAATATTTTGATGCCAAGCCGCTTGGCAATGCGGGCAAGAAGCAGGTTGAAATCCGGAAAGTCGATAAGCACTATCACATCAGGGGGGTTTTTGGCGGAGGTGGGTGGTGATCGTTCGCCACGCCCGGTAAAGCACTTTAGCATGTCCCGCAACCTCAGCGAGCCCTACGACAGATAACTGGCGATGGTCCACGAGGATCGCGGCCCCTGCCGCCTCGAGAAGAGGCCCTCCCATGCACGTGACGCGGGTGTCGGGAGCCGTGGCCAAAAGGGCCCGCACGAGATAGGAGCCATGAAGATCACCCGAAGCCTCGCCGGCACTCACAAAAATCTGATGAGTCACCTCCTGAGACCTGCCATCCCGGTGCGCATCCGTTGCTCAATCTGGGATGATATTTCCAGAGCGACCGTCAGGGCGCGCCTGCCTTCAACGCCAGCCACTGCGGGAGCGTCGCCGCTCTTGATGGCCTTCAGGAAAGTGAAAACTTCTTCTTCAAGGGCATCGCGCTCCTCGATTTCCATCTCCTCCATCGAAACCTGAGGATATCCTTCCTCATCCGGTTCTTCCTCGCGATAGACCGCATAGGCCCGGCGATCGGCATAGTCGGCAACAAGATAGGAGTTTTCCTGGAACACCCGAAGCTTGCGCATATTCTTGGTGGAAATACGACTGGCCGTGAGATTGGCGACGGCGCCGTTCGCAAATTCCATCCTAACACTGGCAATGTCGGGCAGAGCCGTCAGTACGGCAATCCCCGAAGCGCGGAGCTCTCGCAGGGGCGAATCCATGATATGCAGCACAATGTCGATATCGTGAATCATGAGATCCAGGACGACATCCACATCCAGACCCCGCTCATTAAATAGGGCAAGGCGATCGGCTTCCACGAACATGGGGTTCCGGAGATGGGGACGGATGGCGACGAAGGCGGAATTGAAACGTTCGAGGTGCCCGATCTGCAGGATACAACCGTGGCGCTCAGCCAGAGCAATGAACTGGTCGGCCTCGGCAACGGTCTGGGTCATGGGTTTTTCCAGAAGCACATGAACGCCGGCCTCGAGGAAGTCCCTGGCAATGGGGTAGTGGAGCGGGGTGGGCGTGGCAATGCTCACCGCTTCGACCCGGCCGATAAGCTCTCGATAATCGGTGGTGAATTCGGTTTGAAGCTGAGCGGCAATCGTTTTGGCGCGGTCGCCATCGAGGTCGGCAACGGCGACGAGATTGGCTTCCGGAAGCCTTGCATATTTTTGGGAGTGAAACCCCCCGAGATAGCCGACTCCCACCACGCCGACCCGCACGGCATCGGGCGCGGCTCTTCTTACCAGGATTTTCGGCGGTGCTGGAGGCAGAGCGGGTTGCTTCCAGAGCGAGGATTCAGCGGTCCTGCCGAAAACATCCGGGCGGGCGATGCGCTCCCCGCTCTCCCCCGGTACATCTCTTTGAACGACGACGCTGATTCCGCAGGCATCGGCTGCGTCAATCATGCTTTCCTGGTCGAAGATGATGGTTTTTCCGGCTTCGATTACCAGTACTTTGGCCTTAACCCGCCTCATGGTCTCAACGGTTTCCAGACCCACCGCCGGAACGTCAAACCGGAGGTCCTGAGTAGGCTTGCTCACCTTGATAACCACCGCGCCTTCGCGGCAGAGCTGCCCGCCGCGCAGGATCGTAGCATCGGTGCCATCGATGCCTTCCACCGCCAGGACCGACTGGTTCTTGACCACCAGGCACTGACCGATGTCCAGATGTCCCATGCCTTTGGCCAACTGCCAACCGAAAGCGATGTCCTCTTCTTCCCGTCGGTTTGGCTTGCGGCGCGTCAAAATGCCCTCAGGGGCGAGGAGTCCCGGAAGCAGAATCGTGGAGGGTTCGATGTGGATTCCTTCCGACTCCAGTTCCTGGGCAATGGCCCTGAGAATAAAATCGTCTTTTTTGTTGCGGAGTTTGTTCAGGAGCTTGACGGCGCGCCAGTCGGGGCGAATCCGCGTATAAAGCCTGGTCTTGTTGATCGCTCCGGCCATTGCCGCACGGGTGATTCCTGCCTTCTGGAAAACGCGTATCAGCCGATTGAGCTGGCCCAATTTGAGCAGATGGAATTCCTCGACATAGTTTGCCAGGGAAAGTTCCGTTTCCCCATCGAAGCCCACGGCAATGACTCGGAGGCTGGCCTCTAATGCGGCATGAGCAAAAAGGAGCGGAAATTGTCCGCTCCCTGCAATGAGCCCGATTTTGTGAAGTTCCCCTTCAGCATTCAAAGAGGCGTCAGCCATCTGTAACTACCTCGTAAACCCCCGTTTGGAACGACCCAGCATGAATTGGATGAGGTTTTCCACTTCCGGGACAGGCTCCACTTCCTGACGGATCGTCTCGATAGCTTCAGCTACCGTCAGCCCGGATCGAAACATGATCCGGTAGCTGTTTTTCAAGCGCCTGGATGGTGGTCCTCGGGAGACCACGCCGCCTCAGCCCGACCAGGTTTGGGCCATAAAGTTTGGCTGGGGTCCCGAAAGCAAGCATGTAAGGTGGCATATCCATCCTCAACCCCGACTTTCCGCCAATAAAAGCGTAGGCGCCGATGCGAATAAACTGGTGCACGGCCACCAAACCTCCCAAGATAGCGTGATCATCAATGCGCACATGTCCTCCCAGGGTCGATACATTTGCCAGGATCACGTCGTTGCCGATGGTGCAGTCGTGAGCGACGTGGGCATAGGCCATGAGCAGATTGTGGTTGCCAATGCGGGTAATACCGCCACCCCGCTGGGTGCCGCGATTGATCGTGGTACTCTCCCGAATGATATTGTCATTCCCGATTACCACCTGAGTTTCTTCGCCTCGATAGCTCAGGTCCTGAGGAGGATAGCCAATGGTGGTAAAAGGAAAGATCTGATTGCGTTCACCAATCGTCGTCCAGCCATCAATGATAGCATGGGGTCCAACGACCGTACCGGCACCTATGGTAACTCGCGGGCCGATGATGGAATAAGCTTCAACTTTGACATCTTCGGCCAGTTCAGCCGTGGGCGACACCACCGCAGAGGAATGAATTTCCATATGAGGGCTTATCTCCTTCCTACCGAATCACGCTTCCATCTTCGACTTGCCGGTTTCAAGCGTCGCCAAAATCTCGGCTTCTGCGACCAACTGATTATTAACGAAGGCCTCCCCTTTCATTTTGAACACCGCTCCCCGTTGTTTGATGAGTCTGACCTTCAGGATCAATTGATCACCGGGTCGAACGGGCTTGCGAAAGCGCACCTTGTCGAGTCCCATCAAGTAGACTGCCGCTCGTTCCTCCTGAGGATTATGGGTACAGGCCCAGAGCCCTCCAGTTTGAGCCAGAGCCTCAATGATAAGGACCCCGGGCATGACCGGGTGTGCCGGAAAATGGCCCTGAAAAAAGGGTTCATTGATCGTTACATTCTTCAGCCCCACGATTTCATCTTCACTAAAAGTCAAAATCCGGTCCAACAAGAGAAACGGATATCGGTGAGGCAACAGTTTCAAGATTTCAAGGATGTCTCTCTCCATAGTCATCCCCCGTGTATGGCTTTCTCGAGTTCCTGGACCTTCATTTTGAGTTGTCTGAGCTCTTCCTTCATCTGCGGCAGGCGTCTGACATTGACCGTCATCTTGAGCCATTCCTTGTGGGGCATTGCGGGACTGCCTGACACATCCTCTCCCGCCTTGACGTTTCGCCCCACTCCCGACTGCGCTCCAACCCTCACCCTATCGCCGATTTCGAGGTGTCCGACCACTCCTACCTGTCCTGCGAGAACAACGTGTTTCCCCAAACGCGTGCTGCCCGAGACACCCACCTGGGCAATCAGGATGGAATGCTCTCCGACGACGACATTGTGGGCAATCTGGACTAAATTATCGATCTTGGTTCCGCGCTGGATCCAGGTTCGCCCGAAGGCGGCGCGATCAATGGTACAGTTGGCCCCGATTTCCACATCGTCATCAATCTGAACGATCCCCGCTTGCGGGATCTTGACGTGGCGCCCCTTCTCATCCTGGGCAAAACCAAAACCGTCACTCCCAATCACCGTGCCGCTATGAATAATGACGCGGTCGCCGATGCGGCACCGGTCGAGTACGGTCACCCCGGGGTAAATGAGACACTGATCACCGACCGCCACATCGCAGCCAAGGTAAGCTCCCCCATACACTCTGCTCCCCTCACCAACCCGGCAGCGAGGCCCGACATGGACCAGCGGGCCGATCCTCACCTGGCTTGCAAGGTGCGTATCATCTCCAACAAAGGCCGTAGCGTGGACGCCGGCTGGCAGATAGGGCGGCTCCGCAAATAACTGCGCGGCGCGGGCCATGGCCAGGTAGGGCTGAGATGCGATGAGCAGGGGGCGATCGAGGTGTTCGAGAGCGGGTGGAACAATGAGAGCGGCTGCTTTACACTCGGCGATCAAGGGCAGGAAGCGCTCGTCGCTGAGAAAACTCACCTGATCGGGGCGTGCGTCTTCGATTGAACCCAGCCCGCAAATCCGGATACCGGGATCTCCCTTAAGCCGCGCGCCCGTAAGATGGGCAAGCTCTTCCAACAAATAGGACTTAGATGGGCTCTGATTCAGAATAGTTGTCATGAGCACAGACTTGCTCAGGGTCTCCAGGGTGGCAGTTTGTCCAACTCTTTAGCCACTTGCCTGGAGACATCATCCTTGTCAGAACTGTAGACCACCGCGCTCTTTTCTAAGATGAAGTCATACTTCTCATCCCTGCCATACTTCTCGACAACCTCCCGAACTTTTTTGGCGAGGGCGGCCTGCAGGTCATTCATCTTGCCCTTGGCGTCCATAACAAGCTTTTGTCCATCCTGCTGCATGTCACGGAGCTCCTGTTCCTTCTTGGACTTGCTCTTCGCATCAAGCACGTCTTTCTTCTTATCAAATTCTTCTTTGGCTCCCATGAATGCCTTCTGCTTCTGATCAAGCTCTGCATACATCTTTTCGTCCTGCTTTTTCAGCTCCTCCGTTGCCGCTTTGCCCCACTGAGATATCTGCAGCACGGCCATCGCATCCACCACGCCGATCTTCGGCGACGCAGCCCAGGTTGTGGTTGCGGAAAACAAAATGATCGCTCCTAACGCCAAAAGCACCCGTCCCAAATTTCTCTCTTTCATCGGTCTCGCTCCTTAGAAAAACGCTCCTGCAGAAAACTGCCACTGATACCTGCTCTCACCCGGCTGAGGATCGAGGTTGTAGCCCCACTCAACCCGCAGCGGTCCCAGAGGGGAATTCCAACGGATACCGAGGCCGGCATCGGTGCGTAAAAGCGGCTGTCCTGGAGGCACTAATGGGTCCTGCCAGTCTAGAAATGCGTTCCCAACATCAAAGAAAACCACTCCACGCATACCGATGCTCTCGACCAGGGGGAAGAGCAGTTCAGCGGTCGCCAACCCATACCATGTACCACCTATGATATACGCTCCGTCGTACGGTCCGACGGTCGCCCATTTGAAACCCCGCAGAGAATTGATGCCACCAAGAAAGTACCGATCATACAGCGGGATCGACGTATTATCGTCCTCTCCGAGAATATTGATGTAGCCAAACTCTCCGCGCACATACCCGACGAGCTTCCAGAACAGTGGGAAAAAGATACCGTGATGGATTTCAGCTTTAAGAAAGTCGCTCTCGCCTCCCAGGTAGGGGCTGGCCCACTGGACCGAGGCCACCGAGACCGAGCCGCGGGTCGGGAGAAAAGGATGATCCGTGCTGTCCCGATCCAGAGCGGTAGTAATACTGGTCGTGATCAAGCGCCCCTGCTGTTGCTGGATGATCGGCGGCGCATCGAATGGTACGCTGGTGGCCGTGGCATCGCTGAAGGTGTAAAATACACCAAGGCGACTATAATTCCCAAAGCGATAACCGGAACGCAACCTGAACCCGCTGCTGTCCTGGGTAAAGTCCGGGTATTCCCGAAGCCAGTTATAGAGATCGATGCCGCCGGAAATCGGCCGGTCGAACAGATACGGCTCCGTAAAGCTCAACACATAGCGCTGGGCCTTCTGTCCCAGATATCCTTTCAAGCCAAGGTATTGGCCCAGTCCGAAGAGGTTGCGCTGCGTTATCTCCCCACTGGTGAAGACGCCGTCATCAGAGGAGTAGCCGCCGCCTGCACTGATCGTTCCGGTCAGCTTCTCCTTGACCTTTACGTTGAGATTCATGATGTTGCTTTGTTCCGTATCGGTCGGGACGATTTCAACATCCTCAAAAAAATCCAGCTTCCTCAGGTTGTTAATGCTTCGTTCGAGCTTGGTTGAACTGAAAAGGTCCCCTTCCGCCAGCTTCAATTCCCGACGGATAACCTTATCCCGCGTCTTGGTATTGCCCGTGACGGTCACCCTGCCAATGTAGACGAGCTCTTTCTTTTTCACGTCAAAATCAATGCTCGCGGTCTGATCGTCTCTCTCGTGCTTTACAATCGGGTCGACCGTGGTATAGGCATAACCCTGATCCATATAGATCTTGCTGATTTTATCCATATCTGCGCGCAGTTTTTCGCGCCCAAAGTAGTCTTTCGGTTGTGATTTGAGCTGCTTGACGAGACGATCATTGTTCTCGAGGAGGTCGCCGGTGATTTCCAGGCTGGACACCCGGTAACGATCCCCTTCTTCCACCGGAATTTGGATGTAGAACCCATCATCCTTCATGGTGACTTCCGGGGTGCCGACCTTGGCATCCATAAACCCTTTATCGTGATAAAAGATGCTCAACCGGTCAAGGTCCGTTTCCAGGAGGTCCTTTTGCAGGATGCCCCGGTCGGTAAACCAGGAAAGAACGAACATTTTCTCCTTGGTTTCCATAATGCTCCGGAGTTTCCGCGCGGAATAACTCTTGTTCCCGGTGAAGCTGATCTTTTGGATAAAAACTTTACTGTTCTCGTTTATGCCAAAAGTCACCACGGCTTTCCGAGGGTCCTTGGGAAAGTCGATGGACGACTTCACGTCGGCATTGAAGTAACCCTTTTGATGATAGAGCTTGATAATCTTCTGAACGTCTTCAGCAAGTACGTTTCTCTGGACGACCGTGAAGGGTCTTGTGGAGATGGCAGCGAGGATATCTTTTTCCTTGATCTTCTGATTGCCCGTGATGTGCACTTCCTGAATGGTTGGATTTTCCACGACGACAAAGGTAAGCACTTTGCCCGCCGGGCTATCGGAAACCTCAGCGTCCACTTTTTCGAAGAATCCCATTTTGTAGACGGACTTGATGTCCTCTGCCACCTGCTCCGGCTTGAGGACGTCGCCCTTCTTGCTCTTGATATTTAATTTGATGGCATCCGGTTCAATCCGCTCATTCCCGCGAACCTGAATATCAGCAATCACGGCTTTTGCCAGGAGGTGGACCGCCGTGCGCTGGACGACAGCGTTCGTGGCAGTGGCCAGATTTTCCATTCCCTTTTGTTCCGCGAAGATGAGCTCGGTCTTCTTCTGTCCCGAAACATTCACCAGTTTCGCATCGAGGCTGATGCTGTTGCCGATCTGACTAAAGCTTCCTATCAGCACGTAGTCCGCCTGCAGTCTGCGTCCGAGCAGCTGGGCCTGTTCCTCGCTTTGTACGGTCTCCCCGGGCTTGACCACCTTCTCCGTTTCCTGGGGACTGACGACCCTGGCTCCTTCGGTGGTCAGCTGGCGGACCAGAAGCTCTTCAATAGTCTTCTGAATTTTCGCCGGTTCCTGCTGGGCGCGCACGGTGAATGGCATGATCGCAACTCTGGGATTTTGCTCCTGCGCCCATGTCGCCGATCCGAGGATGACAAGAAACAGAGGGATCCATAAGCTCCGGATGATCCTCTTACTGTTCAACATAGTCCGGCCCTCCACCTCTTAGGATTCAACAGCCCCTTCGATCCAGCTCGGTCCCAAGTATAGGACCGCACAATAGAGTCCATTACCTCCGATCGTCATTTCCGCATGCTTCGAGCGGGAATCCAGAAGGCTTGCCCAGCCTCGACTCCCGCCAGAAACACGCGGGAATGACGTCCCGAATTCGGACACTTATCTATGCGGAGCTATACTGATCGGAGCAAACTCAGGCCCCTTCGCCTCACCCTCTATAGCCCACCCAGCGTCTCATCACAACCGATTCCTCCTAACCCGTCGCTTCCTGGCGCAGTTGGCCGTCCACCAACCGCAGCGTGCGATGCATCATGGCTGCGAGTTCAGGATTGTGGGTGACAATCACCATCGTCAGACCCAGTTCGCTGTTCAGAGTCACCAGCAGTTCATGGAGTCTCCGCCCGGTCCGGCTGTCCAGGTTTCCGCTTGGTTCGTCAGCCAGAAAAATCTTCGGCTGCAGGAGCAAAGCGCGCGCTACGGCCACCCGCTGCTGCTCGCCGCCCGAGAGCTCACCCACGCGATGCTGAAGCCGGTCCGTCAGGCTCAATCTTTCCAGTAACGAAAGGGCCTGAGCGCGGACCTCCCGCTGCGGAAGGCCGGCGATGATACCCGGCATCATCACATTTTCCATGGCGTTGAACTCCGGCAGGAGATAATGGAATTGAAACACAAAACCAATATGACGATTCCGGAACTGGGAAAGTTCCCTTTCCTCCCACAGAAAAATGTCCTGCCCACCGTAAAGGACTTTCCCGCTTGTGGGTTTCTCGATTGTTCCAAGGATGTGAAGCAGCGTCGATTTGCCCACTCCCGAGGCCCCCACGATGGCCACCCCCTCGCCGCGGCGAATGACCAGATCCAGGTCCCGGAAGAGTTCGATGGTATGGGTGCCCTCCCCGAAAACCTTGCTAAGGGACAAGGCCTGGACCTCTACTGGTTGCTGGTCACTATTCATAGCGCAGTGCTTCCGCCGGATCCAGCTTTGCAGCTTGACGAGAGGGATAGAGCGTCGCCACGAGGCTGATGAGGATGGCTGCCAGAGCGATCAAGCCGACGTCCAGCGCTTCCATCTTAACAGGCAGAGTCGAGATATAGTAAACATCTCGAGGGAGCTCGATGAATTGATACTTCTTCAGCAAACTGCAGAGAACAAATCCTCCCAAAAGACCCAAAAGGGTCCCTGATGTCCCGATCAAAAAACCTTCCATGACGAATATTTTGCGGATGCTTGCCGTGGTTGCCCCCATGGCCTTGAGGATGGCAATATCGCGCGTTTTCTCCATGACCAGCATGATCAGGGAACTGACGATGTTGAAGGCCGCGACCAGTATGATCAAGGTCAGGATTATGAACATGACAACCTTTTCCAGTTTGAGCGCGGAGAAGAGATTGCGATTCATTTGCATCCAGTCGCGCACCCAGAAAGGAAGGCCGAGGCGGGACCGAAGGGACTCCGCGACTTGGCGAGCCTGGTAAATATCATCGAGCCTGACCTCAACGCCGGATACCGTATCCCCGATACCCAGGAATTGTTGTGCCGCCGAAAGGCTGATATAGGCGAGAGTATTGTCATACTCGTACATTCCCGATTGGATGATGCCGACCACCTGGAACAGTTTGCTCTTGGGGACCTGTCCCATGGGAGTGAGACGCCCTGAGGGCGAGATGATCGTGACCCACTCGCCCTGCCGAATCCCGAGATTATTGCAGAGCTCCACCCCGAGGATAATTCCCTGTTGCCCGGAAGGACCCGAAGCCGTAGGTGGCTCGGAGCGTAAATCTCCAAGATTTCCCCGGATCATATTTTCCTGAATATTGATGACCTTCGCCGCGGTCTGCGGGTCGATTCCGCGCAGGATCGCCCCCGAGACGTTTTTGCCGGAACTGATCATGACCTGGGCGTAGGCAAAGGGAGTCGCGGCCACCACCCCGGGTTCTTTTTCAACTTCTTTCATGAGAGCCTGGTAATCCGAGAAAGTGCCATTGAAGCTGCCCACTACCACATGCGAGGTGATGCCGAGGATGCGCGTGCGCAGGTCGTCCTGGAAGCCATTCATCACGGCCAGGACGACAATGAGCGCGGTCACGCCAACGGCGACACCGGCGATGGAAATGAAAGTTATAAGGGAAATAAAGGTTTGACGCCGCTTTGCCAACAGGTAGCGAAGACTGACGAAGAGTTCAAAATTCATACTGTTCTTACGTCTTTTTTTCCGGTTTAAGGTGCGGAAAAAGGATCACATCCCGGATGGACGGGGAATCGGTAAAAAGCATCACCACCCGGTCAATCCCAATGCCTTCGCCGGCGGCGGGAGGCATTCCATATTCCAGGGCTCGCAGGTAGTCATCATCCATGAGATGAGCTTCCTCATCTCCCGCCTGGCGTGCCTGAAGCTGGTGGAGGAAGCGCTCGCGCTGATCGCGTGGATCATTGAGTTCCGAGAAAGCGTTGGCCATCTCTTTGCCGGCAAGAAACAGCTCAAAACGGTCAACAAGGGTCGGATCTGACTCGTTTTTGCGGGAAAGCGGCGAAACTTCCAGCGGGTAATGACTGATAAAGGTTGGTTGGACAAGCTTGGGCTCGACGACCAGGTCGAAAATCTTGGTAAGCAGCTTGCCGTGGCCCTCCTGGCGGTTTGGTTCAAGCCCCATGGAAGCGGCCAGCGCCATCGTCTGGTCCGGGTCTTCGATGGCCGGGCGGGGGACCTTGCCGATTTCCGCCAGGGAATCGTGAAACCGGTATCGCGCCCAGGGCGGCGTGAGGTCAATCACCTGCCCCTGGTACGGAACGGCGAGGCTGCCGTCGTTCACGGCCATGGCCACGGCCGCGAACAGTTCTTCCGTGAGGTTCATGAGGTCATCGAACGTGGCATAGGCCTGGTAGAATTCGAGCATGGTAAATTCAGGATTATGCTGGGTCGAGATGCCTTCGTTCCGGAAGTTCCGATTCAACTCGAAGACCCGTTCGAATCCTCCTACCAGCAGGCGCTTGAGATAGAGCTCCGGGGCAATCCGCAGAAACAGTTCCATTCCGAGAGCATTATGGAAGGTCTTGAAGGGTTTGGCCGTAGCACCGCCGGGGATCGGTTGCATCATGGGCGTTTCTACCTCGAGAAATCCCCGATCCATGAGGAACCGACGGACGGTTTGGATAATCTCGGCGCGTTTCCGGAAAGTTTCTCGAACGACATCATTCACAATGAGATCAACATAACGCTGCCGGTAGCGGAGTTCGACGTCTTTGAGGCCATGGTATTTTTCGGGGAGGGGGCGGAAATTCTTGCTGAGCAGAACCACCTCTTTGGCGAGCAGCGTGAGCTCGTTGGTACGGGTACGAAAGAGCGGTCCCTGGACGCGGATGATGTCTCCGATATCGAGTTTTTTGGATAGGCGGTAGCTCTCCTTGTCCAACTGGTTCTGCTGGATATAACACTGGAGCTTCTGGCCGGAATCCAGGAGATGCATGAAAATGGACTTGCCGAAAGAGCGAATCGCCACGATTCGTCCCGCAACATTGTAGGTATCGGGCTGCGCCTCGAGCGCTTCGGCCGGGCTCGAACCAAAGGTCGCCACAAGGTCCTTGATGCGATGGGAGACAGGGTAGCGATTCGGAAAAAGCGCCACTCCTTCCTGTTCCAGCTCCGACGCCTTTTTATACCGTTCCCGCATCACCAGGTTAAGATCTTCCATACCAGACGCTCTTCTCCGTATGCAGTTCCAGCTTCAGATAATCGACTCCGCTCAAGCAGGCAAAATTAGATGATTTACTCAGGGACGTCAAGGGCAATCACCCTGAACCGAGAATTCCCCTCACTCACTTCTCTTTCTGCCTGGATCTCATCATATTGGAGATGGTGAAGGCGACGATCAGGAGTCCCAGGATCAGCAGGATGCCTTTTCCTTCCCTGAATAGTTCAATGAGCCCAAACACCACCACCGCACATCCCCCGAGCAAGCTCAGCCACTGTGTACTTCGTCTCATCACCGATACCCCTCCTCTGCTTAAAAATTTGCCGCGAACTTCCCCACGACCCCTTGATTCTTTACGATTTGTCTCAGCAAAAGACAAAATAAAAATGCTCCCGAAGGAATTGCTGAGAGGCGGGTGGTGAGGAGAAGGCAGTTGACAATACCTGGGGAAAACGACTATTAGATTCAGCACCGACCATTATGCATGCACCATTCCATTGCGCGCCTGTAGCTCAGGTGGATAGAGCAACGGACTTCTAATCCGTAGGTCGGGGGTTCGAATCCCTCCAGGCGTGCCAGACAATCAACAAGTCAGAGGGATGCTCTTTCTTCTTGCTCATTCTCAATGGCGAGTTTATCCCCATTTTGTCCCCACTGTTGAGAAAACACCCCTTGGGAAAAACAGAAAAGGCCTGGATCGCTCCGAGTTGCTGCGGTGAAATCGATCCGATGATTGGCGGCCCAAAGGTCCGGTTGTTTTTGGCGTCCAGGGACCATGGTGGAGTGTTATTGACCCAGAACCCCTGGAAGGATTATTTTTTATGCATGGAGATATGGTTGGAAACGACAGGGGGAACCCGCTATGCTCACAAAAATGCAAATTACCGTTAAGTTGCCAATCAGAATAACGAGAAAGGGCAACGTATACATTGCTGTCTGCCCGGCGCTTGACGTGATCACACAAGGGGAAACCGAGAGCCAGGCGAGAAAAAACATTGGTGAGGCCCTTTATCTTTTCCTGAGATCCTGCATTGAACGTGGCACGCTGGATGCCATCTTAAAGCAGTGTGGCTTCTCTCCGACCTCAGATCCTATTCCTGAAACAGATGAAGAGCAGATCGACATTCCCTTATATCTCCTTGCTCAGTTTGTGGAATCCAGGCATTGCCACGCCTAACCCCAGTTCACCGGAAGACTCTGGAATGCGTGTTTCTGAAGGATGGCCTTGTTTTTGAAAGACAGGAAGGAAGTCATCGTTCATACGTCAAGGCAGGGTGCTTGCGTCCCATAATAATTCCCACCTGCAAATAAATTGATCCCGATATCATTCTTTCCAACATGAGAAGCGCCGGCATGAGCCGTGATCACTACTTCCGCTATTTGGCAGAGTGCAGGTAGCTGTGCATCGCAGCCTTGAAATACACCCCATTCTGGCCTGTTTTTCATATCGTTGGTTACCCTGACTGGCAGACTCCGGTTCGCTCATCGGTCCCAACGATCTGCTGATTGCTTCGATCTCGCCTGCCAACAAGTCGCTCCTGATTACCCACAATACCGGCGGTGCCGACCATATAACCGCCCTTGCCTTTGACCAAAGCCATATCTAGAATGTACTCATCCGGGCATGGTCGCACCTCCATCTTCCAGACCTCTCAGCTGTAAGGAGTCAAAGTCGACGGCTGGAAAAAGAGGATTCGAGAACCGCGCGGTTCTTATTTGATCATCAACCGAAAAGCCAACCAGGAACAGGTCCCCGCCAACCATGTCCAGGCGTGAAGCATGAATGATTGCATTCATTTCACCATGCACGGAACGACACAGTTCATAACGCTCTCCAGGTGGCACATCGTTTTCTTGACGAAGGCAGCGCGGCCAATATCAATACAGTTCCTCATCTTCCTGGGAGCTCCGGCGTACCCGGTGCTGATGATTTGATCGTTGCTCACAATAACGGCGCCGAATAACCTCCGTAGATAAGTGGCCCTCCTGGCTACTGCTTCCGCAATTCCCAAATAATATTCGACCTTGCTTGGCCTCTCGTACGTCACTCCAGGACTCCTTCCTGTTTCGGATTGGAAACAATGGGTACCTTACTCACCGTCAGAACAAACCCTTCCACCCTTTCAACAGTTGCTTTATCCCCAAAGAGCAGGGGAGAATGACTCTCTGAATGCCGGGTTTCCCCATTTCCAGGCTTTTGAGCCGTGGCGCAGAAACGGTTGACAATCATCGAACTATTTGCACGTTCCCGTTGGCTCCCAAGGGCTGAGACGATTCTCACGTGATTCTCCCGGTCATCTGAAATGGTCATCGAATTGAACCGAGAAAAGATTAACGGTGAAGAGCCGGTTGGTCGAAGGCGGCGGGAATTGCTGCGATGAAACCAGCACCCGCTCCATGGCAACGGCAGGACCAGGCCCTCTTCCCCTACTTTTTCAATGCAATCAATTCTGGGTAATCAACAATCGGGCATCCTTGTGTGTGAAGAATCCGAGCCGGAATCGTTTCGGCCATTGCTTTCCTCCTGCCGGGATCAATCCTTTATCCGATTAGCGCTATTCTTCAGCCAGACCGAGCCAAGACTCATTTATGTTAAGCAAAATCCCTCAATCTGTCATTCCCTTATGGTTTTGAGCGGGAATCCAGCTTTTAAAAGGTCAAACCCTGGATTCCTCGGTCTGGAGCCCTCCTTCAAATCTCTTTTGAAAAAGGGTTTTCATGGCTTCCTCTTTTCTTGCCCTTCCGCTGCTCTCACAGTCAAGTAGTATTTCCCCCTCACCTTCGAGCTTCTTCGCACTGACCTTCGATGATTCGATCTTCCTTAATGATCTCAAGGTCTCCTTCCGGCTTCTCGTCCGCAGGATCATCCTCACTGAAACATAATGCAGTCCTTCCTCGCGGATCAGTCCTAGGTTTTCCCCGGTCGCGACACCGGCGTCCATCACCACCGTCGCTGGTTTCCTGAGTAGGCAAAGTTGCTTTGGGGCCTTTACCCGCAAAGCATCAAGCATCTCTTTGAAGTGTCGACGGCTCACTCACATTGCCGTCTTACATCTTGCTCGCTTTGGCAAACCCGTTCTTCATCCAGAAAACCAGGCCCAAGGTGATCAGGGGACAGTCGGCTCGCTTCTCCTTCGATCTCTGCCCTTTGAAGCCTGCGAGCTCTCCCCATACGTTCTTCTGTCAGGTAAGTATCCCTCTGATCATTATAGGATGATCTTCTCCCATATTATAAAGCTCCTTCTGGTGCTTGCTCAGCTTCTCCTCGATGACGTCATGGTTTGAACATATCTGATCGGGTACCCTATACAGAGACATCATTCGATAGATTCTGAAAATTAGCTCCCAGCAGCTCTTCTAAGCCGCTTACGTGGTGTGCCCAAAGAGCAGTATCACGCTGCTTTTATCCACCAATATCCCGGAGGTGCTTGAACCAGGGCAGGATCTCTTTTGCGGAGAAGGTATTTGATTTCACCCCGGGTCAGGTGGAAATTTTCGCATACTCGAGGATTTTAAGGCACTGGTTGATGATGGATTAGCCATGAAGGGTTGGATTACATTCTTTCTTCATAGGGCTCTGATTTGATCTCTTCTGCAATCGGCATCCTTGTTGATTTTTCTCATGCTGTCAAGTCAACTATTTTCTTTCAATTATTACTTTAGTTGAGGTCTTCGATATGTTTGATGATACTTGAGAATTCATTTGCTGATTTCCAACTGCGGAAGGGTGTGCGAAACTTTAGCTCCTCATCTTTTCTTAGTTTTGCTAAGGGTTCGCCCGGAATCAGTCCTTACCCGGTGGAAAGACACTTCGGATCTTCGGGCGCACGGGTCCCCCGGGACGAGGAGCAAGTCCGTCTCAAGCGGCAGACGATGCCCGGCAAGGGCATGAGGGGCGGTTCAAAACAAGAGAGGTGGAAAGGAAAAAGACTCCCTCTCCCATGGGAACATTGGAGAGGGGCTCATTTCCCTTGGCCTTCAGGGGACGACTCGATTCACCTCAAAAAGAGGCGTATCTTTTCTTCCTCCTTGAGGCGGTACATGCTTGTCAGGGGGCCGGAATACAGGTCGAAATGATTACAGGGGACCACGCCCTCACCGCATCGGCCATTGCTAACCTTTTGCGGACTTTGCGCTTGTCCTTCGCATGAACCTCCAAAGTAGGCCCTTTGCCTGGTGCGAAGAGAAAGACCAGCGGAAAGATGCCCGTAAACCACCAATACCACGGCGGCACCCGATGCCACGTTGACGTAAAAGC
>CAWEHK010000034.1:0-66760 GCA_963808625.1 uncultured delta proteobacterium
TCTCAAAAGCCTGGGCAGCGCTTTAAAGTGTACAAAGATACAACCGATTATTTCCGTATCGAATATGGCGATATTGTCATCCTTGATGGAAATCCTTTTTTGGTTCGCCATAATGCGAAAGAAGGGCGTTTTGGACTTGATGAGGAAGAGAAGTTTTGGGTTAAGCGTTCAATTGATTTACGCTCAGGAATGACAAAAATCATTAAACTAGTGTTTTTCGAGAAGTTTATTGCACGTATTGGCGAAATAGAATTTGAATGCTTCCGAAGCCCTCGAAAAGAAGCTCGTATCCTCAATCTAGTAAAGGATCTTCCCAATTTTATGCAAGGTTATTCTGTACAAGATGATCATGAAAACATTGTTCGCATTCTTGAATTTATCTATGGGAAATCATTAGCAGAACACATCAGAGAAATCGCAAGGACCATGAATCATGAGACGTATTTTTATCAATATTTTCCAAAAATATTAGATAATTATATTCTTTGCGTCGAAGGGATCCGTTTCCTTCATGATCATGGTGAAAAACATGGAGACATCCGAAGAGATCATATTCTGATTGACCGAGAAAGCGGGCAATACCGATGGATTGATTATGATTACAATGTCCGTCATATAGAAAATATGTATGGCTATGATCTGTTTGGCCTTGGAAATGTTTTGATGTATTTAGTGGGTATGGGAGATATTGTATATCAGGATTTGAAAAGGGTGAATCACCCTGCACTTGATCAGTTAAACGAAGATGATGTTAACATTGTCTTCAACAACCGAATCGCAAACCTTAAAAAAGTATATTCTTATATTCCAGATAGTTTAAACCGAATCCTGATGCACTTCTCAAAAGGAGCTAACGTATTTTATGATCATACGACTCAATTAATTGATGATCTTCGAGAGGTCCAATCAACCTTTCCAAAGCCAGCATAAGAGAAGCATAGGAAGCGGATTTTCTAATGAAATGTTGCTTGATATACTGACATAAAATATTGAATAAGTAAGGATATTATGTTCCATTATATTTTATAAAAGGAATTGGAAGAAATGTGCTTTGAAGTAAATCGAAATATTCTAATCGCTGTAGATGAATCTCAAAATGCACAGCGCGCGGTGACGTATGTTGGGAAACTCTTAGGAGGAATTAAGGGGTTTAAAGTTACAGTGTTGCATGTTATTCGTGAGCCTGAAGACGACTATTTTCACAAAGGAAGATGACAAAAATGAGTGGTATAATGAAATGCGTCAGCAGGTTGATCAGATGCTTGAGAAGTATCGCAATATTCTAATTGATGAAGGATTTAACCCTGAAGATGTATCAACACGTTCAACTATACGATATTGCCCTTCAATGGCAGAATGTATTCTTGCAGAAAGAGATAATACGGAATATAGTACCTTAGTCGTCGGAAGAAAAGGACTTACTTATAAAGAAGAATTTATATTCGGAAGCGTTTCAGGGAAAATCGTCAGAACTGCAAAAAACTGTACGGTATGGGTGGTGCAATAGCCCTGGTAGCTACAGAATCGTAGTCGTTGCCCAACAAAAAAAGGAGATGCACTTTTCAGTGCATCTCCTTTTTTTGAATCAGGCGACAGGGATTTGGTTATTGGCCCGTTGCAGCGCCGTGCAGCTTGACTTCAACTTTTTCGTCAAGGCCTGCATAGTATTCACGGAGAATGTCAAGTACTTCTTCACGACCGAAATGATCCGGAATCGGAGTTCCTTCGGAAAGACCCTTGCGCAGTGCGGTACCGCTCAAAAGAACGCGGTCTTCCTTGCCGTGGGGGCAGGTCCTGAGGGATGCCATGCCGTCGCATTTATGGCAGTAGAAGGTCCAGTCGATTTTGAGCGGCGTGCACAGAAGCGCTTTTCCGCCCGCCGGTTTGGGGATCTTGTCAAAAATGGTCTGGGCTTCGAACATGCCGTAGAAATCGCCCACGCCGGCATGGTCGCGGCCGATGATCATGCGGGAGCACCCATAGTTCTGGCGGAAGGTGGCATGAAGAAGGGCTTCACGGGGACCGGCATAGCGCATATCCAGCGGATACCCGCCCTGAAGGACCTTGTCTTCCACGAAATAATTCTTAACCAAAGCATCAATACATTTCACGCGGACTTCCGCGGGAATATCGCCGGGTTTCAGGTTGCCGACCAGGGAGTGAATGAAAACGCCGTCGCAGACTTCGACAGCGATCTTGCACAGATATTCGTGGGAACGGTGCATGGGGTTGCGCAGCTGAAGGGCAGCCACTTCATTCCAGCCTCTTTCAGCAAAAATCTTTCTGGATTCAGCCGGTCTCATGTAAACGCCGGGATATTGGGTGGGATATTCGGCTTCACTGAGCACCTTGACCGGGCCGGCCAGATTGACAGCCTTCTGCTCCATCACCATCTGGACGCCGGGATGATCATTTTTGGCGATTTTCCAGAAATCTTCGGCAGTTTTGGTGCCTTCTCCCATGTAAATCTTTTCGCATTCAAACTTCTTGTCGGCCTCGGTCATTTCATATTTCTCGGTGACCTTCATGGTGGCCATGAACTCGTTGCGCTCCGGATCAAACAGCGCAATTTCTTCGCCGACTGCGATTGCGGCGGCGTCTTCCTTGGATGCGGAAAGGGTTACCGGAATGGGCCAGAAGGTGCCGTCTGCCAGGAGATAATTTTCGCAAACGCCTTTCCAGTCGGCCTTGGTCATAAAACCGGTCAGCGGGCTGAATCCGCCGATGCCCATCATGATCAGGTCGCCTTTTTCACGGGGGCTGACGTCGATTTTTTTAAGACCTTGTGCTTTTTTCAGCTCAGCTGCCAGTTCCGCGCCTTCGAGCAAACAGCAGGTCAAGCCTTTTCCTCCATGAGGGGGGATTAATTCTGACATTTGTTTCTTTCTCCTTATTGAAAAGGTGTTGGGTTAAGTGGTTATGGCATGGGGCAACCCATGATTACGCACGTAAGTCCTCACATGTAATAAATGCTGCAAGTGAGGTCAAGCGCAAATCAATGGCAGAATTGTCTTTTCAGGTTTGACAGAGCGCAGTTTCTTTTTCCGTAGGCTTTAAGCCGGTAGGAGCTGAGGCATGCGGTTTCTGAATGAGAGGGGGAGTAATTCTGCCTTTTGTTTCTTTCTCCTTTCAAAAAAGTGTTGGGTTAAGTGGTTATGGCATGGGGCAACCCATGATCACGCACATGAGCCCTAACCTTTAATAAATGCTGCAAGCGAAGTCAAGCGCAAATCAATGGCAGAATTATCTTTTCAGGTTTGACACAGTGCAGTTTCTTTTTCCGAGGCTTTAAGGCGGTAGGAGCTGAGGCATGCGGTTTCTGAATGAGAGGGGGAGATGTCGGCATGCCGGCATTTCCATTTGTTGAGTCTGATACTCCCCATCCCGGTCCCGAGGAACTTTGACCGAAACTTCACCGGTCCCTTTGAGAGTGAATTTGGGCCCGTAGAAACCATTTCGGTAGTTGGGCTCATCTCTATTGCGCCCGTAAGGTTCTCGCCCAAGAAGATGGGTCAGCTCGGCGCTCATCACCTCACTGAGATACTTCCCGACCATTTCTTGAACGTTCAGGCGGATCATCTCAAAGATCTTCTCGGACTGACATTGAATCTCTTTGAAAAGGCTGACAATTTCGGGTAGATTGATCGCGATTTTCAAGGCGCTTCTCCTTTCGTTGAGGTTTCATTGGGCAACCCTCTTGTAAGGGAAAAGCGCCTTTCTTGTCATCCGGCCTGAAGAATTTACACAAAATTTTTTACACTACCCTTGACAACCTTTGCTTCAGGAATATAATGGCCGCGAATCAAAAGAATATGAGCCGCCAAGTGCGGGTAGTTTTCCGGGGGAAGTGTCGTAATCCGATGTAGCTGTTTCCGTTGAAGCTCGAGTTCATCAATAAGTTCGTCTGCAAGTTCAAGAAGCGTCGTAATCCCCGCAGCTGTTTCCGATGAAGCCCCATGCTTGTCAACTCCACCGCAATCGTGTGGAGAATTCGCTGTTCGCAACAACGGCTCAGTCTGTCATCCAACGCAACGGGCACTGTTTTCTAACGGTGTCACTTGCAGGGACTCGAGCTCCCATAGGTGCAGATCAAATTGTACTGTAAATCGGTTGGCCGGCAGGACAGCCTGTTGAGTGAAAGGAGGTGTGAGCGCGTCAGTCGAATGAGTCCGAGCAGTAAGAGGATAGTGGTGAGATAGGCCATATAAATTCTTAGGAGGTTAGGCTATGCCAAGTTTTGTAATGACAGAGAAGTGTGATGGTTGCAAGGGGCAGGATAAAACCGCTTGTATGTATATATGCCCCAACGACCTGATGACGCTGAATAAAGAGACGATGAAGGGATATAACCAGGAGCCTCAATACTGCTGGGAGTGCTACTGTTGTGTCAAGATATGTCCACAGCAGGCTATGGATGTAAGGAGTTACCAGGACTTTGTGCCTCATGGGCGCTGCATCAACTCCGCTGAGAGGAAGTGAAGACATCATGTGGACCATCACCTTCAGGGATGGGAGACTCAAGAGGTTTAAGTACGAAACGAGGAGGACGGCAGAGGGTTCTATAAAGCCATTTGAAGGATTTCCTGAGGCAAAGGTAGGAAGATTTGAACAATCAGTACCTCCTTGGAGAGCCGGACATAATGGGAATTAAAGAACTCCCGACAAATAAGAAATAAGGAGCTGAAGGATGAGAGAATTTGCCACAGAGGTTGTTGACACTGATGTATTGATACTTGGTGGAGGGATGTCGGGCTGTGGTGCTGCAGTAGAGGCTGCGTACTGGGCAAAGGCACTGGGTTTAAGGGTGACGCTTGTTGATAAGGCTGCCATTGACAGAAGTGGTCCTGTAGCGATGGGACTTTCTGCCATTAATACCTACATGGGTATGGATGGCAAGGTCACCATGAATCCCCGTACGCCTGAAAGATTTGTCGAATATGTGACGAATGACCAGATGGGTCTGATGAGACAGGACCTGGTCTATGATGTTGCAAGACATGTGGATTCGTCTGTCAAACACTTCGATAAATGGGGACTGCCTATATGGAAAGATGAGGCAGGAAATTTTGTAAAATCCGGTGAATGGCAGGTGATGATCGCCGGCGAGAGTTACAAGATCCTCGTGGCAGAGGCAGCAAAGAGCGCTATGGCCGCCCTTGGTGACAAAGGCCAGATCCTTGAGAGGGTCATGATCACGCATCTTCTCAAGGATGAGAAGGAACCCGACCGGGTAGCCGGAGCAGTGGGCTTTAGCGTCAGGGAAGACAAGTTCTATGTCTTTAAGTCTAAAGTAACTATCGCTCTGATGGGTGGTGCGGTCCATGTATTCAGGCCGAGGTCTCAGGGTGAAGCCTTCGGCAGGTCATGGATGCCGCCCTTTGTCAACGGATCGGTATATGCCCTTGTTTTGCAGGCCGGTGGTGAGTTGACACAGATGGACAATACCTTTGTCCCTCCAAGGTTCAAGGATTCCTATGGTCCTGTCGGCACCTTCTTCCTGCTGTTTAAGACGCCTGCAACAAACGCCTATGAAGGCCCGTATGTTGGCGCCTATCCAACCGAGTCAGCCGCCTGGGCACCCTATGCCGACGCGAAACCAACTCCGACACCTATGAGAAACTACGAGATGATACTCTGTGCCAAGGAAGGCAAGACGCCATACTGGATTCATACAGAGAAGGTGGTGGAGAAGTATAAGGCGGAGATAACCGATCCCAAGGAGTTGAAAAAGAAGATAAAGACGTACGAGAGCGAGGCCTGGGAAGACTTCCTCGATATGACAATCCAAGGTGCGACGAACTGGGCTGCCCATAATATAGACCCAATGGAAAAACCGATGGAGCTTCAGTTGTCAGACTCCGTCTTCATTGGTTCACACGCCTGCTCTTGTGGTTCATGGGTCTGTGGTCCTGAAGACCTCATGCCGGCCGAATTCAAGGATGCATTCCCGGCCCAGTACAACTGCATGACGACTGTTAAGGGTCTCTTCACAGCAGGTTGCGGGGTAGGGGCATGTGCCCATAAGTTCTCGAGTGGCTCTCATGTACAGGGAAGGATCGTTGGAAAGTCAGTGGTGAAGTTTGCCAATGACAACAAGGGCTACACACCAACGGTATCCGATGCTACGATAGCTAAAATGAAGGAAACAATTCTTAAACCTCTTGCCTTGTATGAAGAGAAAAAGGGTTTCACGACGCAGCCCGATGTGAATCCGAACTACATCTCCCCCCATAATTTCCTGTTCCGACTCCAGAAGATCATGGGAGAATATGCTGGTGGATGGGAGACACTGTATGGAACATCAGACAAATTGCTCGAGGTCGGCCTCTGGAAACTGGCATTCCTCGGCGAGGATATAGAGAAGCTCGGTGCCAAAGACTCTCATGAGCTGATGAGGGCATGGGAGAGTGTCCACAGGTACTATGTTGGTGAGGCATGTGCAAGGTCAAGGCTGGCCCGGAAGGAATCCAGATGGCCTGGATACTACTACAAATACGATTACTTGAAACTTGATGATGTAAATGAGAAGCACTTTGTTAACGTGAAGTATGATGTGGATAAGAAGGAATGGACTGTACTCACAAGGCCGATGATTACTATTATCTAGTTTGAGCTAGTATCTGGAGAGATATCTATGAGGGGCGACCTTTCAGGTCGCCCCTCAACATTTGTTACAATATTGGAATAGTGGTTTTTTCGTATTTCAAGAAAAGCAAAATCATTGTGAGAATATATTATGAATGAAGCAAAAGGCTGAAAAAGTCCGAATCTCTTTGGATGACAAATTCAAATTCTCATGCCATAAAGAGCTTGCCTGTTATAACACCTGCTGCCGTGATGTAAACATCTTCCTCACACCCTATGACGTCCTGAGAATGAGAAGGTGTACCGGGTTGTCCTCTGGTGAGTTTTTAAAGGCATATACCGTGGCACTTTTAGGTGAAGAAGGAATTCCCCTGGTGGTGCTCAGGATGATGGAAGATGAAAATAAAACCTGTCGCTTTGTTACACGTGATGGGTGCAGTATATACCGGGACAGGCCATGGTCTTGCAGGATGTATCCTGTATTCCCGGTTTCCTCTAAGGAAGAAGAATTCTTTGTAGAGGAAAAGAGCTCATGCCTTGGAGTTAGAGGGGAGAAGCAATGGACACCAAGAGCGTGGAAAGAAAATCAAGATATTGATATCTACGACAAAATGAATGAATTATATAAAGAGATCACCCTCCATGATTATTTCCAGCAGGGGAATAAGCTGGATTCGGGAAAAGCGAAGTTGCTTTATACGGCCTGTTATGATCTCGATGCATTCAAGAGATTTCTTTTTGAAACCAGATTTTTCGATATCTATGAGGTCGAGAAAGAAATTATCGAAAAGATGAGAAATGATGAAGAAGAACTATTAAGGTTTGGCTATAGATGGGTAAGATTCAGCCTTTTCTCTGAAGCTACCTTAAAGCTCAGGGATAAGGAAATGGATAAACTCCTGCAATCCAGGAGCAGGGCATCCTCTTAATCGTTCCCGTTCAGCGTGTCCAGCTACAGTCACGGACAACGGCTTTTGGCTGATAGGCATACCTGTCAGCCTTTCTATTTAGTTCTCCAGGAACTTACAGGCCTGGCTATTTCTTTTTACAGTAGTTAAAATGAAATTGAGCGATTTCCGTTGCAGGATTAGCAGGACAGACGACATGCCGGTCCTGTGAAATCATCGAACAGCCAGGATGGCTGTTCTACGATTGTTTGGGCGTTTTCGCAGGCGAGAATCGCTCAATCGTGAATATTGTATAGACAGAAAGGATTGAACCATGTTGCCGAGTACAAAGTTTGTAGAACCTGTTGAGCGCACATTGGATTCCAAATTCAAGTTCAGGTGTCATAAGGATATCAGTTGCTTTAATAAATGCTGTAGACATACCGATATGCTTCTGACTCCTTATGATATTTTAAGGATTAAAAAAAGGTTGGGAATGTCTTCAGGTGAGTTCCTCAAGGAATACACTTACACTCATATTGATGAAAAGTCTTCACACCCTTTTGCCGTGCTCCACATGATGGAGGATGAAGAAGGAAAATGCCCTTTTGTTACACCTGAGGGATGCGGTATTTATGAAGACCGTCCTGCTAACTGCCGATATTATCCAGTGGGCAAGGGTATCATTATAAAGGGCGGAGAGAAAGGGCCGGTACCTGTGGAATACTATTTCTTCATCAGGGAACCGAGTTGTGTTGGATATGAGGATGATAAAGAGTGGACTATTGGGAAATGGAGGATTGAACAGGGAGTTGACCTTTATGATGAGATGAACAAAGAGTGGAGCGAGATACAATTGAGAAGGGACAATGAGGGTCAACCCAAACTCGACGAGAAGAAGCAGTCTTTGATGTATATGGCAAGTTATGATATTGATAGATTTAGAAGATTTATTCTTGAGAGCAAAGTTCTTGATATCTTTGATATTGATAATGAAGAACTCGAGAAGATCAGGACTGACGAGATTGCGCTGATGAAGTTTGGATTCAAATACCTGAAATATGTTTTGATGCTGGAAGAGACCTTGAAGGTGAAGGAAGAATATAAGAAGGTGGAGCAGTCGGGCGATTAAGTGAAGTGTGGAAGAGCTCACTGGCTGATCGTCGAAAACCTCCACGCCAAAGAGGTCAAGAGTGGGAGCGGCTTGCAGGCGCGGCAAAGATCCCATCGCGGCTGCAAGCCGCTCCTACAAAAACGAAACACTCGATCCTCAAAGGGCTTCAGCGTTGGAGATCGACGGCGGAAAACGGGCCTCAACCGCCAAGCTGCTGGGGGGCCAGCTCACGAATGGCGCCGGCGATCTTGCTGAGCTCTCCCAGCCGTGCCTTGGCGCGCTCCAGGTGCGGCACGGCATCCGGATTCTCGTGCTGTTCGAGTGCCTGAGCCACCCATTTCAAGATATCCGGGTTTTCATGGTCGATCATTCTGACCAGGATGGCGTAACTCTCAGGCGTGTGGATATTCCCCAGAACAGACAGGAGCCCTCCCTTGAGCTCGTCGAAGGCGGCCTCCCGCTGCAGAAGGTCGTCGATGACTGGCAACGCGCGGTCCCCGAACGATTCCAGATGAGCCAGACACATCTGAGCGAAATAGGGGAAACGAAACATCGAAAGTTCGCCGAGCAACCGCAGGCAAGTATCGGATCCCCAGGCCCGAAGCAATTCCGGAACGAAGAGACTGGCCCACGAAAAGACGTAGGTCAGCGGAAGCACATACGGGATGGCCGCATCACCGGCTCCCTCCACGCGGGACAGCACCGGGCGCGAGGGCCTGCTTGCGCTCCTCGTAACCTTCCGCTTGGCGACTCGTGAACCGCTTTACATCGTTGGCCGCTTTCAACTGCAGCACCAGGTTGGCGAGGCCCTCATCGCCCGGCTGAGGGTATTGTTTCCGATAGGTACGCGCGCGCTGGGAAATCCAGAGGTTCTCGAGCCACGTCGACGGGGAGTAGAAATGGACGGACTTCTGGACTTCCTTCCCTTCCCGCTGGTGGAAGCCGTACTCCTGGTAGAATTGATTTTCCTGGGTGGCCACTTGCCAGCGGCTCCGGCAGGTAAGATAGGCCTTCTCGTAATCGCCCGTTGCCAACGCAACGCTCACTGCCATGTCGTGGAGCCGATCGTCCTCCGGGTAGGCCGTGAGCAGTTGATCGGCCAGCCGGCCGGCCTTCCCGTACTCCTCCTTGAACAGCAGATCGTACCCCTTGGCGATCTCCTTGGTCAGCTGTTCGCGGGCTTTGGCCAGTTTCTCCATCTCCTTCAGGCGCTCCGGCGGGACGGCTTTTCTCGCCTCTTCGTGCTGCGGCAGGCAGCATTTCTTGTATTTCTTTCCGGAGCCGCACGGGCACGGCTCGTTACGCCCCACGCGGTACATGACCAATTGGTCGACCAGAGCCATCTTTCGCTGGGCGGTCTGGTAGGCTTCAAGCCGCTTGTCCAACTCGGCGCGACTGATGCCGTACTGGCTGCAGATGAGGTCGGGGTCGGTCCCCTTTAAGAACTCGACGACCGGCTTCATGAGGTCGACCGGGGGACGGGATTCGCCACCGGACTGCTGATTCTCCATGTTCGTTCCTTTCAACGGAAGGAATGGGACCGTTTCGCGTGAAGCGGCCGCGATGGCTTCTTATCAGCTTTCCGATTTCCTGTCAAAAACATCATCCGTCGGCAAAGGATCTCTTATGGCTGACGTCTCGCCCGTCTATCACCCAAGAGAGCCCGCCGACGTCGGCTTGAGTGTTCGCAGTCGTTCTGTCACGAGCATTATGCCGGATCAACTTCACTGTCAGCCAATGCGGCATTGTCTATCAGGGTGGTTATGATTCTGCATCATCAACGTTCAACGATAGAAGATAGAATGCCGCTTCTTCGGGTGTTTCCATTGCTGCCGGAGCACCCCACTCGCGGAAATTCCAGCGAATGCCATTCACTTCTCTACAGAACCATCCATGCTCGTTCTGGATGAATTCGCCGTGAAGCATTCCATAGCCTTCGATTTCGATTCTCTTCGTGATCGTCGTTTCCATCGCGTGAGCCTCCTATTGTTGTGTGATGCCGGAAGAACCTGCATGGCCCTGCCTATGCCTTCACCAGGCGAAGCAGGTGCACTGATGTCCAAGGTCCCTGGGTCCGCTTCCAACGTCACATTCCCACGCTGTCGGGCGATGGTCAAGGAAATATGCGACTGGAACGAGAACGGGTTTCCATGCTGAAGATGGATTTGGGTGAAGGGGATGCGGATGATCTTTTGGGCGGTATGATCCAGGTATCCGATCTCAAAATATGCTGCCCCGAATTCTCGGTCCCAGCGGGTCCTGTTGAAGAGCCGTTGTATAGAAATCATGAGTGGGCCATTGGCATTTTGTCACCTCCAAGGAGGAGCATGGAGATTGTTCTTGAGATTGGGCGAATAGCACAACTCCTGAAGGCAGTCAAAAGCATTATGACCATCCCGCTGTCACACCGTGATGGTTCTTGTTCTCAAAAAACCAGAAATCGGCCCCCAATGCCCTTGACACAACCCACGGCAGATGCTACCCCAAAAAACTCGAAAAGCGATTTCTTATAAGCTCGCGGAGGGTTGAAACCATGCATTTATCAACGAATGATACCGAAGCCCAGGATAAATGGATCATCGAAATATCGGCGTGAAATATGCTTAATAAGATAAGAGCTATTTAAATACGAAGACAGAACCTTTCTGGAAACTCTTTAATCAGTACTATGACACAACAGTTCCATTTCCAAAGATGTTGCTTCGCTTCGCTCGCAATGACAACGTATTATTATTAATTATCCAGATTTGGCTCCAGCTGCGCAAAATACCGGATCAGAGACCCGTCGCTTTCCGTAATACTTGTCGTCTGGCGGTCTCGGCAGCCCTCGAATAGAAAAGGTTTCAATATTCCGATACTTCGGCGAAGCCAGAAAATATTCCGTTACAAGCCCAATCCGCTCGAATTCATGCATCTCCTCCCATATTTTTACTACTTTCGGCGGGAACCATCGGTCGGAAAATGTTACAACAAAATAGCCGCCCGGTTTTAAAATCCGATTGATTTCTTCAAATACCTCAAACGGCCGGGTCATGTACTCTACGGAAACCGTACAAACAACAGTATCGTATGTATTGTCATTAAATGGCAAGTTCGGATTGACGTTAATGTCATGAATAACATAATCACTCAATTGTTCATTTCCCTGAAGTTCTTCTTCGTTGAGTCCGAGTCCCGTGAGTTTTCCCAAATTTATGTCAGAAGGAATGTGCGATGTCCAACTGCTCATTAAATCCAATACCCTCATACCCGGTTTCAAAAACTTACTATAGATATCGGAGATTTGACCGATTGCCGTATCATCGATATGGCTCACAAATCTGGGAGTTACATAGAACTGAGCATCCGCTTCGTTATCTTTTCGACTGAACGGGTCATCCGAGAAGAAATCCGTAGGTCTTCCATTGATCCGAATCTGCATTCCTGGGCCGCTGGTAATCGTTTCTATCCAGTCCGTGCAATTTCCGCCGGTAATGCTGATCTTCTTCGTCACGGAATGAATAACCGCAGTGAGATGCAATTCTTTTTCTGACAGAGGATGATTGAAATCTACCTGTAATTGATAATCATCAGAACCAACGCAACGGAAAGGTTCGATGTTTTGTTTATACACTCCCGGAATATCTTTCAACATGCCTTTGGGATAAAACCTGCCATAGCGCGGTTCAATAACGACATGAGGTTGAAATGTCCGGTCAAACTGGTTTTGTCGGATATAAAAACGTTTTTTTGGATCATATATAAAACGACTGTCATCGGGTCCCAAATCATATTCAATCCGATCTGAAACACTTGTGGAGAGCAGCTGTTCATATAGCTTCTTTGGAAATATATCCCGCCAGAGATTGATACGCTGACCATAATACACTTCGGTATGGGCTGCATCCCCGCTCTTCCAATTCAGCCGGAATTCGATATTTGTTAATGAATCGGGGCTTATCTTGTTCATGGTTTTTCTCCTCTCCTGTTTATCGGCCCGCTTAAGAACTGTCGACCTCAAGGCGTTAATTTCCATGCTCGTCGTGTGCGGTTTCATGTTGGCAGAGTCACGTTATCTGATTCAAAACGAAACCTAAGCCGTCCGTGAGCACCTTTGAGCTCCAAAAGCGCCGGATCATCTGTCGGTGCTAAATTTGGCATGATTCAAGGGGCTGTCAAGAGGGGACGAGCCACAGAGTATACAAAACACCATGGCAAGTTGGCCCGCGAATGAACATGCAGGGCAACAAAAGTTTGTGGAAACTTCCCCGACGACGGTCGTTGATGACAGCTCCTCTATTGACAAGACCATTCCTTGCAAGTGGTGATGTCTCTTTGGGTATGGGCGACGAAGTTTAGCCCGAAGCCTGTTGACAATGATTGATCGATGATTATAATTGTCAATACGGCTTGTGCAGTCGGCGGTCGAGGGTATGAAATGATGTAAAATGATTAGTGTGATGTGGTGTCAAAACAAAATACCAAAGGAGGCAGGTATGAAAGACGTGAAGAATTACTGTGACAACGTGGTGACCGAGCTTAGTGTATGGAAGGCTAAAATCTATGATGTGTTGATGAGAATTGACAAGCTTTCCTCCGGTGATAAAGCCAAACTTGGCGACCAGGTCAATGACTTGCACATTGTCGTAGAAGAGCTCGAGAACAGAATCGACAGACTGAGGAGCGAATGCCCGACAGATTGGAAGGCGGACCAAATTGAGATGGAGACGAAATTTGGTCATCTGAAGGGAAAATTTAACGACCTGCACGCGAATTTTTCCCCTGGTGATATTGGTGGATAAATAGAGAGAGCCAAGGCTTTGAAAGCAGGGAAAGAGAATAGGTTTCCTTCCCTGCTTATTCATTATCATTCAACGGCCTTCCTGTTCCACTTGTCTTGAGTCTGTCGGCAAATCCTTGTAGGCAGGGAGGTCCCCCGAAGAATGCGCCTTCCATACGGCCCTGAGGATTGCTTCAGCCGTTACCCGGGCAGCAAGTGTCCCGACGACGCTCACTTCTACCGAATCCATGTCCCCGCAGCTCAGAGCAAAAAGGGTGTCACCGTCATAGAGGGTATGTGCCGGGTAAACCGTCCTGGCCAGACCATCGTGAGCCATTTGTGCCACCTTTGTGAGTTGTGTTTTGTTGAGTCTCACATTGGTGGCCACCACACCCACAACCGTATGCTGCCCATCAAGAAACCCACGCACCGTGGTCAGACGCAGAATCTCCCGTTCCGAATCGATCAGCTCATGGCTCAGGGCGCTCTTGCGACATCCCGCTATGGGCCGGCCCAAGGCAGGGTCCACGATGTCCCCGAAGGCATTGACGACGATTAAGGCGCCCACCTCCACCCCGCTTTCAGCTCGAATAAAAGCACTCCCCAAGCCACTTTTCATCGCCCGCTCGAGGTTGTAGAGCTTGCCGACCGTTGCTCCCAGACCGGCCCCTATGTTTCCCTCGGCTACCGGTTTAGAAGATGCATTTTGACAGGCCATATAACCAAGAGTTGCGTCCGGGTAGCGCTCTGAACGGTTGACTCCCAGATCGAAGATGACGGCGCCGGCAATGATGGGAATAAGGCCTCGCCCACTATCAAAGCCAACGTTCCGTTCCTTGAGAAAGCGCCTTAAGCCATCGGCAACACTCAACCCGAAGCCGCTCCCTCCGGTGAAGAAAAGCCCATGGATGCGGTCCACAAGATTGATGGGGTTGAGCGTATCGGTGCCGTAGGTGCCCGGGGCGCCGCCGCGAATGTCAACTGCGGCGACGGCGCCATCGGTCGGGATGATGACCGTGCATCCGCTGGGTGCATCCGGCAGAGCGGCATGCCCGACGGTGATGCCTTCGAGGGCGGTGAGGGTATCGTTAGTCATGAGTGTTCTGCCTGTAGTGTTGGAGGAGATAGCGAAAGATTTCTTTACCGATTGCTACTCCCGTGTCGATGATGTCGGGTCCGTATTGACGACCCGTTGCGGTGCGAAAGGTTTCCGCGATCCGGAAGATGCCGGTCATCCCCCAGGGGAATCTTTCGATGAGTTCCTGCGGTGTGATGTGCTGGTGGCTAACCATGTGCCACAGGGTGTGGGTAAAGGTGTCAGGGCCCCAGCGGAATTTGTCGGCATCGTACAGGCAATCACTGATCAACTGCGACCAGGGGGGATCACAAGGGAGAGGAGGGACGAATGCTTCGTGGTTTCCTATTGCCCGGCAGACGCATTTGACCTCTCTTGCTCCGATAGCGAACTTCCTGAGGATGCGAGCCGCTTCCCTGGCTCCTGCTTCGGCATGCTTTTCCTCGTCACGTCGAAGATCATGGAGCAGCCCGCAAATGAGTCCCAACAGCATCAATCGTTCCAGTTTGATTGGACTGATATGGTCTGATTCGAGTTCCACATAGATCAGGGTGGCCGTGTCGATGCTCACCCGAGTGCTATGGAAAAGACCGTGACCCATGTCTTCCTGCAAAATCGGCTCGACCACGCTACGCAGGCGCACCAGCAGACGATCCGTGAAAAAAAGCTTGCGCGCCAGGGCAAGCGGTGCCTTAAACCGGGTATAGAACTCCGGAGGCGGATGTTTCGAGGCAATCCTTTCTGCCTCTCGCTGCAACCTCAGGGTCAGTTCATTCATGAAAGTCCGCAGCTCCCTCACGGAGTGCTATCACGGCAACGACTGCGTTCTCCCACAACTACTGCAGAGCGAATTTCTCGGCAATGAGCCGGCGAAAACGGGGAGTATAGATCAGCTCGAAAGTCTCCTGCTTGTCCGGAAAAAGGGAGTAAGCCTGATGGCGGACCCCCTGGACAACCCTTTCCGCTTCATCCAAAGAAAGACAGGTCTGAGCGATAAACGCAAGGGAAAAGTCCACCAGTCTCCGCAGCCGGCGAATGCGCTTTTCTTCCTCCTGGCGTGCTGCCTCTGAATCGTTCTCAGGCAACGGCATGGTCTTCTCCAAGGGCCTCCTGGAACACGGCTGCAATTGCCGGTTCTTTTTCACTCGGCACTTCAGACAGGTCTCAGCCAAGTATACACTCTTCGGAGCCGGCCTGGAGCAGCTTCTCTTCCATCTCTACGAGCCGCCGAACCATGAAGTTCAGCATCTTGATGCCCGCTTCGGGGAACTGCACAAAGAGCTTTTGGAAAGTTTCCCGGTCGATGGTCAGGCAATCCAGGTCTTCTACGGCTCTGACTGAAAAAAGCCAGGGAGCCTCCGCCAGGAGAGCCAGGCCACCGAAAAAATCGCCCTCCTGAAACTCGTTCAAAAAGATCGAGTGCTCTTTCAGCTCCCTTATCACCTGAGCTTTGCCGCAAATCACAACGTATCCAAGACTGCCGGATTCCCCCTGACGAAAGACAAATTCACCGGCACGGTAATGCCTGCGCTGGCTCAGATAGGCGTAGAGTTTCAGGCGCTCGATAGGGATACCGGAAAATGCGGGTACCCTGCGAAGAATGTCAGATATTTTGGTCCAACTCACAGCGACTTCTTCCTGCGGCGTCGAGTTCACGCGCCTTTTCCCGGTCCATAGGCGAGCTCATAGAAGAGACCCCTTCTTTCCATCAGTTCTTCGTAGTTACCCATCTCGATGATTCTTCCGGCTCTCATGACGGCGATCACATCGAAGTCCCGAACCATCTCCAGGCGATGCGCCACGGCGATGAGCGTATGTTTCCCCTTGAGCTCGGAATTCAACAGGCGCTCGATGCGGGCCTGGGAAGTATTGTCCAGGCTTGCCGTCGCCTCATCCAGGATGAGGATGTTCGGGTCCTTGAGCAGCGCGCGGGCAATCCCGATCTTCTGCTTCTGCCCCCCGGAAAGCCTGTCGCCTTTGCTGCCCACCTCGAATTCCAACCCCACTTCTCTCACATCGTCGAGAAGCGCAGCCTCAGCCAGCAAATCGACGACATTCCGGTGGATCCGCTCATTGGTCTGGGCATGCTCTGCTCTCAGGTGTCCGAAAATCACATTTTCCAGCACACTGTGCGCATACAGATATTCGCCCGGCTTGTAGAAAGTGATCGCTTCCGGCTCTTCGCTGCTTATTCTCTCCATGAAACGGTTTCGGGCCTGCAAAAGCTGACGTTCAAGGTCCGGGGAGAGTGATGCCATCTTATGCAATGCCGGGATAAATCGGAGAGCAAGACTCAGCAGCGCCTCCTCGATATCTCGTGGAAGGTGCTCCCTTCCGGAGCGGCTCAGCCGGTCCGCAATCTCCGTGTAACGTTCGAACTCATCTACCGGAATGGGACTCATCTTGAAGAAGAAGTCATCTTCCTCCAACCCTTTCAACAAGGCAACCGTGCTCACTGCCAGTTCTGCGCCGAGGTCGAGGAGCGGAGTGTTGAGGTCCGCAGCCCTCAGAAATTCTCGGAAAAGCTTGTTCGTTGGCAGTTCTTCTGGTTGGTAACGCTTCCGGTTGGGATGGCCGAAAACGATGTTCTCCGCAAGACTTGTATAGTACTGAAAGCGATTCACATCAAAAAAATCGACCAGCTCGGCCAGTTCACTTCCCCACCGCTGGACGAAGGATTTTCTTACGGCGATGAGTTTCCCGGCAAACTCCGGATGGCGCTCGGGCGAGAGGAGGGTGTTCAGCCCCATGGCCAGAATGTCCTCGGAAAAGCCGATTTTGTCCAATACGCTGAAGATTTCTGCACGAGAGGGAAGGGGCCGGGCTCTTTCTGGCCCATTTTGCTGAAGAGACTGGCAGGCATAGAGGAGGTTTTCCAAAATAGTGCCGTCAAAGATAAAGGGGTATTGGGCGACGTAACCGATGTTGTTGCTGACGTCCATGCGGGTGAGCGTTTTCAGTTCCATACCGTCAATGAGGACATGCCCGTTGCTGTAATGGTAAAGCTGCCCGATGATCATGCCAAGAGTGCTCTTACCGCTTCCGGACAATCCCACCAGGGCCAACTGTTCACCGGACTTGAGACTAAGGGAGATTTGGTCGAGGATGCGGACCTGACCATCGACGATGAAGGAAAGGTCCTTCACCTCGAGGTTGCCGACGAGACGGTAAGGCTCGCGCTCCTCTTCGGGCAATCGTTGAAATTCGGGCTTGACGTCGAAATAATCCATGATCTGGTGATAGCGCACCTTGCTGTCCTGATAGTCCTGGTAATAGTCCATCAGTTCCTTCCACGGGTCGTAAAGCTTTTCATAAGCCGAGAGAAAGGCTACGAGGGCGCCCAGGTCGAACCTCCCTTGAATGGTGAGGTAGCCGCCAACAATAAAGAGAATAAAAGGGCCGAGGCTCTGAAAGAAGTTGTTGGCAAACTTGGTCAGGAACTTGAACTTGTTCATGCGCAACCGGATCTCGAACAACCTCGACGGCGAAACGCCCAAGCTTCCGGTTTTCAAGCTCGTAGCCGGCATTTGCCTGGATCTCGTGCATTCCGGAGATGGCTTCACCGATGACGTTGCTCATCGCTCGGGTGACGTCTATGCGGTCCCGGTTGAGAAGGTTGAAACGTTTCTGGAGCATCGGAACAATGAGAATTTCCACCGGATAGATGGAAAGGCTCAAAACTGCCAGCAAAGGATTCAGGTAGGCCATGTATGCGGCAAACGACAGCAACGTCAGGATATTGATGATCGGCACCGCGATCGCGCCGCCCATGAATTCGCCGATGGCGCTGAGCTCAGAGGTCAGCGAGGCAATGACCATGCCCGGCGGGGTGCGCCGGAAGAAAGGAAGCGGCAGGCTAAGGATGTGATTATAGATTTGCGTCCTCATTTCAAAGAGGATCTTTTGGCCGATGAAGCTTTGGAGGAGGTTGATGACGTATTTGACCAGTCCCGCCAGCACCACGGCCCCGAGGTAGAGCCCGCAGTAGAGAAAAAGGGCGTTCACATTCCATCATGGCGATGGCTGAATTGACGATCCTTTTTTGCATCTCCAAAGGAAAGACGCGCAGGAAAATAGCGGCAAGGATGAGCAAAATGAGCAGCGCCTGCACTCCTCGAAAGCGCTCAAGGACCCATGAAAAAAGGGGCTTCTTGGTAATCATGGAAAGGCACCCCAAAACTAAGAGTTTCCCTCAATGGTCAGGCACATCTCAGCGAGACCCACATAGTGTTTCTCACCGGGCTTCGAAAGTCAACGCCCCATTCCGTGGTCAGCGTCTTTCCGGGAACCGCGTCGGAGAATCATCATCCCTCAGTCTTGACACCTTCGAACCAGTTGCTATTAATAACTCCTAAATTTTCTGCTTGGGACTCTAAGATTACTGTCTCTGGCTAATCCGAACTCAGGAGGGATTATATGAGAAGCCTCAAAGGAACGAAAACCGAGAAGAATCTGATCACTGCTTTTGCCGGGGAATCACAGGCCAGGAACCGCTACACCTACTTCTCGAGCCAGGCCCGCAAAGAAGGATTCGTCCAAATGGCAGTGATTTTTGAGGAAACCGCAAACCAGGAAAAGGAGCATGCCAAGCGGTTGTTCAAACTCCTGGAGGGTGGCGAGGTTGAAGTCATGGCGAGTTTCCCGGCGGGTGTCATCGGCAGCACCCTGGAGAATCTGAAGGCGGCGGCGGCCGGAGAGAATTATGAACACACCACCATGTACCCGCAATTCGCCGGCGATGCCCGGGCAGAAGGGTTTGAAGAGATCGCCCAGATTTATGAGGCCATTGCGGTGGCCGAGAAGCAGCATGAAAAGAGATATCTGGATCTGGCCGCAAATATCGAAAAGGGCCTGGTTTTCAGACGGGACCGCGAAGTGGTCTGGCGCTGTCTGAACTGCGGGTATCTGCATCAGAGCAAAGAGGCACCGGCGGAATGTCCCGCTTGTGCCCACCCCCAGGCCCATTATGAACTGCTTGGAGAGAACTGGTAGCGCCTGATACTAAACGGTACTTTAAGGAAGGTTCAAACTGTGTGGGGCAGGCTTTCCAGCCTGCCATGCCGAACTGGCCAAAAGGCAGGCTGGAAAGCCTGCCCCACAAATCAATGCCCCATGAGGCAACCTCGTTGTTGTATTAGCAAGTAATGGTTTTACCAAGAAGTTTTGCTGCAAGGCCTAACTTCCTTGCAGAGGACACCGTTAGAGGGAGAAACGATGCAGCCTGTTGAAGTGAAAAAAGGGATCCACTGGGTCGGTGCGGTTGACTGGAACATTCGGGACTTCCATGGCTATTCCACGCTGAAAGGGTCGACTTACAACGCCTATCTGGCGATGGATGAAAAGATTACGCTTTTCGATACGGTGAAAAAACCGTTCCTTGATGACCTGGTGTGCAACATTTCGAGGATTGTAGACCCCGGAAAAATCGACTACCTCGTGGTGAACCATGTGGAAATGGACCATTCCGGTGCCGTGCCGGAGATCATCGACCTGATTCAGCCCGAGAAGGTCTTCTGCTCGGCCATGGGGAAAAAGGCCCTGATCGACCACTACCATCGCGAAGACTGGCCTTTCGAGGTCGTGGAAACAGGGCAGACGCTCAGCCTGGGGTCCAAAACGGTGCAATTCATCGAAACCCGGATGCTCCACTGGCCGGACAGCATGTTTTCCTATATCAAAGAGGACCGCCTGCTCATCTCGAGTGATGCTTTCGGCGAGCATTGGGCCACCAGTCAGCGCTTTGATGACGAAGTGAACATGGATGAGTTGTTTTTCCATGCGGCCAAGTATTACGCCAATATTCTGCTGCTCTATTCACCGCTGGTCCAAAAACTGCTTGCGAGCGTTCAGAAAATGGGGCTCGAAATCGATATGATTGCGCCGGACCACGGAATTATCTGGCGCACCAATCCGGGCAGGATCATCGAGGCCTACGATGCGTGGAGCAAGCAAAAGGCCCGGGACAAGGCGGTTATCATCTATGACACCATGTATCAAGCCACCGAAAAGATGGCCTTCGCCATTGCCGACGGGTTGGTCCAGGAAGGGGTGGAAGTCAAAATACTCAACTTGAAAATGAACCATCGCAGTGAGGTCATCACCGAAGTCCTGGATGCCAAGGCCATCATCCTCGGTTCTCCCACTCTGAACAATGGCATCATGCCAACGGTGGCAGACATCATCTGCTACATGAAAGGACTGCGCCCGGCGAATAAAATCGGTTTTGCTTTCGGCTCCTACGGGTGGAGCGGGGAGGCCGTAAAGCTGATGACTGAAGCGCTGGAGGAAATGAAAGTTAAAATCGTGGACGGTGGCATGCGAGTCAAATTTGCTCCGACCCACGACGATTTCATGAAGTGCGCCGCCCTCGGCAGAAAAGCTGGGCAGGAAATAAAGAATCACGGACTAAAAGAATAAAAAGGACTTTACGCTATCCCGCCTGACCTCTGCGGTATGTCGAGTCAGGAGGGATAGCATATGCCCGACGGTAACAGCCAATGAACTATCAACCATCAACTATCAACCATCAACCATCAACCATCAACCAAGAACCATCAACCCCGTCAGGGGTTAGCATATGCCCGACGTAATGGCTAAGCAGTTCCTTTGACCATTTTCTCAACTTCTAATCTAGCCTTTTCCAGAAACTCTACTTCGCTGATCTTCCCCTCTACAAAATCACTCCAGGCGCCGAAGCCGTTGAGGAAGCACAAGGTCAGGCCGGTGGCGTCGCAAAGCTTTCGGTAAATCCGATTGGCGCGCTTCACCCGTTCTTTCTTCTCTTCATCATCTGAAGGCGTTGGGTCCTCCTTTTCAATCACGAGATATTTACCGAAACTTCTCGTGAATTCAGCCAGTTCCGTCTCCGCTTTATCGGCGAGGATCTGTTCATCGATCTTGCCATCCACATACTCTTTCCAGGCATCAAATTCCTGCCAGGATGAGACTTTTACTCCATTTTCCTCGCAAGCTTCGCAGTAAACTTCGTCAGCCTGCCCCGCCCGGTGTTCGGTCTCTTCCTTCATGTTTTCCTTTTCGTCCTTTTCGTCCTGGTCGCCTTGAGCCGCCTGCTCCATCTGCCTCTCCTCATTGCCAAAGGCTCACCACCCGTATTACTACAAGAGCGGTCTGCACTTGCCATTCCACAGCCAACCTTGAGGCGGGCCCCGCCAAAACACCTCCAGCCCGGCCTGCCTTGTAATACCGCGATGGCAAAATAGCTGAAATGCCGCACAATGGCAATCAATCATAAGGCGAGAAAAACTCCATGCCCTTTTATTCCCGTTAAGGTTGCGATCTCTCCCTCTGTCGAAACCACCGCTTCCCTGTAGGAACGCCTCTGAGGCGCGATTCCAATAAGGTCGCGACAGAGTGCCGCTCCTCCAGAAACAGGTTCTAGACCTTTAACGAGTATAACCTTTGAAGGACACTGCGGGATGCAGTATAAACAGTCTGCGATCATGGCGGATTATGGCTGGGAATAGAACAGCCTGTAGAGTCAAGAGTGGTTCCACCTGTGGAGAAGTGGTAAATGAAGAAATCAACGTTTTCTATCCTGGCGTCGCCCATTTTCTTGCCCGTTTTCGCTGGTTTCGTTTTAGCCCTCGATACGGTAGACTCCTTCCGGTGTGGATCGAAACTGGTCATGGTGGGAGATACCAAGCATGAAGTGGTTTCGAAGTGCGGCGAGCCGGCACGACACGAAAACGTTGTTCGGAGCACAGCCGTGAAGAAATCCGGGAAAAAATCAGGGAAGGAGTCTTCGAAGAAATCAGCAGGGAAGGGGAGCAAGGTCGAGGAGCGTTCGCGGGTTGATGAGCAATGGACCTACAATCTTGGTCCCCGGGATTTTATCTATGTACTCAGCTTTGAAGGGGCCACATTAAAAGAGATCGGTCGCGGAGGACGCGGCACCCGCCCCTAAGCCTAATAATCCCCAGAGTCACAACGGCAGGTTGAGAAGATCGACCTATGGGCCAAACGTTGAAACCCGAGTGTCAATCCATTCTCCATCCTTGCAGATCATACATTTAGTGGCGTCGCAAACTTTTTTCTTCGCCGATCAGCGCTTGCCACAAAGCGTTCCGCTTCAGGGCTTGCGCCAATCGGTCATCGAGGCTGCCGTCTTCATGCGCGGACAGGGGGCACCACGTGCCCTCGCTGATCAGCACCGGGAGCGGAGGAACCTCAGCGAGTACCCGATTCGCGGCCAAGAGAAGAGGGCAAAGCAGGGCAAGAAAGCTCGCGATAAAAGATTTCATCTTTTCAGCCGGGTCATTTGGAGTCGCCGGGCGGGAGCGGTTCCTTCCGCGTTGCCAGCAGCAGGTTAGCCGATCCCGGCCGGTAATGGTACCCGACTCCGAACGCAATGGGGGGTATGTTCTTGGTCTTTTGATAGAGCTCGTCAAGGTCCCTTTGATGCCGGTAGCTGAACACCGGCAAAGGTTTCTGATACGAGCCGAAAAGTTTCAAGTTCCAGACTGAAGGGTCGAAGGACCTGAGGGGGATTCCGGAATCGGTCTGCAAAATATGCATGCTGTGGTCCAGGATGAACTGCCTGATCGCGGCAAAATCCGGGTCGAACATCAGGTAGGATGAAGCTTTTTCGAAGGTAAGAAGGGGGCCGAAGGTCTTCAGAAAAGAGACGAACTTGTCGTTCCGGTCAAAGGAACCTCGCGCCAGATCGAAACGAAGATAATAAAGGGTTTGGGCTCGTTCCTGCCCCTCCCTCTGAAACACGATGCGCACTCCCGGAATGCTCCCTTTTTCGGAGGTGAACCGCTCCAGTACCGGCGTCTCCACGATGGTCCCGTCCGGATTCATGAACCAGTGCTGGACGTCGATCACCCGCGCCTTCTCCCTGGCCATGAACAGCAGGAGGAGCGGAGAACGCCATCCATGCCTTTCTGTTGCAAAGCGCTTCCCAGGTTGTTGGTGATGAAATAGTCGCGCTCGAGAAGGTCTTTATTCACGTGCTGAAGGCTGGTAAAAAACGCCTCGAGGTTGGGTTTACTCATCGCCGGAAAATCGGGGATGCGGCCGACACGCTCAGAGAAATCATGACGTAGGCCGGAGCGTCGGGAAAAAAATTGTACATGTTGGCAAAATCCGCCCCACTGAAGGGATAGAACACGGTGTAGCGGGAACCTTCAACGGTGCTGAGCTCCCGGGCGGCCCATTCCCTCATCGGCGTAAGTCGCCCCGCCCTCGAGGTTCCTCCAGCTCTCGCTGAAGGATTTGGCAAACTGGCCCCAGGCCGGGCTGCTTTCAAGGGCTGCCAGGGAACCTTTCGGGTTGTTCATGCCGGCAATAAAAAGGGCATAGTCATGGTAGGTGCGGTTGGGCTTGTCGGCCTGTTCCTTTTGGGATTGGGAAATGCTGCTCGCCGCGGTTCCCGGCTGCCCTTCTGCAGCAAGGCTCCAAGATGGAAAAAGGCCGACAGTGAACACCAGAAAAAGCGCTAAACGGTAAAGTACCTTGGTGTCATGGAGCTGCGTCAGCAAAGGGTTTCTCCCTGAGTACGAGGATCTTGTCAATCTCAGTTTCCTTTCTTCGTCAATTGCCTGGCGGCAAACAGCCGGTAAACCAGCAGCCCGCAGGCCACAGTGATCATGCCTCCAAGAGACGGGAGCGGTTTTTCGATCACCAGGTAACAGAGCATCCACCCATTAAGGAGCAGAAAAACCGCTGGAGTCACCGGGAACCCCCACGTTTTGAAAGGTCGCTTCGCCTGAGGCTCTCTGACGCGCAATACAAACACGCCCAAAACCGTCATCATAGCAAAGAGCGCCAGTAAAAAACCGACATAAGTGAGCACCGCCTCGAAGGTCGAGGTAACAACCAGGAAGAGGGCAATCGCGGATTGCAGCACAATGGCCCGCACCGGAACGCCACGGGCATTTCGCCAGGCAAACACCCTGAGGGCGGTCAGGTCCTCCCCCATCACCTGGGCGACTCGCGGTCCCACCATGATCATCGAGCTCAAACTAGAGAGCAGGGCGAGGCAGATCAGCAGGGTCATGGCCGTGCTTCCGCTCGCACCGAAGATGGATTTCGCCGACAGGTATCCAACATTGATCCTCCCGGACAGGTCGGCGAGCGGCACCGTGTAGAGAAAGACGTAATTGATCAGGAGGTAACAAATGGCAACAAAGCACGCTCCCAAAAACAGGGACAGGGGCAGGTTCTTTTCCGGTTTCGAGATTTCTCCCGCGATGTACGCGGAAGCATTCCACCCCGAATAGGCATAAGAGACATACACCAGGGACGTGGCAAAATCCGGGCTGAACACCGCTCTCAGGTCGGCGCCGGACGGCAGCAGGTTAATCCGCTGCGGGTTGGCAACGAAAAAGCCGGAAACAATGAATGAGAAGATCAGGAGCACTTGACCCGTCGTGATGAAATTCTGAAAACGAGAGCCAAACCTTACGTCAAAAAGGTGCACCAACGAGAGGCAAATAATCGCGGCGATGGCGAGCACCATTTTGTCAGTTCCCGGAAAAACGGAGCCGGCATATTCACCCAGAGCGATGGCGGCCAGGGCCACGGGAGCGGCGAAACCGACCACGGTGGAAACCCATCCGGAAAGGAAGCCCACGGCGGGATGGTAGATCCTGGAAAGATAAGTGTATTCTCCGCCCGACCGGGGCATCATGGCACCGATTTCGCCGTAACAGAGGGCCCCGCAGAAGGCGCCGATCCCCCCACCAGCCACAACATGAGCGCAGGAAAGGCAAAGTGGAGGGAGGCTACCTGAAAGCCCAAAGTGGTGAAGACTCCGGTGCCGATCATGTTGGCAATAACGATGATGGTGGCGGAAAACAGGCTGACCGGCTTTTGGTCTTGGGAGATCCCGTCCATCCTCTCTTTCTCATGACAGGGTGATAAAGTGATAAGAAATCGCTTCTTCGAGGGTGTTGAGTATCAGATATTGCGGGGCGACGTCAATGGTAAGTACCGATGCCGTTCCGATCGTCAAGCCTTCCTGGGAAACGGTCCTGAATTTCTGCCACGGGCCATCGCGTTTCAGTCTCTTGCTTCCATCGGAAGCGCGTCACCCAGGGCGCTTGGCTTGGGTCAAGGTCCCCCGCCTCAAATGGCCAGGCTCAGGAGATGGTGGGATGACTTGGCTTGCACAAGGTCAGGGCTCAAATATTCAGATTCATATGGAAACGATTCAAGATTTTAAGATATTGGGAAGCTTTTCAGGAAAATAAAGGCATCTCCTTCGTCGCCAGGGCTGGCAGTCTTCACCGGTACTGTGTACCGCCGGGGATTACCCGAAAGGCCTGGCTTGTGCGGCTGTGCCGAAAATACGATAAGGAGCTAAGCTGTGTGGGCTTTTTAGTCGCTCCCCCGCGCTTCCCGACCTCTTGAGTACAACGGAAAAATAGCGGAATAGACTTGCCCATAAGGGGTGTGTTGAGTATCTTTCGTTGCCGGGCGGCCTCCCCGTTCATGAAGCTCGGGCGGCGCTTCTATAGACCGGCATGTATTCATCTGCCAGCGTGCGCATATAGGCGATCCGCGTTTCGGGGTTCGGATGCGTGCTCAGCCATTCGGGAGGGGCGCCGCTCGATGCCCGCAGCATCTTCTCCCACAGGGAAACGGCCGCCTGGGGGTTATAGCCGGCACGCGCCGCGAGCATGATCCCTACTTTGTCCGCTTCGCTCTCGGCCTCGCGGCTGTTGGGCAACTGCAAAGCAACCGTCGCCGCACTGTCGGCCAGGCCGGCCACCCCGCTCAAGTCGTAACCTGCAATGGCGCCCGCCAGCACCCCCAATTGCAGGCCAGTCCGCTGCATCTGCACGCGGGAAATCTTCTCGGCCTGGTGTGAGAGCAGGGCATGGGAGATTTCATGGGCCATGACCTGGGCGAGCTCATCGTCAGTAGGTTTGATCTTTTCGAGCAAACCGGTGTACACGGCCATCTTTCCTCCCGCCATACACCAGGCATTTATCTCGTTTGATTTCAGAACGTGGACCTCCCATTGCCAGCTCCGGGTCTCGGGTCGCAGCTGAATGGCCTGGGCGACAACCCGGTCGGTAATGCCTCGAACGCGGGCCAAGGTTTTTGGGTTGGTGTCCAAGGCATCCTTACTATGGGCTGCCGACAGCAATTGAAGATAGGCCTGCTGGGAAACTTTTGCGGCCTCCTGGTCGCTCACGATCATGGCCTGACTTCGGCCGGTAATCGGGTTGGTGGCGCACGCCGACGCCAGGAGTGCCATGAGCAGGGTAGCCAGGGTGACGGTGAGGGTCCTATGCATCAGTCTCGATCCTTGTGCAAGTTCAGCCATAAAGAATAATCCGGTTCCTATCGGGGTTTCTACCGGATCACGGTCCGTGACATTTCTTCGAGGGCCAGGATGAGCGCCTGGGTGCCGCTCCTACCGTGTCCCCGGGCCTTTACCGCCAGGTACAGCTGGTGCACCAGCGCCAATCCGGGAAGGAAGAGGCCCACGCGGGCCGATTCCTTGAGCGCAATCGCCATGTCCTTAATGAAGTGATCGACGAAAAAGCCCGGGGCGAAATCCCGGCGGAGGATGCGGGGAGCGAGATTGTCGAGGCTCCAACACTGCGCCGCGCCGCCCTGGATGGAGCTCAGCATCGTCGGCAGGTCGAGGCCCGCCTTGAAGCCGTAGATCAGGCTTTCGCATACGCCGATCATGGTTCCCGTGATGACGATCTGGTTGCACATCTTGGTATGCTGGCCCGAGCCCGCCGGTCCCTGGTAGACGATGTTCTTCCCCATTGCCTCGAGGATTGGCCGAATGGCCTCCACCACTTCCCGGTCGCCTCCTGCCATGATGGCCAGGGTGGCGTTGCGGGCACCGACGTCGCCACCCGAGACGGGAGCATCCACGGCGAAGGCTCCCCGCATCTTGGCGGCTCGATAAATTTCCCCGGCAAGCGCCGGTTCCGTGGTGGTCATATCGACGAGAACAGCCCCCGGTCGGGCCGCTTCCAGAATCCCCGCTCTCCCGAAGTAAACCTCCCGCACGTCTTCCGGAAACCCTACCATGGTAAAGAGGACGTCGGATTGTTCCGCCGCCTCATGGGGAGAATCAACCCATGCCGCGCCCTTCTCGATCAGCGGCAGCGCCTTCTCCTTGGTGCGGTTGAAAACGGTTGTACGGTATCCTCTTGCCATTACATGCCCGCACATGGAAACTCCCATCACGCCCGTGCCGACCCATCCGACGCGGGTTTTCAAAGAAACAGCGGGAATGGCATTGGTGCTGTCAGTCATGACAACCTCCTTCCAATGAAATCAGTTCACCTCATCGCCAAGCGATCAGGGTCCGGCAGCATTTGCACGATTTTTCCAGTCCCAAAGGCCATAGCCGAAACATTGCGATGACATCCTTCACTTCGAGCGACATAAATACGCACCGCAGAGGCGCAGAGAACGCAGAGGAAAGCCGCCGGGTGAGAGTCTCACGAAAGAAGGTGAAGGGGATAGGAAACAGGCGGCGAGAGCGCTTCAGTTTGGCCAGGGAGCACTGACCTGGAGGGTTCAGTTCCGGTATGATCTTCCCGTCGATCAATCCATGCCAGTATTCCCTGAGCGATTTCAGAGCGTTTTGGAGGAGTCTCTGTCTTCACGTCCGTGCCACACCCTGACAATGAGGATGTAATCATCGGCAACGGTGTAGCGCATCCAGTAGCCGGCCTGCCCGAAGGGGATAAAGAGGTCTCTCAGGTGGGGCCGGTCAATGTCCAACACGGGGCGGCCAATCTTGGGAAGCTCCTGTAGTTTGTGTGCGGCTTCAAGAATTCGTTTCGCTGCCCGTCGAGCGGCATCCGGGTTATGCACGCGGATGAAATCACGGAGGCGGGCTAAGTCCGACAGGGCTTCGGGAAGCCATTTCAGGGAACGGGACACTTGCCCTCGCCTTCTGTCCCCCATGTTTCGAGCCACGCCTCAACCGCCTCATGGTTGACCGCCTTGCCGGTTGCTTCAAAGCGTGCCCAGCGCTCCAAGGTATCCTGCCGGATGTGTTCGGCTTCCTCTTCGCGCTCAAGGAATTGCTGGATAGCTTCCTTCATCAGCCAATGCGGCGATCGTCGTCGGGCTTCCCCCAAAACCTTCAGTCGGTTGTAGGTTTTCTCGTCCAGTTTTACGGCTTTGCTTGTCATCAATCGCTCCAGTGAGTAGTGATAAGTACTACGAATTCATACCACTGATCGCCTGCCTTTTCAAGTTTCTCTTTTCTGCCAGTTGAAGGAAATAAACCGGTTCCCGTAACGTTTTTCTGAAGGATTGAAAGACTGGAGAAGCTGATGCAAGAGTTGCACGGGGGATCGTTTTTCATGATTGAAAAGAAAGAGTCCTGGAGAAATACCCCCAACCCCTTATCCCGTATGGATTTATGATCTGGTCGGGACGAGCCGATTTGAACGGCCGACCTCTTGCACCCCAAGCAAGCGCGCTAACCAGGCTGCGCCACGTCCCGACAGTGGGTGCAACCTATCATCTCTCCCCCGTGCTGTCAAGCCGCCTTCCAACCCTTAACCCTTAACTCTTGATCTCTGACTTCTCTTTATTCTCATCCACGAAGTCACACGAAGGAGAACGAAGTCACACGAAGAAATCATCTTCTATTCTGACTTCTGTCTCCTAGTCTCCTGACTTCTGACTTCTGACTCCTGACTCCTGACTTCTCTTTTTTCTCATCCACGAAGTCACACGAAGAAATCATTCTCTATTCTGACTCCTGTCTCCTGACTCCTGTCTCCTGACTTCTGTCTCCTGACTTCTGTCTTCTGACTCCTGACTCACGTCTCCTGCACCTCACGGATGCCGAGCGCTTTCATTTTACGATGCAGATGGCTGCGTTCGACGCCGATCTGCTGGGCGGTGAGGGAGATATTCCAGGAGCATTCCTCGAGTTTGCGGACGAGATACTCGCGTTCAAAGGAGGCGCGCGCTTCTTTGAAGGAGGGCAGCTGATAGGGATCGTTGGTGGTTTCGGCGTGCTGCAGGTGCTGTTGAAAGTCCCGGGGCAGGTCCTGTGCGCGGATGATCTGTCCCGGGGTCATGATCACGAGGCGTTCCACGAAGTTCCTCAGCTCCCTTACATTCCCCGGCCAGGGGTATGACTGCAACAGGGAATACACGGTGGGATCGATCTCCTTTCGCCCCATCGTGCTTTCGTTTGCCACCTGGTCCGAGGAAGTCTTCGACCAGCAGGGGTATGTCCTGAAGCCTTTCCCTGAGCGGGGGCACGCGGATGGGAATGACGTTCAGGCGATAGTAGAGGTCCTGGCGAAAACGGCCGGCGTCGATTTCCTGCTGCAGGTCCTTGTTGGTGGCGGCAACAATTCTGACGTCCACCTGAATCGGCCGTGAGCCACCCACGCGCTCGAAATTCTGTTCCTGAATGATGCGCAGAATTTTCGCCTGGGTCCGAAGGCTCATGTCCCCGATTTCATCGAGAAAAAGGGTCCCGTCATTGGCGGAATCGAACTTTCCCTTGCGCCGCTCATGCGGCCCCGGTGAACGCTCCTTTTTCATGGCCGAACAATTCGCTCTCGATAAGCTCCTCGGGAATGGCCGCGCAATTGACCTCGACCATGGGCCGTTGGCTCCTGCGGCTCAGTTGATGGAGCAAGCGGGCGACCAATTCTTTCCCCGTGCCGTTCTCTCCCGTGATCAAAACGGTGGCGTTGGTAGGGGCCGCTCTCTGGATCTCCGCCCGCAAAGATTCCACGACAGGGCTCTTACCGGTAAGCTAGGGACCGCCGGGTGGCTTTCTGCTGCCAGAAGCGGCTTTCTTCCTGGAGGCGCGAGAATTCGAGGCCGTTCTGGACCGAAACCACAATCCGTTCCAGGGAAAGCGGCTTCTCCACATAGTCGAAGGCCCCCATTTTGGTGGCCCTGACGGCGGTGTCGATATTGCCATGGCCGGAAATGATGATGACGGGAAGGTCGGGAACGGTCTTTTTGATCTCTCCCAGCACGGTCAAGCCATCCATGCCCGGCAGCCAGATATCCAGGAGCACCAGGTCGGGAAGGTCTTTGAAAAGTTCCTCGAGAGCCTGTTCCCCAGAGACTGCGGTACTGACCAGGTACCCTTCGTCCAGCAGAATGCCGCGCAGTGATTCCAGGATGCTCACTTCGTCGTCGACAACGAGAATTTTGGGCTTCATCCGTTTACCCCGGCAATTCGATGACGATCACGGTCCCCTTGGGGTGGTTGTCGCGAACCCGCACAAAACCATTATGATCGGTGATGATGCTGGCCACGATCGCCAATCCCAGACCGGTTCCCTTTTCTTTGGTGGAGTAATAAGGTTCGAACATGCGCAGTTTGTCCTCCGGGGAAACGCCATGGCCATTGTCCGAGCACTCCAGCCTGGCGATTTTCAAGATCGGATCATAGTAAAGTCCAATCTCGATGAAGCCTTTTCCTCCCTCGAGGGCGTGAAGCGCGTTATCCAGGAGATTGATCATCACCTGTCTGAACTGATCTCGATCCAGCTTGAGCGGCGGTATGGTTGCGTCCTTCTCGAGGCCGAAAGTAACTCGAGGATAGGTATGCTGGTAGAAGGAGAGGACTTCCTCAACGATCGTCGCCAAGTTGCACAGGGTCGGCTGGGCCCGGGGCAGCCGGGCGAACTTGGAAAACTCGTTAACCAGGTGCTTCATGTGATCGACCTGTTCGATAATGGTCCGGGTACATTGGTCGAAGATGGATCCTTCCACGGCTATGAGCTCGACATGCTGGCGGCGCAGGCGTTGGGCCGAGAGTTTGATGGGTGTCAAGGGGTTCTTGATTTCGTGGGCGATGCGGCGGGCCACCTCGCGCCAGGCGGCCATCCGTTGCGCCTTTTCGAGGTCCGTTAAATCGTCAAGGACGACCACCATGCCCATATAGTGGTTGCGGTCATCCCTGAGCAGCGAGGCTTTGATGAGGAGCACCATGGGCCGGTTGCCGATAATTACCTGAACCTGCTGCTCCAGGTAAGGCTGGCGATTCGAGCGGTATGCCTGCACGAAGGATTTGACGATTTCCAGGTGCGGGGGTTGAAGGATTTCTGAGTAGAGGCGGCCTCTTGCCTGATCAGCCGGCAAGCCAAAGGTAACTTCCGCAGACTTGTTCATGGTCACAATCGTGCCTTTTGCATCGACGCTCACGACACCCGCAGCGATATTTCTCAACACGATTTCCATGTAGCGACGCCGGTCCTCTAATTCCGCATGGCTCTGCTGCAAAGCCGTATAGGCGCTGGCCAGCTGCTCGCGGCCGTCGCGCAGGTCTCGCACCATCTTGTTGAAAGAAGCCATGAGCATGCCGATTTCGTCGTGGCGGTCGGAGTCCAGCTGCAGACTGAGGTCGCCATCCGCAACCGACTGAGTGGCGGAAACCAGTTCCTGGATGGGGTCGGTAATGTTCTTGGCGAGAAAGAAACCAAACCAGATGGCACCGAAAATAACGAGCAGCGTGATAATGGAAAAGGTAATGAAATGGCTTTGTTTCAGGGGATGATGCAACAATTTGAGCTGCCGGTAATCCTCGTAGCCGGAACTGATCGCCAACAGTTTGTCCGTGATCTGTGCCGGAAACATTTTAAGAACCAGCAGCTTCCCCGTGGTTTCCTGGTGTGCGGGACTTTCCAGGGGGAAATCGAGCTGTACAACAAGGCCCTCCTCTTTCTTGCTGAGGGCAAAGGTCTGCACTTTGGGAGCGCCGGTTTCTTCCTGGGGGCCCAGGCCTTTGAGCTTTGCCGGCTCTACTTTGGGCTTGTCTGCCCGTCGCACCTCCAGGATGACATTGCCGTTGTGATCCAGCAAAAAGACGCTGTCCAGGTGATAGATCTGCAGCGAAGGCTCCAGGAATGGGCCGGCGTCGGCCGGGGCGACGTCATGAGCCTTAAGGAGGGCGGGAAGTTGATCCCTGAGCAATTGCGCATCAATGAGAAAATCTTTCTTTTCCTGTTCGAGATAACCCTTCGCGAAGCTGACCGATTCCTGCAACGATTGTTCTACCCGATGGCTAAACCAATAATCCAGGCTTGAGAAGATAAACTGGGTGGCAAGCCAGAAGAGGGGAAGGGTGGGAATCAGGCTCAGCCCCACGAAAGCAGCCACCAGGCGGGTTTTCAATTTGGTCCCGAGAAGATTGCGCTTCCTCTCGAAGACCAGCTTGGCAATGTTCCGCAGCACCAGGTAGGCGAGCAGCAGGAGCAGGATGACGTTGAGGTTGATCAGAGCGAACATAAGGATATTGCCGGACAACGGCAGGTCCGGCTGCAGTTGGAAGAACCATCCCTCGAGGAACCCGAAAAAGGTAACGAGAAGGAAGAGCAGGATGATCCAGAACCGTTCTTTGTTGCGACGATCCTTGAAGAAGGGAAACTTGAAGAACTTCATGAGTGGTGCTTACCGGAAAATGGTTGTGGGTTTCGCACGCTCCCCGTGCCGTGTGGGACAACGGACTCCCTGGACGCCATGTTGAGCGTTCTCGTGGTGCGGACTTTCCAGCCCGCAGTCCGGGGCGGGCGGGCGGTCATAAGGAGAAAGGGGCCTTCTGCCAGTCCGTTTCGAAATCCCAGAGAGAAACGAAGAAGAAAATATAGCGGAAGAAAAGCGGCAGTTCCACCTTGGAAAGCTCCGCCTTGACGCGCAACTGGAAAGCCTGATTCCTTTCCAGGCGCCATAACGGGAGAAGAGGGAGATCTTTGACGGTGCTCATCCACTGCTTGGCCTGAACAAAGTCCTTGGTAACCAGAGCGGCCTCAGGATGTTCAGGAAGGTGCACATGGTACTCATTTCTTAGATAATCGTATTTGATGGTGCGTTCCAGGACCACATCAAGAACCACGGTTGAAAAAAGGAATTCACCGGTTTTTTCCACCACCACGAGGATGCGAAACGTCGTGGGCACGCCGCTCTGAATGGCTTCTTCCATGCTCGGAGTGAAACAGTCCCGGATGGAAAAGCTCACCTTCAGATTCTCCGGGTCCAGCGCGATCTGAACATCCACAATCTCGGCCCTATTCTTTGCCGCGGCTGTGGATACGTGAAACACGCCGAAAAATAGCCAAAAGCAGCACACGATAGCAAATAACGATTTCTTCATCATTTTAAACACATATGATACCTGAGAGGGATGACTCCAAAGACGAGACGATTCTACCGAATGCAAAAGAACCTGACAAGCGCTTTCTATTGCCTGCGGAGGAGCGGTTACCGAGCGCTCTGGATACGGATGCCTAGCTGAAGGCGGGAGTTGGCCCGCAAAGGGGTGAAGGGGTGTTGAGCGGAAAAAAAGAAGCCGGCAGATACGTTGGTGTCGCAATGGCGTGGTGCCCCGGCAAAGAAACGAGTTGTTTGATAAAAGCGTTATGCAAGGCGTGCCCGGCTTTGTGGACCTCGAAGCGGCCGATCATCGGCTTTCCGGCCAAAGCCAGGTCACCCATGAAATCCAGGATCTTATGACGGACACACTCATCAATGTAGCGGAAGCCGCCCTGGTTGAGGATGCCGAAATCGTCGAAAACGACGGCATTGGCCAGCGACCCGCCCTGGGCCAGACCATGGCTCTGCATTTTTTCCACGTCCTTGAGAAAGCCGAAGGTCCTGGCCCTGGCAATCTCCCGGCCGAACGCGGTTTCGTTAAACGACCACAAGAGGGTTTGTTTTCCGACCAGCGGATGGGGGAAGTCGATGGTATAGTGCACCTGGAAGTGGTTCGCAGGGGTCGCCTTGACGAAGGCCTCTCCTTCGCGCACCAGGACCGGTCTCGAGATGATCATGCACTCCCGGTGGGCATTTTGCTCTTTGAGACCCGCTTCTCCGAGAATTTCAAGATATGGAGCGGCGCTCCCGTCAAAAATGGGGACCTCGGGACCGTCCAGTTCGATCAAAACGTTATCGATGCCGGTAGCGTAAAGCGCTGCCATCAAATGTTCGATGGTGGCTACAGTGGCACCATTGGCGCCGATGCTGGTGGCCAGGGAGGTGTTGATGACATGATGGGCATGCGCCACCACCGCAGGGTGATGCCCCAGGTCCATGCGCCGAAACCGCACACCAAAATTCGGTGGCGCCGGACGCAGTTTCATGGCAACTTTGGCGCCCGAGTGAAGGCCGATACCACTACAGGACGCTTCCCGCTGGATTGTGTGCTGCATCATAAATTGTAGATTCAAGCCCCATTCCTCCTCGGTGGGCTATAGAGCATTTACCGTGCCAAATTAGCTTCTCCCGAATAAATAAATGCCAAAGCGCCCTGAAGGTCCCGATCCATAATCTTTTAACGGGATTGGCGGAAGACTTCAATTGGCGAATTCTGAGTCCACCAGGCTGTGACGAGTGGCAGAAAAAACACACGGAGTGTGTCATTTTTGCAACACTCGCCCTGGGCGCAAGATGATGGGAAACCGCTTCAAGCATAAAATGATCAATGATTGCTTGATTCCAGATGGTGGATGCCAGATACTTAGATGGATTTCGGATGTCGGATTTCGGATGTCGGATGTCGGAAGCCAGGAGGCAGAAGTCAGAATAGAAAATGATTTCTTCGTGTGTCTTCGTGGATGAGAAAAAGAGAAGTCAGGGGTCAGAATACAGTCGTCGAAAGCCAGAGGTCAGAAGACAGAATGGGGAACGATTCATTCGTGTGTCTTCGTAGTTCTTCGTGTGACTTCGTGGATCAGAAGAAAGAGTGGCCGGAAATCGGAAGTCAGGATAACGGGAGCGTCGGGTCATGAAAGTTGATGAATTTCCACGGGAAATACAGCCATATTTAGTTCCCGGAACGGATGGCAGATACGTCTATCAATGTATCCACTGCAATGCGAAATACGGCATTGAGAACCTGCTTTACGTCTGCCCGGAGTGCCGGAGTGTCCTCATGATAAAAGATGAAGACTGGGAGCGCTTGCGCTCCATTCCGGGCCATTTGTGGCGTAAGATTTTTGACTACCGAAGCATGCTCACCATGCCGGCGATGAAGGGAATCTATCGCTATCACGAGCTGATCGGTTCGGTCATCCCCCTGGATGCCGTCATCTACCTCGGGGAAGGCCACACCCCCGTGGTGGCGGCGAACGAGAGGCTTGTCCGCTGGGCCGGCATTCCGTTCTTCTTCAAAAACGACGGTCAGAATCCCAGTGCCTCCTTCAAGGATCGTGGGATGGCCAGCGCTTTCAGTTATCTCAACTACCTGATCAAGAACCAGGGCCTGGGGGATGTCCTGGCAATTTGTGCTTCCACCGGCGATACCTCGGCGGCCGCAGCTCTCTACGCGTCGTATCTGACCGGGGGCGTGAAGTCCGCCGTGCTGCTGCCCCATGGCAAGGTCACTCCCCAGCAATTGGGCCAGCCGCTGGGCAGCGGTGCAAAGGTGATCGAGGTCCCGGGCGTTTTCGATGATTGCATGAAGATCGTCGAGTATCTTTCGGAAAACTTCGCGGTGGCGCTCATGAATTCGAAGAACGCCTGGCGCATCCTGGGGCAGGAATCCTACAGCTATGAAATTGCCCAGACCTTCGATTTCGATGTGGGCGACCTGGTGGTGGTGGTGCCCATTGGGAATGCCGGGAACATCACGGCGGTTCTCCAGGGATTTTTAAAGCTCCATGACCTCGGGATCATCACCGCGCTGCCCATGGTCATCGGCGTGCAGTCGGAACATGCCAATCCGGTCTACCTCTATTATCTCGAACCCGCGGCCGGGAACCGGAAATTTCGTGCTGTGGATGTGCGGCCAAGCGTGGCTCAGGCGGCCATGATCGGCAATCCCGTTTCCATGCCGCGCGTCATTCGCCTGGTGGAGCAATACCGGGAACTGGCTGGAGCCCATGCCGTTCAGGTGGTCGAGGTGAGCGAGCAGGAGATCATGGATGCCATGCTCACCGCCAATCGTAATGGTCACATCGCCTGTACGCAGGGCGGCGAGTCCCTTGCCGGCATTCGCCGGGCAGTCCGGGAAAAGCGGGTGCCGGACAATCGGCTGGCCGTCCTCGATGCGACGGCACACGCGTTAAAGTTTGCCATCCTTTCAGGACAAATACCTGACGGATAGTTTTGAACCCGAATTTGAGGTGACGCCGAAACCGGAGCTCTTAAATGCACCGTACCTGGTTACCCCTCCCCGAAGAGGTGCCGAGACCGGCGCCCGGGAAACCCCTGGCGGGCGAGGCGTTGAAGGAATTTGTGGAGCACACTGCCGGGGCGATTGCGGAAATGCTGGAATTGAAGCGTCGTTGAGCGCTCTGTATTGCTGGCGAGCGATTTTTTTGGATTTTTTCCAAGAGTTTTTTCTAACTTATTGTTTTCTCTGCGCTCTCTGCGTCTCTGCGGTAAATGCTTTTTGGTTGCGCTTGGAGGCTGCGCTGTGTTCGCGACTGGGTATTAAGGAAAACGGAGTCAAAGATGGCCAATATTCTGCCTTATAAGAATATCTATCCGAAGCTCGAAGAGGATGTGTTCATTGCTCCGAGCGCCTGGATCATCGGGGATGTGGTGATCGGAAAAAGAAGCAGCGTCTGGTTCAACAGTGTGGTGCGCGGCGATGAGCACTACATTCGCATTGGGAGCGAGACCAATGTTCAGGACAGCGCCGTGCTCCACGGGACACCGGTTGAATTTCCGCTCGAAATTGGCGATCGCGTGACGATCGGCCACGGCGCAATCGTTCACGGTTGCATCGTCGAAGATGAATGCATGATCGGCATGGGCGCCATCGTCATGGATGGTGCCCGAATTGGGAAAGGCTCACTGATCGCCGCCGGGTCTCTGGTCACTCAGGGCCTTATTATTCCGCCGGGGTCACTGGTGGTGGGCTCTCCCGCAAAGGTGATCAAGACGCTCAGCGAGGCCGAGCAAAAACGCATGCTGAGAAGTGTCACCAATTATCTCACGCTCATTTCCGAATACCTGAATGATTCAGCATATCAGGATGGGAAAAAAGTGAAGGGCTTTCTGGGCTAGGCTCAGTGCCACTCGTGGCTGGAATGGATCCGCAGAGGTTCATCTAGGACCAGGGGTTGACTTCCCGTCAAGACTCCTCTCCGGATCAGTTCTTCAGCGGCCTTCACCAGGTCCTCCCTCGTTCCATTCCATTGCACGGTGAGCCCGGTCAAGGGTGAGGGGTTCTCCTTGATCCAACAGCGCGCAGAGGAGGATGTAAAGCGAGGTCGCCTCAACGCTGGCTTCCAAATTGAAAATGGCACGATCCATATGCATGACTTTCTCTCCGCAGTTATTCAGGTCCCTTTGGGGCACCCTAACAGGGTGCTGAAAAACCCTCCCCCAACGTCACCCCGGCGGAAGCCGGGGTCCAGAAAGCCTTGGAGATCCTGGATTCCGGTTTTCACCGGAATGACGGAAAGGGCCTTTGCGACACTTTTTCAGCAGCCTGCTAAAGCACGAAAAGCTGTAGGGTGGGCAGGTTGCCCACCAGGACTTTTCGTAACAGCCGTTTGCCTCAACATTTTAAAGGTCTTATACTGTGCGCACCCGATTATACTTTCAACAATTCGAAAGGAGAGTCAATGATGTTGAAAAGAATGGTCGTTGTTATCGTTCTGGTGGTGGGGTTACTATTCAGCGGCTACGCGCTTGCCGCGGACAATCCGGGCAAAGGCAACCCACAGACCGAATGCCCCATCCAGGGCGGGAAAATCGACAAGAACCTCTACACGGACTACCAGGGCAAACGCATCTACTTTTGTTGCAGCAGCTGTATTGATGATTTCAAGAAGGACCCCGACAAATATCTGAAAAAGATGGAACAACAGGGGATTACGTTGGAAAAGGCACCGGGATCAAAATGAGTCGGGCAACACATCCCGTCAATCAAATACGGCTCCACAGCCTGGAGTGACCGTAACCCCGAGACGTCAACCCGCATGCTTCCAGCGGGAATCCAGAAACAAAGCCTGGATGCTCGCTCCCCGCCTGAAGCCTTCGGGGACAGGCCTCACGGGCATGACGGTTCGTGCTTGGATACCCATTAATGTAGCGTTGCACTAAGGAAACAATCACCTTGACCATGCAGCAGATTAGAAACTTCAGCATCATTGCCCATATCGATCATGGCAAATCGACCCTGGCCGACCGTTTGATTCAGCACGCCGGCCTGGTGACTGACCGGCAGTTTCGCGACCAGATCCTTGATAACATGGACATCGAAAGGGAGCGGGGCATTACCATCAAGAGCCAGACCGTGGTGCTCTCCTACACCGGCCGGTCCGGCGAGGTGTTCGCGCTCAATCTCATCGATACTCCCGGTCACGTGGATTTCTCTTATGAAGTGTCCCGCGCCCTGGCTTCGTGCGAGGGCGTCCTCCTTCTGGTGGACGCTTCCCAGGGGGTTCAGGCGCAGACGATAGCCAACCTCTATGCCGCCATGGAGCATGATCTCACCATCATCCCGGTGATCAACAAGATTGACCTGCCTTCGGCCGACATCGATCGCGTCAAAGAGGAGATAGAACACGATCTTGGGGCTTGATGCGGACCATGCCGTCCTGTGCTCCGCAAAGGAAGGGACAGGAATTGAGGAGGTTCTCGAAGCGATCGTAAATCAGGTTCCGGCCCCGTCGGGCAATGCGGAAAAACCTCTTACCGCGCTGATCTTCGATGCTCATTACGACTCTTTTCGGGGCACCATTGTGAGCTGCCGTATTTTTGACGGCGTGGTTCGGCCCGGAGACACCATCCGCCTCATGTCCAACGGCGCAACGCATAAGGTGGAAGAGGTGGGGGTCTTCCGCTTGCCCAGGGAGTCTCAGAAAGAACTGTCGGCGGGCTCCGTGGGGTACCTGATTGCCGGAATAAAGACCGTGGCCGATATCCGAATCGGTGACACCATCACCCTGGATTCCAATCCCGTTTCCTCTTCCCTGCCCGGATTCAAGGATGTAAAGCCGGTGGTCTTTTCCTCCCTCTACCCCATCTCTTCCGATGATTATCCCTCTCTCGTGGATGCGCTCGAAAAGTACAAGCTCAACGATGCCTCGCTGGTGTATCAGAAGGATTCTTCCATCGCCCTCGGCCAGGGTTTCCGGTGCGGCTTTCTCGGGTTGCTTCACCTGGAGATTGTCCAGGAGCGGCTGGAGCGTGAGTTCGACCAATCGATTATCATGACGGTGCCGAGCGTTCAGTACCGGTTTAACCTTCTCGATGGGACTACCGTCACGGTGGAAAACCCTCAATACTATCCCGACCCCATTCTTATCAAAGGTTCGGCGGAACCCTTTATCAGCGCCACGATTATCATCCCCGAGCGTTACATGGGTGTGGTGATGAAATTGTGCCTGGAGCGTCGCGGAGTCAATCCCAGGATCACCTATCCGACGCCGGCCCGGGTTGAAATCAAGTTCGACATGCCTCTTGCCGAAGTCGTTTTTGACTTCTACGACCGGCTGAAGACGGTCACGCAAGGATACGGCTCGTTTGACTACGAACTGATCGAATACCGGGAGAGCGACCTGGTGAAGCTGGATATCCTGGTGAACAGCGAAAAGGTGGACGCCCTGTCTCTCATTGTGCACCGTGACCGGGCGAGGGAGTGGGGGCTGCAGGTCTGCGATCGTCTGAAGGAGGAAATCCCGCGACACAACTTCAAAATCGCCATTCAGGGCGCCATTGGGGGAAAGATCATTTCGCGGTCCACCATTTCGCCCTTCAGAAAAGATGTCACGGCCAAATGCTACGGCGGGGACATCACGCGGAAGCGCAAGCTCCTCGAGAAGCAGAAGAAAGGAAAGGCAAGGATGAAAATGGTGGGCTCGGTGATGATCCCCCAGAGCGCCTTTGTTTCCGTCCTGAAAGCCAGAGATGAATAACGAGGAGGCACGAGTCACGACCCGGGGCTTTACCTTCACATTCCCTTCTGCCGCTCAAAATGCCGCTACTGCGACTTTTATTCCGTTGCTTCCTCGGCGGCCATCCCGGCATGGCTGCAGGCCGTGCAAAGGGAAGTGCTGCTTTACAAGGAAAGATTTCCGTGTATTTAATTCCCTCTATCTTGGCGGCGGCACGCCCACCATCCTGGGCGAACGGCAGCTCGCCGCATTGCTGGAGTGCCTCCGCAAGCATTTTACGTTTCTGCCCCGAATCAGAGATCACCATCGAGGCCAATCCTGACGACCTGTCAAAGGATAAGCTGAAAGCCCTCCGGGACCTGGGCATAAACCGCATCAGTCTTGGAGTGCAATCGCTTGATGACGGGGACCTGAAATACCTGGGCAGAAGCCACAGTGCGAAGCAGGCGTTGGAAGCGCTCGATCTGATCCGCTCCTGCGGGTTTGCTGATCTCGGCGTCGATCTCATGTACGGGCTGGAAATTCAGACCCTACCGGGATGGAAACGGACCATCGACAAGGTCCTTGAATTCAGGCCGGAACATCTTTCCTGCTACCAGCTGACCATCGAAAGGGGCACGCCGTTATGGAAGATGAAGGCGGCCGGCCGGGTTCGAGCCATCGGAGAAAAGCTGGAGACGGCATTTTTTGTTTTCACTTCCCGCTATCTTGAGAAACACGGCTATCTTCACTACGAAATATCCAATTTTGCCCGAAGCCGGGAATATCATGTGCCGTCACAACCGAAAATACTGGAGCCACGTTCCTTACCTCGGTCTGGGTCCCTCCGCCCATTCGTTCCAGGCTGGGAGCCGATGGTGGAATGTGAGGTCGATCAAGAAATACTGCGAACTCCTTGCGGTGGGAAAGGCGCCGGTTGAGGCGCGTGAGGCTCTCTCTCAAGAGCAGCTCGATCTGGAAGCGCTCGCCCTTGGCTTAAGGACCAGCGATGGCGTAAGTCTTCATGCGCCCGGAGGCGGATCGAGATCGGGGAAGGCTTTGGAAGAACTGCAGAAAGCCGCGTCTGGTAAAAGTGAACAACGGAAGAATCCAACCCACCCGCAGAGGTTTCCTCGTCGCGGACAGCCTCCCCCTCATGCTTTCCAGTTAGACCAAATCGCTTCGCGTACAAACTTCTGGATCAGGGCTTTCGTTGTTATGAGCGGGGTTATGCTGCGGTAACTCATTTACACATAGGTACCGCTCTCTCCCTCCTGAAGAAAAGACCTTTACCGGATGCGTCCGCTCATATCTATCCCCTACAGCTTCTGCAACTCTTCGTGAAGCGCGCGCAGAGTTTTGGTGCCAGCCTTAAGCCTGTTGAAGTAGTGGTCCCACTCTTTTGGCTGGTTCAGGAAGCTCCGGTAGATTTGCCTGATGGCTTGCAGATACCTCATCGCTGCCCGGTAATTGTCCCGCCCCCGGAGCGCGATCAAACGATCGACGGTCGCACAGTAGGCCGTCAAATAAGCGTCAGGGTGGAGCGGCAGGAGCTTGGCCTCGTATTTTACCAGCAACTCGTGATGGTCCCTGGCGAGAGCAAAAAGGCTCTTCAAGTCGTCCTTGTAGCCGTAAATCTCCGCCAGGACAACGGCCGAGCTATTCACTCCCCATCCCCATGACGGCTGCTTCTTGTGGGCGGCTGTGAGCAGATGGGACAGGAGCTTCTTCTCGAAACCGGGCCAGTCCTTTTCATTCAATGTCTGTTCGGCTTCCCGGTACAGCTCGAGCGTTGTCTCGCCGCGATTCAAACGCAACTCGAGGAGTTTAACCAAGCCCTGGTAGTCCGACTGGGAGCGGTAGTGCTGCTGCAGCACCGTGTAAGCGGAATCCCTGCTCGGTGGGCCTCCGTCGAGATCCTGTTTCGCGATTTTCATTTCCAGCAGTTCCATGATCTTGTCGTAATCGTTTTGTTGCAGATAATGCTGCTCCAGGTGCTGATAGAGCTCGGTCTTTCTGCCTTTTCCGTCGCGGAGTCCCGCCTGAACCGTTTCCATGGCTTTCTCGGCATTGCCCTTGTTGAGCCAGAATTCTGCCAGGGCCCAGAAATCCATGCCGTACTCGAGACCGGCGCTGAAGCGTCCTGAGCTGAGCTGCCTCGTCACCGATCATTTCATACAGGGAAGCCAGCAGGTGATCATCGTAAGAGCTCTTCTCTGTGCATGATTCCAGTTTGTCGATCACAATCTGGTAATGAGACCTCTCCGAACAAAGCTCCATGACGGTATCATAAACCGTATCGCCCACCCCGGAGTTCCCGCGGTTGTAGTAGTGCATCAGCCGCTCGATGACGTCCTTGCGCATTTTGCTCAGAGACTCATTTTCCGTGAGGCATGGCACGAGCACCTCGAGGCTCTCGAAAAGCACTTCTTCCAGATCGTCATCGTTCATCCCATAATCATTGAGCTCTTCAAGGACGCGGTCGGCGATCGCCCAGTGAACTGCACTTTTGAAATCGTCCGAGGCGCTGTCGACAGACGTCTGTATGGCGGACAGTTTATCCGCAATGTCAGTGGTTGAATAAGACCGGGATTCGATGGCCGGAAAAGCCCCCGTGACTTGTTTGAGGATACTATTTAACGTCGTCTTGGCCTCGGCCTGATAGCGGACCATGAGCTCTCGCTTGAAATCCGGGTAGCGGGCGGCGCAGGCCATGATCATCGCGACCAGTTTATCTTTGGGGAGTTTGCTGATTTGCGAACTGAGGGTAGCCGTCTTTTTTCCCTCCTCCCTTGCCTGTTCCTCGTATTTTCGGGAGTCATGAAGGTAAGCCAACAACACCGCGACGATGTGTTTGCAGGGATATCCACCATAGGGACAGTCACAGGAGGCATCGATTTCGCCTTCATCGAGAGTGACCTCGACCTCATATTCCCCTCGGGTCCCTGCAACTTTCGCAAGGATGCTTTCCGAAGAAGGTTCGTAAGTCAGGTCTTTGACCATCCCTCGGGCAAAATAGTCGTGCCCCCTGCCAAAGATGGTGGCACCTGCCAGGTCCTTGATCACGGCCTCTTTCACATCCTTGAGCTTCATTCTCTATCCTTTGCGGTTGCTGACTCGTGGTCCTTCGTCGAAAATATAAGGAGTATCGAGGTTCTCCTGCGCAAAATATTCCCTTCCGGCCGCTGACCATGCCGTTCAGAAACCTAAAGCAATGAGTGTTCGTTCCTTTGAAGGATCGTCCCGATTGGTTTCCGGACCCCGTCCGCGTGACCCGACTGTCAAGATCCTCTCGACCGGCTCGACCGCAGGCTTCCGGACCCCGTCCGCGTGGCCCGACCCCATCCGGCGACAACCCGTCCGCACGGGATTGACACCGCGTAGTTAGGTGGCCGGCTCGAACCGCTCGTTAGCAAATCTCAATTCTCTTTCTCCATCTCAGCCTCAGCAAGCTGATCAAGCTCAGCAAACCCTACGAGCCTGTTTGTCGCAAGTCCATTTTGAGTTATCAAATTCAAGTCCGTCGCAATTGCCTGCAGGCATGCCGCAACCGTTATTTTGTGGCATTTGTCGAATATATCACAGTCTAAACACTTATACGGAGGCTCTCCGTGGAGCATATCTTCCGCCTGTTGCCCAAAACATTCTTTAGAATCCCATTCGTTCTTCATTTTGATCTCCAATTCCGCCAACAATCCCAGATAAGATACACCGATCGCCGCTCCGGTTGGGCCGTGACCGCGGCCGACCCCGCGTGCGCCGTCGCGTGCGCGACCGTCCGACGTGCGGCTGCCGACCCCGTCCGGATGTCAAACACTTGCCGTGGCCCGACCCCGTCCGGCTGAAATGGGGCCGGCTTTCCAGCCTGCCAGGTCGTTCTGCTCCTCAACCGGGATTGCATCAGGTCCCTGTTTCAAACTATTGAGGGACTCGGCCGTCCAATCCTCGACGGATTGGACCGCCTCTTGCCCGATGCCTCGTCTCTCCGGTTTTTGCGAGTCCTTGTCGAGAGCGTGCCGCCAAAGATAGAGCTTCTCATCTTCTTCTGCCGGGGTCCCAAAAGATAAATGAATTTTAGTTCGTCCCTGAAATCCAGAATGTAGCAGGGAAGCCATTGTGATCCCCCCAGCTCCGTTCACCAAATTTTAACCTCAGAGAACTTAGCGTTGAGCGCAATTATAAACATAAAGTTAGATTGAGACCCAATGTCTTTTGCCATTTAGCCGGACAAGAGTCCAATCAGAAGCGCTTCATGGGAAGCACAGCAAAATGAGGCCTCCTAAAAATTGATCGAGCTCGTGTGGCTGTGCGTTTCAAACCAGGTGTGATTCTCCGTTTCTAAGAGAATAGACAATTTCGGCTACCTGGTCTTCAACAGCGGGGGACCGTTGCCAGGCGGCCCTCGCCAACCCCAACCAAAGCATAAGGAGGCTGCCATAAACAAAGAGAAGAGTTCTGTCAGATCTTATCAGTTCATCCGACCACACCTAACAAGGAGAAACAACATGTCTGGACCCAAGGAAATTCTGTTACTGGGGCAATGGTTTTGAGTCCGCTGCGATTGAGCCGGAAGTGGCGGACGGCTACTATCTGCTGGTCGAGCCATTGTCCATCGGGAAGCACAAGATCAAGTTCGGCGTCAAGAACGTCGGCTGGTCGATGGACATCATCTACAACATCACGGTTGTTCCAGGCAAGAAGTGATCGCGCGTATTTGCCTTATGTGCCTGCTGATGCACCCTGTGATCACGCGTGCAGGGTCTATCAGCAGCAATGGTAGTCCTTCGGAGCGAAAGGACGTGCATGCGGAACATGAACGCTTTCGGAGGGCAAGAACCTTTACTCAGCAACAATCAGGAATCAAGGAGGTGGGTATGAGAACTAAATCAATGGTATTAAGTCTTGCACTAATGTTGGTATTGGGATTGACTGGATTTTCTGCAGGCGCATCTTCACCACCGGATGGCATTCCCGGTTGGGCTACGGCCTATTCGAGGGATTCCGTGATCTTTGGCCGAACCTATGGCGAGTGGTCGGCTGCCTGGCAGCAATGGGCGGACTCGATGCCGGCTGCTGCACACCCCCTGTTTGATACGGCACCCTGTTCGGAGGGTCAGTCGGGGCCGGTTTGGTTTCTAGGAGGCAAATTTTGCAACACGGAAAATCCCGAGTGTCCCTCCGAACCCGCTGTACGCTCCTGCACAGTGCCTGCGGGGAAGGTGTTGTACTTCCCGGTCCTAAACTTCGCATGCCTTAACGGCGAAGCCGAGAAGGGGTTTTGCGGTCCCGCCGGGCCTTTCATCACCCAGATGCGCGCCTTCCTTGCGGACGGGATCGATCAAACAATCAAACTTAAGGTCACCGTGGATGGAAAGGCAATCAAGGGCGAGTGTGGAAAGCCCGTCGACTTGAAGAAGGATTTCCGGGTGCAATCAACCGTCTATACCGCCGTAATGCCGGAAGGCAATTTGCTTCAAGCGATCGGTGAAGAAGCGATTGGCGCCGGAACCTATTGGGGCGTCGATGACGGCGTTTATGTTATGCTCATGCCGTTGCCAAAGGGCCATCACACTCTCAACTTTAAGGGCCGTTTTCCTCAGTACGATTTCAGCCTTGATTTTACCTACAAGCTGACCGTGGAGTAATTCAGCTGCAGCGCATCCGGCATTCTGGCTCTCTTCGAGGTGGCCATTGACTGCCGTGCGGGCTTGCGGATACGCCCTGTGCCAACGAGCGCAGGGTGTATTTGCAGCCCTGATGAGCTTTCATGATTCCGACAGGGTAAAGGCTTTCCCGTGTTGTATCTCTCGCTCAGTGCCGAAATCTTCGCTTTATACTCGTTTTGGCAGACCTATGATAGTCACCGCAGAGCACGCTGAGATCGCAGAGAAACCTAATGATTCGATAGCGAAATCTCTCTGCGCACTCTGCGTTCTCCGCGGTAAAAAGAGAACCTTTTCATCCTTAACGAGTATAATTGTTTTTTTCGACCCCACCAAAATCACGAAGCGTCTGCGCCGTCTCTTCGGCATTCAGTTCGTCGACCGCAATCCACATATCCATGTCTCCCGTTGCCCGTTAGAGCCCGAAACGTGGAAGAGCGCGGAGTTTCAGCGCTTTCAGAAGTTTCACGGGGTCTTCGAAGCGGCCGGTCAGCATGACGGCGGCGATGATGTAAGGCTTGAAGCCGGCCTGCACGTAAGTCGGGATCCGGTAGCGATCGAAGACGCTAGCGGCGACCTCGCCCGCTTCGCAGGAAACGCCAGAGATGTCCGCCGGGAGGCAGTGCATGTAGAGGGCCTTGCCGCCCCGGGTTGACTTCATCTTCTCCTCGGTACACTCCCATGACTTGAACTCGGCATTTCTGGCGAGGCACTCCTTTTCCAGTTCCTTCAAACCCGGCGTGTCGTTTCGCTGCTGCAGCTCGGTGCGTTGCTCCACCACCGCATAAGGCGCCCAGCTCTTGGGGTAAACCACATCTGCTCCGGCAAACGCTTCCTCCATGGAATGCACCACCTTGAAACTGCCGCCGCTTTCGGAGGCCAGCCTTCCGGACAGGTCGACAACCTCCGGGATCAAGTGATACCCCTCGGGATAGGCCAGCACCACATCCATACCGAATCGGGGCATGAGGCCGATCACTCCCTGGGGCACCGAGAGCGGCTTGCCGTAGCTCGGCGAGTAAGCCCAGGTCATGGCAAGCTTCCTGCGCTTAAGATTTTCGTACGAGCCGAAGTGATTCTTGAGGTGCATCAGGTCCGCCATGCTCTGGGTGGGATGGTCGATGTCGCTCTGCAGGTTGATCACGTTCGGCCGCTGCTCGAGCACGCCGGAGCTGAAGCCGTCCGCCAGGGCGGCTGACACTTCCCGCATATAGGTGTGGCCGGCGCCAAGGAAGATGTCGTCGCGGATGCCGATGAATTCCGTGAAAAAGGAGATCATGTTGGCGGTTTCGCGCACCGTTTCCCCATGAGCGATCTGGGAGCGGCCTTCATCCAGGTCCTGCACCCCCAGACCGAGCAGATTGGCTGCTTTAAAGAAGGAGAAACGGGTGCGGGTGGACTGGTCGCGAAAGATGCTGACCGCCAGTCCCGAATCAAAACAGCGGCTCGAGATGTTCTCGCGTCTCAGCCGGCGCAGGGCTTCGGCCACGGCCATGATCTTCTTCAGCTCATCGACGGTCTTCTCCCAGGTCAGAAGGAAATCCTTCCCGTGGAGAGCTCCGGAGAGGGATTCGATTTCATCCATCAAGCTCTGGTAGTGGTTCATCTTTTCTCCTTGTGGGCACAACGTGCGTTTGGTCAGCTACTCAATAAGCGTGGACGCACGAACGCTTCTGCAACCCCTGGATTCCCGCTGGAAGCATGCGGGAATGACGACCCAAGACTCAGATCATGCGGCAATGACGGTCTGAGACCCAGATCATGCGGCAATGACGATCTGAGACTCAGATCATGCGGGAATGACGATCTAAGACTCACATGCTAAGAGACTGTCCAAAAACAACTTGCCCTCATTTCAGCCCTTTTTCGAACCACGAAGAACACGAAGAGCACGAAGAAATCACTTCGTGTTCTTCGTGGTAAAAGAAGGCCTTTTATTTTTGGACGCCCCCTAAGACTCACATGGTCCTTGGGGGTACCTGAAGTTATTGAGAAGTTGCGCGTTCGGCGGACAACTGCCCGGAAATAGAGGCCTTAGATCGTGTCCGCGTAGAGCGCATAAAATGCCGCGGCATTCACCAGGTCCTCGATTGGCGTCTTCTCGTCGGGTGCATGGGCCATGGCTTCCTGGCCGGGTCCGAAACCGATGGCCGGGATGCCGTACATGCCTGAGATGGCGACGGCATTGGTGGAAAAGGTCCATTTGCCGATCCTCGGCGGCTCGCCGAAGAGCGCCTGGTAGGCCCGCGCTCCGCCTTGCACCGCGGCGTGGTCCTCAGGCCATTTCCAGGTCGGATAGTATTTTTCCATGCCGTAGCGTCGGCCCGTGTAGGCCGTTTCCTCGAAGTTCGGAACGACCACGACGGCATTTTCGCCTTTGACGATCTCCTCGACCTCCGCCAAAGCGGATTCGCTGGTTTCACCCCAGGTCAGCCGGCGGTCAAGGTGGATGCGCGCGTAGTCAGCCACCGCACAGAGCGAGGGGCTTCCGGAGACGAACTCGGTGAGGGCGACGGAGCCCTTGCCAAGGAAGTCGTCGGTGGGGAGACGCTCGTTCAGCTTCTCCACTGCGAGGCAGGCCCTGGACGCCATATAAATCGCGTTTTTGCCTCGCTCAGGCGCCGAACCGTGGCAGGACACCCCCCTGAAGATCACTTCGATTTCCATGCGGCCGCGCTGCCCCCGGTACAAGCCTCCATCGGTGGGTTCCGTGCTCACGACCACCGCGGGCCTGATCCCATCCTCTTCGATAATATACTTCCAGCAAAGCCCGTCGCAATCCTCCTCGATGACGCTGCCCACGAAGTACACCGTGAGGTCCCGGTCCAGGCTAAGTTCCTTGAGAATGCGGCCGGCGGTCACCATGGAGGCGACGCCGCCCTTCTGATCCGCTGCCCCACGCCCATAAACATACCCGTCCCGAATGTCCCCGCAGAAGGGGTCGAAACTCCAGTTGGCGGCGTTGCCCACCGCGACGGTGTCCAGATGGCCGTCGAAGGCGATGACCCGCTTTCCCTGTCCAATCCGGCCGATGACGTTCCCGAGCCCATCGACGGTCACTTCATCGAAGCGGGCCGCTTTCATCTGTTCCACCAGTCTCTCAGCAACCTCCTTCTCACCCAGGCTCGGGGATTTGATCTTAACGAGCTCAGACAGGTTGGAGGCGGTGAGTTCGCGGTAGCGTCGGGAGAGTTCGAGAATCCTGCTTGCGTTTTCCATGATGAGATCCTTTATATGAAAATAGTGGCCAGTGGCCAGTGATCAGTGGTCAGAAAAGGCAACGCGTGCAGGTTGCCACCATTTTCATGACTCGTTGTGACCATCGGGGTCATGGGGGTTAGTTGAAGTGGGTTCTGTGGCCCCAGCGAAGGAAGGGCAGGATCCCGGCTTTTCTTATGGATTCCCGCTAAAAGCATGCGGGAATGACGTTCTGGGGTTATGGACTGTTGATTCTTTGGAGCTGTATTCAGGCCCCCTGAGCCCGATACTCCTCAATCAGGCGGTCGACCTTCTCGACCTGTGCCTGCTGCGCTTCCCAGTACTCCTGCCCGCGCTGAGCATCGAGTTCGTCAACGCTCTTGCCCTGCTGCTCGACCCAGGTGAAGTACTTAAGGTTATGCCACTGGTTGCGGTTGCGGCGGGTGCCTTCGTCGATCCAGTCGAGCTTCTGGCGGTGGAAGATGCTGACCAGCCGCACTTCGGCAGCGGTCCGGTCCATGGGGCCGGAGCAGTCGGTTAAGGATGCCATGACCGAGTGATAGCGGTCGATGGCGTCGGTGCAGATGGTGACGATGAGGTCGTCCTTGCCCATGCCGTAGAATTTGGCGGTCTTGATGGCGCCGAGCACGTTACAGACTCCTGAGATGCCGAAAATCCGGGACAGCCGCTTCACCCTTTCCTCGGGAATTCCATACCTTTGAGTGAGCACCTCCCAGCCCGGCTCCTCGGTCAGCAGCTGCAGGCCTAGCTTGGCCTCGATGTCGTCGATGCCCATCACCGCGTCCATGTTCATGACGTTGTGGATCCAGGTGACGTGCTTGTCCCCGATGCCCTGAATATCGTGGCCGCCGTAGCCGTTCCAGTAGAGGGTCGGGCATTGGATGGGCTCTAGCCCGACGATCAGATGGCGCCCGGGCCAATGCTGTTTGAGCCGGTCACCGGCGGCGATGGTGCCGGCGGACCCCATGGCGGAGACGTAAGCGGACACCACGCCCTTGCCGACGCCCTGGTTTTCGAGCTCCCGAGCCAGCTCGATGATGGTGTTGCCGGTCACATAATAGTGAAAGCGGTAGTTGGCGAAATCTTCGAACTGATTCATGATGCGGATGCGCTCGGGATCGGAGCGCTTGAGCTCGTGGCACTTGTCATAGATCTCCTTGACGCTGCTTTCGCCCCCCGGGGTGAGCTCCAGTCGGGCCCCGTAACGCCGGATGATCTCGAAGCGCTCCCTGCTCATCAGTTCGGGCAGGATCACGACCGAGTCAAACTGCATGCGGGAGCCCACCCAGGCGCCGCCGATCCCGAAATTGCCGGTGGACGGCCAGACAATGGTGTGGCTCGCCGGATCAACAGCGCCGGTAATGGCCTTCTCGATCAGCACGGAGTAGGTGGCCCCGACCTTGTGGCTGCCAGTGGGAAAGTCCCTGCCGTACAAAACCACGATGGGCGTTTCGACGCCGGTCAGCTCGCGCGGTAGGACTTCGTGATAGATTCGGCCGGAGCCGTCTTTCCATGAAATATTGAAAAGGTTGACGGGATCAAGCGGGTCTTTGGCCCTGGCGGCGAGGGCCTTCTCCCGCAGATCTTTCCGGATCCTGGACGGGTCCAGCATCTCGGCAAACGTGGGACCGGTGATGAGTCGGGGTTGCGTCATGACGTCACGTCCTTCTTCTTGAGCATTCAGCCAGCTCTGCTTCGCTTGGTGAGGTTATCCGAAAACACCTGGCACTCATTCCGACCATATTTTCCCCACGAAGTCACACGAAGGACTGCGAAGACACACGAATGAATCATGTCGTGTCCGGTTTATGCTCCGCAGTGAGAGTCGTGCTTTATCATTGGATGGCACACCTATCCAACAATCATGGACATGCCTGAAGATGTCTTTCATATCATCACGCCCGGTAACGGTCAAAGCCCGTAAAGAAAAGTCCTACTGATTCGCTCGGGGCAACGGCTCCCGAGCCGGTGAGCTGGATCAGCCCGGCCAGGCCGGATGCCCCCGTGGGGCAAACGGGGATGCCCGTATGGTGTTGTGCGGCACCATGAGCGTGGCGGATGGTCTCCTCGCGGAGCACTTCCGCCGTTCCTCCCGTGCGCAGCAAGGCCTCGAGGAGGTAGTACCAGTCGTAGGTGACGTCATCCAGAATACCGTGTGCCAGGCTGTGCGGGGTGGCGCCGTCCCAGGGCCACATGAAGTGTCCGGGTTGTCGCAGGAGTTCCTTCAGAATGGATTGCACCGCCGGAGAATCGAAGTTGCGCCGGGCGAATTCCGCGGTTTGCCGCACCTGATCGGCCCTCGTATGGGTGAAGGCGAGAAGTTCGGCCAGTTGGAATTTCGGTTCGGCGCCGCGATCGTAGCTGAGGTCGAAGGCAAGTCCATTGCGGCGGGCGATTTCCAGCAGCACGAGGTAGTAGGCGCGGACGAAGGGGAAGCCGCCCTCCGGCTGGCTGGCGTGGATGCGCGGCATGGCCGCGATCATCCCCACCTGGAAGGCTTCTTCGAATGCCTGGGCAATCGCTCGCGCGAGAGCACCGCCCCCCACCTGGACGACGACGCTGTCGATGGTCTGGGACTCTGCCAGCAACTGCATGACCAGTTCCCACCCGAGGGTCGCGCCACCCTCGAGGTTCGACCAGTTGTCGTTGCCGGCGCACGCAAACGGAATCCAACCTTGTTCCTTCAAGGCTTTCCGAAACGCAAGGTAGCAGGGATCGCCTTCGCCGGTCGTCGCGCGCGGGATTCCTTCCACCAGGGCTTGCCGTTCCCTCAGCATAGCCGCTACGGTCGGGTCGACATCTTCGGGGACGAAGGCGTGCAGTTCGTAGCCGCCGGCCCGAGCCACCGCAGAGGCCCCCAGCGCAGCGTTGCCGCAGCTGTAGATGGCCAGGACCTTCTTGACACTCTCGCCTTTGAGCTCCCGGAGCGCTTCCAGGTACAGGAGCGTAGCCATGAGATGGCGGCCCTTGTGCGAACCGGTCACGTTGCCGGTTTCATCCTTCACCCACAGGCGGCCGGTCCGACCAAGGGCGGATGCCAGAGCGGGCGCTTCCGCCAATGGGGTCACCTTGAAATCCCGGCCTTCCAGGCGCAGCAACTGTTCCGCCACCCGATCCAGGACGCGGTAGTAGCGGTCGTGGCCGAGCAGGTGATACGCGGAGAGGGTATGCCGCAAGACCTCGAATGTCGGCCTCGATCCGGAAGCCCAGGACGATTGGATGCCTTCCGCAACTTCAGACCCCGAGGGCAACACCCGCCGCAGAGTATGCTCTTCGTGAGGGCTGCTGCCGGGACAACTGAAAATGCCGGTTTCGATCCGGTAATCTCTCCGGCAGGATGGACAAGTAAGAAAACTCTTATGCAAAGTGGTCTTCCTTCCCGTGAGAGGAGTCAGGAGCCAGATGACAGAAATCAGAATAGAGAATGATTGCTTCGTGTGACTTCGTGGATGAGAAAAAAGGCGAGTCGGGAGAGCTTCTTGCTTTCATTCTGCATTTTGTCTTCGGGATTATGAGCGCGCTTCAGAAGAACACCAAGGTTCGACTGCGCGTAACCGTCGATTAAAATTGGCGAGCGTTTCACTTCGTATCAGGCAGCGTGTAACCAGCACGCAACCCGATAGCTCCCGCCGACGTCGCGCAGTTCGGGCGCCTGCTGTCGGCAACGCTCGGTCGCATCCGGGCAGCGCGGATGGAAATGGCAGCCCGATGGTGGCGAAACGGGGCTCGGCACATCGCCCTTCAGCACGATGCGCCTGCGTTCGCCCGTCGAAGTCGCCTTCGGCACCGCGGACAGCAGCGCCCGCGTGTACGGGTGCAGCGGTTGCCCGAAGAGCCGGTCGCCATCGCCGATCTCGACCAGCCGCCCGAGGTACATCACGGCCACGCGGTCGCTGATGTGCTGGACGACCGCGAGGTCGTGCGCGACGAAGATGTAGGAGATGCCCAAGTCCTTCTGCAGGTCGATCAGCAGGTTGATGATCTGCGCCTGGATCGACACGTCGAGCGCGGACACCGGCTCGTCGCAGACGATCAGGCCCGGCTCCAGCGCGAGCGCCCGCGCGATGCCCAGCCGCTGCTGCTGCCCGCCCGAGAACTCGTGCGCGTACTTGCGCATCGCATAGCGGTGCAGTCCGACGCGATCGAACAACTGCTCGACACGCGCGGTGCGCTCCGACGCGGGCACGCCGAAGTTGCGCAGCGGCTCGCCGACGATGGCACCCGCGCTCATCCGCGGGTTCAGCGACGCGTACGGATCCTGGAAGAGGATCTGCATGCGCTTGCGGTACGGACGGAACTGCGCCTTGGTCATCGCGGTCACGTCCACGCCGTCGAACAGCACCTGCCCCGCGGTGGGCTCGATCAGCCGCATGATCGCCTTCGCCGCGGTGGACTTGCCGCACCCTGATTCGCCGACGATGCCGATCGTCTCGCCGTGCCCGAGCGTAAAGGATACGCCGTCCACCGCGCGCACTTCCTTGCGCTCGCGGAAGAGCTCCCGCTTCAGCGGAAAGTACTTCTTCAGATCCCGGACTTCGAGCAGCGGTGTGCCGGCCATCACGCGCTCCCGCAGTTGAAGCACGACACGATGTGCCCGTTGCCGCGATCTTCCAGTTTGGGCGCGGATTCGCGGCAGATGGCGGTGGCCTTGTGGCAGCGCGGTGTGAAGCTGCAGCCTACCGGTTCGCCCTTAAGCGTCGGCACCATGCCGGGAATCTCGTGCAACCGCGGGCGGTCCGCACGGTGAGTGCCCGGCGCGGTCTCCAGCCTTGGCGTGGCCGACAGCAGCCCCTGCGTGTACGGGTGCAACGGCGCGGTAAACAATTCCGCGGCCGTGGCTTCCTCGACCTTGCGGCCCGCGTACATCACCACAACGCGCGCGCAGGTCTCGGCGACGACGCCCAGGTCGTGCGTGATCATGATGATCGACGTGCCGAACTCACGTTTCAGGATCAACATCAGCTCGATGATCTGCGCCTGGATCGTCACGTCCAGCGCCGTGGTCGGCTCGTCCGCGATCAGCACCTTCGGATTGCAGGCGAGCGCCGCGGCGATCATCGCGCGCTGGCGCATGCCGCCGGAGAACTGGTGCGGGTATTCGTCCGCGCGACGGCGCGGCTCGGGAATGTTGACCTTTTGCAACATCTCCACCGCCAGTTCGCGCGCGGCGCGCTTGTTGAGCCTCTGGTGCAGCACCGCCGTTTCCGCGATCTGCTCGCCGACGGTCAGCACCGGGTTCAGCGAGGTCATCGGATCCTGGAAAATCATCGAGATCTCATTGCCACGGATCGTGCGCATCCGTTCTTCGTCGAACTTCAGCAGGTCTTCTCCGTTGTAACGGATCGCGCCGCCCGCGATCACCGACGGCGGCGACGGGATCAGCTGCAGCATCGTCATCGCCGTCACGCTCTTACCGCAGCCCGACTCGCCCACGATGCCCAACGTCTCGCCGCGGAGGAGATCGAAACTCACGCCGTCGACCGCGCGCGTAATGCCGTCCCGATTTGCAAACCACACCTTCAGGTCGTCGATCTCGACGATCGCGTCTCGGGCGGTGGAGTTCGTCACTGCACTCATCTCAAAGCCTCCGCGCGATCTTCGGGTCGAGCATGTCGCGCAGCCCGTCGCCCAGCAGGTTGATCGACAGCACCGTCAGGCCCAGAAAGATTCCTGGGAACAGGATGATGTTGAATGCGAGCTGCACCACCGCTCGCCCCTCGGCCATCATGTTGCCCCAGCTCGGAATTTCCGGCGGCGTGCCCGCGCCGAGGAATGACAGGTACGCCTCGAACAGCACCGCCGAGGAACAGATGAACGTGCCCTGCACGATCAGCGGCGTCACGGCGTTCGGCAGCACGTGGCGCAGCAGGATCCAATGGAAGCGCGTGCCGATCGCCTCAGCCGCCTGCACATAGGGTTGCTCGCGGATCACCAGAACCACCGAGCGCACGAGTCGCACCACGCGGGGGATCTCGGGCACCGCGATCGCGATCACCACGGTCTGGATGCTCGCGCGCATCAGCGCCATCATCGCCACCGCCAGCAGGATGCCCGGGATCGCCATCATGCCGTCCATCACGCGCATGATCACGGCGTCGACCGTGCGCGTGAAGCCCGCCACCATGCCGATCAGCCCGCCGACAGTGGTGGCCAGCAGCGCGACGCTGATGCCCACGATCAGCGACACGCGCCCGCCCCACAGCACGCGCGAGAACACGTCGCGGCCCATCGCGTCGGTGCCGAAGAAATTCGAGCTGCTGGGCGCCTTCAGGCGCTTGAGCACGCTCACCTCGATCGGGCTGTACGGCGCGATCCACGGCGCCAGCAGCGCGATCGAGGCCATAATGGCCAGCAGCGCGCCACCGATCACCAGCAGCGGATGGCGACGTACGAACGCCCACCAGGGGTGGCGTCCGGCACTGTCGACCCGCGCCTCGATCTGGGCCAGCGTCAAGGCCATGCCGTCAGTACCTGATGCGCGGATCGAGCACCGTGTACAACAGGTTGATCGCCAGATTGATGAACACGTAAACCGCGGCAACGACCAGTACGATGCCCTGGATCACCGGGTAATCGTGCCGCAGCACCGAGTCGACGGTGAGCCGGCCGATCCCCGGGATCGCAAAGACGCTCTCGGTGACGATCACGCCGCCCAGCAGCAACGCGATGCCCAGCCCAATCGTTGTGACGATCGGCACCGCAGCGTTCTTCAGCGCGTGCCGCAGCAGCAGCCGCTTGCTGCCCACGCCGCGCGCACGCGCGGTGCGGATGTAATCCTCGCCCAGCACCTCGAGCATCGTCGCTCGCGTCATCCGCGCGATCAGTGCCATGTAAACCAGTCCGCCGCTTACGGCAGGCAGGATAAGGTGGTTGATGAACGGGACGAATCCCTCGCTGATGCTGCGAAAGCCTTGAACCGGCAGCCAACCCAGCTTGATGGAAAAACCGAAGATGAAGAGATACCCGATCAGGAACACCGGCAGCGAGAACGCCAGCACCGCCAGCGCCATCAGCGCACGGTCGATCCACGTGCCGGCCTTCCACGCGGCGATGATGCCCATCGGCACCGCGAAGACGACAGCGAAGGTGATCGTCAGGAAGGTGAGCCACAGCGTCGGTTCGATGCGCTGGCCAATCATCTTCGTCACCGGCAGCCCGGTGAACACCGATACGCCCATGTCGCCCTGCAGCAGCCGCCACAGCCATGAGAAGAACTGCTCGTGCAGCGGCCGGTTCAAGCCCAGCAACTGGCGCACGCGCTCGACGTCGGCCGAGCTTGCGGTGTCCCCGGCGATCAGCGCCGCCGGATCGCCGGGACTCAGATGCAGCAGCAGGAACACGATCACGGCAACGATGCCGAGGACTGGGATGACCGCCAGGATGCGCTTAAAGAAATAGAACATCGGGAAATCCGGGGAAACGGGCCTGCCCGCGATTCACATTTGCGATCGCGTTATTTCTCCACGTTCCACATCACCGGGATGCCGGTAACGATCAGGCCCTTGAGGTTGGCGCGGTATGCCATCGGCCAGAAGAACTGGCCGAAGTTGACGTACGGCGTCATTTCGTAGGCGCGCTTCTGGATGTCCTCGGTGAGCTGTTTGCGCTTGGCCGGATCGTCCTCGCGGGCCCACGCCATCCGCAGCTCTTCCATCGTCTTATCGCACGACCAGCCGGCCGGAGCCGCGTCGCAGGTCCCCTGCAGGTACGCGTTGTTGACCGGCGAGATGACGTCATAGCCGACGGAGTAGGTGTGGAAGATGTTCCATCCGCCCTTGTCGATCGGATCCTTCTTCGCGCGGCGGCCCAGCAGCGTGCTCCAGTCCATCGCCTGCGCATCGACGTTCACGCCGGCCTTGCGCAGGTTCTGCACCGTGACCTGCGCCGCGGCAGCCTGCACCGGCGGATCGGTCGAAACCAGCACGACGATTTTCTCACCGTTGTAGCCGGCTTCCTTCAGCAGTTGCTTGGCTTTCTCGATGTTCTGGCCGCCCTTGAACGGCTCAGCACCGGCATCGGTTTCCTGCGGGCTGCCACACATGAAGTACGCCGGACAGTACTTGACGCGGAACTTTTCGGGGAAACCCGCCGCTGCGACGTACTCCTCCTGGTTGACGAGGTACTGCAGCGCCTGGCGCGCTTTCGGATTGTTGAACGGCGGCAGCAGGTGGTTCGGGCGCAGCCAGCCCTGGTTGCCGAGCGTATCGGCCGCAAGCTTGATGTTGGGGTTCTTCTCCAGTGTCGGGATGAAGTCGGCCTGCGGCAGCTCGAAGATGTCCACCTCGCCGGTGGTCAGCGCCGCGAGCGCCGTGTTCTGGTCGGGGATGTAGATCCACTCGACGCGATCGACCTTAACGACCTTGCCGCCGGCCAGTCCGTCGGCCAGCTCATTGCGCGGCAGGTAGTTCGGGTTCTTCACGTACACGACCTTGTTGCCGGGCACCCACTCGTCCTTCTTGAAGATGAACGGGCCGGAGCCGGTCGCATCCGTGATCTGCTGGTTCGGGTCGGTCTGGGCGATGCGCTCGGGCATCATGAACGGCACGTTCGACGACGGCTTGCCCAGCGCGTCGATCACCAGCCCGAACGGCTCCTTCAGTGTCAGCGTGAAGGTGCGCTCGTCAACCACGTTGAGCGACGCGAGCTCGCGCATCAGCAGCGTGCCGGACACGTCCTTCGCCCCCCAGCGCTTGATCGACGCGACGCAATCGGCCGCGGTGACGGGCGCGCCGTCGTGCCACTTCAGGCCTTGGCGCAGCGTGAACGTATACTTCTTCTTGTCGGGCGACAACGTCCAGGTATCGATCATCTGCGGCTTGACCTGGCCCTTGGAGTCGACCGCGAACAGCGTGTCGTAGACCATATAGCCGTGGTTGCGGCTGATGTAAGAGGCGTTCTGGATCGGGTCGATGATCTTCAGGTCGCCGCCCGGGATCATCTTGATGACCTTGCCCTGCGCGAACGCAGATCCGCCGGCAAACGTTGCGGCCACCGCCACCATCATCGCCAGCGCCACCTTCATAAACGTCGCTCGTTTCATTGCCTTGCTCCTCATGAAGAAGATTTACCTGCTGCTTGACTTCCCGGGGTTCCAGCCGCCATCAGACGCGGGCCCTTGTGCTCGAAGATCCGCCGGTACGCCTCGGGCTGGGGATGCACATCAATATTGAACGTCGTCTTCTTGAACCACTTGCACAGGTCCAAGTCGAGGCACGCCAGCGCCGGCTCGTCGCCCTTGGTCGTGCATGCGGCGACGATTTCGCCTGAGGGCGCCACGATGCAGCTGCCGCCGATCTGCTCCAGACCCTCTCCAAACCAGCCTTCGCCACACCGACTACCCAGGCGCCGTTCTGATATTTGCCGACAAAAGGATAGTAACCGATAGGAACTGATAGTGAATCCCTTTTTCGACTTTCCGGCTAGCACGTGCCGTCGATTCTGTCAAGGCCATTTGTGTGCCGATTTCATGGTGAAAAATGACAAGCACCACCACTGTGTGACATCGGTGACTGAATGTCTCCAGCGTCGGAGTTTAGTGGTAGATGAAGACAGGCAATTCGTATCCGGGGTCAGCCGTCGCGGGTAACATAGAGGAATCAGGTGCTTTCGAGGTTTACTGGAGATACCACGGCGACTTACATGGGATTCCCATGTCTGCATCACGGAGGATCTTTCCATATAATTTCGGGATCTCAAACTTTAGACGGGTTTATTGAGCCGCCATATAGGCAGCTATCGTGACATCAGAAGAGATTACCGATTGCCAATCAGCAATCATTCCTTGAAAAATGTCAGAGTGTTCCCCATGGTGGATCGAGAGGACTGCCTCACCTAAAGAGCAGACTCGGGATCACCATGGTCAACCACGGCCAGTAAGTGATTAGCAGGACGGTAGCGAAGTTCACGGCCAGGTAAGGGATCAGCGGTCTGGCGATTTCTGAAACGGTGATCTTCCCGATGCTGCAGGCTATGAAAACCCCAAGACCGATGGGTGGAAGAAAAAGGCCGATTCCCATATTGGCGATTAACATGATGCCGAAGTGAACGGGGTCGATTCCAAACTGGGTGGCAAGGGGAAGCAGGATGGGAACGGTCATGATGAGTGCGGGGACTCCTTCCAGAACAGCCCCCAGGAATAGAAAACAAATGTTGATCAAAAACAGAAACAGGACTCTCCCACCCCCAAGGTAGTTGATGACTCCGGCCATGGCCTGGGGAACCTGCTCACGAGTAAGAATCCACCCGAACACTGTAGCCATCCCCACCATGATCATCACCTGTCCGGTAACCACGCCTGTTTCAAGGAGAAGATCCCGGAGCTTTTTCAGAGTGATCTCGCGGTAAACGAACATACTCACAACGAGGCCGTACACCACAGCCAGAACTGCCGCTTCGGTAGGCGTGCAGATCCCCCCGAGAATCCCGCCAAAGATGATGATCGGCATGAAGAGAGCCAGAAGGGATTCCTTAAAGGCCTTCAGAAGCGGCTTTACCCCTCCGAAATGTCCGGGCGCCCAGCCACTGCGCCTAGCCTGGATATTGAGCTGCACCATGAGGGCCGCAGCCATAAGAAAGGCGGGAAGGAACCCGCCGGCGAAAAGGGCACCGACCGAAGTGTTAGCCACGCCTCCATAGACGACCATGGCGATGCAGGGAGGAACAAGGATGCCCATGCTGCAGGCGGCGCAAACGATGGCAGTGGACCGAGCGGGACTGTAGCCCGCCTGAGTCATGGCCGGAATCATAATCGATCCAATGGCTGCCGTATCGGCTGCCGTTGACCCGGAAATACCAGAGAAGAAGATCTCGGAGAGAATCGAAACCATCCCCAGCCCATTTCTGAAGTGACCAACAAGGGCCTGCGCTAAATTGACGAGCCTCAGTGAAATGCCTCCCGTATCCATCAGAGCTCCTGCCAGAATAAACAGGGGGACTGCCAGAAGAGGGAAAGAATCGCAGCCGGTGAAGATCTTTTGAGGCAAGATAATGAGGGGAATATCGCCCTTCAAAAGAAGGCCTACGATGGAGGATAGCCCCATACTAAAGGCAATGGGCACATTCATGGCAATAAAACCGAGAAGGGCAACACTCAAAATGATCCCCATCCTCACCCTCAAAGATCCATGACACCGTTTTGAATATGCAAAATCAACAAATTGCAGCCGCCCCTGCACTCTTCTCAGCAAAGGGTCAGAGGGGATGTGTTCCGCAATGACCGGAAGCTATTGGATTCCCGGTTCTTCCTGAGCTTCCTTAAAAATCATGACCAGAAGATGAATGACCATAAGTGCTGCGCCCACCGGAAGTGCAGCGTAGGCCCAGCCCATGGAGATCTCCATGGCCGGAGATTGCTGATCTGCCGTCTTCTGGACCAGAACAATGCCCTGGACCAGGAGGACCATGACCACAATCCCCATGAGAATGAGGATAAAAGAAGCAGAGCTCCGCCTCCACCGAAGAGGGAGCATCCTGAAGAAGAAGTCCATTCCGAAGTGGCTACGCCTGTGCACGCTAATGGCCGCCCCAAGGATCGAGATCCAGACAAAGAGATAGCGCGCGAGCTCTTCGGACCAGTACAGAGACTGCATCAACAGGTATCGGTAGATGACCTGAAGCAGCACGACGACGCCCATTACCATCACAAGGGAGATGAGCGCCCAGCCTTCACCTTTTGCGAGGGTATGGTCAATTTTGATCAGCTTTTGAACGAACGAATCCATAGACATTACAGTTGCTGACCTGAATGCTTGGGCAAACCATTTCAAAAATAGCGTTGAGAGCGCTTAATCCCGCCCAGGCGGAATTGCTGACAAACCATTTCCGATTGGCCTCTATCGGATCTTCATTTGGTGGCAAGAATCTGGTCCAGCATCTCTTTGCCGAACTGGGCCTCAAACTCCCTGTAAACTGGGGCGGCGGCATCCTGGAAAGGTTTCTTGTTCGGGGTCGTGACCTGCATCCCTTTGGCCTTCAGTTCTTCCAGTTGTTTAGCCTCGTCGTCGCGGAGCAGATTGCGTTCGAAGGTGGCGCACTCGACGGCCGTATCAAGGATGATCTTGCGGGTGTCCTCCGGAAGCGAATTATAGGCCTTGATGCTCATCAGAAGGAGTGCAGGAGAATAAAAATGCCCGGTTAGGGCAAGGTATTTCTGAACTTCAAAGAGCTTCGAAGTATAGACAATCGCAATCGGGTTCTCCTGACCATCGATCGTTCCCTGCTGAAGTGCAGTATAGACTTCGCTCCATGCCATGGGGGGGGGCTGGCCCCAAAAGCCCTGAAGGCAGCCAGATGGATCTTGTTTTCCATGGTTCTGATCTTGATTCCCTTTAAATCCTCGGGCTTCTCAATAGGTCGAATGTTGTTGGTGATTTGACGAAAACCATTCTCCCAGAAGGCAAGGCCCTTGATTTCCTTGACTGAAAGAGCGTTGAGAAGGCCTTTGCCGATCTGGCCGTCAAGAATCTTGTAAGCGTGTTCCCGATATAGAAAGAAAAGGCATATCGACCACGAACATCTTCGGAACAAATCCGCCTACGGGCCCCGTTGAGGTGACAACAAAATCGACCGTCCCGAGCTGAAGGCCTTCGATCATGTCTCGTTCATTGCCCAACTGGGTGGCGGGATAGGTATCAATCTTAACCTTATTTCCCGTTCTCTGGGCCACAAGTTCTGCAAATTTCCTTGCGGCAACGTTATAGGCATGGTCAGGTGCCGTCGCGGTTCCCAGCTTAAAGGTCCATGTCTGGCACCAGGACGGATCGGTCCAAACCGCGCTAATTAGGAAGACGGAGAGGAGGACAACGATAAAATGCGTGCGTTTCATAGCGTTTACTCCTTTTCGAAGTGAATATGGACAACATCTATGACGGGAAAACGTCTGAGCTATTCCCCCGGCCACTTTGCTGGGAGGCTTAGCGCTTCAGTAATCACTTCTACCAAGATTTCTCAGGAGAATCTAGCTGCAAAACGGAACGCAGGAATGATTATTCTCGCTCCGGTGCTGGCCCGCTGACCCAGACCATCGGCATGGATTCCGTGCACTCGGGCATCATGATTGTGCTGTCGCTCAATATCGGCCTGGTGCCACCACTGGTGGGAGCCTGCCTCTTCGTGATCTGCTCGATTACGGGCATAGGTTGGAGGCGCTCAGCAAGGCCATCTGGCCCTTAATCCTCATCCAGGTGGCGGTCTTGTTCCTGATAGCATTTTTCCCGCAAATCACTTTGTTTGTCCCACACCTGCTTCTCGGAAAGTAGGAGGGTTTTGGGATAGGCTAAATCAACCAACCCAAGGGAGGACGTTATGAAAAGATCATTGCTGTTCCTTGCTGCAATCCTGTCGATGGTGTCGTTGATCGCGATCCCCTTCGCCCCGGTACCGGCGGATGCGGCCAAGGTCATCAAGCTCCACAACCTCAACAAGGACGATCCCTTCGCCTTCCCCAACATCAACGCCACCTATGTCGTTTTTGACGGACCCTTCGACGCCAAACTGGCAGAGGATATCGAGAAGAAGACCGGGATGAAGGTACTGGGATTCGGGGATTCCGGCGGGTTCTTCCACTTCACCAACTCCAAGCGGCCAATCCAGACTCCCGATGACATGAAGGGGCTTAAAATCCGCACCATGGGACTGGACACCCACAAGGCCATCGTGAGCGCGCTCGGCGGGCAGCCTTCGGTCATTCCCTGGGCCGAGGTCTATACCGCGTGCAAACGGGTGTCGCAGACGGCCAGATGAACCCCATACCGATCATTTCCTTTGCCAAGATGAACGAGGTCCAGAAATACCTGACCCTCTCAGGCCACCTTTTCGCACCCTACGTGTGGGTGATGAACAAGGACTTCTATGACAGCCTCACCCCCCAGGAAAAAGTGGTCCTGAACGACGCCGTCAAGTCGGCAATCATGGCCGGCCGTGGAGTAGCGCGGGCGATCGAGGCTTCGGACAGGGGTCTGGCGGCGCTCAGCAAGGAAATGCAGGTCAACGCCCTCACCCCTGACCAGCGCGCCAGTTCCCGACCTCACCCAGCCCGAGGTGAAGAAAATCATCGTTGAGAAATACGGTCCTGAAGGCGAAGCCATGATGAAGACCTTCCTGGAGGCGATCGACGCCGCCTCGAAGCAGTAACACGCAAGGCTCATTCGACCAGGGGCGTCCGGGTGATGTCGACGGCTGCTGTATGCATTTTCTCGCTCATGGAAGGCCGGCTCAGATTCCGAGCTTCGCGCCGAGCAGGGCCCTGAGGAAGTAGATGACGAACGCTCCGGTCGTCACGTAGGTGAGCCAGGAATCCCGCTGACGTTTGAGGAGCCGGATCAGGGTGTAGACGAGGAATCCCGCGCCGATTCCGTTGGTGATCGAGTAGGTAAGCGGCATCACCATGAAGGTCGTGACGACGGGCCAGGCCTCCTCGGTATGGGTAAGGTCGAGGCCATCCTTGCGGTTGACAAGAACGCCGCACATCATGACGCCCACGGCGATGAGCGCTCCGGCGGTAGCCTCCTTGGGCACCGCCCCGACAAGTGGCGCGAGCGGCATGAAGAGGAGGAAGAGCAGCCCGGTGACGACGGCGGTGAGTCCGGTTCGGCCGCCCGCCTGAACGCCCGCCTGGCTCTCGATGTAGGTCGTGCAGCTGGAGGACGAGAAGACACCACCGCACACCGCCGCGAGGCTATCGACGAGCAATGGCCGGCCGACGTCCTTGAAACGTCCCTGTTCGTCGAGATAACCCGCCTGCGATCCAACGCCGACCAGCGTACCAAGCGTATCGAAGAAATCCGCGAGCATGATGCTGAAGATCGTCAGCACGGCTGTCAGTACGCCCACCCGATGGAAGATCCCGATGAGGTCGAACTCGCCGATCACCGAGAAGTCCGGCTTGTCGAAGAGGGTGGCAGGGAGCACCGCGGCGCCGGGTGTCGGGAAGGCCTTGAAGCCATGGGCCCAGTTAAGCAAGAGCGCGACCATGGTCGTGGCCAGGATGCTCAAGATGAGCGCTCCCTTCACTCGCTTGACCGTCAGGATGATGGTCAGGAAGAGCCCCACCACGGCCACCAGCACCGGTACGCCCACAAGGTTGCCGAGCGCGACCGGCGTCGCGCCGGACTTGTCCTGAACCACGATCCCCGCCTGCCAGAGCCCGATAAAGAGGATAAAGAGGCCAATGCCGACGCTGATCGCTTTCTTGAGTGAGACCGGCACGGCGTCCATCACGGCTTGCCGAAAGCCCGCCAGGACAAACGCGGTGATGATCACGCCCTCCAGGACGATAACCCCCATCGCCTCGGGCCAACTCAAGCCCATTCCCGCGACGAGCTGGAAGGCCACGACCGCATTGAGCCCCATCCCCGGAGCGAGGGCAAGCGCTCGATTGGTGTAGAGCCCCATGGCGATGGACATCAGGCCGGCGACCAGGCAGGTCGAGGTCATGGTCGCGGCTAGAGGAAGGCCTCGGCCCTCGAGTGGACCAATACCAACGAATCCCAGGATGAGGGGGTTGACGAAGATGATGTACGACATGACCACAAAGGTCGTCGCACCCGCCAGAACCTCGGTGCCGACAAGGCTTTTGGACACACGCAGGTTCCAAAAACGCAGCTCGGTCGGGTCACCCGTTTGATTCGCCAAGGTGAAAACCTCCTTCGCCCGATCACTCCGGGCATGGTGCACTTTCAGGTGTTTTGTCCACACCGTTCCGCGTATCATGCACCACTGAAGAACATACTGATCAAGGCTGATGGGCAATCGCTTTTGGAGAGGTTTTGGGTAGCACCTCGCGTGGATGCTGTCAAGGGCATTTGGGTGCCGGTCTTGAGAACTACTTGAGAATTTCTTGACAATTTCCAGGTGACCTGCTAACCAGAAGCCTCCCAAGGGCAATTTCCTATTACCTCACCGTTATTTGCGGCACATCGCCATCAGGCAGAGAAGAACCTCATCGTTCCAGGCCCTGCTGCTAACCTTGTAGGCGTCGATGCGGAGAGGCCTTCCGGTCCAGTTGCCTGGAGGCGTGACCTCCCGAAAAAATGGTTTGGAGGGTGTTGATGAGTTCGTCTTCCACCTCGGGTGTGGAGCAGCCGCCTCAATCCGCATCAGCACAAAGCGCCTTTTCGTCTTGGCACGGCGATCCGAACGAACAACAAGACCTCAAGAAGAAACTGGTCCTGGCCCTGGGGGCTCTGGGAGTAGTGTTTGGCGATATCGGCACCAGCCCTCTTTACACCGTCAAGGAATGCTTCCACGGTCCGCACGCCATGACCATCAGCCCGGACAACGTTCTGGGCGTCATGTCCCTGATTTTTTGGTCGCTGACGATGGTGGTGACGGTAAAATACGTCATGTTCATATTAAGGGCCGACAACCATGGGGAGGGCGGCATTACGCCCTGGCCGCGTTGTTTTTGAGCAAGGGGCGGCAGAGCGTCTCCCCCCGCCGGGTAAACCTGCTGGAGCTCCTGGCGATTTTTGGCGCTGCCCTCCTATGCGGCGAAGGCCTCATCACTCCGGTCATTTCCGTGCTCTCGGCGATGGAGGGTCTCAATGTTGCCACCACTGCGGCCGAGCCGTTTGTCTTGCCGATTTCCTGCGGCGTTCTGTTGGGCCTCTTTCTTGTCCAGAGCCAGGGAACGGAGCGCATCGGCAAGGTCTTGGCCCGATCATGATCTTTTGGTTCATCGCCATAGCCGGCCTGGGCCTGATGCAGGTATTGCGGATGCCGGGAATCTTAGCGGCATTGGACCCGCGGCATGCCGTGAATTTCTTTGTCGTCAATCGTCTGCACGGCGTCCTGGTGCTGGGCTCGGTGGTGCTCTGCATCACCGGATGTGAGGCTTTGTATGCCGACATGGGCCATTTTGGGCGCGGCCCCATCCGCCTCTCCTGGATCTTTCTGGTCTTTCCCGCCCTCTTGCTCAATTATTTCGGGCAAACCGCGCTCGTCCTGGAAGATCCGCAAGCGGCCGTCCATCCTTTTTATGGGCTGGTGCCCCGGGTGTTTTCTCTATCCCATGGTGGCCGTCGCCACAACGGCCGCGGTTATTGCCTCCCAGGCCATGATCTCCGGTGTGTTTTCCCTGATGCAGCAGGCCATTCAGATCGGCTACTGCCCCCGGTTGCGCATCGTCCACACTCTCGGGCGAAACGAAGGGCCAGATCTACATGCCCTGGGTCAACTCCATGATGATGATCGGCTGCCTGGGTTTGGCGCTGGCCTTCAAAGAATTCAGCAATCTGGCCGCAGCCTATGGTATCGCGGTGACCGGCACCATGTGTATCAGTACTCTGATTTACTTTTACGTCACCCGCTATGTCTGGAGCTGGCCGCTGTGAAGGCCTTGTGCTTGCCGGCCTGTTCCTCTGTTTCGATCTTTCCTATTTTGGCGCCAACCTGCTCAAGTTCTTTGACGGCGGTTGGTTTGCGGTGAGCGTCGCCGTCTTCCTTTTCATCATCATGGTCACCTGGCGGGACGGCCGAGCCCTTCTCCGGAAAAGTTTCGAACAGGCCCTGGTTCCCCTCGATGTTCTGATGTCCGACCTTACCACATACAAGGTAATGCGTACTCCCGGCACCGCTTTCTTCCTCTCGGTGTCGCCGACGGGGACCCCCATTGTGCTGCTCCACCTTTTAAAGCATAACAAGGCTTTACCGGAAAGGGTGTTTGTTCTCTCCATGGTTTCCACCGATACTCCGTATG
>CAWEHK010000035.1:0-110488 GCA_963808625.1 uncultured delta proteobacterium
GAGCGGCGAGGAAAACCACCGAAAACACCAGAAACATGCAGGCGACACTTGCCATGGAAGAGTAGTTGAAGGTCCGCTGGGAAAGGAGGGGTATTCCCAGATTTGCGCTGAGCTGGGCCAGGATGTAGCCAATGACGGTGGAGATGGCCGCCAGAGAAAGGGCCTCGACGATAAAGAGAAAGCCACATGAATGGGAGCGAGACCCACCGAAGTGTAAGTGCCGATCTCCCGCTGCCTTTCATGAACGTGGCCGATCATGGTATTGAGGGTAATGAAAATGACGATCAGGATCGGCACAATCAAGTTTGCCACCCCTTGATACCGAACCGCTGTGCTGGCGCTGTGATACCATACCCCGTGCTCGCCGACGAACAGAGGGAAGGCCAGCCACGACGAAAGATCGCCGGCAATGCCCAACGGACTTTGCCCTTCTTCGGGAATGATCGCCAGGGCTCTAAGAGTGCCCCCGTAATCGATGCACTTCCGGAAGGGGAGAATGACGGTGGCTTCGAGCGCTGGCATAGCGGAAGCGCTCGTTTTTCGGGAGCACCTCTTCCCCCGATTGGATGGCCTCAATTTCCACCTCGGACAGTTCTTCACTCTGGCTGATTTCGAGATAAGCCGGGGTGATGGGGTTCTGGTCCAGATCTTTCAATGATTGGAGAAGGGCCTCATCAAAGTAGCCCACCACCTTGAACGGTGAACCCAGGAGCTGAACCCGGGCATTCTGGTCCCGATCGGGGTCCAGACCCAGTTGCCTGGCCATGGCAAGGGAAATCAGGATGGCGTCTTCATCGTCAGCCTGGAACCAGCGCCCGTGTTCACCATCTGAGAAAGTACGCGGGGGTCTTTTGCCCCAATCCCAAAATGCCTTCAACGGGAGCAACCCTCTGGCCTGCGAAAACCCTGGCGATGGTTCGTTCCGAAGCACTGCGCGGGTCAATCCAGGCTCGGGGCCAGATGGCTGTGTCCCCGCCGAACCCTGCCTTCATCGTGGCCAGGGTCACCGGGGTTAGGGGCATGCGGTACTGGTGGCGCAACAACACCCCTTGATAGGCGGCATCATCCGCAATTCGCGTATCGGTGGTCCTGTGGAAGCTCTTCACATTGGTAAAGGACATGACCGTAAAGGTCAGAATGATCAACGTGATACAGGTAAGGCCCGTCCTGAGTTTCCGCCGGTTGAGGTTGGACACGCCGATGGCGAATCCGGCCCCGAAGGCCTTCATTTTGCTGGCCTGGGGCGTCCCTGGCTGCGACCGGCCCTGCTCGCTGGCCATTTCTTCTTCAAACCTCATGAAGATGATCCAGGACACCAGCAGGGACAAGCCCACAATGAAGAAGGCGATGATGACCACCATCGGGCTGTAGGTGAGCTTGAACGCGGGGTGCAAAGCGCGGATGGTGACAATGGTCATCACCAGAATCAGGAGAAAAGCCACCAGTTGCTGATAGATATTGCGAAAGCAGAAGAGATATCGCTCCATGCAGTAGGCAAAGGGGATAAAAAGCGCAATGAAAAACATGACTCCGGTCAGGACGTCACGCTGGGTGCCTTCGATTTCACTGTAGATCGTAACGAGTCTTGACCATGCGGCAATCACGCGGTGCCAGAATTGGCCATACTGGTTCCTGATCAGGTCCTCTTGGGATTCATCGATGGCCTGCACCGATGATTTGTAGAGCCCCTCGAGATACCAGTTCATGATGCCGTGCCGGAACAGGTTGCCCAGGCGTTCTCCGCCGAGATTTCTCAGGTCCTTCGCCGCCTGGTAAGGCGCGGCGAGAATGGTCGCGGGATCGCCAACGAGGAAGCCTTTTCCTGTGGTGCTGTCTGGGGAATTGTTCAGGAGCAGCAATTCCTTGCGGAGAAGCGACTCTGCCATGAGGAGCTTAAACCGGGTGTTTTTCTCGAGGAATACGGAAACGGCCATGTTGTCGCGGCCATCGACGCGGCTGTACCAGTAGCGGAGGGGCGTTGCTTCCGTCGCCGCATCGAGCAGCGTCGCTTTGGTGAGGTAGCTCATGTTCTGGGGATTAAAGACGTTGATGACATCGGTCTGGAGGCAGTGGAACATGACCAGTGAGGTCGTGGCCAGATCGCCTTTCACTTTGATCCGGTAGTTGACCTTGCGGGTTTGCACCTTATCCGCCGTCCAGGCCACCCTGCCGGTGTCGGGGTCCAGTCCGTAGGGTTCGAGAATGAGCTTTTCAAGAGAGACTCTTTTGTTTGCCAGACCCGGTACAAAGAAAGTGCCGTCCTGATACACCATCGTGCGGAACACGGCTGTCCCCCTGGATGACCGAAATGATCGTTCCCGGGGCCGGCTGGTCGGGGAAGAGTTCCCCTGGCGAATGAACATGGCTTGCCCCTCGAGACTCGCCAGGCCGGCTATCCCGCCTTCGATGCCGAGGGGAAGGGAGGGATGGGAAAACAGCCGGGAGAGGAGGGGAGGGAGGAACCTCAGAGAGCGGTGATGTTGGCGCTGTCGATGCGGTCCAGGGTGTCATGAGGAGTGGACCAGAGCGAACGATCATCATCCAGGGTCAGCAGAGAAATCGCCGGAAGACCGGCGAGCAGCCCCACATCACAACAGAGGGGGCAGCCGGCGGGGACCCTGCCGGCCCCCACGTCACCGCTGACGCCGCCGGGCTCACCGAACATGTTCGGCAACTTCTCGTCACCGGCAACCTTGGCGGCAACCTGGTTCAGCATGGCGTTCAGCCGGCCGGCCCGCGCCATCCGCTTCACGCTTTGACGGAGGGGATAGGTCGCGCCCATTTCCGCCAAACCGAGATAAGGGGAATGGGAAGAGAGATGGAGGCTCAGGAAGAGAACGGAGTTGTGTTCATCCACCAGGTTCCTCAGCGCCTCACTGGTCTTGATCGCCTGATGCCGCAGCTTGATTTCCTTCTGCCTGGCTTTCAAGCTGGGTCGTGCGGATTTGAGGAGATCGAGGGCCATGGGCCGCTGTTCGGGGGTCAGTTCGCCCAGGCTCGTGATCCACGAAAGGTGTCGATAGGGTTTCGGGTCTTCCCGATCGCTTTGACGCCCCTCGTTAAGATGGGCTTGCTGATACTGGACCTCTCTGATGAGCGCATCCGCTTTGTCCTTCGCTCTTTCGAGCAGGATCTGCAGCACCAGCTCCTGGTCTTTCGAGTCGTCCACGGCAAGGGGTCTTCCTTCTGCAGCAGATCGAGCTCCCGGCCAGCACGCTGTCGCTGGTCCTGCAGGCGCTTGGATTCTTTCCGCAGCAGTTTCTTCCGTGCGGTTACCGACCAGATGAACTGGCGCATGCCGGCGAAACCCTGACCATTGCCGGCAGTGGCCAGAAAGAGCACACTCCGCTCCGGGGGATCGCGAGCCAGTTGGCGCGCGACCGGAGGAGCATCGCGATGGAAGTGGCTTCATCGGCCCCGGGGGCCAGCCCCAGGACCTGGGCGGAAGCGTCATAAAAGGTTTCCAGAACGATCAGTTCGCCTTTGAGTTGCGGGTTCTTGCCCGGGAGAAAGCCGTAGCAATTCCTGACCATCTTGTGGTGCCATCCGGTCTTGGACTTGATGGTTACTGCCGGGACCTTCTTAACGGCAAGTTTCTTCAGCTTTTCTCCGGTTTCGGGGTGTTGCCCAAAACCGCGGAAAGGCAACCGGAGTGGGAATGTTCTTCTGCTGAAACTCACCCTTGATGGCATTACGGTCGCCGAGAAAGATCAGAGCGCTCGCTCCAAGCATGGCGGCGTTGGTCCAATTCTCCCACGAGGACATCTCCATGAGGACGATGCTGCCCTTAACGTTCCTTCCGTTGAAATGTTCGAAGTCTCCGTCTTCAGCATAGAGAAGAGGCCCCTCGAGTCCCATCTCGGGGGTCCTGGGAAGGTAGACGAGGTTGGGGCCCCAGGGGTAAAGGTCAAGCTTTTCACCATCCCCTTCCAGGGATGCCGAGGCCACTTCCGGGATCGGGAGGAGGAACTCCTGGGAACCGACGTCGTTAAGGCCGGCGTCGGAGAAGACTTTCAGAATGTAATCGGCAGCATCTTCCGCCCCCTGGCTGCCGGTCGAGCGGTCCTTGAGGCGGCTGAAGAATAGCAATGTCATTCATCACCTGCTGAGCGACCCGCAAGCGGACCGGGTGAGCAAATAAAACCAGAGCAGAGGAGTGCCAGAAACACCGGCGCCATCAGACCTATGACTTCTGACCTCAATCCTCCTGGGACTTCTGCTGGTCACTGACCACTGGCCACTGCTTCCCTCCTGGGGCTTCAGCTCGACCACTGACCACTGACCACTGACTACTGATTACTGGCCACTGACCACTGACCACTGCTCTCCCCGCTGCTCTCGACATGGCTCTACCCCACCTCGCCCACCGAAATCTTCAGATCCCGGCGCTCCTCGACGCGGTCGATCCGCCCGTCGCGAATCCAGACGATGCGGTCGGAGACGTTCAGCATCTTGATGTCGTGAGTTGCCGAAATGATCGTAACGCCCCGTTCGGTGGAGAGCTGTTTGAGCAGAGTGATGATTTCCTCGCCCGTGGTAAGGTCGAGGTTGCCGGTGGGTTCGTCGGCGAGAATGATGGCCGGGCTGTTGGCCAGGGCGCGGGCGATGGCAACGCGCTGCTGCTGCCCGCCGGAAAGCTCGGGGGGCTTGTGCTGATAGCGCTCGGCCGAGGCCCACCAGTCCGCAGCAGCTCCATGCCCTTTTCCAGGCATTCGTCGCGGTTCATGCCGGCGAAGATCATGGGCAGCGTGACGTTCTCGATGGCGGTCATGACCGGGATCAGGTTGAAGGTCTGGAAGATGTAGCCGATCTTGCGGCAGCGCAGCCAGGCCAGCTCGTAGGCATCGAGCTGGGCGATGTCCACCTCGTCAATGAAGACGCGGCCCGTGGTGGGTTTGTCCAGCGCCCCGATCATGTTGAAAAGGGTGGATTTGCCGGAACCGGAGGGGCCCATGATCGAGAGGTATTCGCCGGCCTTGATGGCGAAGTTGATCCCTTTGAGGGCCTCGACCCGATTGTTTCCCATCCGAAAGACTTTCGTCACATCGGAAAGTCTGACCACATTATGGTTGCCCTGCGACTCCATACGGTCCCTTCTCTATTATTCCGCGCGCAACGCTACTGCCGGTTCCATCCGCGCCGCCACCAGCGCCGGATACATCACGCCCAGGAGCGAAAGGAGCGCGGCAAGGAACAGGGCATAGGCAACAGTGAGGAGCATCTGCAGCAGTGGCCAGAAGAGCAGGGCGGCCCATCCCAGTTTCAGGGTGAGGGAAAGAGTGGATACCAGAATGCCCATGACACTGCCGACCAACCCGCCGAAGATCCCCTGGTAGATTCCCTCGAGGACAAAAATGCGCACCACAAAGCTGTTGAGAGCGCCCAGGCATTTGAAGGTGCCGATCTCCCGAAACCTTTCCGTAACGGCCATGAGCTGCGCATTGACAATGCCCACGACACAGACGATGAGCGACAGCATGGCCAGCCAGCGATCCTTGGGACTGCTGCCGAAGTGGCCGTCGGTCATTTCGTAGCCACTGTTCAGGATGTCCTCTTGAAGCGCTGAATCGACATGCGGCCAGACGGAATTCAGAATCGCGTATCCCGACCAGATGTAGGCCACAAAAGCAATGGCCAGGGCGAGGCTGGCCATCGTGATGAGCGACCGGGACAGGCGGACCCTCATGGAATTGAAGGAAATCCTCACGACCTGAGCAAAAGGCAAGACCACCTGTCTTTCAACTGATTGGGACATTTACCTTTACCCGTACCCGCGTTGCAGGTTTGAGTGCAATCAGGGCTCCCGGCCAGTACCGGCTGTGGCAATGGCACGGCACCCTCTGTTCGATAATAAAGACTTGCTTCGATGGCGTAGATCTGCTGTTCGAACGGGGATGCAGATTAACATCTTAATGGCGGATGGAAGATTTTTCAACCAAAACGGCAGGGTTTTATGGCCGTTGCAAAACAAGTGGTCAGCAATCTTCCAGCTTCACAGTCATATAAAATCGATGGCTGTCTTTGTGCCAAATTATTTTCTGCGTGCAGACCAATTGGAGGAGGCGCCTGCTGGAATCACCAGACGAGCAATAACCCACGGATTGTTTGACTTATCTGAAAAGCAGCCGGACGTTTTCAAGACCTACGCTGTGGACGAATGGGTCATGCGGAAGTTCAAGTTCGGAAACCATATCAATGACCGTTACCGGTGGCATTCCCGTCTGTGATATAATGTCTTCACACCTGACCAAAGAGGAATTCGCATGGTTTTTGTGCCCAATCTGACCATCCTTCCGCCGCCTCAACTCCGCTTGTGGCCGGAGCTTGATGCCACGCCCGAACATTTCACCCTCTACGGTGGGACGGCGCTGGCGTTGCGGCTCGGACACCGGAGCTCGGTCGATTTTGATTTCTTTTCCAACCGGTCTTTTGACCCGGACGAACTCGCGGAGGCGATCCCTTACCTCAAGGGGGCCGAGCGTGTGCAGGTTGCTCCCAATACCCTGAAATGTCGCGTGGAGCGTGGCGGACCGGTCTTGCTTTCGTTCTTCGGCGGCCTTGGGCTTGGACAGGCCGCGCCGCGTGAGCAAGTGCAGGGGCGCATCCTCTATGTGGCTTCGCTGCTTGATCTGGCCGGGACGAAGGTTGCAGTGGTGCAGAAACGGGCCGAGGCAAGGGACTATCTCGACATCGATGCGCTGATCCAGCACGGCATCGACTTACCGATGGCGCTTGCAGCGGGGCAGATCGTTTATGGACGCAGTTTCAATCCCATGATTACGTTGAAGGCTCTGACCTTTTTTGATGATCTGCCAACCTTGTCCGCCGAGGTCAGGCAACGGCTCATCGCCGCCGTTGAGGCTGTCGATCCGACCGGACTTCCCGTGCTCACGCCGTATGCCAGGCGCAAAGAGGAAAACGAACACGCACCATGAAGCCTTTGCCCGCAACGCCCGAATTGCTGAACGTGGCCCGCCGCGTCGTCTGGTTCAAGGAGCCGGAGGAGGCGCTCGCCGATCCCGTGCATTTTCTCGCGCACGTCATGACCTACGGCACGATTGAAGATTTGAAGGCGCTTGCGGGCATAGTCGAGCAAGCGGAATTGTGCGAGGTCTTGGACCATGCCCCGCCCGGCATCTTTGATTCGCGCTCCTGGGCCTACTGGAATCTGAAGTGCGGACGGCAGCCCGCACCGCCCTTGCCGAACCGGACCGGACTTCAACGAGGAAGCCCAAGCCCTTAGCTTCCCAGCTTCCTCCCCCTGCTGCCCTGCTGGGAACTTCACCAAATTCGGCGCTCCCCTTTCTCCCAAGGCAGTTTCACGTGGCGGCGGTGGAGAACCACGATTAAAGAGACATCTAAGGGTATGATCAAGATTGCGTCGGTGACGATGAACGGACCCTGCAACTCTGGGCTGCTCAGAAGGTCCTGGTGCAGAAGGACTCAAGATCTTCGGTGCCATTGCGACGGAGGTAGCGTATGAAATGCGCTTTCCACTGTCAACTGCATCACGTGTAGCCTCACCGCTCCCCGCACATGACTTGGCCCGACCCTAATGGTTACAGGAGCTCACGTCCAGGGCCTGGGGCGTCTAAATCGGCCCTCAAACGTTGACCGGTTTTTGGCTTAGGTCGTCATGTGAGGCAGCCCCAGGTCCCGGAATATCGTGTTTTCACCGGCGTTTCATGAGTAACCTTGTTGAATTTGGCACTGTGGATGGGGGCCGCCAGTGTTTGGACAACATACTGGAAACTCAATTATTTTTGCATCTTTTGGCCGGTTTTTGGAGCCTGGAAATAGCGCGACATGAGTATGGGCTTGGTTGGTGTTCAACTGCTCGATTCGATTTGGATGAGCCAGCACCTCACGTCTCTGCTTTGTCAAAGAGATGAACTGATCGGTGAGCTCGCGTTGCTCAGCAACCGTGATCTTGAGCACGTGCTCGGCTTCCGTCCGGGTCGGAGTGCCACACAAGGCGGGCAGGCGAATCGCGATCCGATCTGCATCCTTTATCTGCCCTACACCGAGTTGCTTTGCCAGCCCAAACAGTGATTCGATAGGATCTGAACTGATCGTTAAACCAACATCGTCGAGATTGAGCTCCCTGGCGATATCGAGTTGGCGATTGAGATAGGTGAGGAAACCGTGACGCACACGGACTGTGGGGATGCTTTGGATAATCGGCTTGCACTGTGCGATGGTAGAGTGGCTCAGGCCTTGGGTTTTGAGAATCTTCTGGCACTCGAGCAGGGCCACGGCATCATCGCGAAATTTTCTGATAAAGGATCTGCACAAGGGAAGCTTGTCAAGACATGCTCGTAGTTTCGATAGCATGGAGCGCTTTGCGGCGCCTCCTGGCTGCGATAGCTTGAGGAGTCGATCTGCCCAGATGATCAGGCGGTGTACATTCATAAACCGCGCTTTGGTGTGTACTTTGGGTGGGGACAGACATGCCAGAACAGTTTGTTTGAGCTTGCCGGATACGGAACCACAAGCCGACAGGAAGGTCTCGAACAACGGATGGTCCTGGTACCAATGCTTGAGCAGATTGGCAATCAAGTGAGAAATGTCATCGATGCAAGGGCTTGCAAGCCCACGCTCATCCAATAACCGTATGGCTTTCTGCAGGTCGCAGCCACCGTCTTTGAGGTACGCGACGGGGCGGCCCGTTACGGCAATGATTTTCTCAAGAACGCTCGCGATGGTGTTGCCCGTCCAGGAATCGGCAACTGACACCATCATACATTGTACATCTTGAAAGCCGGGAGCGACTGTGGAGAATTGATGGTGATGAGCGTCGAGAGCCAAGACCGTCAGAATCTTGCCCGTGCCCAGAGCAATGGTGATGTCGATCATCCAGATCAACCCATTGCAAAACGGCGCACTGGGCAGTGGTCGGCCCTTCAACATCGAGGCCGCCTGGATGCGCACCAGCGAGAGTCTGGTCACCCAGTTGATAACCGTTTGGGGACAGGGTACTTTCGGAATGCCAAGGGCTGGAGCCAGTACGTGCAATACTCGGCAGACAGCCCGAAACCCGATGTGGGCCACCAAAAACAGTTGCAGTGCCAGCAAGACCAAGTCCACTTTGTGTTGAACGACAAGTACCTGGCTCTGCGCCTCCAACCGGCGCAGGTCAGCTCGGGTCTCTTTGAGCTCTTTCTTGAAGCGATCCCGCTCCTTCTTGATCCGGGTCAATTCCTTGTGCAGATACCGATTCTTCTCACCTCGCTGCCCGGCCTTGAATTTCCACTGACTTCGGCTCTGCCTGAGCTTGGACCGTTGGCTCATTGCTCATTCTCCTGTCAAAGCAAACGATTAGCAATGATGCCTTCAATGAAGAGCCGGTTTCCTTTAAGTCATCCAAGCGACATGACCAATCTTGCTGCAATCCTGCCGTTCATGGGCATCTGCCTGTCAGAGACAGGTGCCCATGATATTTATAGCAAGATTGCACAAAAGTCCCGAGTTTTCGCACAATGTGGGTGTTCAGAGGAAAACGCTCGAAAAGACCGGAAGAGCCCGGGTCAACAAGGCTTAACGGCGCAAAACGATACGTACCATGATCTAGATCAGAATGTCATGCATGGGGAAGGCGAATGAAACCCCAGCTTGGGGGGACAACTATGAGGTCCAAAACCCGGGCAGCAAATTTGCCAGTCAGAGGCTGTTTTTGGACGCCCCGTAACGCCCTATGAGGCTAAAACCACCATATGGTCAATCGGCGCGGCAGCGCGTTTTCTCCCCCTGGGTTTGATGATACGCACATGTTCTTATAAGATGGAATACTCGCCCTGATGGCCGAGTGCTCTTATCTACTCGAGGCCCCGCACTGCGCTCAGATGTGTTCCCACAACCAGACAGCCGATCTTATCCTTGATAGACGTGACTTTATTATGGTCCCTTATCTCGGCACTTGCTGTTGCTCTTCCTGAACAGCCAGGCGGACAGCCTCTACCACTTCCTGCCAGGCTTTCTCTCGGTCCTTTCTGGTTGAGATAGCCGTGCCGTCCTTAGGTACGAACTGCAACCTCATTAGCGGTGTGCTCTTCCAAACAACCGGCTCAACCAGGATCGGGATAATCCGGCCCTCGGCGTTTTCCGCCCGGCTTAAAAAGATTCTAATCTCCTCTAGCGCATATTCGGATGACAGGAACGAGGGGCTCACGAGGACAAGCGCGATCCTTGCCTCTTCCAAGGCTTCTTGGAGAGAACCACTCCAGGCTTCTCCGGATGCAGGCAAATCTTCGGCGGCGAGAAGACGGATCAGCTCCTGCTGGACGAGTGGTTCAAGAGATGCGCGGAGTTCCACCGCCGCTGGCTCGTCCTTGAGGGAGTAACTCAGAAAGACCGTCAGCGGCACAGCCAGCGGGCGCCAGAGCTCGCGGCCGCCTTTACCCACCAGCCGGTTGACGATGGTCGTGACAATTTCGGTCCGCTCGAAGTAGGAAAAGTGGTTGATGTCCGGACCTGCGAAGAAAACGAAGCGGATGGGGTCGCGGCGGGAAGCGCCGCCGAACATCGCGTCAGTGCGGACCAAAAGGTCATTGTCCTGGTTCATGATGGGATCAAGCGCCATGGCCGTCAACCGGTCGGACAAGGAAACAGGCCGGAAGGCGCCGGCCACGATGGAGAGGTCGGCGTCCACTCTCACACCGGGCCGGTTCAGCATGCGAATCAGCGGTGAAGAAGGCGCCGAGGCCCGGAAGCCTGGAATCCTTTCAGGGTCGGAGCAAAGTTCCGCCAAACCGGGGGGGAATTTGTCGATCAAGCTGCCAATAAATCCCAATCCCCGGGAGAGCCTGCCGAACAGTTTGTGGGCGCGCTCTGGAAATTCCGTGCCGCGAACCGGACAGGCGACGCGGACAAAGCGATCGATACGGAACCGCTTTTCTTCGAGCACATTACCGAGTTGCTCCAGGGCCTTGCGTTCTTCGCCTGTAAAGAGAGAGAGGTCTGTTTCATCAATGGGGGGACCGGCGATACGTCCGCTCCGGCAGAGGAGTTCCCCGATGAGCCCGCCCTGAGAGAGACTGAGGATGTGGAGACGGGAGCCAACCGGTAGAGCCTCTGCGAGTGTCAGAGCATTAATGACCGGAGAAATAGAGAGCCCCCAATGCTCGAAAGCGAGGATTTTCGTCCCATAGCACACGACAATCTCCCGCCCCATGGGCTGCCCTAATCCCTGCCAGAGCGGCCCGAAGGTGTTATGGGTATTGCTGGCAGCGCCATGCAGAAGGAGGAGGATCGGGCTGTCATCGGCAGGCAGATGTTTGGGCACCGGCTCCAATTCCAGTTCTTCGGTCACGGACACGCGATAAAGCCCGGGTTCTGGCACCATCCTCCTCTCCACCTCGCGGAGGAGGAGCAGCGTCGGTTCGGCGGGGGGGACGACTCTTCGGCCTCCTGGAACCCGGGGGTGGTGGCGGCCGGAAACGGGAGAGTGAAGTCAGGATCACCGTGGACCTGGAAGGCAGCCCAAGCGGTGGATTGGGAGTATACCCGCCGGGTTTCCTGCCGCGCCAGAAGGCCGGCCTCGGCCAGGGTGCTTCCTGCGAGGAGGGCTGAGTAGAAGGCCAGCACGAAAAGGGATGCCGGCTCCGGCTCCACGGTCCAGCCGTTGACCAGAATTGCCTTCACCCCCACCTGCTCCAGGGCGCGACCCCACTCCGCGGCAAAGGCAGGGGTGAGGAGCGCGGGCTGGCGATTTCCCCCCTTATCCCCTGGAACAGCATGCAAGACAACTAGTTCCGGCAGTACCCTCATCTGACGTATTTCTTCAGGCGTGAGCAGCAGACCGTCGCCCAGGTCAATACCGGCGCGTCTTTCGCCTGCCGGCCATGCTGGGAAACCATTTGTCTCGAAAGTCTTGGAGAAAACCTTGGACTGAGAAGCTCCGCTGGAAGAATCCTCCTGCAGGCTTGCGGCTAGAGGTCCTGCCAAGTGCAGCACGCGGACCGGCTGACTGTAGAGCTTGTTCAAGCTGTCCTTAGGAGCACCTTCAAACCCATCAGCGTTTGGGAAACCCGCTCCAGCCATGAGTTGGAGCACCTGTTCCGCTTCCTGCCGTAGTGCTGCAATCCATGGACCAGGTGTGCTTCCGGCGAAGGTTAATACAAGGGTCTTCGCCGACATGCTCTGCATATTGGGGGACTCGTTAACCAGTATTTTGGGGGAGAAACGGTCCTTCTCCCACTGCCCGGAAACGGACCGTCGAACCAGTCTGCCGGTAAGTCCCAGGGCGCTGTCCTCGTCACTCGCAGATAGCCGGATCATCTCCCACGGGATCAAATCCGTCCCACTGTCGAGCAAGAGCAGGAAGTCCGTGGAGTCTATCTGTTTTTTTCTTAGAAATGTCCACTCATCGAACGGCATCATTTCTGTCAAGGTGGCGCCCGTGGAGCTATCCAATTGACCAAGCTGCAAACGTTCCCTAAGAAAATTCATAAGCAGTCGAAATTGCTCAGGTGGGAGGCTAAACTCTTCTCGGAAAGTATCCGACGTACCGTCATTAAGGGAAAAAACGGTATGCCCCCCGGCATCTGTGTTTGACTGGAAGGTAAACCAATTGGCCGGCGGCCCGGACCAAAAGCCGAATGGGGGCGCCTGGAACTCCTGACGCCAGGCGTTGCGGAGCCGCGCCGCGTAGATCCCCACGGCAACACGCTCCATCCTGCCCGCCACGACTGGCACCCGCGCCGTCCGCTCCATGCTGTTTTCGTTCCAGATGACCTCGACGAGCCGTGGGTCGGTGTCAGGGAGCGGCAGAACCTTCCGGGTGCGAGGGGTGAGGTTGCCCAGCTCCAACCAACCTCCGCTCCGCCTCACGCCGAGCCTTGCGACCGGCAGGTCTGCCAGCAGGACTGCAGGGTCGCTCTCCGCGGTGGCTGCGAGCTTTCCGCTCCCGGTCGTAGCTTGGGTGGCAACAAAGCGAAGGGCCTGGCCCGCCTCGGTGCCAAAGACGGCTGGCGGCAGGCGGCCCACGGCTTGGGACGCCCAAGCGAGGAGCCCGCGGCGGTCGCCTTCGGCAAGTGCCTTCACGGCTCGGGCTATTTCGAGATTGACTTCGTCGAGATTCCCCGAGACAATGTTCCAGGCAACTCGCTCCTCAAGCGCAAGCGCAGGGGAGAGGTGCTGGTGTACCTCTTCCATGACGGCCCTTGCGAGCGTTATCCGCGCCTGCTCCTCCGGGGTTTTCCAATGAGATGCAAGTTGCTCCCTTAAGTACCTCCTTCACCGCCGGGTCGAGCCCGATGCCGGCCGCGCTCCGGCTGCGCACCAGGCGGCTAAACCATAGTTCCGCCTCAATCCAGAGGCCTTCTCCAGGGAGCACAGCAAGGCGCATGGCGCGCAGCAGTTCCGGCTCGATGCGGACCGCTGGGGCGACAAACCGGGCAAGCGTAAGCGCAGCCGGGCATGTCCCCCCAAGTTCTGCTACCCTGGCCTCGGCCCATTTACGCAGTTCGTCCACAGTTCAACCTCCTCTGCGCTTGAGCAGCCTCCGGATGGTTCCCGCAGTGGTGGGCCGATCCCATTCAACCAGGACAGGTCCTCCCCGGAGTTCCTCGGGCCAGCGATCGGCCGGATAGGGAACAAGAACAATCAGCGCTGAGCCCTGTGTGGCAAGAAGTCCCGCAAGGTCGTTCCACTCCCCTGGTTGGCTGCGGTTCACGTGCAGGATGGGGCCGCCAATCCCCGCGTCGCTGCACCGCCACGACCGGTACGCCCATCTGCGGTGGCCGGTAGGCGCCAAGTATTGCCCCATTCAGGACTCCCCGGCTGGGGCAATTCACAAACCGCGCTTCCTGAACGTGGTCCGGCCCGATACATTCACGGAACAGCTCAAGCAATCGGATCTCGTCCATGATAAAAGGCTCCATGGCCGGCCCAATATCAAGGAGGAGCTGCACACCAAGAGCCAGGGACCAGCACGACTTCCGGGGGATGACGGTGGTTGGCATGCCGGAAGCCGCGGCCGAAACCAGCCGAGCCTCATCCACCTCCCCGATGGGGAGCGGCGTTGCGGCGAGCGTAACGGCGAGCGCACGTGACCACTCCGGCCGGAAGACGGGTTGATAGGGTGGAGGGATCCGGCCCTGCCCATGCTGGTAAGGGGCAAGCGGCCGCACCGACTTCCATTCATTGGATGGCCCGGTGGACTCGGTTATCCCGATAAAGGGCAGTTCCTCTTCGGTCCCGTCAAGGTCATCTGGCGGCGATGGCTGTCGCGGTTGGGCAGATGGTCGGACATCAGCAACCGGCTCGCTTTCCTGAACCGCGCGGTCAGGCTTCGGCGGTTCAGGGGCTTCCACGGTTGGTGTTCGCGGCATCCATGCGAAACCGGTCATGCGGGCAAGCTTCGACTGTGTGGTCTCGTCGCCGGGCGCCAGGACATGAAAGGCGCGGAGTAAATCCCCAAGCCAGATGTCGGAATCGCGCTTCATGTTCTTATGGCCTCATCTTTCAGGAGCGTGGCCTGCTCCACCACGTTCCAGGTGGTGCCACCGCCCACTCCGATGCCGAGCGTCATGCAGACCCGCACCGCGTCGAGGAACTCCGCGGTTCCGGGCAGTCGCCGCCGAGAACGGACACGCTCGGCGCGCAATTCCTCAAGTCGAGAGGGCTATGCTTTCTCGCCAAGTTTTCGTGGTCCGCCGTAAAGATCCGCCCCGGCGGCCGGTGGAAATGCAACCGGGCAATCTCTACCAGCCGCTCTGCCTTCGGGTGCTCAAGCTTGTGCACGATGCAGCGTCGCAGGAAAGCGGGCGGAAGTTCTACGCTCCTCATTGGTGGTGATGACAATCAGGAGCGTGCTCATGTTTCGGCCGTCTTTGCCAAGCCTTGTCTTCGCCGCTTCCCGGAGTCTGACCACCACGGCGCGTTCGCGGATGTCGGTAACCGGAAACTCCATTGAACCGAGCGGCACGAGGAGCGCATTGGGGACGTCGGGATCGGCTTTATCGAGTTCATCGATGAGCACCACCGCGCAGTCCGAGTCGCGGTTCTTGTTCACCTCTGAGTTTGGCTCTTCCGCGAGTGCCGGGCCGTCGTCCTTGCCGGGCTCCCAACCGCGACGCCGGGCCGACTCCCGGTCAAAAACCCACCACAGCACGCCGGGTTCGATGTAATCATAATCGGAAAGAGGCACGGTGGGGTGTTGGGCACCACGGGCCTGGGCATCGGCGAGCCGGCGCACCAAGTCGAATTTCCAGAGCAGATCCTGGGCGCTCGTCCGCGAGGTGACTACGCTTTCGTAATACCGGTAGCCTAGATTGCGCGCCACGAAGGCGGCAAGCGACGATTTGCCGCAGCCGGGATCGCCACGGAGCAGAAGCGGGCGGCCGGTGGCAAGCGCGAGCTCCACTGCAAGCTGCAGGTGGGAGTCGTAATGATAAATTCGACCGTCCCGGCGATCAGGGGCATCCAGGGTGTTCCCGGCATCTTCGGACAATGTCTCGTTCGCAAGCGGATCGATAAGCGGTGTATACACTAGCGTGACGTCGATGGACATGTTCTGGATCCTCCAAATTGGTATGCGTCAGCCCGCGAGATTGCGGAGCAGAATCTTGTTGATCAGGGCCTGATCTTCGTCTTCTCTACGGATTTCGGGGAGAAGGCGGATGATTGATGAGGGGTCAGGGGCATTTTCGAAGTGCGGCCCAGCAAGCTGCAGGCAGGTGATGGTCTGAAGCTCCTCGGAGTCGGCGAGAAGTATCTTGAACTCGGGAGTGAGGGGCACTTGCTCCCCCATCACCACAAAGAGGGGATACGCTTCTACAAGGCCACGAATTATTTCCGGCGCTGTTGTGCCGGATACGCCCAAAGTGGTCGCGATGTGCTGGTGGATGCGTTCAAAGGCTTCCACCTCCTGCCCTTCACCCAAGGGCTCGTTGAAACTGAGGCACCGCGTGTTCCACCAGGAAGGACAGCAAAAGGCGCGCTGAAGATAATCGCGCGCCGTATCGAATTGGTTGGTGTTCAGCGCAAAAGATCGGGAAGCCGCTGCCTGGGTCGGGTGACTGGCCACGATCCCCGAGGCAGCTTCGGCATGCACCCAGATGGGTAGCACGAGTTCGACAACGGCGGCGAATGCTCCCTTGTCAGTAAAGCCTGGCTTGAGATTCACGAGGGCCTCGCGGGCTGCCTGTAGACTTGTGAACAGCAGGTGGTGGGCGACCATGATCGGCCGATCCGGGAAATGCGCCCAGTCCTCATCGAGGATGCCAAGCGGGTTGCAGGCCCGTTTCAAGATAGTTTCATCGATACCTTTGAGCCGCACCGCGACATCCTCAACCCATCGCTGGATCTCGTTGTCGTCAGCAGTCAGAGCAAGCCCCGCAAACCCCTCCGCCACCTGCCCGGCGAGAAGTTCTGCGTTGGCCTCGTTCAGCTCTGACGCTGCATTGAGCCGTGCTGCCTGAATCTCGTCGAGCTGTAAAGGAGCAAAGCCCCGCTCTGGGAGCTTCTTGAAGATATCGCCAATGATGACCGGCACAAGCACGAAGCTGTCTCTGAGCCACTTGCGCCACGTGCAGATAGTCGCCTCCTGAAGCACCCATTTAGATTCGATCGAGTCTTCGCTGAGGAGTATAACTGCACCATCGCAGACACCGAGCCAGTGAAGAAGCTTCGTTCGCCAGCGGTCGCCGGGGTCGAGCAGTTCGCGGTCTAAGAGCACCTCGAAACGATCTCTCAATTTTTCTTCAAGCCTATCACGCACCAGCTTTACAAATTTCAGACGCCGACGCCGTTCATCCGTTTCCACTGCAAAGGGGACTCCGCCGGAAATCTCGATGTCCTTACAGCTGTGGCTAATGAAAATCTTGGGTTTATTCATGATTCTCACGTTGTTAAGAATGCAGCAGTGGCCAGGAGAACAGGGCACTCCAGCCCAGCTTCAGGGTGAGGGAAAGAGTGGATACCAGAATGCCCATGACACTGCCGACCAAGCCTCCGAAGATCCCCTGATAGACCCCCCCAGGGCAAAAATGCGCGCCACAAAGCTGTTGAGAGCGCCCAGGCATTTGAAGGTGCCGATCTCCCGAAACCTTTCCGCAACGGCCATGAGCTGCGCATTGACAATGCCCACGACACAGACGATGAGCGACAGCATGGCCAGCCAGCGATCCTTGGGACTGCTGCCGAAGTGGCCGTCGGTCATTTCGTAGCCGCTGTTCAGGATGTCCTCTTGAACCGCTGAATCGACATGCGGCCAGACGGCATTCAAGAATGGCGTATCCCGACCAGATGTAGGCTACAAAAGCAATGGCAAGGGCCAGGCTGGCCATCGTGATGAGCGACCGGGACAGGCGGACCCTCATGGAATTGAAGGAAATCCTCACGACCTGAGCAAAAGGCAAGACCACCTGTCTTTCAACTGATTGGGACATTTACCTTTACCCGTACCCGCGTTGCAGGTTTGCGTGCAATCAGGGCTCCCGGCCAGCACCGGCTGTGGCAAAGGCACGGCACCCTCTGTTCGCTGAGAAAGACTTGCTTCGATGGCGTAGATCTGCTGTTCGAAAGGGGATGCAGATTAACATCTTAATGGCGGATGGAAGATTTTTCAACCAAAACGGCAGGGCTTTGTCGCCGCCGCGAAACAAGTGGTCAGTAATGAAATCTGTCCATATAATAAGTGCCATGGGCGAGCGTAATGTGAAGGTGAGCACGAAAGGAGCAGGAGATGAACAAGCGGTTTTCCAGGAATTTGGTTTGGGGAGTCGCGCTGATGAGCGTTGCTCTGCTGTCTTGGGTGAGTCTTGGGCTGGGCGCGTCAACACCAAAGATCTGGTTTACCAAGGTTTCGTCTTATGGCGATGCGAACGGCTACGCCTGGGGCAGGGTTTCGGGTGTTCCTTTTAGTGACTGCAAGGTGTTGGCGTATCTTGAGGTCGAAAAAGTCTGGTGGACCAAACCAAGCTTCGTAGCTCCGGCAACAAAAATTTCCCCGGATGGTACGTGGAAGGTGGACATAACCACCGGAGGGAGCGACAAGTGCGCTTCGAAGGTGTGGGTTTTTCTCGTCCCCAAAACAACCGACGCAACCAAGTACCAGTGCGCTCCGTGCTGCGGTGATATCACGATCCTTGAAGCCGTTGCCAGTGCCGTTTATGACCGCAGTCCGACACCGAGAACCCTTTCGTTCTCCAACTACCAATGGCATTTGAGGCGAAGCAGCTGCCTCGAGGGACCCGGACAAAACTATTTCTCCGACACCGCCAGCCGCGTGTGGATCGACCAGGCTGGGCTTCATCTAACGATCACCAAAGGGGCTAATGGTCGTTGGTACAGCACGGAGGTAGCGTTGAGTGAGTCGCTCGGATACGGTGTTTACCGGATGGTAACGAACAGCCGGGTTGACACGCTCAACCGGAATGTTGTCGCCGGTCTCTTTACTTACGATCACAAGGCTTGTGACGATCAGCGTCGAGAGCTGGATTTCGAGTTCACGCGCTGGGGTAATGTCAGAGAATATACCAATGCCCAGTATGTCGTCCAGCCTTGTGGCGCCTGCCCTGGCTGTGGCGGCAATTGCGAGCGCTTCCGGGTTGATCTGACGAATGCAAACAAGTATCTCACCCATTATCTCACTTGGTCGCCGACCAAGGCGGAATTCAAGACCTACCGAGGCAAATTCGGAGATGCTCCGCCTTCGGATAGTTATCTGGTCCATCGCTGGATGTATGACGTTCCCGATATGCCCGTTCCCGGTGAAGAGAAATTCATGTTCAATCTTTGGCTGAACGGGGGCAATCCACCCAGCAACGGAAAGAACGCCAAGTTGGTGATCTCCGATTTCTCCTGGCAGCCGCTAAAGGCCGAATAAGACGGCTAATATAGGGTAAAGAAGACAGCTGACACCCAAACGGGTTTTTCGTCAGGCATAGACATGCTCTCGCGTCATGGGCAGGGTGTTATTCAAGCCGTTGGAAAAGAGCATCTGGTAGAGGCGGCTGGTGCCGTATTTGAAACCTGTTGAGGAGGCGTTGAGATAGAGCCGCCACATGCGGATGAATGGTTCATCAAACCGTTCCGTCATGGGTGCGGCATTCCTTTCAAAATTCTCGATCCAGCCGTCCGCGGTGCGGGCGTAGTGCATCCGCAGGTTCTCGACATCGAGAACGGAAAGCTTCGTCTTTCCCATGTGCTCGAGTATCTCCATGAGGTTCGGAAGGTAGCCGCCCGGGAAGATGTAACGTTTGATCCAGGGGTCGGTGCGAGCATCGCTCTCCCTGCCGATGGTGTGGAGCAAGCCCAGTCCTCCCCGCTTCAATAGCTTTGAGACCTGGCGCATAAAAACCGGGATAAAGCGTTTCCCCACATGCTCGAACATGCCGATGGAAACAACCTTATCGAAGCTCCCCCTGAGCTCGCGATAATCCGCGAGAATTACTTGAACCTTGTCCTGGAGCTTGAGGTCTCTGATCTTGCGGTTGGCATACTCATACTGGTTTTGAGAGAGCGTATTGCCGAGCCCTTTCACTCCATGTTTTGTGGCTGCGTAGATGAGCATGCCACCCCAGCCGCAGCCGATATCGAGAAGGGTTTCACCGGGGCGCAGCTCGAGCTTTCGGGCGATGAGCTCGTATTTATGCAACTGGGCCTGTTCCAGCGTGTCGTTGAGATGCTTAAAGTAGGCGCAGGAATAGGTCATGGTGGGGTCAAGAAACAGCGCATAGAAGTCATTGCCGCGGTCATAATGATGGGAGGCGTTTTTCAGGGCTTGTCGTTGCGTGTTGGGAGTCTTGAGGGCGAGACCCCACAACGCCATTCTGAGAGGGAAGGGGAGCGTGTAGTAATCAAAGCTTATGGCAAACCCGAGACGCATCAACTCCTGGAGGTCGCCGTCGACTTCCAGGCTCCCTGCCATGTAGGCTTCACCAAACCCCAAAAAGCCTTTGCTCAGCAAGTCCTTTGCGCTCTGCTCCGTTTTCAGACGCAGGATCACCCTGGGCCGTCCTCCATAGCTCAAGGTTTCCCCGTTCCATAGCTCGAAGGTGAACTCCGCCTGGGGATCGGCCAAATGCATCGAATTGCCCAGCTTCCTCATGGCTTCTAAGACAATGGAGGTCCCTTTCATGTCCTCCCCCCTTTCAATGCTGTTGAATTAAGGGCTTGAGGAATTGAGGAATTTTTACGCTGCGAGGCAAAGATTGCTTTGGTTTCGCAAATTTAATCCCTGAATCCCTAAAGTTCTGAATTGTTAATTCAACAGCGCTGCCCCGCTTTGGCAGGTTGGTGAAGAAGCCCTTGGCCTCCGCAAGTCCCTGCATAATGCTCGCAGGATCCCGGAAGTCCTGGGCGGAATAGGGTTAGCCGCTGATCGGAAAATCTTAGTACTGCGCCGAGCAAACGGATGTCCAATCTACCCATCGTTATGCCCGCAAAGGTATGAATCCAGGCTTCTCCTCTGGATTCCCGCCAGAAGCATGCGGGAATGACGATTGGGATAATTGAGACCATAATCTAGATGAAGACGGCCAGTGTTCTGTAATTGGTTACACACTCAACATTTACGTCTTTTAACATTCGGAACCAAACAGACCTTCAATAAAATAAACAGTCCTGGCTGCACCCGCCAGGTCAAGGTTCAATTCATGAGACGACTCCCATGGTTCTTTCAAAGCCTCGTCGATTGCTTCGGAGAGATTCTCGGTGCTCAGAGAACGCAGGATCTTGACCAATCCCAAGTTTTCGAGCTTCGTTGCCCGGAGAGTCTGTTCGCGGTTTTGTGGAAACGGGTAGACGATCGCTTTGACGCCGGTATTGAGAATGTCCATGCAGGTGTTGTACCCGGCCATGCTGATGGAAAGTTCGGCGGCCATGAGTTCAGCCAGAAAGTCCGGGGAGAAGGGATGGAGGGTGGTGCGGGAATCTTTGGCGGCGAGGTCCTCCAGAAAGTCCCGGTCAGCCGGTTCCATGAACGGCCCGAGAAAGACCTTGAGCAGCAGGTTCGGGTCCGGCAGGGATGGCACCGCCAGGATTGCCGCGGCCAGCAGGTCCACGCCTACCTTGCCGCCGCCGCTGCTGGCCACGATGATCTTCTTCTCGCGATCTTTCTCGACCGTCGGCAGAGGTCTGGTCACAAACCCGGTGTAGTGAATCGGAACGCGAATTTTATCCACCTGCGTGAAAGTCTCTTCCAGGGCAATGAGCCTGGGGTCGGAATGAACCAGGAGCAGGTCATAATACGTGTTGAGAAGATCCAGGACCCATTTTTCATAGGCGGCCTGATTGGCCTTCTCCACGAGAATATCCCTCAGGCTGCAGACCACCCTGGTCGGCATCCGGTTCTCGCGGATCCTTCGCAGGACCGGCATCAGTTCAAAACGGAACTGCCTGCGCCCAAAGGGGAACAGTTCCGTCAAAAAGACTTGCGGGGAAAAATCCAGGAACGCCCCCATCAGGAGTTCCGCTCGCGCGGCCTTGATTTCTTCGAGGCTGCCCTCGCGCACTTCCATCGCCTTGAATTCGGCATCCATCATGAGGGGCGGCAGCAAGAATCTCCTCACGTGAGCCGGAGGAGCGAATCCGGGAAGAGGATCGCCGCCTTCCACAAACAGGACTTCGTGGCCGTGCAGGGCCCGGGCAATTGCCATGCTCCGGAAGAAATGGCCGATGCCCAGGATGTGTTGGCTGTAGAGCATGATCTTCATGAGCGGATAATGTCCATGGGTTGAATGGTGGTTGCCCTTTGCGAGGGGTAGATCCCGGCCAGGACGCCGACGGTAACCGATGCCGCGAACGCGAGGCCCAGACCTGCCAGAGAAATACTGAAGGGAAGCTGGGAGAGGCTGAATACCAGAATGCTTACGGCCAGGCCCAGGACGACCCCCGCCAGTCCTCCCAGGAACGAGATGAAAGAGGATTCCAACAAGAACTGCAGGATAATGTCCCGTTTCCGGGAGCCGACCGCCCGTCTTATCCCAATCTCGACGCGACGCTCATTGACGATGAGGATCATGATGGAGAGGATGCCGATGGCCCCGATGACGAACGAAACCGTTGCGGAGATTCTCCCGAGGACCGTGATCAGAGCGGTCGCCTGGCTCTTCAAGGCCGTAATGTCTTTCAAGTCAATCACGGTGAAATCATCTTTTTGTCCCGGTTGGATCCTGTGCCGGACGCGCAGGATCTCTTCGATCTCTTTTTTGGCTTGCCCCAGCACTTCACTGTCCGTGGCCTGGACAAAGATGTTATTGATGAAGTCCTTGTTCACAAATCGCCTTAGAAACGTGTTGATCGGGACGAAGACCTGGTTGTCCTGGTCCACGTTCGAAACATCGACGCCCTTCTCCTCCATGACCCCAATTACCTGACAGGGCACTCGCCACACCAGAATGGTCTTGCCGAGAGGGCCCTCGCTGCCAAAAAGCTTCTCCGCAACTTTTTTTCCGATGACGGCAACGCGCGCAAGTTCCTTATTGTCCTCCTCACTGATAAAAGCGCCTTCCTTTGGGTAGAAGTTCCTCACCTGCGGGTAGTTGGGCGCGGCGCCGGTGACCAGGATCGAGGAAAGGACGACGCTCCCGTAGCGGACGGGAAAGTTCTTGAACGACGCCGGGGAAACCGCAGCGACCAGAGGGGAGCCCTCGGCGATGGCCCGGGCATCGTCGAGGTTGAGTTTGGCCGCTTCGGTAAATAACCTGGTCTGCGGACCGAAGCGCAGTACCGTGCCGCTCCGAACCACGAGGAGGTCCTTCCCGAGCTTATCAAGCTCTATTTGCCCTCGTCTGGCAAGGGAGTCGGCGAGGTTGGAAACGAGAATGAGCGAAAAGGTCCCGAGGAAGACCCCCAGCACGGCAAGCGAGGTCCTCAGCTTGAAGCTGGTGAGTGAGCGCAGGGCGATGCTGAGATTGAGAACGATCCGTCTCATCCCCTGATGGCCTCGATGGGTTTGAGGTTTGCGGCGTGGGAGGCCGGCTGCAGGCCGAAGCCGATCCCTACCAGCCACGAAAGCAGCAGGCCGACCGCAAATGCCTTCCAGGAAAAGTAAATGGGAAACTGGGCGATCATGGTGAGGAACTCCGAAGCGACCACCCCTACCAGAAAGCCGACGAGTCCTCCAAGCGTGGTGATGATCACCGCTTCACCCAGGAACTGCAGGCGGATGTCCCGCTTTTTTGCACCCACCGATCTTCTAATGCCGATTTCGGTAGTCCGCTCCTTTACTGACAGCAGGAAAAGATTGGCGAGCACAAACCCCGCGACAATCAGCGAAATCACCCCGACGATGCCGATGAAAACGACCAGGGAACCGGTCAGCGCCACCAGGAAACCGATGATTTCCTTGGGGGAGATGACCCTGAAATCATCCGGTTCGCCGGACGCTATCCGGTGCCGCTCACGCAGCAGCAATTTGACTTCATTCGCGTAATAATCCAGGTTCTGTTGATCGGTGAAGCGGACCCGGAACACCGGGACGTATTTCCGCTCATTCTGGATCTTCGTCATCACCGAGGTCAGGGGCATGACAATGCGGTCATCGAGGTTGGCTCCCATCGGGGTCGTCCCGCGCGCCGAGAGCACCCCCACGATCTGGACGGGGATGTTGCGAACAAAGATGTATTTCCCCACCGGGCTTTCATCCCCGAACAGCTCATCAGCCAGGTATTGTCCGATCAGCGCCACGTTGCGCAAGCCCTTGACATCCTCTTCCGTGAGGTCGGAACCCTGCACCACGGGCCATGTCCATGCCCTGCTGTAATCGTCGGTCGCCCCCACCAGCAGGGTTTGCACCTTCTTGTCCCGGTACGCGACCGTTGCTTCCCCGATCGTGGTCATCGGGACCACCACGTAGGCGCTGGAAAAGGCCTCCTTCACGGCTTGAACGTCGTCGAGCGTAAGGGTCTTCTGCCTTTGTCCCACGGCCCTTGCTTCATCGCTCCCGCCGAGCACCAGGAGCGAGTCCGGTCCAAACATCTCGACGATATCGTAAGCCTTCTTGTAGGCGCCTTCGGTCGCGGCGACGATGACGGTAATCGAGGCGATCCCCAGGGCGACACTGATGAGGCAGAAGAAAGTCCTCAGCTTGAAAGCCGTCACGGCGCGCACCGACTGCGACAGGATTCTTAGCAGGCGCTCCATCAGTCAGGCATCGACAATCAGGCCATCCCTCAAATGGATGGTCCTTTTGGCGTACGCCGCAGTGGCCGGGTCGTGGGTGATGACAATGACGGTTTTCCCTCTTTCGTTCATCCTCGAAAGGAGCCCCAGGATTTCACCGGCAGTCTTGCTGTCGAGCTGCCCGGTAGGTTCATCCGCGAGGATCATCTCGGGATTGTTGATCAGCGCCCTGGCAATGGCGACACGCTGTTGCTGACCGCCGGAAAGTTGATTGGGTTTGAATTTTGCCCGGTCCTTCAGGCCCACCAGATCGAGGATTTCCATGGCCTTTTTCGCGGGACTGCCTTCTTTTTGTTTCTCCACGTAGAGGGTCGGTAGCAGAACATTTTCAAGTACGGTGGCGTAGGGCATCAGGTAAAAATTCTGGAAGACAAAGCCGATGTGTTCGTTTCTCAAGACCGAAAGCTCATCGTCGGTAAGGTGCGTCACCACATTATCGGCCAGGATGTATTCCCCTGATGTCGGCACATCGAGGCAGCCGAGGATGTTCATGAGGGTAGTCTTCCCTGAACCCGACGGTCCCATGATGGCGGTGAACTCGCCGTGGTCGATCCGAAGGTCGATGCCCTTCAGGACTTCAACGTCCTGTTCACCGATGGTGTAAGTCTTTTTCACCTGCTCCAATACGCAGAGGGGCATACCGTTGTTTTCCCCGTCACGATCATCTGGGGTTAGCCATCAAACCCTTTTTCAAACCACGGAACACACGGAATACACGGAAAAATGAAAGATATTATTCCGTATGTTTCGTGTGTTTCAAGGTCACCGTCCTCTCTGCTGAATGTTTACGTTGCGCTCCGAGGTGCAGGGAGCATACCGTCAGCTTCCCGATCATAATCATCTGGGGTTTGCCATCAAACTTTTTTTCAAACCACGGAACACACGGAATACACGGAAAAGAGAAGGAGATTGTTCCGTGTATTCCGTGTGTTCCGTGGTTAAGAAAATATTTTACCTCCAGACCAATCTCAAGACTTGGTGGTCATCGGCAAGAATGATTTTGGTGGCCAGCTCATCTCCCTCGTTGGCGCCCGAGAGGATCTCGGTCTTGTCTTCCCCTCTCAGACCGGTCTTCAGCTCAAGCTTATCGACCTTGTTGGGACCGATCACTTTGTATGCGATCTGTTTCCCTTCCTCGAACTTAATCGCCGCATTGGGGGCCGTCAGAATGTTCGTCTTCTCTTCGAAGACGACCTTCGCGTGCGTCGTCATCTCGGGCTTCAGGAATGCGGCATCTTCTTTTGGGATACTCACAATGGCAAGATAATAGACAATGTTGTCCTTGATCTGCGGCTGAGGGTAAAGCTTGTCGATGGTCCCATGGAAAGTCCTGTCAGGGAAGGTGTCGACATAGAATTCAACCCGCTGGCCGATTTTGGTCTTGCCGATATTGGTTTCATCGACGTAGATCTGCATTTCCAGGAGGGTCGGGTCGAGGATGGTGACGAGATTGGCCACCTGCAGTCCGGCCACGATGGTTTCTCCCTGCTGGAGCGTGACGTCCGAGACCACGCCGTCAATGGGGGCCTGGATTTTCGTGAACGAGAGCACCACCTCCAATTCTCTGATTTGCGCGGCAATCTCTTCAATCCTGGCCTTGGTGATTGCTTCCTGGGTGAGGTATTCATCCTGAAGTCTCCTCAGGTTGGCTTCCGTTGCCTTGAATACGCTTTCCGCTTTGTCCACGGCATCGAGGGTGGTGTATTCGGATTTGAGGAGCTCCCGTTCCCTCGCATAGTCGGTCCTGGCGTAATGATGATTGGCCTGGGCCTCCTTGATCCTTTGGGGATAGGTCAAGGCGATCTGTTTCAGCGTATTCTTTTCCGCCAGGAGGGAAGCCGTCAGGCGCTGGATTTTTTCTTTCGTGTCCCGGTCATCAATCAGGGCAATGAGGTCGCCTTTCCTGACCTTATCGCCGATCTTCACATTCATCTGGACGATGGTCCCCGTGGCGCGCGACCCGATTTTAACGACCGCCCCCACCTGTGGCTTGATGATGCCGGTTTCGACCAGCACTCCCCGGATATCGCCCCGTTCGACCTTGGCGCTTTCGAGGACCTTTACCTCTGATTTTGGGAAGAATTTCCGGTAGGCAAAAAACCCGCCCGCGGCAAGGAGAAGAATGATAAGAACGATGGTAGATAGTTTTTTCATTATCTTTAAAAGCCTTCCACGAAGTCACACGAAGGGTTACGAAGACACACGAACAAAAGAAAGAGGTCCGACATTCAGAATCCCAATCCGACATCTGACATCGAGAAAATCGCGTTCCCACAAGTCACACGAAGACGGACGAAGGCACACGAATCCGATAAATAATTCCGCCATCTGAAATCCACCATCCACCATCCCCAATCCGCAATCCCAAATCCGCAATCCGACATCCGACATCCGACATCCGTTACGGCGCCAGTGTTTCGAGTTTCTCGATGCCGGCGGTGCGTTCAAGCAGGGCCTTCGAGAGCTGGACGTCCAACTGGGAGAGCGTCAATTGTTCCTGCGCCCGCGCCAGGGAGCTTTCCGCTACCACCAGGGAGAGGATGTCACCTTTGCCGACCTTGTATTCTCCGAAAGCCTGCGCATAGTTCTGGTCGGCAGCCCGCAGTTGCTCCTGAGCGACTGCCGTATTTTTCATCGCCGTTACCAAGTCATCATAAGCCTTGCTGACATCCACCAGGACCAGTCTTGTAGTTTCCTTGAGGTTCTCTTCGGAAACCCTGGTATCCGTCTTGGCAGCCTTTCTTTTGTAAAACTTGCCCAGCTCGAGAATATTCCACGTCGCAAAAAGGCCGACAGAGCTGTCATTGTAGTCGTAGGTCCCGAGCAGTCCTCCCTGCACCCTCGAATAGGAGCCGTTGGCAGAGATGGTCGGGTAAAAGGGGCTGGTTTGAAGCGTGACGTTGCTTTGAGCGATCTTCACGCTGATTTCCGCCTGCTTGATCTCGGGTCTTGCCATGGCTGCCTGGGAGAGCAGCGTTCGGTTGGGCAGCCTGAGGTCAAGGTCCAAGGGCCCCTGTAGGTCATACGCAGTGTCCAATGCTCTGCCCAGGAGGGAATTGAGCTCGGCGATCCACTTGGAGAGGTCGCCCTCCGCCTGCACGATGTTGTATTTCGCCTGTTCCAGCCTGACGGAAGCCTGCAGGACGTCCGAAAGCTTGGCCACCCCGAGCTTGTGCCTTCCTTGCGCTACGGCGAAGACCTTTTCAGCATCCTTGAGCTGGATTTGACGCTGCTCAACGATTATTTTCCTCGCCATCACGGTGAAGAACGCGCCCTTAACGTTGAACTCCAGGTCCAGCAGGGTCTTTGCCACCCCTTGGCCGCTGAAGGCCAGGTTCGACTTGGCAATGTCCTTGCTGGCCTTGCTTCGTCCGCCATCGAACAGCGTGTACGAGAGCGTGACGTCATAAGTGCTCTGATTAAAATCATCGGGCGACGTGTAGAATCTCTGGTTGGTGGTGGCAGCATCGAGGCTCGGGAAATAGGGGGAAAGAGAGGCCTTGTAGAGATCACCCGAAGACTGCACTTGAAACTGCGAAGCCTTGAGCGTCGGCAGGTATTGCTTGGCCATGGCAAGGGCATCGTCAAGGCTCAGGGCATAACTTCGGCACGGCAGGGCGACCCAAAGGGCGAACAACATCAGCGGCAAACGCCCCTGGTTCCCAAAGAAATACATCGCATGCAGATTCTTCCCCTACAAATATGAAATCAGGTCACGTAGCATCTTTTACTCTCCTCACTCCCTCATCACTCATCACTCCCTACCCCAGCCTCAAACTGGTAACAATGTTCATGCGCGCGGCCCTGAGCGCCGGGAGAATGCCTCCAGCCAGGCCCATTACCACCGAAAAGGTCAGGGCGTCGAGGATTATGGACTGCGTTAAGGCAAAGCGAAAGGACAAATCGGAAAAAGTCTGCCAGTTCATGGTGGAAATGGTGAGCTGATCCATGAATGAAGCCGCAAACAGGCCGAGCAAGCCACCGATGAAGCCCAAAAAGAGCGATTCCATCAGGAAGGCGCTGAGGATGGTCCGCCGCTTGAATCCCAGGGCGCGCAGGGTCCCGATTTCCGCAACCCGGGAGGAAACCGCAGCGTACATGGTGACCATGGAGCCGATGACTGCGCCGAGGCCGAAAATAAGCGTCAAGGTAATGCCGAGGATCCGAATGAAGTTGGCCATAAGGCGCGATTGAGCCGCATAGTATTCGGTTTCCCTCCAGGCTTCGACCGTCAGCCGCGGGTCCTTCATCACCCGCTCGCGCAGGGATGAGAAGGCGGTCGCGTCGGCCAGGCGGCCGATGACCGAGGAGTAGACCTGGCGGCGAAAGGAATTCATGACCAGGTTTGCATCTCCCCAGATTTCCGATTCGAAGCCATTTCCGCCGGAGTCCATGATGCCCACGATGGTCCACGTGCGCATCCCAAAATTGATGGCTTCTCCCAGCCCTCCAGTGGCAAAGCGGCGGGCGATGCTTTTCCCGATGACTACCTCCGCCGCGCCGGAATGGAAACGACGCCCCGCACTGATCTTCAGTTGGGGCCTCAGAGCGAAGGAATTTTCCGGGTCGGCGCCGCGCACCGTGATGTTGGCGGCGCTGCGGTCGCTGCGCCGGCTGAGTGAGATCAAGACCACCACTTCACGCGCAGCAAATCTATGCCCTTCAGGAGTGGCGCCGATTTCCGGCTGGTTCTCCAGGACCGCTGCTTCCTCCCGGTCGATGATGCTTTGCACCTCCGTTTCCGAGGACCGGCGGATAAACACCACATTGTCCTGGTTGCCGGTGCTCACGAGGGTCCTTTCCAGGCCCATCGCCAGCATGAGCACCGCCGTAAAGACGAAGACCACCAGGCCCATGCCTCCGGCCGTGAGCAGCGTGGTCAGCCGTCGCACCCAGAGGTTGCGGTAACTGTATCGGGCGAGGATGAACATGCCGCCTTCTCAGTGCGTGCGCGAGTTTAAGAAACTGTCCAAAAACAACTTGCACTCATCTTAGCCATTTTGAACCATGAAGCCATTTTGAACCACAGAGGACACGAAGAGAACGAAGAGCATGAAGAAATCACTTCGTGCTCTTCGTGTCCTTCATGGTAAAAGGTGGTCCTCTATTTTCGGACGCCCTCTAAAATGTGAGCCAGAGTCTGACGATCTTCCTCGGAAAATATGCGGGGAGTCATCGCCGCCCCGGCGGGCTTCGCTTCGAAGCGTTCGAGCAAAGAAGTCAGGAGGGTTGCTGCTTCCGGTCGCTTATCTTTCCGTGACCGACTCGGTCCCGGTCGCTGTTTCAGGGGGGCAGTCTGCTCGAGCGCCAGTGCTTGCAGGTCCTGGCAGACATTGCGAAAAGCCGCGGCCTGCTCACCTTTGCCCGCCATTTCAGCAAGCTCTGCCAGAAGCCCGAAGGCGAGCGCATTCTTCTGGATTTCCCCCGCTGCCTCCATCAGGATCTTCTCGGCCTCACCGCATTCAGCGAGTTCTTTCAGGGCCCATCCGAGCAGGACGCGACCGCGAAGGTCCCGGGGATAAAATGTCAGGCCCTCCCGGCACACCCGCACCGCTCCGCCCATAATCCTTGATCGCAGAGTTGCTCCGCCCATGAGGCAAAAGCCTCCGAGCCAGGATCAAACTCGTGCATATTGGTCGTTCTGTTCGGCATTATCCATGAGGTCCCCTCTATTTGCCCGTTGCCTGAAGCCGGCTGCAACCACGGCGTGAATGTAAGGAAAGTGCCCTACGGAGGTCAAGAAAGAAAAGCGGATAAAAAATCACAAACCAGGCCGGGCCCCTCCTACAGGGGCGTCCAGAAATAGATTGCCTCATGTTACCACGAAGAGCACGAAGCACACGAAGTGATTTCTTCGAGCTCTTCGTGTCCTTCGTGGTTCGAAAAAGGGCTCAAATGAGTACAATTTCTTTTTGGACAGTCTCTAAGTGCAGCACAGCAGAATAAAGTGCCCATTACCACCCGGTCGTCATTCCCGCATGCTCTCAGCGGGAATCCAGGGAATTTGCACAGCCTGGATTCCCGCCAGAAACACGCGGGAATGACGAGTGGCATTCGGACACCTAATTTATGCGGTGCTGTACTAAGTACTGGGCGCCTGGGCTTTTAGTGAGTCGGCCAGGAAAATTCGCAGTTGCGTAGCCAGGTTATGGGCCTGCCGCAGGGGCTCGGGGATGCGGAATCGGCCCAGACAGCGATGAATCAGGTCCTTCGAGCTTTCGAGATCGCTCAGATGGCCGGGCGAGATGTAGATGGGTTTGACGCCGTCGCGGGAGCGAAACACCCAGCCGACCACCTCGTCCCGAAGATGCAGAGGCGTTGCACTACCCCGACGAAACTCAAGCTCACCGTGCTTGCCGCAAAGGAGTTTCTTCGCGCAGCCCACGGTGGGGGTATCGAGGCAAAGCCCAAGATGCGAGGCGAGCCCGAACCTTCGCGGATGGGCGATTCCCTGACCGTCGCACAGCAGCACCTCGGGTGGCTGCCGAAGCTTGCGGTGAGCTGCCAGCAGTGAGGGCACTTCCCGAAATGAGAGGAGACCGGGTACATAAGGGAAGGTAATGGGGGCGACCACGTGGGAGCGCTCGATGAGACCGAGATCGGGCCACTCAAAGGTCACCATTACCGCAACCAGCTGATTCGATGCGGCAAGGTAGGCAATATCCGCCGCGCCCAGGACCCGGAAGGTTCTGGGGAGCGATTGTAGCCTCACGTGCGCGGCGAGTTCCCGCTGCCGATCTCTGGCTTCCGCGGGTTGGACTTCCCAAGGATTCGAAGCCCTGTCGTCGCTGGCTTCGGATGATAGCACAGCACCGTCTTGCTCTCTCTGCCGCTGCCCTGTGTTATCGCCCATCTTGCCTTATGCTATGCCATTCCTGAATCAGCGGCTTATTGGCAGGAAACATGCCTAGAACAGCTTCAAACTGTTGCCGTGGTATTGATTGTCTCATCCCTTTTCGGGAATTGGATGTCAGCGCGCACGAAGGAACACGAGTCTTCGCGACGATTTTCTTGGCCCAGTTTCTTCCTGCCCCGCCGAGGCTTTATCCAAATATACTTAACATGGCGATGATCGTTCCTGCGACTACGCTTTTCTTGAACAATGGATTGAAACGACCCCGATAAAGCATGAAGTCGTCTCAATCCTTGTTCGTTGGCGTGGCCCCCAATTTTGCTCACTTAAACTTAAACCCCCACCGCCTTAACGAGTGGTCGCGGCGACACGCTTCCAATGGGCGCGCGTAGGCACTCACAATCTCTATCACCTCAAGAGCCTCACGGTTAACCCGCACCCGCAGGCAGGCGCACCCATACCCGTAGTTTACGTTCGTCTTCACCCACTGCCTCGGCTCGAAGTCTGGCCAGTCACCGTCGGCTTGAGACCCTCCCTGCACCCCGATCACCCACTCGCCGTCGCGGTCGTAAAGCCAGGCGTTGGCAGGTGTCGGATTGCTGAACCATCCGCAACGCAACTCGAATTGAGCGGCCGCAGAGTCAGACATCACAGGCCGCGAGCTGACGAAAGCTACGGTGCCTAGCAGCAGGTAAATAGCAACCATCCATCGGGACCATACAGGATTCATATTCATCTTCGTCGGCCTCTCCACAGAGTCAGAAGCAAGCGCCTAAGGCCACGTGCCTATCTTCCCGACCACACTTGCAGTGTCATGGTGTTTGCACAATGATGTCCCGAGCGAACCAATGGTAGCGCTACCGCAAACTCGCAAGCACTCGGCTCTCACTAGTAAGCCGCTACACCTACCATTCGCCCGCTTGCAGCGCTGTCTGGAACTTGATCGCCTCATCCGCGATCTTTGCAGCCTTGTCGGTACCGTTGATGATCCGCCGCGCTTCTTTGAACTGGGCCTGGCTGGCCGCGCCGGTAGTCGGCAGATGCCGGGCCAGCGTGTAGCGCTGGCCAGCTCTATCGGCGCAGAACCAGCCCTCCTGCATTCCCTTCACCATAATCTTGGCGGCAATGTCGGGGGCCATGGCAAGATCGAGGTTGTCGTTCAGGCGTCCGTCAAGCCCCAGTTCGCGATCTGCCCTCTCGTAGTTGGCCTTCCAGGTGAGCTGAACATAGCCGCGGCCGTAGAAAGGATAATAGCGCAGGTTCGCGCGCCGCCAGCCCTCGCTAAGCCAGTACGCCTCGCGCACCGGCTGCATCGTGCAGTTGGTCTCGTGGCAGGCGGTCGCCAGCGCGTAGGCGGTGAAAGCGAGGGGCCAGCCCGCCTCCTTGGCCGCGGCGAGCACCGCCTGCAGGCCCGTCACCTGATCGGGCTTGAGCGTGCTCCCGAGGACGTTGCACTCGCGCACCGAATCGAAGAAGGCCTTTGGGTTGTCGAGCTCCACGGTGCCAGCCCCTGCGGGCGCCGCGGGCACCGGTTCGGTCACGGTCGGCGGTGCCGCCACCTCATCCTGCTCTACGCCGAGCTGGTCGAGAAGCGCGTCAATCGCCTTCACTTCTGCGGTGGTGAAGCCCTTGCCGCGCTGAGCGCGGATGGTGTCGAAAATCGGCTTGCGCATCTTCTTCTCCTTATCCCAAGCTAAAAAGAATCAGGTAAAAGAAAACCAAGGTTCCCCCCAAAGTTTAGACAAAAAATCGACCAAACTAAACTTCTTTCACCTCCCCTCAACAGCCATCATCAACCGACCATGATATGATTCTTTTACCCACCCGGAGGATCGGGCTCTGTTGGAGAAGCAACCTGAGCGCCCAGCTTCACCTGTCGGCGGAAGGGGGCGATGCCCGCTACAGCCGGTCAGGTGCATCCGAATATTCAAGCAAGAGAGCGTTTGCAGCTGCTTGTAGAAACATAACCTTGCTCCAATTTCATCAGGCTTGAGGACAAGTGCCTAGTACTACAACGATACTTTGGTGAAGGTCCAAGCTGTGTGGGGCAGGTTTTCCGGCCTGCCATGCTGAACTGCCAGAAGGCGGGCTAGAAAGCCTGCCCCACAGAATGAAGGACCGTCTGCAGAAACCTCGTTGTCAGTACTAACTACACCGCGAAAACCCGCACGAGCGGCACACGATGCATCCGCCTTCGTGTTCTACGGCGCCGCCGCAGTCGGGGCAGGCGCCCATCAGGCTTTGAACGGGGGTGATGTTGGCCTGCGCGTGATGGTTGAGGACGGTGGCGATGGCGTCCGAGCACGAGACGATCTGTTCGCCGTTCTGCCACATGGGCGAGGGGCAGCGGATGCCCATGAGCTGCTTGATGATGGCCTCGATTTTGACGCCGGAACGCAGCGCCAGGGAAATCAGGCGCCCGGTGGCTTCGATCTGCGAGTAGGCGCAGCCGCCGGCCTTTCCCATCGAGGCAAAGACTTCACAAAAACCGTGCTCATCCCAGTTGACGGTCACGTAAAGCTTTCCGCAGCCGGTGTTGATTCGTTCCGTAATGCCGCTGGTCATATCCGGACGGGGGCGTGGTTCCACCTGCGGGTACTGAGGCTTGCGCTGGATATTCAGCACCTGGGCGTCGCGGCTGCCGTCCCGGTAGATCGTCAAGCCCTTGCAGCCCAGGTCATAGGCCATGAGGTAGGCGTTGCGCACATCCTCGGGAGTCGCGCTGAACGGGAAGTTGATGGTCTTGCTTACGGCATTGTCGGTGTACTTCTGAAAAGCCGCCTGGATGCGGATATGCCATTCCGGGCTGACATCATGGGATACCACGAAAGTCCGGCGCACCTTCTCCGGGATTTCGCGGAAATCCTGGATGGTCCCTTTCTCGGCAATCCGTTTCATGAGCGTCTTCGGAATGGAAGCCCTCCGCCTTGGCCACTTCCTGGAATAAGGGATGGACCTCGAGCAGTTCCTGGTTATCCAATACCTTACGGACGTAGCTGATGGCAAAGAGCGGCTCGATCCCGCTGGAACAGCCCGCGATGATGCTGATGGTCCCCGTCGGGGCGATGGTGGTGGTGGTAGCGTTCCGCATGATAGGGTGTATCGGGACGATCGTAAAGCGAGCCCTGATAGTTGGGAAAGTTGCCTCGCGCCTTGCCCAGATAAGCGGAGGCCGCCTTGGATTCCTCCTGGATAAAGGCCATAACGGTTTCCGCCGTCTGCACCGCTTCCTCGGAATCGTAAGGGATCCCGAGGGCGATCAGCAGATCGGCGAAGCCCATAACGCCGAGCCCGATCTTGCGGTTTGCCCGGGTCAGTTCCTCGATCTTCGGGAGCGGGTATTTGTTGACCTCGATGACATTATCGAGGAAATGGACGCCGTCCCACACGACTTCCTTCAAATGGTCGTAATCGAGGTTGCCGGCTTTGACCATGTGGGCGAGATTGATCGAGCCGAGATTGCAGGATTCATAAGGCAGCAGAGGCTGTTCGCCGCAGGGGTTGGTGCTCTCGATCTGCCCCACGGCCGGAGTGGGATTGAAGCGGTTCATCACATCCAGGAAAATGAGCCCAGGCTCGCCGTTTTTCCACGCGCACTGCACAATCTGATCGAAAACGCTTCGCGCGGGCAGGCTCTTGAAGCGCTCCCCCGTGCGCGGATTGATCAAATCGTATTCGGTATCTTCCTTGACCGCATTCATGAAGGCATCGGTGGCGGCCACGGAGATATTGAAATTGGTCATGCGGTCATTGTCGGTCTTGCAGGTGATGAATCTTTCGATATCCGGATGATCCACCTTGAGGATACCCATGTTGGCGCCGCGGCGGGTGCCGCCCTGCTTCACGGTTTCCGTAGCGACATCGAAGACCGTCATGAAGGACACCGGACCGCTGGCCACGCCCTGGGTGGTCAGGACCTGGTCGTTTTCCGGCCTGATCCGGGAGAAGGAAAAACCCGTGCCGCCCCCGCTCTTGTGGATCATCGCCGCGTGCTTGATGGCATCGAAAATGCTGTCGATGGAATCCTCGACGGGCAGCACAAAACACGCCGAAAGCTGGCCCAGGGGGCGCCCCGCATTCATCAGGGTCGGCGAGTTGGGAACGAAGTCGAGGGAGGCCATCAGCCGATGGAATTTTCGCGCCGTTTCCTCGACCTTTGCTGGTCCTTCATAGGCAGCGTCGCCTTCGGCAATGGCCCGCGCCACCCGCCAGAACAGCTCTTCCGGGGTCTCGATGAGCTCGTTGTTCTCGTCCTTCCTGAGATAGCGCTTCTTGAGCACCACCAGCGCGTTGTCCGACAAGCCCAGCGGCGGTCCTTTTTGTCCTCGCGTCTTGCGTTTCCCTTCGGATGTCATAACTCGCTCTTGTTGTGGCAGGACTTGGGTGTCACCCATGTATTCATATTCCGTCATCTTAAATTTTATCCTTTTTCGAGACCAATACAATTGTCCGATGAGTGAAAAGTGCCGGCGGTCATCGAAGATATCCCAATCGCTTCTGGCTGCCGATTCCGAGGCTTCAGCCGGTCCTCATGACCATCCTCAAAATTGTCCTCATCATAGGGAAAAAGAAACCGGTGTCAAAAGATAAAATGTCTTGGAAAAATGAGGTCTTTCAACCAAGTGACAAGATATTAAAACCAAAATAACCGACTTCAGAGAGATGCCTGACGGACTTCCTTGGCCTATCGATGGCGCCGCTTTAAGTTTATACTCGGCGCGGAAGATGGCATTTGAGCAGGTTCGGAATCGTCATACCGGCGAAAGCCGGTATCCAGGCAATCCTTCTGGATTCCGGTTTTCACCCGAATGACACTGTCAGCGAATATGGTTTCTTAATTCTGCCGTGCTGTGCGAAACTGACAGGGAGTGAAAACGATCCGGGATGAAACCATTTACGATCATGACTATCGTCCTTACGGTGTGGCTGATCGCCTGCCCCTGTGCGGGGCAGGAGAAGGCGGACACGCAAACTACAGTCCCGCAATTGCTCCCCAAGGTGTTCACCAAAGACGAAAGCGCCGCCCCGGGCAAAGACGCCAAGACCCCAACTTCCAGCGCTTCCTGGGCTTGCGGAAGTTGTCCCCCGTGCGGCCGATTTGGGGCAGAAGGCGATCAAGGCCGAAGAAGCCATTGCCGCGACCAGAGACATTTCAGCCTTGGAGCGGCGGATCGGCGACACGGAAAGCCACGTCACACAGCTAACCAAAAAGATCGCCGGCCTGGGTGATCCTGCAAACTGGAATATTTACCGGCTGCTCGACGCCCAGCACATGATTGACGGCGAAAAAAACAAGCTTGGTGCCCTTGTTGATGCCATCTCGTTAAGGCTTTCGGAGCTCGAAACCATCCGCATGGCCTGGGAGGAAGAAGCCACCTTTTGGAAGAAGTGGGAAGAATCCCTCAGTGAGGTACAAACCGAGATTCCTCCCGGGACCTTTAAGAAGGCGACGGAAACAGCCCACGCCGTCCTCCAGTCGGTTGCCAACGCCTCCGGCCCCCTCCTGGCTCTCCAGCAAAAGCTCACGAAACAGCTCGACGAAGCTCGCCAACTGAGCACTCCGATCGAATCGGCGTTGAAAAAATTGCGCAGTGAGAGATTCGAAAAGAATGCTCCCTCTTTCGTTACCAGGGAGTTCTTTGAGCAGTTCGACAGGAGGCTTTGGGACGCGGTGAAGGGCGGCATAATCGACGGTTGGAAGTTGGATAGCGAATACCTTCCTCTCTTCACCTGGATGATCTCTCTGCAAGTCCTTTGCACCATAATCCTCGTTTACCTTATTCGGAGACGTCGGCATTTACCCGAGAAAACCGGGGAATGGCACTTCGTCAGGAAACATCCCTGGGCTTTTGCGATTTTTGTAACCCAGGCGGTGACCGCGCTCTTCTACCAGGTGCCGGCCCCCTCCTGGTTGTTCCTGACCTTTGCCCTGGTGATCTTGTCAGCCTCGTTTCTGATTTCCGACCTGCTTCCTCATCCGCGGATACGCCGGGTGGTTGTTCGTCCTGGCAGGGGTTCAGATTATCTCGGCGGTGTTGAAGCTGATTTCGCTTCCGGTGCCCCTCTTCAGTGTTTATCTGGCGCTGATTCTGGTGGTGATAATCTGGTTCTTCCTCAACCAGGCCAGGCGTCAGGTAGCCGAGCGGGAAGGCAGGATGGACCTGCTTGCTGCGGGATTGCGCGGGGGAGCGCTGGTCGGATCTGCCGCCCTGTTTGCCCTGCTGGCCGGCTATACGCAACCTGGCAGACTATCTGATGCGTTCTTCCATCGGGACCATTTTCCTGATCATCGTTGCAGGCTTGCTTTTCCACCTCGGAAATGGATGTGTCGAAGTTCTGTTGAGCCAACCGGCTGTTGCCCGCCTGGGGTTTATTATCCGGTTCGGAGCGGCCCTCGAATCCCGCCTGAAGAATTTGCTTAAAGCCATCCTCTGGATCGGGGTTTTTTTGGCCCTGTTTCAACTGTGGGGCGTCTACACGTCTTTCGGTCAGGCGTGGGAAAAGATCATCGATTTCAAGTTTGCCCTTGGTGAGCTGAATCTCAGCCTTGGCCGGATTCTGCTGGCGGCGCTATTCTTCTATCTCATCGTTTCCGGTTCCTGGTTTATCCGCGCCTTTCTGGACGGCGAGGTGTTTCCGCGCCAGCAACTCGATCGCGGCGCCCGGGATGCGATCAAGAAGTTGATCCACTACTCTCTCCTGTTTTTTGGGATCATGGTTGCGATTGGCGTCATCGGCCTCAACCTGACCAGTTTCGCTTTTCTGACCGGCGCCATCGGTCATTGGCGTGGGTTTTGGCATGCAGAATATCGTGAATAACTTTGTCAGCGGTCTGATGCTGCTTTTTGAACGGCCATTCAAGATCGGCGATATGGTCGTCGTGGACAATGAGACCGGCACGGTGAGAAAGATTGGGCTGCGCTCGACCATCATCGAAACCTTCGACCGCTCGGAATTGATTGTCCCCAATTCCCAGTTTATTTCCGGAAAAGTGACAAACTGGACCCGCACCAGCCATATTGCCAGGATTAGAATTCCGGTTGGGGTCGCCTATGGCAGTGATGTCGAGCTGGTTTTGCGGCTGCTCAGGGAAGCTGGTGAAACCGACCCGCGGGTTCTGTCCAACCCTGCGCCCAATCCCCTCTTTCTTCGCTTCGGGGACAGCTCCCTGGATCTCGAACTGCACGTCTGGATTGCCGATGTGGGAGATCTGCTGGCCGTCAGGAGCCATCTCTGTCAGGAAATCGCCCGCCGCTTTCAGGAAGCCGGCATCGAAATTCCCTGTCCTCAGCGCGACCTGCATTTGCGCTCCATTGATGAAGGCGTGCTCGAACGGGCGCTCGGGTTGCGGAAGAAAGATGTGCCCGCGGAGTAAGGGAGAGAGTTTCAGCGTCTTTATAACTGTGGAAGATATAACATGGTGGCATTCAAAGCCTTTCAAAAAGGATGGTTGAGTGCTAATATAGAAAAACAAAATACGAAGCGCCAACCGGCATTCTAACTTTAGGGCAAAGGAAGAGCTCATGGACGCAAAATCGAAGAATGTGGCAAAGAAATGGGTGGAACAGGCGATCGCCTTCTACAAGGTTTCCGGCAAGCGGATCGCGCTTGCTGCTTTTACGGATGTTTCCGGCATGTTTGTTAAGGATGCGATGTACATTTATGTATTGAGTCCCAATGGCACCATGCTTGCGCACGGAGTGAACGAGAAGTTTGTGGGAGAGGAGTTCATTGACCTCAAGGATATCGACGGCAAGCCTTTCATCAAAGAGATCGTCGACACCGCCAACACGAAAGACAGCGGGTGGGTGGAATACAAATGGTACAATCCTGCAACGAGAGAGTGGCGCCCCAAAATCACGTATTTTGAGAAGGTTGATAATTTGATCATTTGCAGTGGGGTCTACGGCGGATAAGTCTAAGGTCGGAGGCATCGTTCTCGCGAGGAAGAAATTGGCTTGAACAGCGCGTCCAAAAAGGGCTTCCGGTCGTCACCCCCGCATGCTTCTGGCGGGGGTCCAGGGAACAAGCAGTGCCTGGATTCCCGCCAGGAGCATGCGGGAATGACGATTTTGGGCTCTTGATGGACGGGCAATCATATGACGATTTGGGCCCCATGCGACACGGCAACACATCACAAAGCCACTTTTTGAAAGTCTTTAGGCACCCCCCAAGGGGATTGATTCAAGGAGAAGGAGAAGAGTGCATGAACATATACAAAACCGATATCAGACCTTCCAAGTTTGATCCGAAAGTACTGATCGCGAGATGTCCAAAATGTCAAAATGTTCTGGTCATGAATGAAGAGCATGTGATTTGTAACAAGTGCGGGGAAGAGCTGTTTGTTGTCGATGAAGATTGAAGGCGTGAACATAAAGGGCGGGTTGGAAAACCCGCCCTCCGTTTATGGCTTTGGCGTTGATCAAGATTGAAGACGGGAACATAGAGAAGTTTTTGTAAGGCAAACGATGCGACTACTGGTTGTTGAAGACGAGAAAAAGGTTGCCAGGTTTATCAAGAAGGGCCTCGAGGAGGAAGGGTACGCGGTGGATGTGGCGACTGACGGCGAGAGCGGCCTCGAGATGGCCCTGGATGGCGTCCACGACCTGATCATTCTCGACATCCAACTGCCGAAAAGGGACGGCCTGGGCGTCCTCAGCGCCCTGCGCCGGGAAAAGGCGGCGATGCCTGTACTTCTGCTCACGGTGAGGGCCACGATCGAGGACAAAGTCCTGGGGCTGGACGCCGGCGCCGACGACTATCTCACCAAGCCTTTCGCCTTTCAGGAACTGGTTGCCCGGGTTCGGGCCCTGCTCCGGCGGCGCACCGAAGGCAAACAGCCGGTACTTCAAATCGCGGACCTCATCCTTGACCCTGCCCGGCGCGTGGTTTTCAGGGATTCTCAGAAACTCGATCTCACCACCAGGGAATTCGCCCTGCTCGATTATTTCATGCGGAACCCGGGGCGTGTGCTTACCCGGACCATGATCGCCGAACATGTTTGGGACTACGACTTCGATTCCGAGACCAACGTCATCGATGTCTACGTTAACTATCTTCGCAAAAAGATCGACTCCGACCGTGAGCAGAAGCTGATCCATACGGTCCGGGGCGTCGGCTATATGCTGAAAACGGAGTGATCCTTGCGCCTGCGCTCGATCCGCGCACGCCTCACCTTCTGGTACACCAGCCTCCTGACGGTCACCCTGCTGCTGCTGGGAGGATCGGCATACGGGCTTCTGTCCTACAGCCTCTCCCATGAGGTCGATGCCGCCTTGAACGGCGTTGCCACGACGCTGGCCGAGCGGTCTCATGGCGACCCCGTCAGCATCCCTCCGGCCGAAATTGAGGAGATGTTCCGGCGGTTTTTCGGTTTTTCTCCGTGGGACCGCTATTATCAAATGTTCGATCCGTTCGGTGACCGCGATCCGCGAGAACCCAAATCCCCCCAGCAACGCCCGCCCCTCAGCAAGGAGGCCCTCAATAACGCCTCGCAGGGAATTCCTACCTTCGAGACCGTGGACGGCCTTGGAGTTTATCCCGTGAGGCTCCTGACCATGCCGGTGATGGACGGCCGCCGCGTGATCAACCTGCTTCAGGTGGGGATGTCGCTGCAGAGTGTCTCCGAGACGCGCGTGCGCTTCCTCTTGATCATGGGGGGGTTGCTCCCCGTTGGTCTACTGCTTGCCGGGGTCGGCGGGTGGCTCCTGGCTCGCCGCGCCCTGGAACCGGTTGCCCGGATGACCGAAGCGGCCCAGCGGATCAGTGCCGAACATCTTGAAGAGCGGGTCGAGGAAACCGGGGCGGGCGATGAACTGGACCAGCTCGCGAAAACCTTGAATCAGATGCTCAGCCGGTTGGATGCCGCTTTCAGCCAGATCCGCCAGTTCAGCGCCAGCGCTTCCCATGAACTCCAGACGCCCCTCACGGTCCTCAAAGGGGAACTCGAGGTTGCGCTCCGCTCGCCGCGTTCGCCGCAGGAATACCGGGCCGCGTTGGCGAGTTCCCTCGAGGAGGTCGATCGCATCGCTCAGTTGGTCGAGGGGCTCCTGCTCCTGTCCCGAGCCGAGGCCGGCGTGTTGAGAATGGACCAACAGCCCGTGGACCTGGCCCAGCTTCTGGAAGAGGTGCAATCGCGCCTGAAAGTCCTCGCTCACAGCCGTTCGGTCGCACTCTGTCTCGGACCCCTGGAACCGATCGCCATCGTGGGTGACCGCGAGCGTCTCAGGCGGCTCCTGCTGAACCTCACCGACAATGCGATCAAGTACAGCGCGCCGGGCGGCTCGGTTGCGCTCTCCCTGCACGGTGATGACAAATGGGCATCCGTTCTGGTTGCCGATACCGGGATCGGCATCTCGGGCGAAGAACAGGAGAAGATTTTTCAGCCTTTCTATCGGACCGAGGAAGCCCGGTCCCAGGCTGAGAATGGCACGGGGCTCGGCCTCTGCATCGCGCGCTCGATTGCCGTCGCCCATGGCGGCGCCATCGAGGTCGAGAGCACTCCCGGAGAGGGCAGCACCTTCCGCGTGCTGCTTCCCGTCCCCGTTGAGCAGTCAATGAATCCCGCCGACAGCCCCGAACTGCCACGAAGTTCCCAAGGAAAATACGTAATACCGAGGTCGCTTTCATTCGACAACCTTCGCATGTGGGGCGGACTTTCCAGTCCGCCGACAGGCTGGAAAGCCTGTCCCACAGAATGTTTCTCGATCATTGCCGATGGTTCGCAACGGAGTATTAGAGATTTCTAATCCCCTTTTTAATCTTCTCTTAACGTTCCCCCTCTCGCCTTTTGAGGCAAGCAGCCGGCAGGTGCTTCGACCCGGCGGAAGCGGAGCGGAGCGTCTCGAAAAAGAAGGAGGAACAAAGATGCCAAGGGAATTTGGACACTGGTGCATTTGGGCGGAAATCGTTAGCCAGTTCCGGTGGGCACGGTGAAGCGGTGCCCACTTTAAAGTGTTCCCGGTTCCGTAGGGTGGCAGATTTTTTTGTCCACCGGAAACATGCACGAACTTATTCACGTGTGTACTAAAAGTCATAATCGAGCGTCACCGCGACGCGGTTGCGCAGTTCTTTTCTCACCGCAAGGTTCCATTTCTTTGCCGCATTGGCCGACCCATAGATATTTCCCAGGTAAAAGGGCAGGCCAATGCCGCCGACGATGCCCGCTACGGCATAGTTCTCATGGTACACCGCGGTTACCGTACCGGCGATTGCCAGGGCATTGATGAGAAAGGCAGTAATGCCGTCCCCGTAATGTTCGGCGTAAATGTACCCGCTGCCGGGCAGGACTGCGGACATGATGCCGGCCAGCGCTTCCGACTTTCGGGGAAGCTGCTGGTAGTGATCGAGCAGCCCAATGGCTTCTTTTGCCTTTTTCGAACCGGGATAATCGGGGTAGGTTTCACCAAGTTTTTCGAGTCCCTGCCGGCTGGCACTCACCTTTTCCTGGTCCAGCGCCAGCATCGCGTTGGCAACCAGGGCCAGCGGCGCATACTCAGAGTCCGGGTAGGAAGCGGCGAGCGTCCCCAGGGCGGTCCCCGCATCCTGGTATTGCTTCAGTTTCCAGTAAGCGAGTCCCTCATAATACTGCGCCTGCGGGGCATAGCGGCTCTCCGGATATTTTTCCCTCAGGGCTGCAAGGGTCCGGGTGGATGGCTCATATTCTTCACCGCGATAATAGGCCGTGCCCATTCTGAAGAGGACGTAATCCCCCTGGTCGGATTCCGGAAAGATGATCAGGAACTTCTTGTATTCGGTGATTGCCCGATAGGTCTCCCCTTCCTCCAGGAAGGCATCGGCGATCTTCAACTGCATGGCTTCCGTCACCATGACCCCCGTTTCCGCAGCGTCGGACCGGTTCATGAGGGGTATAAAGGTAAAAAACAGGAGCAGCAGCAGTCTCAGTGAAGGTCTCATGGCTCGGACAGGAGGTTTCGTGAAAGAGGATCGAAGAGTCTCCCGTTGGGAAGGAGGGTATAGTCGGGTCCGGGTTTCTTCCAAATATGACAGCGCATCAAGCGATCTCCCGTCATCATCAGGCCCACTATCGGACCCTGCTCCTGGATGGCCGCATAGCCGTATCGCGAACAGGTGGGGCGGAAGCCGCAGCGTTCTCCCCCGACGGGAGAGATCCACTTCTGATAGAACTTGATTGCCTGAAGGAAGGCAATCCTGACGCACGAGGTCTCGTCTTGCAGCGCCGGCGCCGGCTGCTGCAACCTTGCAGGGGGCCCTTTCATCTCCACTTCGGAAGCCCGGACACACATGGCGGGGCCCAGCGTGCACCACGCTGCAAAAACGCATAAAGCAAAGCGGATGGTCTTTTTCCGCATCCCTAACCCCGAAGTACACGAAACACCCGGAAGACCAGAATTGATTTCTTCATGTTTTCCGCGTCTTCCGTGTGTTCCGTGGTTTGAAAAAGGCCCAGCAGGAGCGCATGTTCATGTTGTCTCTGGAGAGCTCCGCGATCTGCCGCTTCCGGATTACTTCCCTTCGGTCCTCTGTTTGATGATCTTTTCCTTGGATTCGTTGTATTCTTTTTCCGAGATGATGCCCTGGTCGTAGGCGTCCTTGAGAGCTTTCAGCTCATCCCCCAGGGTGGTCGTGGTCGTGGTGCTCTCGTTTTTGACCGTCGAGCCGCCGCCGCAGCAGCCTCCAAGGCTGACCGTGAGGATGATCATCATCCCAAGCAAACAGGCTTTTAGAACTTTCATCGGTTACTCCTCCTGTTAATTTCGTGGCGAACAGTCTATACAGGTAAGGGCCGCTGTTGGCAACGCCAAAGGTGGGTGGGTGTCTTTTCCCGGGTTTTCAGACAGCTTCTTGGTCCAGCGCCACAGAATAAAGTGTCCATAAACCCGGCGCGTAACCGGTGAAAACCTGAATCCATGAACCATGTGCGTCATTCCGGTGGAAACCGGAATCCAGGAAAACTGCTTGGATACCGGCTTTCGCCGGTATGACGATCTGAATCCGGTCACTATCCAGTTTAGGTTTGAATGCTTCGTTTCGTAGGAGCGGCATCCTGCCGCGATTGGCTCACCGTCGCGGCAGGATGCCGCTACAGAGAAACAGAGATTCATCAGCATGGAAAGATCTCAACCTTAACAAGTATAATTAGAGTTGGGCCTGGAACCGGTCATTGACTGAGATAGGACCTAGTTGAGATGGACCTGTGTATTGGGACCTGTACTCAGGAGTACAAGCCGGAGATCGGCCCTAAATTCTTGCGCCTGCGGATGGCTTCGAGCACACCGACGGTGCCGGTCATCATGTTGTCACCCCAGGGGGCACCCATCACCAGGGGCAGGCGCGACTTTTGCGCCATGTCCCCGTTTCGGGCCGGTCGCCAGGATCAGCTCTACCGAAGCCAACCCCAGCGCCCTGCGCAGATACGCCCCGTGCCCCCCTTCTTCAAGAATCCGGCGATGTTCGAGCTTGCCCTCGGCCAGTTCCTCGACCAGGGCGTCCAACCGCTCGCAGGTGATGTCCCGTGTGTGGTACTCGAAAAAGCCCGCGAGCTCCCCCTTCTCGAGCGCCGCACCAACGGTGTGCGAAGTGGCGACATCCAGGACGATAATCCGTTCCTTGAGGCTCGCCTGAGAATCCATCGAGGCCCCGAGAATAGCCGCCATGCCGCTGTCCATGACGAAGACTTCGCGGGTGGGGAGCCTTTCCGCGCTCTCGAAAAGCGACCTCAGCCGATTGAAAGTCTTTGGGAGATCGTCTTTGCCATACAACAGCGCATGAGGATAAGGGTTGTCATCGAGCCGCTCTTTAAGAAAGGAATGACGGTAATCGAGGTGCGATACGCCCGGCGGCGGCATGCCATGATCCTGCACACAGACGCCGACGATGTCGAATTCGAACGGGACGCCCAGGGCTTCTACGATTTGCTGCAGCCGGTCTCTTTCCAGGTCGCCGATAACCAGGTTATGGTAGGTGCAATCTGCCCGCAAGGACCTCGGCTTCTTCGTCATCGACAACCACGATCCCCCATGAGCGCACGGTTTCCGGATTATGGTGAAGGGTGAACGCCGCGGCGCGGGACATGATTACTTCTGCTTTCAAGGCCCGCGCTTTGAGGACCTGGGTGAGGGGCCCTCCCCCCATCTCGCACCCTGTCACCAGGAGTTTCCCCGGGAGGGTTTCCGCCTTCTCCGCAAGCCCGAGGACCGGGGACCTGGCAACGGCCTTGTAATGCTGCGGCGATTCGTCGTCGAAATACAGGATATCCATGGTGCCGGCGCCTATGTCCACGATCAAAAATCGGCTCATTTGGTCTAACCTTTCTCATTTCGTTTTCAAGAAGGCTGCCATCTTCTTTCTCACCCCCCCGCAGAGACGCAGGGGGCCGCCGAGGTCCATATAACAAAGGTATCTCTGCGCACTCTGTGGTGGCTACTTATAAAACGAGATATGTCAGGACAAAGTATAAGCTCATTTATCGTCCTGCTCAAAATCTTTACTGCTTAAAATGTTTGATTGACCGTAGCGAGCGCCACGTTTATATTAGCAAACGAAAAGTTTCCTTCGGAGTTTCTTTCGGTGCCGCTTATCATTAAGTTTGTTGAGCGGGTAAGCCCACGGAGGATGTTCACCAGCCTTTGTGGGTTATTTTTTTCTGTGCAGATCAAGGAGCAAAGGAATGTCAGAAAGTCGAGGATGGTTGTTTTTAGTTTGGTTGCCCTCTTGGTCCTGGTTGCGTTCGGGTCCTCGGTGGGCTTTGGGGCAGCGAGAAAGATTCCAAGAAGGGGAGCGTCTCAACTTCCGGCAAAAAGGATGCCACAAAGGAGAAATCGGCAGTGGCGGGGACCGCGAGCAAGGACAAGGTAGCCATGGTAAATGGGACCGTCATCACCCGTTCGGAATACGATAAGGAACTGGGTCGCTTCGAACGGCAAATGGCCATGAGCGGGAAGGCCCCGAAACCGACAGACGTGTCGGAAATGAAAGGACGCGTTCTCGACGGTCTGATCGATCGCGAATTGCTCAAGCAGGATAGCAAGAAGCTCGGCATTGCCGTGGATGATAACGAAGTCAACCAGCAGTTGGCAGCGCTGAAACAGAAGTTTGGAAATCGAGAAGGAGTATACCGATACGCTGGCCAAGATGAATCTCACCGAGGCCGAATTGAAGGCGCAATTGCGGCAGGACCTGGCTCATCAAGAAGTTGATCGATCGGCAAATAGGCTCCAAAGTGACGGTTACCCCGGAGGAAATGAAGGCCTTTTATGACGGTCACCCCGAGTTTTTTAAGGCGCCGGAGAGGGTTCGGGCCAGTCATATCCTGATCAAGGTCGATGCGGCCGGCAGTGATGCCGATAAGGCAAAGGCCAAGGAGCGGATCACGGCCATTCAGCAGCGGCTCAAAAAGGGAGAGGACTTTGCCGCCGTTGCGAAGGAAACCTCGGAATGCCCCAGCGGCGCCAACGGTGGAGACCTGGACTATTTCCAGCGGGGCCAGATGGTTGGACCGTTTGAAGATGCGGCATTCAAGCTGCCGCCCGGAACCGTGAGTGACATTGTCGAAACTCAGTTCGGTTACCATTTGATCAAGGTCACCGACAAGAAGGACGCCTCCACCGTCGCCTACGACGAGATCAAGGGCAAAATCGAAGATTACCTGAAACAGCAGAAGGTCAACGAGCAATTGGGCCAGTATGTCGCTCAGTTGAAGAAGGGCGCCAAGATCGAAACATTTTTGAATTAAGAGACCGGCAAGACCTGGCCGGGGCCTAATTCAGGCCCTGTCGATTCAGTTTTTTGTGGGGCAGGCTTTCCAGCCTGCCAATCCCATTCTGTGGTGCGGCTTTTCCCCTGCCCTTTCGGTTTAGTGGTGTTGGCTCTCCAGCCTGCCAATTCGGTCATGGCAGAACGGAAAGCCTGCCCCACAAAACCGCTCTGCAACCAACTTCTTATTCTTCTGCAGCCGCCAATCCGGAAGTCGTGCTGGACGCCCGGCCTTTTTCTGATTGCAATCCTTGGTCAGACGGGATAAACCTTTTCCCTGCCGCTAATCACGTGAAATCCCGAGGTCTTTGCAGGAAAACAACCTAACCGGATGGTTCAGGATGGAAAGGTTTCCCTTCACCGAAGCAGATCGGCAGCAAATGCACGCGCTCGAGATCAGCGAGGATCAGGTGCGGGCGCAGCTCGCAGTGTTTCGAAAAACCCCGGCATGCATTCGTCTGCAACGTCCCTGCACCCTGGGTGAGGGCGTGCATCAAATCGCGAAGGCCGACCTCGAAAGCTATCTCGAATGCCACGCCAGGGCCGCGCAGGAGGGGCGCTTCCGCAAGTTTGTGCCGGCCTCCGGAGCGGCCACTCGCATGTTCCAGTCCCTCCTGCAGATCTACCACCTTCCCCAATACCTCGAGCCCAAAGAGCTTCACCGAAAAGCGAAGTATGGCGTCGCCGTGGCGTGCGATTTCCTGAAATTCGTGGAGGGCATTCGCCAGTTCCCATTTTGTCAAGATCTCGAGACCGCCCTTGCCAGAGACGGCCTGGACCTCAGCGACCTGATCCATTCCCACCAGTATCGGACTATTCTGGACTATCTCCTGACCGACCTCGGGCTCAATTATGGCGGCCTCCCCAAAGGCCTGTTGAAGTTTCACTGCTATCCGAACGGATGCCGCACCGCCTTCGAGGAACACCTCGAAGAAGCGGTGTCCTTACGTTGCGTGCGCAAAGGGGATTTGCCGGATTCATTTCACGGTCTCTCCCGAACATGAAGAGGGCTTCAGGCGGCTCTTTGAAGAGGTTAGACTTCGCAATGAAAAGCGGCATGGGGGCGCCTTTGAGGTCAGCTTCTCCCACCAGCACCCGTCCACCAACACCATTGCCGTGGACATGCGCAACCGCCCCTTCCGGGATCGTTTCGGGCGCCTCGTCTTCCGGCCCGGGGGGCATGGGGCGCTCCTCGAAAATATCAGCGACCTCCAGGGCGACCTCGTTTACATGAAGAACGTTGACAACGTGAGTCAGGGTCGGTTCATGGATGCGATCGGCTTCTGGAAGCGAGTTCTCGGGGGATGTCTGGTGGCGATCGAAGGTGCGGTGCACGAGCATCTGCGCCGTCTGAAAGCCGGCGTAACGCCGGGTGCGGTCACCGAGGCCGAGGCCCTGGCGGCGGAAAAACTGCTCGTGCGTTTTCCCAAATCCTATGCCGAATGGCCTCTCGATGACCGGCATGCCTATCTGGAGAAGAAACTGGACCGGCCGATTCGCGTCTGCGGCGTCGTCAGGAATGTGGGCGAACCGGGTGGCGCCCCGTTTTGGGTGGAGGACCGTAACGGAGAGCTCTCCCTGCAGATCGTCGAAAAGGCCCAGGTCGATTTCAACTCCCCGGAACAGCAGGAGATCTGGAACTCATCCACGCATTTCAATCCGGTTGACCTTGTCTGTTCCGTCAGGAATTATGAGGGCAGGCCCTTTGACCTGGCACACTACGTCGACCACGATGCCGTCTTCATTTCCAGGAAGTCCATGGGAGGGAGAAGCCTCAAGGCCCTCGAACTTCCCGGTCTGTGGAACGGTGCCATGGCCGAATGGCTCACGGTGGTCGTGGAGGTCCCACGGATTACTTTCAATCCGGTCAAAACCGTTTTCGATCTCCTCAAACCCGAACACCAGCCGGAGTAGCGGAAGGGAAGACAGGAGACAGAAGACGGAAGACAGGAGTCAGGAGTCAGGAGTCGGGTAGAAGTAGCAGACAGCGTAGACAGGGTAGATAAGACAGGATCGATCAGGGGAGACAGGAGTCAGAAGTCAGGAGTCGGAAGCGGGACGGTTGATGGTTGATGGGTGAGTGGTTGATGGGTTGATGGGGTTGATGGTTGATGGGTTGATGGTTGATAGTTGATGGTTGATGGTTGATGGTTGATGGGTGATTTTGTTCTGGCGTATGTTGATGTTTCTCTTTATAAGGGCTCTCTTTACAGAAACGACACACCTTCGGGCAATCGAGGAGTGGTCAGAAGAATCGTTGCCGGGTTTCCGACAGGGTATTTCGACGAACATAAGGGAACGACATGATGCGTGCACAGAACTGGATGGTTGATCTACGGACTCGCAATCTGGCAAGTGTCTACCGGGTCAGGAAGACACTTGTGTTCACCTCATCGCGCTTCCAGGAAATCCTCATTGTCGAAACCGTAGGTTATGGCAAAGCCCTTTTTCTTGACGGGGTCCCTCAGTCTGCAGAGGCTGATGAGTATATCTATCATGAGGCATTTGTTCACCCGGCCATGTTCATTCATGCTGCGCCGAAGAAGGTGTTTGTTGCCGGGGGCGGCCCCGGGGCGATGCTGCGGGAGATCCTCAAGCATGAAGCCGTCGTGAAAGCAGTTATGGTGGATATCGATGAGGAGATGATCAGCGCGGCCAGGAAATATCTACCGGGCTGGCATCAGGGGGCCTTCGAAAACCCTCGGGTGACCTTGAAACACGAGGATGCCAGGGCCTTCCTGGCTGATTCCGGGGAAACCTACGATGTCATCTTCATGGACTGTACCGACCCCGTCAAGGACAGTCATGCCGCGTTGCTCTTCACCCGCGAGTTCTTCGAACTGGCCCGGTCGCGGCTCGATGCCGGGGGCATTTTCGCCATCCAGGCGGAACAGACCAGCCCTGGCGAACTGACCGCCCACCTGTCGTTGGTCAAGACCCTCAGGGAAAGCTTCAGGTCGGTCGTTCCCTACCAGGTTTGGGTCCCCTTTTTCGGGGCGCCGTGGGGATTTGTCATCGCCAGTGACGAACCGCTGGAGCCGCTCCTCAGCCCGGAGTCCCTGGCGCCGCGCTTTCAGGAGAAAGGAGACCTCGGCTTAAGGTTCTATGACATGGAGTCCCACCGGCACATGTTTGCCCTCCCCAAATACCTCCGCGATGCCATTGCAGACCCGAATCTGGGCGCGGTCATTCACGATCACAAGCATCTGGTGATCGGGGGCGACGCATGACCTTCTCTTTTGGTAGACCTCGCCCAAGACCTCCTCTTATCTGCCCGGGCTACGAGAAGACACTCCACCCCGGCCCCATTCTCCAAGTCTCTCGTTCTCAAGCACGTATTCATACCCTGTCATCCCATCTAAAAAGAGCGCGTCGAAGTTCACTGCGTGAAGAGCATCATCGCCTCTTTCGCTCGATGTCCTCATTCTGACTTGGGTTAACGGGAGGCGGGTTTTCCAACCGCCAGGCGACATCGGTTCTAGCGGCAATGTCTTCATCCTGAGCAGAGACCACACAATCCTGATCCTGCCCGGAAAGCAAGTGGGGGATTACCCCATATGCATCAGGCTAAGTACAGCACAGCAGAATAAAGTGTCCATTACCACCCGGTCGTCATTCCCGCATGCTCTTAGCGGGAATCCAGGGAATTTGCACAGCCTGAATTCCCGCCAGAAACACGCGGGAATGACGAGTGGCATTCGGACACCCATTTATGCGGGGGCGTACTAAGGGGTTTACCCGAGGTGGATTTATGCCTGCGACCGCTTGCCAGTCGGATGATGAATGCCCTGAAAGGGCTTCATAAAAAATAGCCCAGGGTCAGCAAGAGCGCCACCCTGGGGAGGGGAAACCCAATTTCCTTTTCTTTACCCTGAAAGGGTTAGATAAATCGTTGTACCGCTATGTTTTATGTAACCCATTCAGGGTAGATAGTCGTGTTGTACCTGGCTCCCCAGGGTGGCGCTATCGCTGACCCTGGGCTAATTTATCGAGCCCCTTCAGGGCAGTAAAGTTAGCTTGATGCAATTGGGGATTGCCCCCCACCGGTGAAGCGAAGTCCGCCGCGCTCTCCCACGAGCATGCTCCGGTCCCTTCTCCTCATGACCCATCTCAAAATTCCCAGCATCACCACGTGGGTCAAACAAACGCGCACCGTTCCGCTCTTTGCCGTTCTCGCCGGCTTTGAACGGGATGACACGCCGGGGATCGGGACCTATTACGATTTCTTCGGGCGCCTCGTTGATGGTCCCTATCAGAAACCCTGTCCCCATCGGGTCAGGGAATCTCAGGTCCTCAAGGGACGGCATCAGAGAAACCTCGGAGCGGAGAAAAAGGCCCATCTGGAAAAGCACGACCCCTCGTGCCCCCAGTCGGAAAAGCTTGCCAATGAACTCCTGGCCGATGCTGACAAGCCGCGACCGCAGGGCCTGCCAAAGTTCCTCGAAGACCTCCTCATCAAGATCGCGATCGTCCCAACCATCCAGGACGGCCTCGTTGACAATCCACATGAACTCATCGTTTCCGGCGATGGCTCCATCCTCGTCACGGCCGCCTCACCCCGCGGCAAACCCACCTGCGCCTGCCGCACCCACCAGTGCGACCATGAACGGAGCTACACCTCGCCCACCGCCAAATGGTGCTACGATCACTACCGCGACACTTACTTTTTTGGCGATCGCTATTATCACCTGGTGCTCCATCAGAATGGCCACGACCTGCCCCTGCTCACGCTCTTGCCAGGTGGCAACGAGAGCGATTTCACCCTCTCCCTCAAGGCCTTCGACCGTTTTCTCAAGGCCGCCCGGGAACACGGCCTCGATCTGAACATTGCCATCTTCTGCGGCGACGGCCACCATGACTCCCACGCCCACTACCGCTATTTCCTCAAAAAGGACGTCAGTCCCGTGATTCCCCTCGGCGAGAACAGCAAAAAAACCTATCCCCATTTGCTCGATGAACAGGGCGTAAAACTTGACAGCGACGGCGTACCCCTTTGCCCGCAAGGAATGCGCATGCGCCACCATCAGTATCAGGAAAGCCGCCACACTCATGTCTATGGCTGCCCGGCAAAACGCAATACCCATCGCGACGGCAAATCAGTCTATGTCATGCACCTCGAGGATTGCCCGCAACAGAAGGACTGTGCACCCGAAAGCGTTCTCGCCCCTCTGGTCTACATCAAATCCGATACCGACCCGCGACTCTATCCCCCCATTCCTCGCGACAGTGAGCGCTTTAAAGAGCTCTACAAAGAGCGCAGCGCCACCGAGCGCTGCAACGCCCTCAATGACACCTGCAAACTGGATCGATCATGCCGAAACGCCAGCTATGGACTGATTCGCCTGACTCTGGCGAACATCGTCGAACATGCCGTGGTCCGCAACCTGGAAGCCGTGAAACGGTCCTCCAGGAAGAAGCTCCTGGCCCAGACCCTGAGCATGATCGGCATCATTTACCGCGAGGAATTCTTCAACAGCGGATAACGATAGGAGTCAAAATGTAGGATTGCTGCTGCCAAACTGAATCAAAATAACCTTCGCCCGGCCGAAAGCCCCTTTCGGACCGAACACCCGAGCTGTTCCCCTTGTTTCCGGAATGCCCCGCAACTCGACCCAGGATCACCCGTTTTGACCGACCTCCGACCGTCTATCCCCACCCAATGCCCCCCCAAACCACCGCAAAACACCCCCGCCACACCAACACGAACCGCCTTCAACAACCAATGGGCTCTCGGATTTCAATTCCGAGAGTTCTCGAAGAAGGATGAACGTTTTGAAGCCAGATCTGCAAGTGACAATCAAGACATTGCTGGGTAAGGGTCTGAGTCAACGGGAGATCGAACGAAAGACGGGGATCGATCGAAAGACCATCCGGAGGTATGATCAGTCAACCAGTTTGATGGGGTTGCAAGAAAGTGAGCATTCAAAATCCCCCACTGAGCAAGATGTGGCCACCGGGTCGGGAAAGCCATCGGTGGACAATCCCCCATCCTGGCCACCGGCTCAGAAACCAGACTTCCCCAAGCATGTTCGTTCCGCCTGTGAAACGCATCGGGAGTGGATCCAGGAGCAGGTGAAGCTGGGCCGTAATGCCATGGCCATCTACCAGGATCTGGTGGAACTGTTCGGTTTCAATCACCGCTACAACAGCGTGAAGCGGTTTGTGCGGGGGCTCAAAAGACAAGACCCTCAGCAGTATGACCGGCTGGAATTCTTGATGGGAGAAGAAGCCCAGGTGGATTATGGGCTGGGCGCACCGACTCTTCATAGCAGTGGGAAGTATCGGCGCCCCCGTCTGTTCATCATGACGTTGAAGTATTCAGGGCGTGCCTTTCGTAAAGTTGTATGGCGATCGAGCAAGGAAACGTGGGCCAAGCTGCATGAGGAAGCCTTCCGCTATCTTACGGGGTGCCCCCAATATGTCACCCTGGACAATCTCAAGGAAGGCGTGATCAAGCCGGACATCTATGAACCGGACCTCAATCCTCTCTATGCCGCCATGTTGGAGCACTACAAGGTGGTGGCGGACCCGGCGAGGGTCAGCGACTCGGACCGCAAGGGAACGGTGGAAAATGCTGTGAAACACACGCAGAACACCGCCCTGAAAGGACGCAAATTCGGCAGCATCGAGGCCCAGAATGAATGGTTGTTGCACTGGGAAAGTCGCTGGGCATCGCTGCGGATCCATGGCCGGGCCAAACGCCAGGTAGAGGAAATGTTTCAGGAAGAGAAACCCTATCTGACGGAACTGCCCCTGAGGCCGTTTCGCTATTTTCAGCAGGAGACCCGGACGGTCTACGATGACGGGACGATCCAGGTGGGCAACTCCTACTATGCGGCGAGTCCCGCTCCGTTAGGCAGTGAGGTGATGGTGCGGATCTTCGATGAAGAAATCGAGATTCTCGATCCTCGCCGGATGGAGGTCATTCGTCGACATCCAAAGAGTATGCGGGCGGGTTCCTTGATGATGGAACCCGGGGACCGGATCTTCAATCCGTCTCGGGAAACGGACCGACTCTTGGCCCAGGCCGAAGCCATCGGCCCGCACACCTTCGGCTTGTGCGAGCAATGGTTTAACGAAGAAGGGCGCAGCGGCCAACGCCGGATGTATGGCCTGGTTAATCTGGTTCGGCATTACCCGGCCGACACCGTGGAGAAAGCGGCAGAACTGGCCAGACACAATGGACTGAGAAGCTCCAAAGCCTTGCGGCGGATGGTGGAGAGCATGGCCGCGGAAGCCGGGGAAAGGAAGGTCGAACCATCCGAAGGGCTCACGCAAGACCATCCCTTGATTCGCTCGGGTGAAGACTACGCCGCCTTCTGGGATCAGCATGCCGCCCAAGCGGCGCCTGAGGCCGGAGCCGTCCCAAAGGAGAGCATTCCCTCCAGATCGCCCATCATCTGCCGGGAGCAACTGCCCCAAATCTGGCGGCAAGCAAGTTGGCTGAAGGTGATCGAGGTCTTTCAACTGAGTGTAGACCACAAGCGCCGCCGCCGAGACGATGAAATCTGGCTCAAATCACCGTTTACGCTTGAGGAGCAGGCCTCAATGCACGTCAGTTTATCGGCAAACATCTACAAGGATTTCAGCAGCGGCAAAGGCGGCGGGATCATGCAATTCTGCCGGGAGATGCTGCGCCGGCAGGGTCGGGAAATGACCATGTTCGAAGCAGCGCAATGGATGGTAGCCGAAGGAATCTCCACGGCGAAGCCCGAAACCTTCCGTGCACACGGCGAGCGGCCGCAGCCAGAGGCAACAGGCCATCCCCTGGTCTCCAATCACATCAATCGCGCCATCGAAGTCGATCTGCGCCGTTATCTGCGCCCGGATCATCCCGAATGGCGTCGTCGGGGCATATCCGCTGGCACCTGCCGCTACCTGGGCTGTGGGTATTTGCCAAAGCTTGCCAGGGGAAGTGCGGCCTCTCCCCTCAACTCCAGGTTAGTGTTCCAGATTCGCGGCCTGAGAGAAAACGGCCATGATCTTCAGGCGATTATCCTGAGTCATAGCGGACGGGCACTCTCCCGTGAACAAGAAGACGCGGATGGAAAATACTGGAGCTATCCGTTCCGGAAAGGTTGGGAAATCTACAATCAGGATCAGCTTCTGTTAGATGCGGAAGCTCGCCGTCAAGCAAACACTTTTGGCCTGGTTCTGGTGGAGGGGTTTTTTGATGTGGCCAAGCTGGTGGAAGCAGGTTGCCGGAACGCCGGCGCCTTGATGGGCACACACCTCTCCGGGGAACAGATCGAGCGGTTGGCGTGGCTTCGTTCCCGCATCCGGTTCCCTCGGATCGTGTTGTTTCTGGACCGGGACCAGGCTGGGCGCAACGGAGCCCGGCAGATACGCGAGCGACTTCGGGGTCACCACTTCGAGGTGAACGTGTTTGACTGGGATCGGAACATCTCCTGGAATGGTAAACACCTTGAGCCGATCCCGGACGCTATCCAAGACCCGGCCGACATGCCGGTGGAACAACTTCAGCAGTTGCGCAGGGAAGGCATCATTTAAAAAAAGTAATCACCGGATGAAAAAGAAAACAAGGAGCCAAACCGATGGACATGCCGAACGCAGAAATCCAAAGACATCTTGGGGCGCTTCGCCTCCATGGTATGAAAGCCACCCTGGAGCCCCGACTCATTCAGGCCAATCAGGGCGCTTCCTTTATAGAGATGTTTGCCTGCCTGGTGCAAGATGAGCTCGATTGGCGGAGCTCAAGGCTTACTGAAACCCGCTTCAAGGCCTCCGGTCTCACAGAGCGACCCACTCTGACGGAATTCGATTGGGGCTTCAATCCGAAACTGCCCAAGAAGGAAATCTATGAACTGGTCAGCGGCAAGTTCATTCGAGACGGCGATGACGCCCTGCTGATCGGGGCGCCGGGAACGGGCAAATCCCATATCGCCAAAACGGTGGCCCACTCCGCCATCCAGACCGGCTATAAAGTCGTGTATCGGGAAGCTCACACCTTCTTCGAAGACCTCTTCGAAGCCACTCAGCTCAAACGGAGAAAAAAGATGACCAAGCTCTTCTCCGAAGCAGATCTCTTGGTCATCGACGACTTGTTCCTGCGAAAGAAAGTCAACGATCACGCTACCGACGATTTGCTCGATATTATTCTGAATCGCTATTCCTCCAGGAAAAGTTCGATGATAACCTCAAATCGACCCCTGGAGGACTGGGGAAAACTCCTTTACGACAATGCCGCCTCCTCGGTCATCCTGTACCGCCTCCTTCACCGGGGCCATCTGCTCAAGTTCGAAGGCAAAAGTTATCGCCTCAAGGAGGCATCGATCCGGTTGACGGAAAACAAACGAAAATCTCTGGATGAAAAAGGAATAAGCTTGGATCTCTGAGCAGATTAACGGTAGGTTATTTCTCTACTGTCGCCGAAGCACTTCGACCCGACTACAGGGTGGGGGATTTTGACCCGGCCACAAGTGGGGGATTTTCAAGTGGCCATCCGGGCTTCTGGTTGTCCAATCTGGGCATCTTGACCGAAGCGACTGGGTTTTCACCCAGATAGATCTTCCAGAGTTTTGCTAGATTATATAGACGATTCATGAGGACGATCTGATGCTTTATAGTGGCCTCAGTGAAAGGCCTACCGTGAATATTCTTACCCTCCTTCAGCTCTGTTTTCATTCTTTCGATATCGGGACCAGTAATTGAGTCCAGGCGCATTTTCCCGAATCGGGGTTCAAGGTGAGCCCTGTAGTTGTATTCATCACACTTCCAAGTCTTTTTATTGTGTTTAGCCCAAATTAGGTACTGTTCCAACAGATCATTGAGCTTCGGGCTTAGATTTACCCTATGGTGGGAGATGTCGTACTCAGCCCTGACAAGGTCACCCTTTATTGCAGCTTCAGTCTCTCTGGCAATGGTGAGATTATCGACCATCCGGTTTACGCGCTTGCCCTTTACGCTGACACATACCCTGTATTTTTTCTCCCTCCCAAAAATCATGCCACAGAACGGGCATATCTTGGAATCAATCGCGACCGAGGACCTGCACTTTGTACAATAAATTTGGATAGCCACGACTCACCCCTGTTCATCCGCAAGATAAAGTTCAAATCTGAGTTTTACGCGCACATTACGCGCACGGATGCAGCAAAACTAAGCTCAAATTATCGCAGAAAGTAGAACGACTTTAATAGGTAACATTATGACTTGTCAACAATAATATGATATAGTGTTAAAAGAGAAAAAGGATATTCGGTTGAATGGCATTCAAGAGGTCGTCGGTTCGATCCCGTCCATTTCCACCAGGAAAAATAAAGGCTTAGGAAGGTTGCTCCTAAGCCTTTATTGCTGTGGATGACTTTTGGGATGACTTTTTGATCCGAGGTGGTGTTTTGACACCTAAATAGTTCTGTTCGCAGGTACGATCCTTCACAACTTCTATGGGGAAACCGTTAGACCGTACGGTAGCATAGACATCGATTCCACATGCCTCCATTGAAGGTTTTGCATCCTCAGCATGGATGCACTCTCTCATGGTGCATTCTTTACAAAGCCGACAAGGCCCTGCACCGAGTGCCAAAGCTTTGTAGAAGCCACTGAGAAAGATTTCTCTTTCCAGCTTAGCGACAATCTTGCTTGGTTTCACTTTCCCATTACAGTGAACAAGGAGAGCCCGTTTGTACCCGTCCAGGACTTCTCTCATCATTTGAGGCGTAGGGGTGTTCGGTGGGCAACAAAGACTTGTGTTATACCCGCCACAGCCGAATTGACATTTGAGACGAACCCAAGGAGCGGTAACCACGGTCTGAGGGCTAATAACCTTTGCCCCTGTGGCCCCGAAAGCCTTTGCTTTGGCAAGAAACTCATCAATATCTGCCAATCTTTCATCTTCCACTGTCTATCCTCCTACCGAAACCCCAAACCGATTTGTCTTCTCTGTCAATGAACTCGACCAGTTGATGGTGGCGACTTTGTGGGCTGGCAACGATAATGGCTCATCGGTGTCGGGTTTGGTCAGCGTTGCCATTGCAGGCAGTCTTATTCAATGGTTTTCAGTCTGCTCCAGTGCTCTGACAGTGGGGGCAATCGATTTTTCCATCACCCTCGCACTGTCTGCACGGCCGGGGTAATGGCAAAGTCTGCCATTCGCCGAGTGTTCCTGGTGGAAGATGGACAGTGCCAACACCCCGGCACTCATCGCATTTAATGGTTCCTGAACCTTGACAAGATGGACAGTCTGTTGTCTTCATTGATGGTTCCCTGGATGGGTGTGATCGTGCAGCCACTCAGCAAGGCTCACATCCGTCATTCAGTGGCGCTACTTCTGTCGGCCTGGGACCGGCGGTTTATCTTCTTCTCGATTGACCTTCTGCCTCAATATCGTTGAGCACTTGAATGTGACCACTTTGCGCGGATCAAGCGTCATTGGCTCTCCACTTTGAGGGTTTCGTCCACGGCGTTGATGCTTCTCTCTGATGGAGAATTTGCCAAAGCCGCTGATGAGCACATCATCACCCTCTGTCAGAGATTGCTTGATTCGTTCGAAGAGCGTCTCGATGATCTGGGCCGATTCACCCTTCGTGAACAGATTCTGCGCGAATAGATTTTCTACAATATGAGCTTTGGTCAGCGTTGCCACGTTATCCCTTTCAATTCCGTTTGACCGTCTGGAACCAAGCCAGGATCATTTTGCGCGTCATCTCATAAAAATCCCAATGAATTTGAGGTAGCTGCAATCATCTCTCGGATCATGGTGAGTCCTGACAGAATCCAGTACCCGGTAGAGGCACTTCAATCTTGTGATCAGAGTCTCAGTCTCTGCAAATGATTCGCGAAATGCAAGAATGTCATTGATGCCGTCAACAATGCCCTGAACGTTGGGTGGCAATTCGGTGAGAAACCTTGAGGGTAGGTCCAATTGCGCCTTGCCCATTTCCAGCAGGTACACGAGTGCCGTCTCCACGTGCCTGTCGGTGATGTTCCCCCGCTCCCTATAGTTCTTACTGATCACAAACTCAATGTTCTGCAATACGTCGGCATAGGGGTCTTCGTTGCCGATGATGGATTTCATTTCCCGCTCAAAATCCGATAGCTTCTCTGCTTCCTGGCGGTCGGTAAAATACTCCTTGGACTTACCCAAGTAAAAGCAGTCTGGAGGGCAAACTATCTCTTTCTGCCTTTTCGTTCCGCAACACTGAGGGCAAATGGCAGCTCCCAATGAAGGGCAGTTTCGTTTTCCTTTCCTTGCAGCACAAGATCCGCATTTTGCCATCGGCTAACCCCTCTTTGAGTCTCGAATGCCTATAGTCTCCGGTTGATCGGTGAAGGGATTGGGAGAATCCATCTCATGTTACCCAAACCGTTCTCTCAAGATATCCATGAACTCAGGCTCCAGAGCATCGATGACCTGGATAACGCTTTCTGGATCAGCCATGTATCCTTTCTCATTAAGGAACCTGTAGAAGAATTTCAATGTTGGCGGAAAGGTGACATACTCGTGCGGCTCCGCGATCAACTTTCGCAAGAGGTAATCAAAAAGGAACTCCTCGAAGTAGGCTGGTGGAACGGAACGCAGGATGACCGGATCGTCGTGACTGTAAAGGTAGATGAAATTCAGGAACAACTCCAAATTGGATGCAAAGGCCCCGCTCTGTTCTGTTGCCCCCTTCTCGTGAAGCCATTTTTCAAAGCGATCCGCCACATCTTTTTCCATCGAGAAGTAGAAACTCTCCCATTCGTCATATTCCGCACCGTCAATAATGTACTTATCCATCCTCTTTATCTTCTCGATGGCGGCTTGGTCATGCTCATCAGATGGTATCGGTGCTGATAAAAAGCTGATGTTGCCGTAATGAAAAGGGGCGATGAGGTGAGAGACATCTTTCCTCATAAACATGACTAAGGGATTCTGAGATCGGACATCTTTTGGAAATAGAAACTGTTTTCTCTCGATCATCCTTTGAAATAGCTCCTTTGCCTCGTCATCGTTCATCTTGAAAAGAGCCTGCATGCTATTCAGGATGTCGCCTTTCCTTTCCTCCAGGTTGTCAAAAGCCCTACCCTGCAACGTGGCCTCAAAATTCCAGATGGCGTTGACAATCCCGAAAACCTCATTCAGTGCTTGATGGCTGTCTCCCGCATCTTTCATGAGAGGTTTTGCAAATTCCATCAGGGCTTGAGTGATAGAGACAGCACGGAATCCGTGTGGTGCTTCCATATGTTTTTCATTCCTTTGACTTAGCACGTTTTCTCTCCCTCGCTTTCTTGTCTTTCTTCTTAGCCATAGAGTCTCCCCACCCTTGGACGATAAATGAATTGTTTCAGCGCAAAAAGGATGTCAGGATACCGGAACTGAGGGTGGAACATCAAGAAGAGATCCGAAATGATTGTCGCAGAGAGGCATTAACGAGCACATTGGTATTCTGTCTATGGAATCTCGATGATCCGATAGGAAAAGGGGCCGTCGCTCCAATCAGTGGAGATTGACCATGAACTTTGAAAGAGCTACCGTTTTCAAGCTCCTGGAGCAAACCATTGGTATCCGAATCAAGATCATTTCCAACGATTACCACGAAATCCCCGGGTACGGAGACCACATCAACACCCACCAACCGATCGTTTTTCAAGTCAAGGAAGAGGAGCCCGATGATTGGGCTTTCGGGGTTCTGTTCTGCCTTTCATTGATGTCATTTACTGAAGTTTCGCACACCATCTGGGAGCTTTAGGTGATGGCAAGTAGCTGACATATCGTCATTTTTGGCGGTAAGGCAGCCCCAAATGCAGTAGTGTTGATTTTGCTAAGTCATCACAACTACACAAAAAAAGGAGCTGCCATGAAGAAGAATATCGTATTTTCTCTCTCCCTTCAAAAGGAAATCGAGAAACGCCAGCTCAATATGGAATCAGAGGTGAACAAATCCATGAGTGAGCTGGGGATAAGGACCTTACTGCATCAGTCCGGCATCCAAAAGGAGAAGGGTTACTCAACCGTTACTCTGCTCTTTGCTCTGATCGTTCTGCCCGTGATCAGGCAATCCCTTTCAGCGCTATGGTCTGGGCAGTTTTTTGAGAACCTCATCCAAGCTCACAAGGACACTTACTACCGGTTTTTGAATTACCCGTGCTTCAATCCTTCTTGTCCAAATGATCCAGAGGTGCTGGCAAAATGGGATCAGTGCCCGCTTTGCCCTCTTTGATTCCTGGTTTGCCTCAGACAAGGTCATCTCCAAGATCCTTGACTTTGGTTATGGCGTCATCTGTCGGCCGACGCGAAAGCCGCAATCCAGGTTTTCCGTGGGGTTCTGGACCCCGGCTTCCGCCGGGGTGACGATATGAGCCAGTTATGAGATAGTTACTAAGGCCACTTGGGCGATGGTAATGGTATTACTGCCTTTCATGGGAGCCATCTGCTGGCTCCTTTTTGGCCGCACGAAGGCATGGGGCACGGTGGCCGGTACACAATGTGTTTAATGTTCCGGGCACTTGGTTCGCTCTGCTGTGGCCCGGTTTCGCCCTCACTTGGAAGCCCTATGCTTCGCCATTCTTTGCAATTCCTATAGGCCGAACGATATGTGGACGCCACTATGGGATTTTCATTCCGAGCCTCAGAGAGAAAGAGTGGGTATCCTTTATGTCCTCACTCCTGCCGATCGCAAGCCCTTCCTTTTAGTTGGAAAAACAGTCTGAGCCCTTTGCGCACCTTCTCCGAGAAGAGCTTGGGGGCAAGGTATTTGCCCGCGATTCGTTTGTTGATTTCCGCAAGCGTTGGATAGGGGTGCACGGCAGCGGCCAGGGTGGCGAGTTTTACCCTGCCGTTCAGGACTGCCACCCATTCGGCAAGAAGGTCTCCGGCGTGTGCTCCCAGAATCTGGATGCCGATCGGATTTTCGTGCTCATCCAGGAGCATTTTGATTTTGCCGGTCGGATCGCCGTCCGCCAGGCTGCGGTCGTTGTTCTGGAACTCTTCGGCCCATACGGAGTAACGTATTCCCGCCAGCCTGGCCTGTTTTTCATTCATGCCGATGCTGCCTAGAGCGGGGTCTGTGTAGGTGCACCACGGCAAATAGGAATAGTCGGCCCGGCGCGGGAGGTGGAAAACGGCGTTGCTGAGCACAATTCCCCCTTCGTAGCCGGCGGCATGGGTGAATTGATAACCGCCGTTGACATCCCCGATCGCATAGATGTGTTTCTGACTGGTGCGCAAACGGGAGTCTACCTTAACCCCCATCCGGTCGCATGCCACGCCGATGCTTTCGAGTCCAAGGCCGGCGGTATTGGGTGATCTTCCCAGGGCCATCAGGATGGTTTCCGCCTCAAGCGTGAGAGCTCTACCTTCGTTATCGATAATCGAGACGGCGCGGCAGTGGCCATGGTCTTGAACGGCTTCGATTCTGGCCCCCAGATAGAACTTTACCCCTTCAGCGTGCAAACGTTCCCTCACCAGATCGGCCATATCCCGGTCCTCTTTCACGAGAATCTGCGGGGCCAGGTCGATCACGTGGATCTCCGACCCGAGACGACAAAAGCTCTGGGCCATTTCACAGCCGATGGGCCCGGCCCCCAGGATGATCATCGATTGCGGCAGGCGATCGAGGTAGAAGATTTCCCGGTTGGTCACGAAGGGCGTGAAATCGAGACCTTTTATCGGGGGGATGGCCGGGGATGATCCGGTCGCAAGCACCCAGCGTCTCGCCGCGTAGATCGTACCGTTGAGGCGCACCGCGTGGTCATCAATAAAGGTCGGGGAGCCGAATAGCACCCTCGCTCCGAGTCGACAGAACCGCTCCTCGGAGTCGTGCTGCTGGATGACGGCAATGACCCCGCGGATGCGCTTGACAATTTGCTGAAAATCCACCGGTGCCGTGGTTGCAGGCGGAAGCCCGAAGCGCTCGGCGTGTTTGATGAGATGATAAAGATGAGCCGACCGGATAAGCGTCTTGCTGGGAACGCACCCGTAGTGCAGGCAATCTCCGCCAAGGTCTTTTTCTTTTTCGATGAGCAGAGTTTTCGCCCCCAGTTGGGCGGCCCCGGCGGCAACCGTCAAGCCCCCGGCGCCACCCCCGATGATCCCGAGATCGAACTCGTACGCAGCCATCGTTGCTCCTTTCTTTTGTTTTGGTGATGATCTCCGGTTGCGCTTACTGGCTAAAATCAGCTAATAATTCATCCCCGTAAAGGTTCGAATGTTTCATTCTCGCGCAAGCGCCGCAGAGGACGCAGAGACGCCTGCCAGAGGCCTTTCTCCGCGATCTCCGTGCCTCCGCGCGAAATTGAGAGTGAAAGTTCTCAAGCCAAACCAGTATAGCTGGAAAATGGCAGGCAGAGCTCAGAAGTCGGATTCAAAAAGAAAAGCGATGCGACTGATGGAAATACAAAGTGACCTCAAGAAAGCGTACGAAGCCAGCGTAACCACCTCCTGGGCCATGATTGTGATCCTGGTGCTTTGCCCAATCGTGGTCGAGATCGTCAGGATGTTCAACGCGCCCTTCACGGGATTTGCCCCTCAGGCTGCAACGCGAATCAAAGACTTCGTCTACGGACTGGCAATCCTTTTGCCCCTCTGCATAAGGACGATACGAAAAGCAATACTGAAGCGGAGCCGTTTTTCAGACGGGGAGAATTTGACCGGCAAACTGCGAACGGCCTCAACCATCACGGTCTTGATTGCCGAAATGCCGGCGATTTTGGGGTTGGTGCTGTTTCTCATGGGTGGTTTCTACCGCGAATTCTATATTGCTCTCGCCTATTCCGTGCTGGTGTTGGTCGCCTATTTTCCCCGCTACCGCCATTGGGAGAAGCCCTTTGCATTCTAGCTTCTCGGCGATCGGCAAAGAAGGAAAATTTCGTCCCGGGGGATGGTGCAAGGTGTGGACCCTCAACGGTTTCTGCAAAAGTCCCCAGCAGAGTGCCATTCAAAAAGAAATGAATTTGCTTTACGCCTGGGATACTATGCTGTACGAGTCGCGTCTGAGTCACGCATGATCCGTGCGTAGAAGATGGCGGCAGAAGGAAGAGGGGTGCGGGTGAGGATAAATCGTTCGTGCCGGGTCCAATCTCCTCGGTTTTATGTGCACCAGTGGTTTGACCGTGTTTTGGGCGAGCGGGTAAGTTCGGGGATATGGGGGGAGTCGATGAGCGAGAGGAATTATCGAAACGTGATCGGGTTAGCGTTGGCAGCATTGGTTTTATTCTGCTCCGGCTGTGCCAACACGGAATCCTTCAGGGGCTTCGCCGTGGGCCCACCGAGTGACTTCTATTGCACTGTGGATAACCGGTCACCATTCCCGCCCTATTGTCATCCCGATCACTGGTAAGGCACTGTCCAAAAACAACTTGCACTCATTTCAGCCCTTTTTCGAACCACGAAGAACACGAAGAGCACGAAGAGCACGAAGAAATCACTTCGTGTTCTTCGTGGTAAAAGAAGGCCTTTTATTTTTGGACGCCCCCTAAGGCAACCGCGCGTCGTGCAAGAGGAGGGAAGGCGCCGGCATTTATCCGGCGACCGTTGCACCCCAACGCAATTATCGGTCAGCTTTACAGCGAGAGCATTGCGTAAGGTCTTGCCTACCAGCGATTGCGGTGGACGCGGTCCGCTCGGAAGCGATCTTCGGGTTTCAGGGTTTGCGCAGGATATCCCATCACCACCAGTGCCAGAGGAATGACCTTCTCCGGGAGATTACAGAGCTTCCTGAATCCTGCGACCCGGTCCTCCATTGGGGTGATGCCGGTCCAGACCGCGCCAAGACCTTTCCCGTGAGCGGCAAGAAGCATATTTTGAGTGGCCGCCGAACAGTCCTGCACCCAGTAGCCCGGATACTTTTCCAGCGCCAGGTCAGCGCAGATCAAAATCGCCAACGGCGCCTCTCGAGCCATTGCGGCATAGGGGTTGAGACTGGGAACCTTGCCAAGGATCTCCCGGTCGGTAATGACGACAAAATGCCACGGCTGCTGATTCCCTGCCGAGGGTGCACTCATCGCCGCTGCGAGAAGTTCTTCAACCAGTTCAGCAGGAACTGGCTTCTGTTAAAACTTACGGATACTTCGTCGCGTGTGTATCGCTTCAATCACGTCCATTGTTCATTACCCTCCATTGAGTTCCTCTATGGCCTTTTTCGGTGACTGTTTTTGCCGCACATCGTCTCACAACCGACTGCCCAATCATCGTCTTAACAACAAATGCACAGTCATGGTCTTAGTAACAACTGCACAATTCTGTCATTTCGAGCATCATAGGACATCTATGCCCTCAGTTCGAGAAAAGAATCGGACTTCTCATCTTGGAGCCTGTTTCAGTTTGAATCCCTCTCATAGTCGATCACCCACTTTTGAGGAATCCCTCCATTCCTTGCTTGAATTTGACCTCAAGCTCCTTCATATTGGGGCCACCCGATGCCATTTGACCATTGATTCACCATAACCCTTATTCGGAGGGTCTAGGATGCAAAGGAGTTCAGTACAACCCGACTTTTTGCTTCGACTTCGCGTCGGAAAAACTCCTCATCGTTAGGTGCTTTGAGCGTGCCAGGGGTACGTGGGGAAGAGGAACAGTCGATTGAGCAAGACGCCTTTAGAAACCATAGAAAGCTCTCAACCAAGCGGTGAGGCGCAATCCCGACCGGTTCCCTGCCGACTTTGTGTTTCAACTCAAGCCGGAGGAGGCGAACATAATAGTCCTTTCAAGGTCACAATCTGTGACCTTGAAGCGGGGTCAAAATATCAAGTACCTGCCCTATGCTTTCACGGAACACGGGGCGATTATGGCGGCCAACGTGCTCAATAGTCCGCGCGCCGTTCAGATGAGCGTCTTTGTGGTGCGGGCGTTTGTAAAAATGCGCAGGCTCCTGGGCAACACCCGCGAGCTGGCGAATCGTCTGGCGGCATTGGAAAAGGAGCTCAAAGAGCGCCTGGACGTTCACGAAACTGCTATTGTGGATATTCTCCAGCGCATCATGGATCTGATCAACCCGCCTGCCCCGCCCGACCCTCCTCCGCGCAAGTCCATCGGTTCTCATGCCAAGGAACGCTCCGCCAAGTACCAGTTTAAGAGGAAGAAGTGATGAGTCTGACACCCGAACAGAGCCAGGAACTGATCGGGCTTCTAGAAAACGGAGAGGAGCTTTCCCCGAGTGGGCCCGTGTCCTGTTTCCACCGGAAAAGCGGGAATACGAGCTGGTCTACCACGGCAAGGAGCGCGAGGAAAAGATCATCGCTGATACCCTCGCCGTACCCCTCCAGCCGGTCCGCACTTTCGGGCGCAACGACGCCGACTGGCACAACATGCTGATATTCGGCGACAACCTTCAGGCGATGAAGACGCTCCTGGAAATGAAGAAGGAAGGCTAACTTTGCAATGCGGATGGGACGCCGGGCGTACGACTGATCTACATTGATCCGCAGGACTTCAACAAGTTCTTCATCAAACTGCGAAAGGACGACCTGCAGGGTTTTCGGTCGGAACTGGATGTCGCGTTGGGACAGTACTGAAGAGACCAATGGTGATGGCTACTGAACATTGAACGGAACTCACGGATAGTCATTACAGGGTCATCGTTGTCACAAGAAGAAACCATGCATAACTCCTTCGCCAGTTCATCGGTGGTTCCCGCTCAACCCGGGTCATGATGGGGCGGTGTCAGGAAAGGTACCCAAGTCGTGGAAGATTCAACAAACCGGAAATCAGCAGTGGAACAAGCAGGAGAGGATCTATTCAACTTTGCGGTTGACCGTGAGGATATCAAGACGCTGCTGGCAGCGCTGCCCAGCGAGACCGACATCGAACGGGGTAAGGTTGAATACGAGCTCGGGATACTGAGAATTATCAGCGTAGGCTGGAGCATATCCTACTTTCTTGAACACTCCCCATACAAGAATCGCCTAGCGGAACTCTACTGGAACGCTGTTCAGGAAATGTCGCAAAGCATATCTTCGACAGCCGGGCTGATGGTCGGCAAGGAAATCGATTATTTCCAGATCCTGAAAGCTCGTTTAGATATGTACGTGGAAGCTATGCGCCAAAGGCCCGATGCTCCTGAACCGGCGGTGGTCATAGGGCCGGTATTTGCCGGGGCCTGCGGCAATGTGAATAATGTCTATGCGGTCCTGACCGGGACCAAGATGTTCATCGCTGCAGTGGGTAGTGTTAAGGCCTACCTCGAAGCGATGGAGCCGCAGTAGGCGTTCCCAAGCTGGAGCTTGGGAACGAGCGTAACTTATCGTTTTCTCTGTGTCCTCTGTGGTGAATGTTTGGTTGCGGCTTTTGGTTGCGCTGTGCATCCAGTGGAAGGAACAACCATGAAGAAGATGATGCTCTTGGCGGTAATCACCTGGGCGTTTCTGAACGGCAGCCTTGCCGCTCTGGCAGGGGTTCCGGATACGAACACCATTCCGTCGGAACTCGAGAGATGGAAACCGTGGGTGCTGCATGGCAAGGAGGCGCACTTCTGCCCGATCACCTACAATAACGGGGAAGCCTTCCAATGTCTTTGGCAGTCGCGGTTGCAGCTTGCGCTGGATCAGCAGGGGGGCCGTTTCACTCAGGAATGGCAGGTCTTCGTTAAGGAGTGGGTGGTCCTGCCGGGAGGTCCGAACCTCTGGCCCCGCGAGGTTAAGGTCGACGGGAAGGCCGTTCCGGTGGTCGCGCGCAACGATCTCCCCATGGTGCTCCTCGCGCCCGGAAGACACGCCGTCGAAGGTTCCTTCAAGTGGGGCGAAATGCCGGAAATGATCAATGTCCCTGCGGCAAGCGGCCTGGTCTCGCTTTCCATCAATGGTCAGGCAACGAGGCTGCCGCTTCTTGACGATGCCGGTCGCCTCTGGTTGCAGCAGCGTGCTGCTGCGGGGAGTCAGGAAGACCGGATGGAGGTCAGGATTTATCGGCTGCTTGACGACACCATCCCGATGCAGGTGACCAATCTCGTGAAGATCAATATCTCGGGGCAGGCCCGGGAAGTGAAGCTGGATGGCATCCTGCTCGAAAGAGCTTTGCCCCTGAGCATGCAGAGCCTGCTTCCGGCAAGACTCGGCCCGTCCGGTGAATTGTTGCTTCAGGCCCGTCCCGGCCAATGGGAAGTCCGGATCGTGACGCGTTTCGATGACCCGATTCGGGAGCTCGGGCCCGTAAGGGGAACCTATGGGCAGGAAGTGTGGGCCTTCGCGGCGCAGAATCAACTGCGCATGGTTCAAATCGATGGGGTGCCCGGAGTCGACCCTAAACAGACGGACGCTCCGAAGGAATGGGAAAAGTATCCCACCTTCATTGTGCAGCCCGGTGTGGTGATGGTCTTTAAAGAAATCCGGCGCGGTGATCCTGATCCGGCTCCCGATATGCTCAACCTGAAGCGCACCTGGTGGCTTGATTTTGCGGGGACCGGTTTCACGATCCGGGACCAGATTGACGGAACCATGAGCCGACAGTGGTATCTCGCCATGAATCCGCCGGGGATTCTCGGGCGTGTGTCGGTGGATGGAGCAGACCAGCTCATCACCAGCCAGGGGCCGGAAAAGAAACCCGGCGTGGAACTCCGCAAGGGGCGGTTGGATCTGGTAGCGGAATCCAGATATGAAGCATCGTGCCAAATGCTTCCTGCGGTTGGTTGGGACCACGACTTTCAGTCCGTTTCGGGAGTGCTCAATCTGCCTCCAGGGTGGCGGCTCCTGACCGCCAGCGGCGTGGACGTCATGCCGGGGACCTGGTTTGAGCAGTGGACCCTCCTGGACCTCTTTCTGGTATTGATCATTGCGCTGGCGGTGTTCAAATTGTGGAACACCCGCTGGGGCCTGCTGGCTCTGGCAACGCTTGCCCTCACCTACCATGAGCCGGGGGCGCCGCGGATGGTCTGGCTCTGCCTGCTGGCCGCCCTGGCCTTGCTGCGCTTTCTCCCGGTAGGATGGGCGAGGAGATGGGTGGGCGTCTTCCGCCTGGTGGCTCTGGTTTCCCTGCTGGTGATCGCGATTCCCTTTATGGTGCAACAAATCCGCTGGGGGATTTACCCCCAACTGGAAACTCCAAGGGCGAGTCGGGGCTTCGTGGCGGACCTGGTGGGGCTGGCACCGGCGCCCCAAATCCTGGAAGAAAAAGCAGAGGCTCCGGCGCCTGCGGCACGGAAACGCACGGCAGCCGCTCCTGCTCGATTGCCGACAGAAGGCGCCGCCGACATGCCTGACGTCCTCAAGGAAAAAACCGCCCTCACTCAAGATCCCAAAGCCCTGATCCAAACCGGCCCCGGTCTCCCCACCTGGTCCTGGCGTGCCATTGCCATGAAGTGGAATGGTCCCGTAGCCCGGAGTCAGGAAGTTCGCCTCTGGCTGATGTCGCCTGCGGTGAACCTGATTCTGGCGTTTCTGCGGGTGGTGCTGCTGGCGCTTCTGGTCTTTCGGATGCTCGACCTTCGTCACTGGAAGGAACGCGGCAGAACGTTGAACCTCTCGGCTGGGATACTATTCGCTTTGCTCTTCCTGCCGCAAGGGGTGAACGCAGACAACTCCGGCATCAGTTTTCCCCCACCGGAACTCCTTCAGCAACTTCAGGACCGCCTTCTGGAACCGCCGGACTGCCTGCCCAACTGTGCGGAAAGCCCCAGCATGGAGGTTGATTTGACGGCGGAAGGTTTGCGGGTCCTGTTCCAAATTCACGCCGCGACGGAAACGGCTGTGCCTCTGCCAGGGAACACCAAAGCCTGGCTGCCGGAAAAGGTGCTTCTGAATGATCAACCTGCCGACGGGCTCATGCGGGACAAGGATGGACTGCTGTGGATGCTCATTCCCGCAGGCGTCCACAACGTGACGTTGAGTGGCAAAGCCCCGGCTGGGGATACCTTCCAACTGCCGCTGCCGCTAAGACCTCGTCAGGCGAAGGTGGTCAGCCCCGGTTGGGACGTTCAGGGTCTCCACCGGGACGGGCAAGTCGAAGCCAGCATTCAACTGACTCGTCAAAGGAAAGAAGACTCACGGACGGAGGATTGGACGGGAAACGCCGTGCCGCCCTTTCTCCGCATCGAACGGGAGTTGTCGCTGGGATTGAGTTGGCAGGTTTTCACGACCGTGCGACGGGTGACACCGGCGGGGACACCTGTCGTTGCGGCGGTGCCGCTGCTTGCCGGAGAATCGGTAACAACCTCCGGAATCCGTGTGGCTGACGGCAAGGCGCTCATCAATATGGAGCCCGGCACGAGCGAGATCACGTGGAATGCGACGCTGGAGCGTCAGCCTGAGCTCCGGTTGCAGGCCACTTCCGGCGATGGTGGGGTTTCGTGGAGCGAAACCTGGATTTTGGATGCCAGCCCGATATGGCATTGCGAACTGGCAGGAATTCCGGTGATTCACCATCAGGACCGGGCGGGATTCTGGAAACCCCAGTGGCAGCCCTGGCCGGGGGAAAGCGTTACGATCACGGTGACGCGACCGGAAGCCATTCCCGGACAGCTGGTTACCATCGACGAGGCCCGGCTGCTGTTAGTTCCCGGGGAGCGCTTCAACAAGGAAAGTCTGGCGCTTACCATCCGCACCAGCCAGGGCGGACAGCACAGCATCACTCTGCCTCGGGAGGCAAACCTTCAGCAGGTACAGATCAATGGCAAAACGCAACCCATCAAGCAGCAGGGAAGGGCGGTTATGGTGCCCTTGCAGCCGGGAGCTCAGAACGTCTCCCTGGAATGGCATCAGGATCGAACGGCTTCAGTCTTGACGGTGGGGCCCGAGGTGGAGGTGGGTGGTGCGGAACAACGTGCGGTCAACGCGAACGTGACGTTCAATATGGAAAATAACCGGTGGATTTTATGGACGGGGGGACCCAGGCTGGGACCGGCGGTGTTGTTTTGGAGCTACCTGCTGGCAGTCATTCTGGCCGCTTTCGGGCTGGGAAAAATCCCGTGGACGCCTCTCAAAACCCACCACTGGCTCTTGCTGGGTTTGGGACTCACGCAGGTGGAACCGCTCGTGGCCATCATGATCGTTGGCTGGCTGCTGGCTCTTGGTTTGCGAGAGCGATATTCCTTTCTGGAAGGCTCGGTCTATTTCAATTTGATCCAGTTGATGCTGGTGGCCTGGACCGTGGCGGCCATGGGAGGCCTGTACCTTTCCATTGAAAAAGGCCTGCTTGGAATTCCAAATATGCAGATTGCCGGCAACGGATCATCGGATTTCGTGCTCCACTGGACTCATGATCGCATCGGTTCGACCATGCCCCAGCCCTGGGTGCTGTCCCTGCCGATGTTCGTGTACCGCATCCTGATGCTCGTGTGGGCGCTGTGGCTGGTGCAGGCCTTGCTCAGATGGCTGAGTTGGGGATGGCAATGCTTCAGCAAAGGAGGATTGTGGCGCAAGGTATCTTTGCGCCACGTCAAACAGCACCCCGGAGGGCACAACGAAGCATGAGGACAGGAGATTCCCGACCCTTGGTTCATCTTGCTGCGGCTGCCGACCAGTTCGTCCCGCAGGGCCGGGTGGTCCACATCCAGGAATATGGCAAGGGCAATGTCCATGACACTTTCCTGGTAACCCTGGAATCAGAAGGAGATGAGCATTTCCTCCTGCAGCGCATGAACCGGCACGTCTTTCCTCAGCCGGACCTGGTCATGAGGAACCTGCGCATCTACACCGAGCATGCGCGCAAGCGCCTGGATCGAGCTCCTCTGAATTCCGGGCGCCGCTGGGAGACGCCGCGTGTGCTTTTGACAGACGATGGCCGGGACCATTGGCTCGACCCCGAGAGGTCGTTCTGGCGCGCGCTCAGCTTCATTGAGGCGGCGCAGTCGTTTGACACCATCCAGGATATGGAGCATGCAAGAGAAGTCGGCACGGCGTTGGGCATGTTCCACCGTCTCATCAACGACCTGCCCACCGAAAGTCTGGTCGATACCCTGGAAGGGTTCCACATAGCGCCCCGCTATCTTTGCCACTATGACGAAGTTCTGGCGAAAAATGTTGTGCGCCGGACTCCCGAAGTCGATTACTGCGCGCAATTTGTGAACGAGCGAAGGGCCTTCGTGCCCGTGCTCGAATCCGCCAAAGCCCGGGGCCGACTGCGTCTTCGCCCCATTCACGGCGATCCCAAGGTCAACAACGTCATGATCGACAACGCCACCGGGCAGGCCGTGAGCATCATCGACCTGGACACGATTAAGCCCGGACTGGTGCATTATGATATCGGCGACTGCCTGCGGTCGTGCTGCAATCCCCTGGGAGAAGAAACCGAGCGGTGGGAGCTGGTGCGCTTTGAACCCGACCTGTGCCGGACCATTTTGCAGGGCTATCTCGCGTTGGCACACGCGTTCCTCACCGCCAACGACCATGAATATCTGTTTGATGCGATCCGTCTGATCGCTTTCGAACTTGGCCTTAGGTTCTTTACCGACTATCTGGAAGGCAGTGTGTACTTCAAGGCCAGGCGCCCGGAACACAATCTTGCTAGGGCGTTGGTTCAATTCAAACTCTGCGAGAGTATCGAAGCTCAGGAAAAAACCATTCGTGCCGTCATCCAGGACACGCGATGAATGCCCAGAGCTTTTCTCTCAAAGCATTTCCTTCCACCAAACCGCTATCCGATCTAAAGATCAGCGGCTGCATTGCCCGGCACTCCAACACCCTCGCCGTCCGATATACCCTCAACGGCGCACTGGCGGAACTCGATATTCCCGCTCCGGCAGACGTACCCGCCCGCACCAACGGTCTGTGGGAGGAAACCTGTTTCGAGTGCTTTCTCGCCGCCAAGGATTTCTCCCCGTACTGGGAATGTAACCTTTCGCCGGCCGGGCACTGGAATGTGTATCGTTTTGCGGCCTATCGCCAGGGGATGGAAGAGGAAAAGGCCTTCACCGTGCTTCCGTTTCGCATCGAGCGTCAGGTGGATGCGTTATTGCTGGCCCTGGAGTTCGATCTGAGCAAAATCATCCCGCTGGACCGAGCCCTGGCGGTTGCTGTCAGCACCGTCATCAAACACCGGAACGGCAGGCTGACCTACTGGGCGCTGACCCATCCGGGTCCGCGGCCGGATTTCCACCGGCGAGACAGCTTCGTCATTGAACTGCAAAACCCGACTATCGAGAGTCGATAAGCAACTTGGAGGTGAGCGATGCAGCAGCCGGATTCCTGTTCCCCAGATCCGATATCAGCCACGCGGAGAGACGTAAGAACGGGTCACTCTCCGGACATTTTAAAGCAGGCGCTTTTGGACAATCTCTATTGCCTCCGGGGAAGGCTCCCGGAAAATGCTGCCACCAATGACTGGTATATGGCCCTGGCGTATACCGTACGCGACCACATGCTGGAGGCATGGATCAAGACGTTCCAACGTTACCACATGAAAGACGTGCGGATTGTGAGCTATCTTTCCGCTGAATTTCTCATGGGTCCACACCTGGGCAATAACCTCATCAACCTCGATCTTTTTGAACCCATGCGGGAGGCGGTTGCCGGCCTCGGGCTGGAGCTGGAGCAGCTCATCGCCCACGAGGTCGAACCGGGGCTTGGTAACGGCGGGCTCGGCAGGCTGGCCGCCTGTTATCTCGATTCCCTGGCAACCCTCCAGGTCCCGGCAATCGGCTATGGAATCCGCTACGAATTCGGGATTTTCGAGCAGACCATTCAAGATGGCTGGCAGGTGGAGGTGACCGACAAATGGTTGCGCCTGGATAATCCCTGGGAAATCCACCGCCCCGAGATCACGGTCAACGTCAAGCTTGGCGGGCACACCGAAGCGTATCACGACAGCGAAGGCCGTTACCGGGTAAGCTGGATACCCCATCGCGTGGTAAAGGGGGAAGCTTATGATACCCCGGTGGTCGGCTACGCAGGTACCGCCGTCAACATGCTGCGTTTGTGGCGGGCGGAGGCGGTCGAATCCTTTGATTTTCAGTGCTTTAACGTCGGCGACTACTACGGTGCTGTGGAAGAGAAGGTGTTTTCGGAGAATCTGACCAAGGTCCTCTATCCCAATGATGAACCCCTGCAGGGAAAACAGCTTCGTCTCGAACAGCAGTACTTCCTCGTATCCTGTGCCTTGCAGGATATCATCAGGATTCAAAGCCTGACCGGGAATGATCTGTGTGACTGCCACCGGACCTTTACGGTTCAGCTCAACGACACTCATCCCTCGCTCGCGGTGGCGGAATGGATGCGGCTGCTGGTGGATGAGCATCAAATGGGCTGGGAACAGGCATGGGAGATTACCCGGAACACTTTTGCCTACACCAATCACACGCTGCTTCCGGAAGCGCTGGAAAAGTGGCCGCTGCCGCTCTTTGGCAGCCTTCTCCCCAGGCACCTCGAGATCATTTATGAAATCAACCGGCGTTTCCTCGATGAGGTGCGGTTGCGCCATCCGGGGGATGATCAGAAAATTGCGCGGCTGTCGCTCATCGATGAAACCGGCGAAAAGCATGTCCGCATGGCGCACCTGGCCTGCGTCGGCAGTCATGCCGTAAACGGCGTTGCGGCGCTCCATACGGAATTGCTGAAGCGGGACCTGCTGCGCGATTTTTATGAGCTCTACCCGGAGCGGTTCCATAACATCACCAACGGGGTGACGCCGCGGCGTTGGATGGTCCTCTGCAATCCCAGACTGGCGGACCTGATCAGCCGCAAGATCGGAAAGGGGTGGGTGCGCCGCCTGGAGGAGGATCTCAAGCAGACTGGAGCCCTTTGCGGACGACCCCGAGTTCCGCGATGCATGGCGTCGGATCAAGCTGCAAAATAAGCGCGACCTGGCGCTTCTCATCAAAGAGCGAACCGGGGTCGCGGTCAATCCCGAGACGCTGTTTGACGTCCAGGTGAAGCGCCTGCACGAATACAAGCGGCAGCACCTGAATGTGCTCCACATCATCACCTCGTACCGGAGGATTAAGCTGAATCCGGGCCTGGAGGTTACGCCTCGGACGGTCATTTTTGGCGGTAAGGCGGCCCCCGGATATTTCCTGGCGAAACTGATCATAAAGCTGATCCACTCGGTGGCCGAGGTGGTGAACAACGACCGGGATATCGCCGAGCGCCTCAAAGTCGTGTTCTTCCCCGATCTCAATGTCAAAAACGGCCAGTACATTTACCCGGCCGCTGACCTTTCCGAACAAATCTCCACGGCGGGAAAAGAAGCCTCGGGTACCGGCAATATGAAGTTCGCCATGAATGGGGCGTTGACCATCGGGACCCTGGACGGAGCCAACGTTGAGGTCCGCGAGGAGGTGGGGGCCGAGAACTTCTTCCTCTTCGGCCTGACTGCCGGGGAAGTCCATGACCTGAAAGCCAATGGCTACAACCCCATGGACTTTTACCATGGCAACCCCGAGTTGCGGGAGGCTATCGACCTCATTCGTTCCGGGTTTTTCTCGCGCGGCGACCGCGATCTCTTCAAACCGCTTGTTGACTCGCTCCTATATCATGATGAGTATTTGGTCCTCGCCGATTATCAGGCGTATATCGAGTGCCACGAACGGGTGAACCGGGCTTTTGGCGACCCCGATCACTGGACGCGCATGTCGATTCTCAACGTAACGCGCATGGGGAAGTTCTCTTCAGACCGCGCCATCAGGGAATACTGTGAGAAGATTTGGCAGGTGAAGCCGGGGAGTTGATGGCGGATAGTTGATGGTTGACAGCCAACCGCGAAGAGCCAATCGCACCAAATTTCAGTGCTCTGGCCAAAACGCAGGGATTAATTCTTCATACCAGTGCGACCATTCGTCCCCAAAGAAAACTGGTGTGAGCCCCCGGCCAAAACGCCTGCGGGACCTGAGTCAGCAAAGGACAAAACGCTGCCTGAAGAGGCCAAGCAGGGGTAAGGCACTTTTCTGACACCGTGGCTGTCTAAGAATCGATAATCTTTTCACCCAGGTCGCGGAAGGGCCAAATCAATCCCCCATCCCCCATCCGCAATCCGCAATCCGCAGTCCGCAATCCGAAATCCGAAATCCGCAATCCCCCATCCCCCATCCTCCATCCGCAATCCGCAATCCGAAATCCGCAATCCGTCACCACTCGACTGATACCTTGCGGTTGACGAGATGTTTGGCCACTATGGTTTGAAGAGAACAGGGGGCCGGCAATCTCTGAGAAATCAATTGGAGGGCCTGCAAATCCGATTCCCAGACGACATCACCCGGGGCGAGCAAACAGAGACTGCCCGGTTCATAGGTGCTAAACAGCCTGTCATCTTTGTAATAGAAATGGTCTTCGCAGTGGGTGGCGGCAAAAGCGCGCATGAAAGGCGGGATATCATCCGGCTTGAACCAGAGTTTGATTTCGCGCTCAGCTTCCTCAAGGGATGCCGAGGCATGAATCAGGTTGTCCATGCGCTCTTCAATTTCTTCGTCTTCAGCGTTTTTCAACGGCATAATGGTGCCGAGAGAGCGGATGCATCCGGGCCTCTGCTCTCGGGCGTTATGAGGGTTCGTGGGCCCGGCTATCTCGCGAACCTTTTCAATAGCGTCCGGGCCTTGATAAACAAGGGCCATGATTCTCCGTTTATGAGGCTCCTCGGGGTAATGGAGATGACCCGTCAGGTATTCAATGAGCGAAGGATAGAACGCTTTGCCGCGATGTTCCGCGTAATGTTCCCCGGCAAGCATCCGCGTGACGTGGACCACCTTGGTGGCAGCAAACACCAGGCCGGTGTGGAACTCGGAAAGCTGTGAAAGCACATAGCCCGTCAGCGAATTCTTCATGGCGTCAGGTTTGATGAGTACCAGAGTTTGATCAAGCTCCTTATTGCGCATATGAGAGCCCCTTTGCGGTTAGAAGATATCGTGGTTTCAGGCCGTAGGCAAAAAATGTGTGTCCGTGACATGCAGACCGACGCGGTTTCTGAAACCGCGTCGGTCTTCCCATCTTGGACGACTTCTTATTGCCAGGCGCCTTTGTTATGAGAAGAAGATTATGCCGCAACAGCCGCAGAACTACAAGATATCAGTTAAAAAACTCCGCATGATCCGAAGCGGGGCGGGTGGCTGTCTGTCGCCGCGCATGAAGGCAAGCCCTGCAGCTCGGTTGCGGTAATCATCGAAGAGGTCGGAGAAGATTGCAGGGGTTCAGGAAGTAGTATATGGTGGTTCAATCTTCATTCATTGGGTTGAGCTTTATTCGAACCGGCAAAATCGAGGGATCGCGTGGGCAAGAAACCTGATAGGGGGAAAAACGTGGAGATCATCAAGGTATGCGTTTTGGGCTCCGGCATCATGGGCGCGGGCATTGCCCAGGCAGCGGCGGAGGCCGGGTTCGACGTTACGCTACGTGACATTGAAGATCGTTTCTTGGACAAAGGGCTGGCAACCATCAGGAAAAACCTCGAACGTGCGGTGTCCAAGGGCGAAGATGGAGGCAGCCGAGCTCGAAGCCGTTATGAGGCGCATCACAGTCACGACCGATCTCGGGATGGCCGCCGCTGACGCCCATCTGGTCATCGAAGCCGTCAGTGAAGTCATGAGCCTCAAGAAAGATGTCTTCAAAGAACTGGATGGCATGTGTCAACCCGGGACGATCCTGGCGTCCAATACCTCCGGGCTTTCCATCACCGAAATGGCGGCGGTGACCCGAAGGCCTGACCGATTCATCGGCATGCACTTCTTCAATCCCGTGCCGGTGATGAAGTTGGTGGAGCTCATTCGCGGGTTTCGTGACTTCCGATGCGACCCTTGCCGTGAGCAAGGCCTTCGTCGAAAAAATCGGGAAGACGCCCATCGAAGTCAAGGAGGCGCCCGGTTTTGCCGTCAATCGGATCCTATGTCCCATGATCAATGAGGCGATTTTCGTCTATGCCGAAGGCGTCGCTTCTGCTGAGGACATCGATCGCGCAATGGTGCTGGGCGCCAATCATCCTATCGGACCCTTGGCTCTCGCGGACATGGTGGGCCTGGACACGCTGCTGCTCGTCCTGGAAGGACTTCATCAGGAATTGGGCGAGGACAAATACCGCCCCGCCCCTCTGCTTCGCAAAATGGTGCGCGCCGGGTATCTCGGGCGGAAAAGCGGACAAGGCTTTTACGATTATAGCAAAAGATCTAGATTACATTCAAGAACTAAGGAGGAACAGGTCATGCAATACGATCTCACGGAAGAACAAGTCATTGCTCCAGAACATGGTCCGCCGGCTGGCCAAGGAGAAGGTTGCCCCGGGAGCGGGAAAGCGCGACGAAGAGGGAATATTTGCCTGGGAAATGGTGGAGCTCCTGCGTGAAAACGGACTGTACGGGATCGATTTCCCCGAGGCTTACGGCGGCTCGGACGCCGGGATGCTGGCTCTGGCCATCGCCATCGAAGAGCTGTGCAAGGTGGATGCCTCGTGCGGCCTCTGATTGCCGACCATGAACTTGGGTGCCCTGCCCATCCTCCTGGCGGCAAATGAAGCGCAGAGGGCCAGATACCTGCCCAAGCTGGCTCCGGTGAACACCTTGCCGCATTTGCCCTGACCGAGCCCGCTGCCGGCTCCGACGTGGCGCGGCTCCGCTGCCGTGCCAAGAAGGACGGCGACTCATTACATTCTGAACGGCACCAAGAACTTCATCACCAATGGCGGAGTGGCCGACGTGGTGACCGTTTATGCGGTCATCGATCCGGACAAGCCGACGCACAAGAATGCCGGGGTGTTCATCGTGGAAAAGGGAACACCGGGTTTCTCGGTGGGCAAGAAGGAAAACAAGATGGGGATCCGCTGGTCGGACACCGTGGAGCTCATTTTTGAAGACTGCCGGGTTCCGGCGGAAAACCTCCTTGGGTCGAGAGGGCGAGGGTTTTCCGATCATGATGAAGACCCTCGACTTCTCCCGCCTGCCGTGGCGGCCCAGGCCCTGGGCATCGCTGCCGGCGCCATGGAATATGCCGTTGCCTATGCCAAGGAGCGGGAGAGCTTTCGGAAAGCCCATCATCGAGCACCAGGGGATCGGTTTCAAGCTGGCGGACATGGCCATGCGCACCGAAGCCGCCCGACAGCTGCTGTACAAGACCTGCGCCATGCTGCAGGAACAGCCCAAGGATATGAGCCGCCTCGAGCCCGAATTCATCCGCATGAGCTCGATGGCCAAGTGTGTGTGCGGGGATGTGGCCATGTGGGTGGCCACCGAAGCGGTCCAGGTCCTCGGCGGCTACGGCTACATCAAGGAATACCCGGTGGAGCGCATGATGCGGGACGCCAAGATCACCCAGATCTACGAGGGCACCAACGAAATCCAGCGGATGATCATCGCTCGAAGCTCAAGGCGCGGTGAAGCTGTGCCCACCCTCGCGTTCCGTAGGGTGGGCAGGTTTGCCCACTGAACATGCAGAACTTATGCTCTGTGTCCTAGCCACTAACCACTGCTTCCAAGGAGTCGAACGTGAGTAGACAACGATATTGTCATTGTGGCGGCGGCGCGCACTGCTATCGGCCGATTTGGGGGCGCCCTGAAAGACGTGAGGGCCTCCAGGCTGGCAGCCCATGTGATGATAGGAGGTTATAAGGCGCGCTGATAACCTGGAGGCCGCATCTGATCAGTGACATCATCGTCGGGGATTGCGTGCAGTGCTTCGATGAAGCCAACACAGCCCGCACCGCCGCGCTGCTGGCCGGTTTCCCGGTAGAGGTTCCCGCCTTTACGGTGCAGCGGCAGTGTTCGTCGTCCATGCAGGCCCTGATTCCGGGGTCCAGCAGATTCGATGCGGGGATTCGGAAATCGTTCTGGTCGGCGGCGTCGAGTCGATGAGCTCGGCCCCGTACTACCTGCCAGCGGCGCGAGGTGGGGGATGCGCCTGCATGAACCAGGAAGTGACCGATGCCGTTTGGGAGATGCTCTATTCCGGCAGCCGCCTGCTTGGGGATCCCATGATCATGGGCATCACCGCGGAAAACCTGGCGGCAAAATATAACATCTCGCGCGAAGCTCAGGACCAGGTGGCTGTGGAAAGCCACAACAAAGCGGAAGCCGCCATCAAGGCGGGACGATTCAAAGAGGAAATCGCGCCGCTTCCTGTTGCCGGGGAAAAAGGGACAAGAGGAATTATTCGAGCAGGACGAACATCCGCGCTTTGGTTTGACCATGGAGGATCTGGTCAAGCTCAAGCCGGCTTTCAAGAAGGATGGGACGGTGACGCCGGGCAATTCTTCCGGGCTCAATGACGGTGCCGCTGCGGCTATCCTCATGACGCGCAAAAGGGCCAGAGAGCTGGGCCTGACCCCGATGGCAAGGATTGTCACCCATGCCGTTGCCGGTGTTGAACCGCACCTCATGGGTTACGGACCGGTGCCCTCCAGCCAGAAGGCCCTGCGCAAAGCCGGAATGACCCTCAAGGATATTCAGCTCATCGAAGTAAATGAAGCGTTCGCTGCCCAGTACATTGCGTGCGAGCAGGGGCTGGGCCTCGATCGAGCCATCACCAACGTAAACGGCAGCGGCATCGGCCTGGGACATCCCGTCGGGGCCACCGGGCTTGCGCATCGTCGTCTCCCTGCTTTTTGAAATGGCGCGCCGCAATCTCGAAGTGGGCCTGGCAACCCTGTGCGTCGGCGGCGGCATGGGGGTGACCACGATCGTTGCCCGCGATTGAATGCATTTTCACCACGAAGAACACGAAGAGCACGAAGGTGGCGAAGCCATTTGGCTCGTTCCCAAGCTCCAGCTTGGGAATGCAGGACGGAAGCTCCAGCCTCAAGTGTTTCTTGAGTACAGATGACGTCCACAGCTCAGACGAAGCTGGAGCTTCCAAGCAGTTGGGTTCCCAAGTCGGAACTTGGGAACCAGCTTTGAGGGCCTCTTCAAACCGAGCACTGCACGAAAATTGAACTTTCAGACCTGCTTTGAGAGCTGCCAAGACAAAGTTACGATGCTTCCAAACATCCCGGGGTCCCGACAATTTCAGGATTCCAGGATCTTCACTTGATTCGCACAGATGATTGTGGTATGGGACACACGTCTCATAACTCCCCCGCAAATTAGCGCGAATTCGGTATCATTATCCCCAAACGGCCTGTGTCGGGGGGCTCCGAAAGCGTCATTCATAAGTCAAACACCAAGGGTCTCACTTTTCAAAGAAGGAGGTACGGTACCGTGGAAGTCTTCGAACAAGGCATTGGAAGGTTGTTTACCGATCCAGACGCGGATAATGCGAGGGATCATTTCAGAACGAAGTCCCGGAGCATGACGAACAAACTGATGACCCTTAAGGAGGCCATTGAGAAGTTTGTCCATGATGGCGATTATCTGGCGATTGGGGGATTCGGTGCCGACCGGGCATCGATCGCCGCGTGCCATGAAATCGTGAGACAAGGGAAGAAAAACCTGGGTTTTGCGGGTCACACCGCAACGCATGACTTTCAGGTTCTTTCGGCCGGCAAGGCGTTCAACCGGTGTGACGCCGCCTACATCGTCGGTCTCGAAGCAAGAGGGCTTTCCCCCAACGCCAGGCGATACGTGGAAAGCGGTGCGGTAGAACTTTGCGAGTGGACGAATTACGCGCTGGCGGCACGCATCAAGGCCGCTGCCATGGGGGTTTCTTTCCTTCCCGCGAGAAACATGATGGGAACGGACACCTTCAAATACAGCGGCGCCAAGAAGATAAAATGCCCTTTCACCGGGATCTTTTACTCGGCGATACCGGCGCTCTGGCCTGACATTTCGGTCATTCATGTCCACGAGGCGGATGTTTACGGGAATTCACGCATCACGGACATCACCATCTCCGATTGGGACCTTGCCAGGGCCTCGAAACATCTGATTATCACCTGCGAGAGGCTGGTTTCGAACGAAGAGATCCGGAGCGCTCCATACCGAACCCAGATTCCTTTCTATTGCGTGGACGCGGTGTGCGAAGTTCCCTACGGGGGTTATCCCGGCGTCATGGCCTATGAGTATTTCTCTGATGAGGAACACCTGAGAGAGTGGCTCACGGTCGAACAGGACCCTGAAAAATTTAAGGAATTTCTTGATCGGAACATCTATCAGTGCAAGGACCACATGGAATATATCAACCTGCACGGCGGCAGGGAGAAGATGATGATGTTGAGAAGAAAAGAACTGCTGCTCAACGTAGACAAGAAGTAGGGGAAAGGAGGAGCGCTCACAATGGCTGACTATAACACAATGGAACTGATGATCTGCACGGCCGCCCGGGAGCTGACGGACGGTGCCTCGGTGGCCGTCGGGACCGGTGCTCCCTGCGCCGCGGCGATGCTTGCCCAGAAAACTCACGCGCCCAACCTGCTGATTATTTTCGAGGCGGGCGGTATCGGACCACTCCTTCCCGAAATGCCCATCTCCGTCGGAGATTCCCGGACCATCTGGAAGGCGATTATGGCGAGCAGCATGACCGATGCCATGGAAACATTCTGCCGGGGTCTGGTTGATTATACCTTTCTCGGTGGCGCCCAGATCGATATGTACGGGAACATCAACTCGACGTTCATCGGGACGGATTACCAGAAACCGAAGGTCCGCTTCCCCGGAAGCGGCGGCGCCAATGATTTCGGTTCTTTCTGCTGGAATATGATGATGATCACCCCGCAGGACTCCAAGCGTTTTGTGGAAAAGTGCACCTTTATCACCACCCCGGGATATCTGACTGGCGGTGATGCCAGAGTAGAAGCCGGTCTGGCGAGGGGAACCGGACCTTACCGGGTGATTACGAATATGGCTGTGATGGGGTTCCATCCGGAATCGAAAAGAATGATGATCGTCAGCATCAACCCGGGCTACACCGAGCAGGATGTGCAGAATAACTGCGGCTTTGAGCTTCTTAAAGGCCAAGAAGATCAAGGAAACGACTCATCCCAGCAAACGTGAACTCGAGGTATTGAGGGATCAGGTGGATCCCTACCGCTACATTATCGGCAGATAGCGCGTGCCATAGTCCGGCAACTTGGTTTTGGTGGGCACAAAAGGCCGTGCCCACCCTACGATTTTTTCGAAGTCCGAAGCTGCTGGTGTAGGGTGGGCGCAGCTTTATCGTGCCCACCGGGACCGGATGATTACTTCCGCCGAAAGGTACTGGCGGTCACGGCCAAGGCTGGGCGGATTGCCGGAGTGCAATGGTTGCGCAAGGAGGAGGCGAATTGGATCAGACACTGGTTTTGGAGGATCGAAGAGGAGCGGTGAGCGTGGTGACGCTCAACCGGCCGGAGGTGATGAACTCTTTTAACTTCGCCATGCTGAGGGAACTGCGGGATTGCATGGAGAAGCTCCAATGGGATCGCGAAGTGCGGGTGGTGGTCATTACCGGAGCCGGCGAAAAGGCGTTCTGCGCCGGGGCTGATCTCAAGGAAAGGGCAACGCTGGCGGAGGACCAGGTAAGGCAGTTTATCTATACGATTCGCAACCTGTTTACCTTCATTGAATACATGAACAAGCCGGTGATCGCTGCCGTAAACGGGGTAGCCCTGGGTGGCGGGACGGAACTTGCCCTGGCCTGCGATATCCGCATCGCGTCGGAGAGCGCCACGATGGGACTGACCGAAACGCGCCTGGCGATCATCCCCGGAGCCGGCGGAACGCAGCGGTTGCCGCGCCTGGTCGGGCGCGGCAAGGCCAAGGAACTGATCTTTACGGGCCGGCGGGTGGATGCGAAGGAGGCCCTGGAGATCGGTTTGGTCAACAAGGTCGCTCCCGCCGAGAAACTCATCGATGCCTGCCTCGAGATGGCCGCCATGATCTGCGAGGCCGGGCCGGTCGCCATCGGCCAGGCGAAGTACGCGATCAACTACGGTCTCGAGGCGGACCTCCACACTGGGCTTGCCATCGAATCAAACGCCTATTGGGTAACCATTCCCACCGAGGATCGTTTGGAAGGCCTGACGGCTTTTCGAGAAAAACGCAAACCCGTCTACAAGGGGAAATAGACGCGTCGCTCTTCTACTACTTCCAGGCCAATGGTCCCCATTTTTCCGGCAAAATGGCTTCCGCGGGCCAATCGGGAGGCACCAGCTGGCCGGGTTTTTCGCCCAGTTTCTGGATGAGCTTGCTTGAGACCGGGACGGGCGTATTGTGGATGCCCTTCTTTCAAGCGTCCGGCCGTTAATGACGGCCTCGGAACGGAGCCTGCGGCCGATCGTCCGCTCCATCTTCGCTCCGAGCCAGAGGACCCGGTCCACATTGTAGCCGTGTTCGATGCCCAGTTCGTCAATCATCACCAGGAGGTCTTCGAAGGTGATGAGACCCACATACCTCGGATCGTAATAGTAGTCGCCCGTTCCTCTCACGGGACAGTCGTCGAGGAAATTGGCCGGCTGTCCGCCCAGCCCGCCCAGGGTCCCCTCGAAGCGGCAGATGCCGGCCTGGAGGGCCGCCAGGATCGAGGCCGAGGCGACGCGCTTGGTCTCATGAAGATGGCATAGATGGGCCTCGGGATTGGGCATGGCATCCAGGACCATGGAGAAATACCGGTAGACCTGGGCCGCAGAAGCGGAACCGTCATGGTCGGCGTGCTCGATGTCATGGGCGCCGATCGAGAAAAAGCGCTTGGTGAATTCCACCGCATCCTCGAGCCTCGTGGCGCCGGTGATGGGGCTCCCCCAGATGGTGCTCACCGTGCCGCACATCTTGATGCCCACGTCGGCGGCCTTCTTGATGCAACGTTCAGCCTCTTTCCAGTATTGGGTCAGAGTGGTGCCGGAGTTGGCAAAATGGTGTTCGGGGTCGGTGGAGACCATCATCAGGACACGATCGGGACCGATGCCTTTCTGTCTTAGCTCGATGGCTTTGTCCACCGCCGGCTCGCGGATCGTCACCGCGGTCATGATGAGCTCATCGTATTTGACTCCCGCCCGCTCGCAGCGCTTCTTGAAGGCATCGCTCCGGAGCGCGGTGAGCACCTGTTCGGCATCCCGGAACTGGGGAATGCCCTCCGGACTTCCGAGGTTGGTTACCTCGATCTCTTTTGCTCCTGCCAGGATCAACTCCTGGGCATAAAAAATCTTGGCATTGGTCGAGATGAATTTCTCTTCATGCTGAAAACCATCGCGCACGGTTATGTCGCCGAGGGTCACTTTTTTCGGCATTCTGGGAAAGATTTTCCAATAATCATATTCTGTCATAAACCACGTCCTCCCTTTCAGACTCTACTCTTTGAGTATTTGAATATTGCTTCTAAATCTCTGCGTCCTCTGCGTCTCTGCGGTGGAAGGGGCCCTAAACCTTGAGATCGCCCCAATCAGTTCTCCCGATCGGCACGCGGTAGCAGAGCTCCAGTGACCGGGCCAGCTTGTCACGCGCCTCGCTGAAGGCGATGACGCCGTCATGAAAGAGCAGGGCCCCGGTCAGGAAGGGATGTCCTTCCGCGTCATAACGGTCGATCATCATCTTGCGGAAGGCTGCCATTTCTTCCTCATTGACCTCCTGGCCGCGGTCGACGATGTTCTTCCGGCGGACCGTTTCCACGACGAAGGCGGCAGTCCTTCCGGACATAACCGTCGTGCGGCCCCTCATATTGGTAAAGCAGAATACCGGCCGAAAGGCCCTGCCGCACATCCCGTAGTTGGCAGCGCCGTGGTCGGGGCCAATGACGTACTGGATTTTCGGAACGTTCAGCACGCTGCAGGTGCGGACCATGTCCGATCCGTATTTTCCGATGCCGCTCCATTCTTCATTTTGCCCCACCATATAGCCCGGAGATCCCTGGAAAAAGATCACCGGCAGATTTGAGTTGCCGCAGCGGATCATCCATTCGGTTGCCTTTCTTGCGGCCTCAACATAGATGATGCCGTTGCCGTTGGAGGCAATAACGCCCACGGGCATCCCTTTCAGCCACATCTTGCCGGCCACGATCGTTTCCCCACGCGCGAGGCCGTAGGTCGGCTTGTATTCGTGGAAATAGCTGTCGTCGGCAAGACATTTGAGCGTCTCTCGGATCGGGATGGCGTGGTAGGTATGGACGGGAGTGGCGCGCATCATATCCAGGTAATCATACTGTGGCTCCACTACCGGTCTTGCGCTCGCAGTAAAGGGTTTGAGAGGGTTCAAACTCGATGATGTCGCGGAGCTTCTGGACCCCTTCTTCCTGGGATTTAACGATATGGTCGCAGCCTCCTGAATGTTGCGTATGCACATAGGCGCCCCCGAGGTCCTCCATCGTTACGGTCTCGCCGATGGCCGATTTCACCATGGGAGGGCCCGCCAGGAAGGCAAAAGCAAGCTTCTCGATCATGATGGACTCGGACGCGAGGTAGACGATGTAGGCGCCGCCCGCAGTATTCCCGCCGGTGGAGAGGGTGTATTGCTTGATGCCCATGGCTGACATGCGGCACATGTTGTAGAACATGCTGCCGAAGTGGCCGTCATCGGCAAAACAACCCAGTTGCAGGGGCAGGTTGATCCCCCCGGAATCGGCGATGTAGATGCAGGGCAACCGCAGGCGCTCGGCAATCGCCTGGGCCCTCATGTGCTTCTTCAGGGTGATCGGGAAATAGGTCCCTGCGGCGTAGCGGTTTTCATTGGCAAAGATCATGCAATCCTTGCCGTGAACGACACCGATGCCGGTAATCACGCCCCCGCCCGGGATGTGCCCCCGTTTCTCCGATTCGTAGATATCGCCGCCGTAAAGCTTGATCTGTCCTATGTGATAGCCCGCATCCAGGCCAAGCTCAAAGAATCCGGTACCCGGGTCGATCAACATCGCGATCAGCTCACGCATCGTTTTCTTGCCCTGCTTGGCAAGACGCTTGAGCTGGTCCTCCCCGCCGATGTGGTATGCCTCCTCACGGTGCGCAATGAGGATGGCATCCTGCTCTTCCCAATGCTTAATGCGGTCTTCCTCTACCATATCAATCCTCCTCAACCATCCCCGGGTGGGTCCCCCCACCCAGACAGCCAGTACTTTTCAGAGAACTATCGTCAGACAACGCAAATGAGATAAGTAAGCAAACACGAGATGAGGAACACCTTTGCCCTTCATTGACCGGTTGCGTTGCATTGCGGACAGGGTTGCCGGTGATTCTCCAGGCAACGAAACGCCTCCATGCAAGCCTGCTCCAATCTTTGAAAAGGGCGCTCTCCCACTCTCGGCAAGGGATTGAACACGCTACGTTTCACTGCAAGACGGCGGTAAGAGCTGTTGTAAAAATTGTTAAGAAACGATCATCAAACAAGAAGAAGGCACGCAACCGCAGGAACAGGAGGCGAAGGTCGAGACAATCAACACCGGATCAGGAATCGAATCGGCCCAGGAAACCGTACAGAGGGAGCCTTTGCGAAACGCAGCATGGACCCTCTGGCAGCGAAGCCATGATATAATACAAAAATTGGCCAAGTCAATGGCCAAATCCTGGCGCAAGAACCACCTGAGGGTGTAAGGAAGATCCAAGTTCAGGCAGATCTAAGTTCTTGACACCTTCGAGTGCCAAATGTAGGATGCCTTCTGATCAACCTCTACCAACGGCGATGGGCTTTGGGAAAGCAGGCATGGAGCTGGTCGGGTCGCTCCACGAAGGGATGCCCGGGGCATTCCCTTCCGGAACGGTTGCATGTGCCTGAACCCGAGATGAACAGCCCAAGAACTATTATAGAATCAACAACATCTGGTTATGGGAACGAGAGACTCCGTGTTTCAGACGCGCGAAGGCACGGCTGTGCATGGCGGGGTTCCCTGAAATTTCCGTGGTTCTCGACTAAAGTTCCTGTTCGCAATTCTGCCGGCTACACTTCCTGCTCCCTATCGTCACTTACATAAGCCTGGCTTGTGGCTGATTTTCGCAAAGGTTTGTTTATCCTATGAGAAAGTTATTACATGGTTTCATAAATTCAGTGTCATCTCGAGCTCAGCGATAGATCTCCAAGTTTTGTCCGGTTGCGCAAGGTTTTTCACTGCGTTCGAAATAGCCGATGCATCACGGAATTTATGACATTCAGCACTTAGGTAGCAGTGGGCCATCAATCAATCATTTAATGCTGAGGAGAGGAGCACTCATGGATTTCCAACTGACTGATGAACAACGCATGATTAAGGAAACCGTTTACAAGTGGTCGGTAAATGAGTTGGGACCGTTGCAGGAGAAAATTGATGAGGAGGATTGGTTTCCTCCGGACTTTTTCACGAAATGTGCCGAGATCGGAATCCTGGGGATCACCATTGATGAAAAATACGGCGGGCTGGGCGGGGATGTGCTCATGCAGACCCTCGCCATCGAGGAGATGAGCCGCATCTGCCCGGCCCTGGCCATGACCTACGGGGCCCATTCCAACCTGTGCGCCAACAACATTTATAAGAATGCCAGCGAGATGCTTAAAGACAAGTATCTCCCTCCCTTGGTGAGCGGGGAGAAGATCGGGGCCCTGGGCCTCACCGAACCCAATGCCGGCTCGGATGCCATGAGCCTGCGCACGCGCGCGGTCAAGAAAGGCGACAAGTACCTTCTCAACGGTTCCAAGATGTTCATCACCAATGGGCCGATGGCCGACACCCTGCTCGTCTATGCCAAAACCGATCCCGAGAAGGGGGCGAAAGGGAATCAGCGCCTTCATCGTGGAGAAGGACTTCCCCGGCTTTTCCGTGGCCCGGAAGCTGAAGAAAGTGGGCATGAGGGGCTCACCCACGGCCGAACTGGTCTTTCAGGATTGTGAAGTGCCCGTAGAAAACCTGGTGGGTCAGGAGAACATGGGCGTCCACGTGATGACCAGCGGGCTCGATATCGAACGCATCGTGCTTGCCGGCGGCTCGATCGGGATGGCTCAGCAGGCGCTGGAATATTCCGTTCGTTATGCCGTAGAGCGCGAACAGTTCGGACAGCCGATTGCCAACTTCCAGATGATCCAGCAAAAACTCGCGGATATGTATACGCGCACCGAAGCCGCCCGGCTCCTGGTGTACCGTGCCGCGGACTTTGCCCAGAAGTCGCCCCGGGGAGGGAAGGGCACCGAGCTCACCCGGCAGGCTGCCGCTGCCATTCTCTTTGCCGCCGAGACGGCGACCTGGGTGTGCGATCAAGGGGTCCAGATTCATGGCGGGTATGGTTATTGCCTCGAGTTCCCCGTGCAGAAGCTGTGGCGGGATGCCAAACTCTATGAAATCGGGGCGGGCACCAGTGAGATTCGGCGCATGATTATCGCTCGTGAGCTGACTCGCGAGGAATTTGCCAGAAAGGCCAGTCGTTAGTCGTGAACCGTGAAAGCTGCTCAGGCCTGTTGCTCCGCCTTGCTGACCAATGGGACCGAGCGGCTGAAACCAGACAATTCACCAACACAAGGAGGAATGATTCATGACAACGCCCGTTCAGCAAAAGATTCGAGACAAAAAGAGGACCCCTGAACAAATCGCAGAGATGGTAAAATCCGGGGATTGGATTAACAACGGCAGCGTCGGTGGGGATTCCACGGTCTGCACCGAGGCCGTCGCCAAAAGACTGGGGCCTGGCCCTGGTGAATTGAAGGACATCGAATTCTGGCTTTATGCCTGTTTTTACCCCCATCCCGAACTGCAGCAAATCGATCCTCTCCAGCAATATCACTGTGTTCACGAGTATTTCTTCTTCCCCTGGAACCGCAAGGCCAGGGATACCAACAACGTGACCGACTGGGCCCAGTGGGGATGGGCTTACGGCATGTGGGCTCACCATTACCGGTTCATCAATGCCGTCAAGGAAAAGCGAGGCATGGACTGGTGGTTCAATGCCGCTACCGCCCCGGATAGTCACGGCTTCTTCAACATGTCCTACGGCACCAACAACACCAACATATTTAGACAGACCGCCAAGAAGACCGTGTTCGAGGTCCGGTCCGATTACCCCTGGGCCGAGGGCGGGCGGTACAATACCATCCACATCGACGATGTCGATTACTGGGTGGAAGTCGACTGCGAGAAGTACAAGTGGCCTCAGATCAACGAGAAGGCCATCAAGTCGAAGCCGGAAGAAGAGGCCATTGCGCACCACGTCATGAGCATCATGCGGGACCGGGACATCGTTCAACTCGGCATCGGCGCCCTCCCTTCCGCATGTGTCGCGGCCATGGCGGACGCGGGATTCAAGGACCTTGGCATTCATACCGAGATGCTCAACTACGGCCTCATTAAGCTGATCGAATCCGGTCAGGTGACCAACGCCTACAAGTCGATCGATCGCGGGAAGAGCGTCTGGACCTTCGCCTTCCCCGTGGATGTGCAATGGTATTACGACACGGTTGAGCGGAACCAGCAACTGGCCGTCTACGACATTGGCTACACGAACAACCTCCAGATCCTCAGCCGCATCGACAACATGATTGCCATCGACAACTGCGTCGCGGTGGACCTGCTGGGACAGCAGTGTTCGGGATTCTATGAGAAGCGGCCCATTTCCAGCACCGGCGGGTATTTCCAGTTTGTGAGCTTCTGTGCCATGTCAAGAGGCGGCCGGGGCGTGGCATCCATGACTGCCCGAAGCAAGCATGGGACTTCGCGGATCGTGCCCTTCCTTCCCGAAGGGTCAACCGTGGATGTTCCCGCCCAGTTGTCCAACTATGTGTGCACCGAGTACGGCATCGTAAACCTGAGGGGGCTGAGCGGCTACGAAAGGGCGAGCGCCTTGATTTCCATCGCCCATCCCGACGACCGCGAGTGGCTCGAAAGCGAAGCGCGCAAACATGGCCTGCTGGCGCCGAAGTTCCCGGTCAGCATGCTTCCCAAAGAGGGCGGCGACCGAAGATATCCCAGCTACGAAGAGCGAAGAAAATACAAACTGCCGCTCCATAGCGAAGTCTGGGGGATGGATTGGGATCCTTATCAGTCAGGAAAGTAGCTTCCCATGAAAGATAAGGGGGAGTGGCCAGTGATCAAGAGTCAGAAAGGGCCAAAACGGTAAGGGTCTCCATTTGCTGGTGTGCTGGTTTTGCTGGTTCCCAAGCTCTGGCTTGGGAACCCACGTGTTTGGAAGCTCCAGCTTCGTGTGATGTGTGGATGTCAACTGCTGGTGAAGAGACGCGAGAAGCTGGAGCTTCCTCCTTGCGTTCCCAAGCTGGAGCTTGGGAACGAGCGAGTTCCCAAATGGCACCTTGCAGGCGGGCGGCAATTTGCCGCCCGCTTTTGCTTGGTGCCCATTCCGGCTTTTCCTGGAGAATGGATGAAAGGAGGGAGTTTTATGCCCGGAGCTTTCAACGACTATGTGAAGAATAAATTCAGGAAGCCCGCCCCGCTGAAGGGACTGAGGGTCCTGGAGGTCTGCACGCTGCTCTTCGGCCCGGCCGGCCCATCGTTTCTGGCGGAAATGGGGGCCGAGGTCATCAAAATCGAGCTGCCCCCGCTGGGCGATGTGACCCGGTCCCTGAACCCGTTTGGCTGGTTCTACAAAGAGCAGGGGCCGGCCTTCATGCACATCAATCCCAACAAATACTACATGGCGCTGGACCTGCACATCGATCTCGGGCAGCAGATTTTTAAGGAACTCGCCGCCAAGTCCGACATTGTGGAATTCAATCTCAGACCGGGGGTCACGAGCCGCTGGAATGTGGGCTATGACGATATCCGGGAGGTCAACCCGCGCATCATCTACATTGAAAAAAACGGCTTCGGTCAGTGGGGGCGGTATGCTGCCGAGAACCGGCCTTCCAATGACGGCGCGGCTCAGGCCCTGGCGGGGTACGCCTGGACTTCCAGTTTTCCGAATCGGCCCCCGCTCAAGCAATCGGTGTGGGTGTGTGACGTCTTCGGGGCGCTCATGGGGGAAGTGGCGGTGCTCTCCGCACTCCATCACCGGCATAAAACCGGAAAGGGCCAATACCTCGAAATGTCCCAAAGCGAAAATATCATGCGCGCCATGGGCTGGGTCTGGCCCTATCAGCAATTGACCGGGAAAGGCGCGGAACCGGCCGGCAACCGTGACCAGTGCATCTGCCCTGCGGATACGTTCCTCTGTAAAGACGACAAATTTGCGGCCCTTGCGGCGCCGGCGCCGGATGAATTTCGAGGCCTCTGCACCGCCATGGGAAAGCCTGAGCTGGCGGACGACCCGAGGTTTTCCGACCACACGACGAGGCTCCAGGACGAAAATGCCCTCGCCATTCTGAAAATCATTGCCGACTGGGCGCGAACCAAGACTGCGGACGAGGTCGAGACACTGGGGAAACAGCATGGCTTTGCCGCGACACGCCTCCATAATGCCAGGGATGAAAACGAGGATCCCCATCGCCGGGAGCGCGACTTCGTGAAAGAGATTGACGATCCCATGTACGGCAAATACGTTGAGCACGAGCTCCCGGTGATGATGTCCAAAACGCCGCCGAAAATCAAATGGACGGTGAGGCCGGTCGGTTTCGATAATGAGTTCATCATGGCAAAAATCCTGGGGAAGACCCAGGCCGAAATCAACGAGCTTTACCGTTACGGGGTCCTGGGAAAATGGAAAGACATGCAGGGCCGGCGCCCACCTCCGGATTGGGACCAGAAATCCGGAATGATCTTAAGGAGGTGATGAGCGATGAAAGAGCTTGAGAAAGCAAAACAGACAGAGTGGGCAGAGCGCATCCGATCCCTGGATGATCCGGCGACGGCGTCCAGGAAACCCGAGGCGCTCGATGATCTGGTGGTGCTCGATTTGAGCTCCCGCAGCATGGCCGGTTGTTTCTGCTCTTCGCTTCTGGCCGAACTGGGTGCGGAAACCATTCGCATCGAACCACCCGGAGGCGATATCGTCAGGACCTATTCCCCCAACGGCATCATGCACAAAGACACCGGGCTGGCCTATCTGCAGGAGGGAAGGAACAAATACCACGTAACGCTGAACCTGGAGACCGAGGAGGGAAGAGAAATGTTGCGATCCCTCGCCGGGCAGGCTGATGTCCTGATCGAAACCTTTCCCGCAGGGACCATGGATGCATGGGGGATTGGCTATGACGCACTGAGCCAGCTCAATCCCCGGCTCATCTTTGCTTCGCTCACCGCTTTCGGGCAATTTGGCCCGGAGAGCGGAAGGCAGCAATACGATTACGACAATGTCAGCCAGGCCCGCTCGGGGATTCAGTACGCTACGGGAGAGATCCTGCCGGAGGGGAAGACCGTCGACGAGATGCCTCATGCCGTCCCCACCAAGGCCGGGCCCTGGATTGCCTGGGCCACCTCCGGAACGTTTGGTGCGGTGGGCATTCTCGCGGCCCTCTTTCACCGGACGATGACCGGTGAGGGGCAGGCAATCGATGTTGCGACCCCCGAAGCCTATGAGCGTTTCAATGATTACGGGCTGCACTGGTATGGCGATCAGGGCGTGATCAACGAACGCTTCGGCAACCTCGATGCCTGCCTGTGGCTCTATGGCTTCTATCCGACGCAGGATGGCGGCGTGTTTCTCGGCGGGTTAAGGCTCGAAATGTGGAAGGCCCTCGTGGATATGCTCGGCAAATGGGACGAGTGGGGGGCCGATGATTGGACGACCCTGGCTCCCTTTATGAAAAAGGACTGGCAGCTCAAGTACCAGGCCATGATCAATCCCCTGACCTCGCACTATACGAGCGAGGAACTGACCAACAAGTCCATCGATTATGCCAAGAGCGGCCGTCTGGCGCCCATCACCCCGGTCGTCGCCGAAATCGTGCCCCCCTGGAAAACCATGCAAGATGAAAACTGGCAGGAACGTGGCATCTTCACCCCGGTGCAGGACCCCATCTACGGCTCCATCGTCTGCGCCCAGGCCCAGTGGAAGGCCACCGAAACGCCGCCGCGGACCAAATGGGTTTGCCGACCCGTAGGCTACGACAACGGCTTTGTTTATCTCAAGTACCTTGGACATGGTCCCGTAAGGCTCAAAGAGCTTGAGGAAAAGGGGATCATTTAAAAGCAAGGGACGTATGGAGAAGGTACAAGTCTGTCATTGCTCCAAAATGGCAAAGAGGGTGTAAACGCCTCTTCTCAATGTTTAACGACACGAACGCGGAACCGGGTCTCTTGAATCGTCTCTCATCTGATAGCTGGTTTATGGCGGATTGGGCCTGGTCGTGACTCGCTGGTTGCCAGCGTGGGAATGGTTCCTCATCTGCTACTGAGCCCAGGCCCGAAGTGGTGGCTTCCGCAATCCTGAGCCAGGGGATGCGGAAGCCACGAACTAATGCACAAGGGAGCAGAAATATGGAAGCGGTGATTCGTGGCATAGGTATTCTCGGGGTCTTGCTGGTAGTCATTGGACTGTGGATGGAGTTCCGCCCGCCTCGCGTCAAAGCCGTGAGTCCTCTACCGAACGGCTTTACCCAGCCAGTCCTCGCCATGGAGCTTGCCAAAACGGTAGCTGACGTGGAGCAAATTGTCGGCCAGCAGGGCAACTCTGTGGATCAGCTGAAGGCGTTGCGGTGTAACACAAAGCGGGATTTCGCCTTGATTCTGACCTACATGAGTCTGTTTCTTGCCATGAGCATGGTGCTTGCTCAGCGTGAATTTGCCTGGGCGCCATGGCTTGCTGTGGCCGCAGGAGGCTGCGCGCTTGCGGCCGCCGTTGCCGATGTTATCGAAAATCTGCGCATCCTTCGGGTGTTGGACCTGCCGCTGACATCGATGTCGGACTCCATGGTGTATGGGATTCGGCAGGTATCACTCCTCAGGTGGGGATTGATCTTTGCAACGATGCTACTCCTGGCGCCGACATTTGCCTTCCGAACTGGCGGAATTTCCGTCCTGGGACTCATCATTGGGGCAAGCTTTGCGGTCAGCGCTGCGATCGGTTTTCTCAGCCTCCAGCGGTGCAATCCGCTTATCGAACTGGCGCTTACCGCATGTACGCCGGGGTTTCTTCTTCTCATTGTCTGCTCGCTGCGATGGCCTCACCTGTTGCGTTAGGCGCTTTCGCACAGCAGTGCGGGGCAATTGTCGCTTCACTCCAATGTGGGTGGCGCCTGCGAGTTCTCGGGAATCCTTCCAGTAATACCAAGATACTTTGATAGAGCACCAAGCCCCGTGGGGCAGGCTTTCCAGCCTGTCATGACGAGTTGGCCGCAAAGCCGGGTAGCGCCCCTGCCCCGCAAATTGAGACCCCCGCAGAAGCTTTATCTGGCAAACAACTGCGAAACCGACCGTACAATGGCCCATGAGAGTTCGACCAGACTAACGGAGGCTATAAGTTTTGCTCGTGATTGCAGACGCTCTATGCCGTGGCAGAGGGAAGGTTTTGCTTTTTTGCTTTTGACAATCGGCTTTCCCAGGTAAAATCATCTTTATCCGAAGAGAACAGGATAGCACAATGAGGCGAATTGCCTCTATCTACGGCATTGCTTACGCTGTAAATCAACCACAGCAAGGTTAAGGAGATTCCATGAAGCCTCACGCCTTTATCGCCATGCCTTTTGGCTCCAAGCCGGATGCTTCCGGCCAGATCATCGACTTCAACCGCGTCTATACCGAGTACCTCAAACCGTCGCTGGAAGCAGCGGGGCTGGAGGTCTTTCGCGCCGACGAGGAACAGCGCGCCGGCGATATCCGCATCGATATGTTCCAGGAACTGCTGGTGGCAGACCTGGTGGTGGCAGACCTGACGCTTGAAAACCCCAATGTTTGGTACGAACTTGGGGTGCGCCATGCGTTGCGCGCTCGGGGAGTGGTGCTGGTGTGCGGCGGACGGACGACGACCGCCTTCGATCTCTACACCGATCGTAAGCTGCGCTATGGCATAGCAAGTGGGGGGCCAGATCCTGAAACGCTGCAAGAAGATCAGCGCAAGCTTACCGAGATGGTGAAGGCGACTATGGAGTCATGGTATGGTCGCAAGCTGAGCCCGGTCTACAACCTGATGCCCAACCTGCAGGAACCGGACTGGAAGTCGTTGCGCATCGGCGACGTGCGCGAATTCTGGGAGCAGCATGACGCCTGGGAGAAGCGGATCAATCTGGCCCGCAAGGGTGGGCGCATTGGCGACCTGCTGGTCCTGGCCGATGAGGCGCCGGTGGCCGCCTTTCGCGCCGAGGCATGGATCAAGGCCGGTGAAGCCTTGCGCAAGGTGGAACGTTTTGACTTCGCACTGGAGCAGCTTGAACGAGGTCTGGCGATCGAACCGCACAACCTCAAGGGTCTGCATGAAAAGGGCATTTGCCTGCAACGGCTCGCGTTGACAGGCAGTCCCGCGTATTCTTTGGATCGCGCCCGCGAGCATTACCGCAAGGTGCTGGAAGAGTATCCCAATGATCCGGAGACCTGGGCGTTGCTCGGTCGTGTGGACAAGGATGCCTGGATAGCATCCTGGCGGCAGCCCGGCAATTCGCCTGAAAAGATGCGCGATGAAGCCGGCTATGAAGATGCCCTGCTCAGGGGGGCCATTGAGAGCTACGCCCAGGGCTACCGCCGTAACCCCGGTCATTACTACTCGGGTATCAATGCCCTGACCCTGATGCATCTGTCACCGCGATCTCACAGGCGATACCCGGTACGACCGGGAGATGACCACCATGGCCGGCGCAGTGCGTTTTGCGGCTGAATCTGAGCAGGATCCGGATCTGCATTTCTGGTCCAAGGCGACTCTCGGCGACCTTGAGGTGTTGATCGGTACCCCCGACACGGTCAAGACCGCGTATAAAGAGGCTATCGCGAAAAACGAGAAGGACTGGTTCGCCCTCAACTCCAGCCGGGCGCAACTGGACCTGCTGAAGGACCTCGGCTTCCGCCCGGGTGTCGTCGAAGCCGGCATCGCCACCTTTGACCGGACTCTGCAAAAGCTTACCAAACCCGAGGATAGCTGGCGCCCCCGCCAGGTATTCCTCTTCAGCGGCCACATGATCGATGAACCCGGCCGCGCCATCCCTCGCTTCCCCCTGACAAGGAAACCAGCGCCGCGCAGAAGATTGCCGAGGCGCTGGACCTGTCAGGCGCGGGTCCGGAAGATCTGGCGCTCACGCAGGGCGCCTGTGGAGGGGACCTCCTTTTCACCGAGGCATGTCTGCAATGCGGTATGAAAGTCCAGTGGCTCCAACCATTTCGTGAACCGGAGTTCATCCAGAACTCGGTGCTTCGCGGCGGCGAGGCATGGCGGAATCGTTACCTGAATGCCAGAGACCGACTCCGTATACCGCTCCGTGCTGCGCCCGAAGAACTGGGCGAGCCGCCGCGCAATGCCGGGCAAGGTTATCCCTATGAGCGCTGCAACCTCTGGCTGCTCTATACTGCCCTGGCCTGGGGCTTGGACAAGGTGCGTTTCATCTGCCTCTGGGACGGTGGCGGAGGCGACGGGCCGGGCGGGACGGCGCACATGTACAATGAGGTAAAGCGGCGTACCGGCAGGGTGACCTGGATCGACACCCGAAAAATCTAGCCGGAATACAAGGGGCTGCCACGGAATAACTCATAACCGGCCACTCCATTGCCGACGCTCACGGCCAAGCGACTGCGGCCCTGAGGTTCATACGCGTTCCGCAGAAAAGAATTCCAAAGCTATGTGTGAGGGCGAACCAGGATGCGTCGCGGTCTTTTCTGGTGGGATAATGGCTAGATTTAGAGAAACGGCCACTCGTGGTCACCCTCGAAGAGTTACAGCACAGCAGAATAAAGTGTCCGAATACCTTTAGCCTCGTAGCCTCGTAGGTTGGGTTTCGTTCCTCACCATGACTGCGGTTCACACTACCCTGATTGATCGAGGAACGAAACCCAACATTCCGCTTCAGGCTCTTGTTGGGTTTCGTTCCCCGAATATTCCACAATGCTGTGCGTGTTTCGCAACGGAACGAAACCCAACCTACGCATCGACGCATCGAATTTGGACACCCTTTTTTGCGACATTGTACTAAGTACAGCTCAGCAGAATAAAGTGTCCATTACCACCTGGTCGTCATTCCCGCATGCTCTTAGCGGGAATCCAGGGCATTTGCACAGCCTGGATTCCCGCCAGAAACGCGGGAATGACGAGTGGCATTCGGACACCCATTTATGCGGGGGCGTACTAAGCAATCTCAGTTCTGGCCGGTGCTCGACACAATGCCTTCTGCTGCAAGAGATTTTTTATCTTCCCCTCGGAATAGCCCAGGAGTTCCTTCAATATAGCCTCGGTGTGCTCTCCCAGCAGGGGAGGGGAGGTGTAGGGTTGTTGTTCACTGTTTGGCATGCGAATGGGATTCCCGGCGGTCTTGAAGGTAAGGCCGACGCCTTTGTGGTCGATCTCCACCACCATGTTCAGCGCCCGGGTGGCGGGGTCGTTGAGGGCCGCGTTCAGGTCATTGATGGGCGCGCAGGGGATGCCGTTCGCCTCCAGAATTTCGAGCCATTCCCGGCTGGTTTTCATGGCAAAGATGGTGTTCAACAGATTGAGCAGTTCCTGCCGGTGGTTGTTTCGCGCTTCCAGGTTATGGAACCTGGGGTCATGCTCGAGCTCTTTGACGTTCAAGGCCCGGCAGAACGACGACCAGAACTTGGGCAGATGGGCATCGATCACGATATGGCCGTCTTTGGTCTTGACGGCATTATAGGGCATTAACGACCGGTGGCCGGACCCAACGGGACCCGGCACTTCCCCGGAATAAAGGTGAAAGGCTGCCTCGTAGCTCAACAGCGAAATCATGGTGCTGAAAAGAGGGACTTCGAGCTTTTGCCCCCTGCCGGTCTGTTGGCGGGCGTGGAGCGCCGCCAGAATCCCCGCTACGGCATAGATCCCGGCAACATGGTCGGAGATGGAAACCCCCATGCGAAGCGGCGGTCCGCCCGGCTCTCCTGTCAGACTCATGCCTCCTCCTCGCGCCTGCATCATCAGGTCAAAGGAAGGCTTGGCACAGTCCGGCGTATCAGAGCCATAACCGTTGATGGAGCACGAGACGATGGCGGGGTTGTAGCGCTGCAAGACCTCGTGGTTGATCTGTAACTTCTCCAGGGCGGGCGGCCTCAAGTTATCCAGCACCACGTCCGCTTTCTTGACCAGGTCGTAGAACACGCGCCGCCCCGCCGCTTTATTGAGATCGAGGACGATGCTTCTCTTGTTCCTGTTGAGGGCCATGAAATAGATGCTCTCCCCGTGGTAAAAGTGAGGAGGCGTGCGGCGCGCGCTATCTCCGCCATCGGGTGATTCGATCTTAATGACGTCGGCTCCCAGGTCTCCCAGGATCATCCCGGCATAGGGCGCCGCGAGCACCTGACCCAGTTCGAGCACGCGAATATCAGCAAGGCAGGGTTTCATCTCTGTTTTCATTTTTCTATCGGTACTCGTTAAGGATGAAAGGTTTCTTTCTTCACCGCGGAGAAAGCAGAGTACGCAGAGAGATTTTGCTCTGAAATGATTAGCTTTCTCTGCGATCTCAGCGCGCTCTGCGGTAAGAATGAAAGGTGTCTCTTTTCACCGCGGAGAACGCAGAGTGCGCAGAGGGATTTTGCTCTGAAATGATTAGCTTTCTCTGCGATCTCAGCGTGCTCTGCGGTTAATTCTCTCAAATATTCGCCAAGCACCTTACACCGGTCGGGGCGCGATGAAAATGAAGAATTGATTTGAGGAAAAGGAGAATATTGGATAAGGAAACACTGCGTTTCGAAAGCTTCCCGGGAGCCTCAAGCAAGGGTGGGGGCTTTGACGGACAGGGCAAAATCGAGGAGCAGTCGCCATGATCATGCATGAAGTGCTTATTGTCGGAGGAGGGCTGGCCGGTCTCATGGCTGCGCTCACCGTCTCGGAGAGCGCCGATGTCGCCGTGCTGAGCAAGGTCTATCCCACCCGCTCGCACAGCGGGGCGGCGCAGGGAGGCTTCAATGCCGCCCTGGGCGAGGACGACAGTGTTGAGGCCCATATTTTCGATACCGTGAAAGGGAGCGATTACCTGGGCGACCAGGATGCCATCGAGGTGCTCTGCGCCGATGGACCGGAAGTCATTCTCGAACTCGAGAGGATGGGCGTAACGTGGACGCGCCGCGCTGACGGCGGCATTGCTCAACGCTCTCTCGGCGGCGCCGGTTTTCCGCGCGGCTGCTTTGCCGCTGATTTTTCCGGCCATGTGGTCCTGCATACCCTGTACGAACAGAGTCCTGAAGCGTGGCGTGAAGGTCTACCCGGAGTGGTATCTTCTCGAACTTCTGCTTGAAGATGGGTGCGTGGCCGGGGCCTTGGTCTACGATCTGGCGAGGGCAAGGCTCGAGGTTATCCGTGCCAGACAGATCATCCTCGCAACCGGCGGTTACGGCCGGGCCTTCTTCAAAACGACCAACGGTCACGCCAACACGGGCGACGGCATGGCAATCGCCTACCGGGCAGGAGCGGTGCTTTCCGATATGGAGTTCGTGCAGTTTCACCCGACCACGCTCTATGGCACGAACATCCTCGTCTCCGAGGCCGCCCGCGGGGAAGGGGGGTATCTCCGCAACACCGAGGGGGAACGGTTCATGGCCCGCTACGCTCCGGAGAAGATGGAGCTGGCTCCCCGTGATGTGGTGGCGCGGGCGATTTTCAAGGAAATCAAAGAAGGGCGGGGCTTTGACGGGCACTGCGTGCATCTCGACCTCACCCATCTCGGTGAGGCCCTGGTGGCCGAGCGGCTGCCCCAGGTGAGAGACCTTGCCATCCGCTACGCCGGCGTCGATCCGGTGAGCGTGCCCATGCCCATAGAACCGGCCCAGCACTACAGCATGGGCGGGGTGCGGACGGACCTATGGGGAAAGACCACGCTGCCGGGGCTGCTGGCGGCCGGCGAGGTTGCCAACGTCAGCGTGCACGGCGCAAATCGGCTGGGCGGCAACTCGCTCCTCGAAACCGTGGTTTTCGGCCGGCGGGCGGGCAAAAAGGCCGTGGAACTCGTCCGGGGGCAGCCCTGGCTGAACCTTTCCAGCACGGTCCTGAGGCGTGCCCTGGAACCGTGGAACGCCTTGCTGGCGGCGCCGCGGCCAAGGTCCCGGTCCGATGACAGCACCTTCGCCATCCGCCGCGAGATGACCACGCTTATGACCAACCAGGTCGGAGTCTTCAGGACCGGCAGCGAACTCGAAGATGCCGTGGCGCGCCTGGGGCATTTGCGGGAGCGCTATCGGAGGCTCTCGCTGACCGGGGAGGCAAAACCCTTCGATTATGCCCTTATGGATTACCTGGAAGTGGGCTATCTTTTGGATCTGTCGGAGATCATCGCCCGCGGGGCGCTGGCGCGCACCGAGAGCCGGGGGGCTCACTACCGCCTGGACTACCCGCAGCGGGACGACCGGAAATGGCTGCACCATACCTTCGCCCGCAAGGCGAGCCGACGGTCCCGAGTTCAGTGCCGGCCCGGTTGCGATCACCCGCTATCAACCCGAGGAGCGGGGTTACTGAGGGGGCGTGGCCAAGAGATAAATGGCCTTCGTTTACCGCGAAGGACACGAAGAGCCGAAGGAGACGAAGTGATTTCTTCGTGCTTATCGTGGCCTTGTGGTTCAGAGAAGGGCTAAAATGAGTGCAAGTTGTTTTCTTGGGCAAAAACTGAGCGTCTGCAAGGAACGACGGACATCATGTTGATGTGTTTACCGTGGGGCAGGCTATTCCAGCCTGCCAAAAGGCTCTAGGCAGGCTGGAAAGCCTGCCCCACAAACCTGGTCATTGGTCCGGTGATGATTTGCCGGTCTTGGAGAGGAAAGAAGCTGCCGAAATGGAAACGGTTCTCAAGATATGTCGATTTGATCCGGAGAGCGATACGGCTCCCTGGTTCCAGGAATTTGCGCTGACTCTGGAGGCAACCCAGACGGTGCTGGACGCTCTGCTGCTCGCCTGGCAGCAGGACCCCGGCCTCGCTTTTCGCCGTTCCTGCCGGAGCGCCATTTGCGGTTCGTGCGCCGTATGCATCAACGGGCAGCCGGCGCTGGCCTGTCAAACACTGATGCAAAAGGCTGCAGCCGGCGGTGGACCGATCGTCCTGGAGCCGCTTCCCCATTTCCGACAACTGAAGGACCTGGTGGTGGATCTGGAACCCTTCTTCGACTCGCTCAAAGCGGTTGTTCCATGGCTCGTTTTGCGGGATGGCTACGACGGTCGGATGGCCCCGGAGGTTGCGCGCCGGCTCGAAGATCCGGCAACCTGCATCCTCTGCGGGGTGTGTCACGCCGACCCGGATCTTGCGCGTGGCGAGATCAAACCGGCCGCCCTGGTAAAGGCCCTGCGCCTGGCTCAGGACCCCCGCGACGCCGCCGGCCTCCATCGCCTCCGACTCCTGCAGGTGCCACCCGAGGTCTTGAGCTTGTTCATCAGCAAGCTTCCCGAAAAGTGTCCGAAGGGGATAAGGATAGATGCCTCTTCATTTTCCTGAGAAGGTGTCCAAAACGTCTGAACAAATGCCTTGATGGTGACTACTGCGAGCTGCCACGGCGCAGCGGAAAATCCGAGAACGTCATTTGGTATCACGAACTGGACGCGGACACCCCTTTCACTGGAGCTTTACTCAGCGTGGCCGCCTCATTGCCGCCGCACAGCGTGACAGGATCGAGAGCACCTCGAAGGGTTGTTCGATCTCCGGGAAAGAAGGGACGCCGAGGGGTTCGATATAAGCCTTGCACTCATCCTCGAAGCGCTTGTCGCCGCTGAAGGTTACCAGGACCGGTTTATCCGGGTATTTCCGGGCCATCTCCACGAGGAAATCGAAGGAGCGGCACCCCGGTATCCTCAGTCAGCATCAAGACCGGGACCACGGCGTCGATATTCGGGTCTTTGAGCACCGCTTCCATCCCTTCCCGGTATCCGAATTCGACGCCGTTCACCGAGGCGGCGGCCCAGATATCGACGGGGTTTCTCATCCTGATGAAGGGAGGGCTGATCTCCTGAATGCGCTGGAGGGCTTCCGGGCTCAGGTCCGGCACTTCAAGGTTCAGACGGACGCAGAGGTCGGTAAGCACCACGAGCATGGCGCCGGAGGGGGCGAGGAAGCTGACCCGGTTGCCGCGCGGCAGGGGAAGCATGGACAGGGCCTTTCCCGCCAGCACCAGGTGCGTGTAATCCCAAATGCGAACAATGCCGGCCTGGCGCAGCAGGGCATCGACGAGGCGATCTTCGGCGGCCATCGCGGCGGTGTGGGCTACTGCCGCGTGCTTCCCGGCTTCCGTCGAGCCGCTTTTCAACACCACCACCGGTTTCTTGCCGGGTGACCTCACTGGCGACCTCCAAAAAGCGCCGCGGCCGTTTGATGCTCTCGAGGTACATGATGATCCCGGTCGTTTCGGGGTCGTCGCCCAGATACTCGAGCGCGTCGCTCTCATCGATATCGATTTTGTTCCCGAGGCCGATGACTCGGGCGACGCCGAAGTGCTCTGCGGTGAGAATGTGTTTCATCGTGTGGGTGGCGAAGTTGCCCGTTTGGGCAATGTAGGAAACCTTGCCGCGCCGGATCTTGCCGAGCGGGAAGAAGGTCGAGGTGAAATGATGCGGCGTTGAGGTGTGCCCGGAAGTGTTGGGTCCCAGGACGCGAATCCCTTTCTCCCGGATGATATCGATCATTTCCTGCTGAATCTTCGCCCCGAATTCGTCCACTTCGGCAAACCCTCCGGCCGAGAGGACCACCTGACCGATCCCCTTTTCGGCGCATTCGCGAAGGGCCTTGGGGGTGTCCTTGGCGGGGAGGAGGATGATGGCGAGGTCGACGCCGTCGGGCAGGCCGGCGATCGAGGGAAAAACCGGAAGGCCAAGAATCTCTCCACCTCTGGGGTTGACCAGGAAGAGCCTGCCGGCATAATCATTGGCGAGGATGTTTCGGATCACATCATGGCCGGGTTTTCCCGGGTTTCCCGAGGCCCCGATGATGGCGACGCTCGCAGGCTCAAAAAAGGGGGCAATTTTTCCTTTCATGGTCATCTCTCCGGGTAAATTTCATAAAAATGGTCGCTGCCTCAACCGAATTTTTCACCACGGAATACACGGAACACACGGAAACCAAAACCGATTCTTCTTCCGTGTATTCCGTGTGTTCCGTGGTTCAAAAGAAAGTCAGAAAGAGAGCAAGTTATTCCTGGACGATGCCTAAGATTTTTCACTCTTCAAGACCACCAGCGCGTCCACGGCCACGGGCGTTCCGTCGGGGCGGATCTTCAGGGGATTGATGTCCACCTCGGCAACGGCTTCGTGCTTGAGTCCTATTTCACCCAGGGCCATCAGGGTCTGACACAACCTGTCCAGATCCACGGCAGCTTCGCCCCTGAAGGGTTCGAGAATCTTTTTGCCGCGAATTTCCATGAGCATCTCTCGGGCATCCCAGGAAGTCAGAGGGGCAAGGCGGAAGGAGGTATCTTTCAGGATTTCCGTCAGAATGCCGCCGATCCCGAACATGACACAGGGACCGAAATGAGGGTCCCTGATCAGGCCGCACACCAATTCCCGGCCGCCCTTGACCATTTCCTGAACCAACAAGGCTTCACATCCGGGAATTTCCAGCAGGCGCTGCCCCTCTCGTTCCACATCCTTCTCGGCCCTCAGGTTCAAACTCACCCCTTCGACCTCGGTCTTGTGAAAGAGCGTGGCCCCGGCTGCTTTGAGAACCACCGGGAAACCCATCTCGGCGGCGGCCCGGGCGGCTGCCTGGGCGTCCCGAACCAGGACTTCCCGCGTCACAGGAATGCCGAAGCCGGCCAGAAACTGCTTCGATTCGTATTCACCGAGCGCCGATTGGCCCTTGGCGACGGCGGTGGCAATCAAATCCATTGGTCCCTCCTGAGTGGCAAGCTCTCGATAATCTCCATTGCGGCATTTCACCTGGCCGGGAATTTATCCCCGGCCATCGGGTGTTTTGGAGAATATCACATAACCTCGTGTTTGCAGCATGCGTTTTTGTAGCATAATAGAAATTCAGCGGTATGATTGGGAGGTTTGATGAGCAGAAGGGAAGCAGATATTTACCGGGGGAACCGCCGATGGAAGGCCACGAAGATTCTGTTCCATCTCTTACCGTCCTGTTGGTAGACGACGAGCCCAATATTCGCAAGGTGCTCGGGATTTCGCTCGAGGCCGAGGGGCATCACGTTACCGCCGTAAGCAATGTGAAGGATGCCCTGAGCGAAGCCACGCGGCGACCGTTTGATCTGGCGCTGGTCGATTTGCGCCTGGGTACGGAATCGGGGATGGAGCTGATCCCGGCGCTGCGCTCGCTCTGTTCCTGGACCAGGATTGTCGTCATCACGGCCTACGCCGCCGTGGATACGGCGGTCGAAGCCATGCGGCGCGGTGCCTTCGATTATCTCCCCAAGCCGTTCACCCATGACCAGGTTGCGCTGTTGGCGCGCAAAGTGGCCGAAGTGCGGGCGTTGGAACAAAAAGTTGCGGCACTCCAGGAAACTCTGAGTGAGATCTCCCCGGAGGTGGACCTTGCAACGCAAAGCCCGGTGATGCAGCGAACCCTTGAGTTGGCCCGCAAGGTTGCCGACAGCGAAGCAACGATCCTGATCAGCGGGGAGAGCGGCACGGGCAAAACGGTGCTCGCGCGCGCGATCCACTCCTGGAGCAGTCGCGCCGGCAAGCCATTTTGCGTGGTCTCTTGCCCGTCCCTGTCGGCGGAGCTCCTGGAGAGCGAACTGTTCGGCCATGCAAAGGGGGCGTTTACCGGCGCCGTGCGGGACTATCCCGGGCGTCTTGCCGCGTGCCAGGGGGGGACGCTCCTGCTCGATGAAATCAGCGATTTGCCGCTCTCGATCCAACCCAAGCTCTTGCGGGTCCTCCAGGAAAAGACTTACGAGCGCCTGGGGGAATTGCAGATGCGCAAGGCAGACGTGCGCATCATGGCGGCAACGAATGCCGACATCGAAGCCGCTGTAAAGGCCAGGACCTTCCGGGAAGACCTTTTCTATCGCCTCAATGTGGTGGACATCGTCATCCCTCCCCTCCGGGAGCGGCGTGAAGATATCCTGCCGCTGGCCGAGCGCATGCTGGCCTTCTTTGCCAGGCGGAATCATCGCCACATTCTGGGCCTGACGGAGGAGGCGCTTGGGGTGCTTCAGCGATACGACTGGCCCGGCAACGTCCGCGAACTGCATAATGCCATCGAACGCGCCGTGCTCCTCTGCAGCGACGAGCGCATCGGCGTGGAACACTTGCCGGTAAGGCTTGCACCCGCAAAAGAACCGATGCCCCATATCGGCGACCTGGTTTCCCTCGAGAAAATTGAAGAAATGCACATTCGGCGGGTCTTGGCGGCAGCCCGATCGCTCGAAGAAGCCGCCGAAGTGCTGGGAATGGATTCGGTAACCCTCTGGCGGCGCAGGAAGAAATACGGGATCTAAAAATCTTGGTTTTCCGCAGCCCACCTCTAACTTTGCTACCGCGAGGACTCGGAAAGCAGGAAAGCGGGCAGTTCCCGCCACTGGAACGGGACCAAGATTGCGTGTGATGTGATCCGGATAGCCAAATGGTGCTCTGGCTCCCCATTTCGCCACGCAAATGGCGTGTTTCGGGCTCGCAATCGTTACTTCTGGAGCCCTTCGTTCCCAGAGGCCCGGCGTGGAATCTGGCTCATCCAGACGATCGGTTCTGATAGTCAGAACAAAATGTTTACACAGGATGCGGCTCGCGCCTCCGCCATTAGCCGGCGTACGTATCGGTCCAACCAACTGATGATTGACCACAAACCCTGATCCTGAAGACTTAATCGATCACGCCCGCAGTACATCACCATCTGAAAATGTTTGGCGGGAATGTGTTGAGTCACGGCAGTGATCAATTCCTCAGCAGTGAGAAAGCATTTTCCCGTTCGGTGGCAGGCTGTTGTGGGAGAAAGAAGGGAATCAGCGGCTTATCGATAAAATTGGCCGGAATACCAGTTGGGAAAGGAGAACCAGTGGTCTTCACTCAAATAATGCAGCGGGAAAGATAATTGTCGTTACCCGGTGAAAATAGTTGACGCCAGGCACATTCTGCGATATCAAGCGCTCTAAATACCTTACTTGCAGGTTTCTTAAGTGGAGGGCTCATGTCGTTCAAACACACCATCAAGGTCGCCAACCCCTCGTCTGACGAACGCAGCGACTATGTTGAGGTCGACTTGGAGTCGGCGGGCGTACCACCTGATCTATATGACAAGACTCTCCGGCTTGTACGGAATTGGCGGACAGGGTCTTCCGAGGAAGCGTTCCAGATCGATTATCCGTTTGGCCGGGAGGCAGGGTACCGCACTTTGACGTTTTTTTCGCGGAATACGCCGCCAGGGGATACGGATTACACACGGCACACAGCCGAGTTCTCGCTCGAAGCAGGAAATCCCCACAACTTTGCTGATTCCGTAAACCCACATCTCCTGAGGGTTGAGCATTACCCTACTCCAGGGGTCGGCGAGGTGCCCTGGAACCCCGAGAAACGTTATGTTGGCGTGAAACTCCTCAACGGCGGTGCCCCCACACAGCAAGACCAGGTGTCGTCCGATGGTCTCCAAGTATATTTCAGCCTGGTTCCTAGACCAGAAGTGAACGCGCCGCTCAACTACAGCGGGGCTGCGACCTCCGTTCTTCACCATCGCGCTTGGAGGGGAGGGCCACCCGAGGCGCTTGCCCCAGTCCTCTTTCGCCCTCATTCGGCCGAAAAACGTTGGGGTCAGTTAACCCATATCGACATGGCCGCGCTGCCGTGGGAGCGGAGATCGTATCAACTTGAATCGATGCTAGGCGAACCGGGGAAAGAATCGGACTACACCCTTGTCTGGTCCAATACAGGTCCATTGCGGGCAACAGTTACGCTCAAGAGCAAGCCCATTCACGTCCGATATGGTGGTATGCCTTTCTTTCAGCCGAACGAAAGGGAACTGACCTGCCACCTTTATCGTATTATATCCGTGTATCCGAATCAGGAGTTTTACACGGAGAAACTGATCCTGCGCCCCGACGAGCAGAGGGGGGCGGGGAAGGACAGGATTTCCATTGCTTTCCGGGCCTATTATTGCTCCCACCTCGATTACCCCGCAGGTTTTCCGCTGACTCTGGCCAGGTTCGAAGACACGCCAGACTATTTTTGTGTATGGAGATCATTCGCAGGGCAGCATCGCGGGTATGCATTTGCCTCCGAGATGCATGTTCGGGAACTCCGCGTGACGGGTTCTCAGATCAGCTGGCGACTTGCGCGTGGGCACGAGCATCGCTGTGTTCACCTTTTTCCGTTCCACGGCTATCCCGAAGAGGGTTTCGACCCATTTCACGAGGTCGGCCATGCTTGGTACGAGTGGTTGTATAAGCCTCTGTTGGCCATTCCGCCTAACCGCTACGTGCCGTCCTGAAGAAGGAGGAAAGGTGGCTTTCTACGAAGAAGTGTTCTTTAAGCAGCTGAAGATTTCTAAGGAGTTTCTGGATGAGCACGCGGATGTCATCCGGGAGAAGCTGGAGTTTGCGGCTGCGGAGTTCAACCGGGTACATGGCAACATATTCGCCATTAACATGTGCCTCCACGCGGCCAGCAGCGTCATTCTTAGCAACCCGGATTACTTGAATGATACGCTGAACCTGCTCAGATGCACACCAGGGTTAGAGGGAAGAGATCCAACTACGGTCCTCACGGTAATCGCACTCTACTGCCTGATTCAGTGGGACGCCAGCCGGGCGGCTTCGGAGAAAGTGAGTGGACAGACGAAAGCGGAGAGGGACAAGGCGCAGGATTATGAAGCCAAACTGGCAACACTGCGCCAAGGCTTTGACGCGATCAAGTGGATCATTGGCGAGGGGGCGATGCGGACACTGGAATTCGAGTAAGGCGCGGATAGGCGTGTGGGTTTACGCGGAGAAAGTACTGTGGCGCCTCCAAAAGATTCCGAACGTGTACCGCGATGGGCCGTCTTCCTCAGTTACGCTCCAGCCGACGAACTTTCGGTTCTCGACATCGCTGGAGGGATCACACGCTGTGGGGCGACTGTCTTTCTCGACCAGGCCTGCATCCGAGGCGATCCCGCATCGCATGTGCTGGATGCCCTGAGCTTCGCCGACGAGGTACTGATTCTTGTTACACCCACCCGCGCAGAGCAGTTGAATACGCGCTCGGTCCCGGCATTTCTCGACCGTCGCTTTGTGTGGCTCGCTATTGGAGCAGCCTTTGCTCGGGGCATCCGAATTCGAGGTTTGCTGAAAGGGATGAGTCAAAAGGAGCTCGTTGAAGACTCGGCGATTCCCGTATTCATCAGAGATTTCGAAATGTTCGAGACTATTGATTCGTACGAAGCCGATCTTCTCAAGCGAGTCCAAAATCGACGCCTGACTTCCACCTGTCCACCCGCCTCACACTGCCGGGTCTGTCTGTTCCGTGGCTCCCGGAGTGCCTCCGCTCTCGGCAGCATCGAGAAACGGTTACAGAAGGCAGGCATCGCGTCGAATAGATGGCATCCCACCTCGAACGTCGACCACTTCGATGCGGTATTCGTTCTTGTTGGCGACAGAGCTTCCGAGGCCTGGAAAACGCCGGAATTGGTCCGTTTCCTTCAAGCCTTCGCCAGCCGCAAGAAACCGGTGATCCTCCTCGTCCTTCCCGGTGCCGGCTGGCCGCCGATTGTCCCCGAATGGTTGCGGTCTGCGTCGTGTGTCGATTTCCGCGAATCAGACCACCTCTCATTCCTGCAACTCGTCTGGGCGATGGTTGATTACCGACGGTACAATATGGAGGGGGTGGAAGCTATGTCGACTCTCGACTTCGATGTCTTCATCTGTCATTCTTCACAGGACTTGCCAGCGGTAAAGACGCTCGTGCAGAAACTCCGTGAAGCTCGGATTCGTTGCTGGGTTGACCACGAACAGATAAACTTTGGCGATGATGTCACATCAAAGATCGAGGAGGGCCTTCAGCATAGTCGGTACGTAATCGTTTGCCTTAGCAGGAATCTTGGGAAGTCAAATTGGTGCCGTCTTGAATACGGTCCGATTCTTAATCGCGAACGCAGTTCGCACGAAACGAGAAGAGTCATACCAGTCAAGCTGGATGATTGCTCAGATAAACAAATTCCTATCCTCCTGTACGATAAGCGACGAGCTGACTTTGCTAAGCCGGATGAAATGTCCGAGTTAATATGCTTTCTCCGGGGCTAGGTGCCCTTCGCACAGTCAACCGGCCGATAGATCCGCTTTAGCGCCGCAGGGTTTAGGATCGCTTCAGACGGACGTAACGTCGTTATCCCGTAGAAGTGCCGCCGGCCTGAAGCCCCCCAGATGCCGCGTTCTGGGAACGGTTCACGCTGTGATGGAGGCACCTCGTTCCCGCGAGATCCCCTCGGAAGCCCTTACTTTAGCGCCTAGCAGACCTGCTGACGCAGCCTCAAATCGGGTTTGGGCCGCCGGCATGCTGTCGATGCGTATTCCGACGATGCCGATCACTGATTCCGATTTGATGGCGATCACTATTGCGAGTGATGCCGATCGCCGTCGGAGCGAAGCGACGGTGGGCTCCTCTTGTCATGCTGAAGTGATCGGCATCCGTCAATCTTTTTGTTGATGAGCGGGGGTCGGAGAGCGATTGCCCCCCTTGTCCCGCTCACTGGAGAGAGCTTCCGGGCAACGGTCGTTCATGAGTTTTCTTCAGTCTTGCCAGGGCGTCTCTTAGCGGTAACTCAATCGCTGGAGGAAGCGGCCGAAGTGCTGGGAATGGATTCGGTAACCCTCTGGCGACGCAGGAAGAAATACGGGATCTAAAAATCTTGGTTTTCCGCAGCCCACCTCTACCTTTGCCACCGTGAGGACTTGGAAAGCCGGAGAGACGGCGGTTCCCGCCGCAGGAACTGGACCAAGATTGCGTGTGATGTGATCCCGATAGCCAAAATGGTGCACGGGTTCCCCATTTCGCCGCGAAAATGGCGTGTTTTAGCCTCGCAATCGTTACTTCTGGAATCCTTCCCGTTCCCAGAGGCCCGGCGTGGAATCGGGCTCATACCGACGATTTGTTCTGATGGACAATGGATCTGGTGAATAGGGATGGGCAGCACAAGAAGATGTGCCCACCATTCCTGGCTCAGATTGGGCTGAATCAGCGCGTCATCGTCGGGGCAGGGTTACCTGAGCGCATGATATGCTTCTATCATAGCACCCAGCGTCAGACCATCGAATATCTGTGCATCCAACCCGAGGAGAAAAGAGCTC